>DASZZD010000061.1:0-88417 GCA_035545015.1 Phycisphaerae bacterium
GGAAGTTGGGGGTGTAGGCGTAGAAAGAGCGGATCAAGCGGCCGGATGCGCCGTCGTAGACGTTGACCAGCGGGACGCCATTGGAGGCGGGGGCGGTGATGATGTCGGCTTTGCCGTCGCCGTTGATGTCGGCGGAGGCGATGTTGACGCCGCCCCAGAAGTTCTGGGAGTAGGCGAAGAAGCTGCGTTCGAGAACGCCGGAGACGGCGTTGTAGACTTGGATGAGGGGTTTGCCTTTGGAGGCAGGGGCGAGGATCACGTCGGGGATGCCGTCGGCGTTGATGTCGCCGACGGCGCTATTGATGCCGCCGGTGAATTTGGGTCCGAAGGGGAGAAAGCCGCGAACGCCGGGTTCGGCGAATGTGGCGGGGATGTCGGGGCGCATATTGGTGTGGAGATCCCAAAGGACGGCGTCGCCGTTGTTGTAAGAAGCGCGGACCATGAAACTGGGGACGGCGGTGAAGAGGAGGCGGAGCTCAAGGGGCTGCGGCATGGGGAGGGGGCGATTCGTGGTACGACTGCGGGCTTGGTTCAACATGCGGACCTCCTCCTGTTTAGCATGCTCCTTTTATCCGTTTCCAGAGGCGCTGGCAAGGCCCAGCCCGGCTTTTTCATTGACAGCGTTTGGTTGGCAGTTTACGCTCAGACGCAGGTTGGACTGTTGAGAAGGTGTCGTCAATGAAAGCTGCTGCGGTTTGTCGCCGGGAAGCCTGCCGTTTTTCGGTTGTGGAGGCTTGGAATTACCAATTGGAGACTCTCGAACCGCGCCTGCTTCTTTCGACGGTTGCGACCGGAACTGACTCAGGAGCAGGGGTGGCAGTGGCCGATCCTGTCACAGTTATGTTTAAAGGTCGGCCTGCTTATGTGCAAAAGGACCGTTATCTCGCGACGGTCGCCCCCAACATCACAAATCTCGCTTTGTTTATGTCGGAATTGGGGGTAACGGTTTCCGATGTTGCCTCGCTGGGTTTGAATATGTATGCCTTTACGGAGCGCGGCATGTCCGCGGACAATCTTTCGGCGTGGAGTTCGCAGTTTCCGGGGCTGCTCACGAACGTGGAACCGGATTCCATGATCAGCCTCGACGCCCTGCCACCCCATGCTGTCGATCCGCTGGCATGGCAGGTTTCCAATACCGGGCAGTCGCTTTACCATGTGATCTATCCAGACCTCGGCTTTACTCAAAACACTTTTCAGGGCACCCCTGGGGCGGATAGCAACGTTGAGGCGGCGTGGCAACTCACCCAAGGTGCTCCGAGTGTGTATGTGGCAACGATTGATACCGGGGTGGACAGCACAAATCCGGTATTCACCAACTGGTATGGCGAGTCGAACCTTGATATGGCCGATGCCTATAATGTGGTTTACCCCGCGCATCCGACGACCGATGTCACGGATCTTGACACGCATGGATCGGGTGTGGCGGGGGTGATCGGTGCGGGCGAGGCGGGGGGAACGAATGGGATCGTCGGGATGGATTGGCGGGTGAAGATAATCCCGACCAAATTCGTGGAGAACTCGGGACTTCCGGATCAGCACGGAGGGGATGCGGCCAGTGCCGTCGCAGCGATTAACAGAGTCTACGGTTTAAGCGTGGCTGGGCGAAACATTGTGGCGGTGAATGCGAGCTGGGGAGTTACACTCGACTCGTATGCGAAAAACACCATTATGCAAGCGATCCGAAATTTAATGTCCCGAAGTATCCTGTTTGTGACGGTCGCAGGAAATGGTGCGGATCCTCAGCACACGAACAACTGGGTTGGATACGACATCGATCAGACTCCGCAATATCCGGGCAGCTTTTCGCAGGACTTGGGCAATGTGATCACCCTGGCGGCGATAACGAATCAGGACGTTCTTCCCGTTTGGTCAAACTGGGGGGTGAATTCGGTGCAGTTGGCGGCTCCCGGAGACAGCATTTACACGGCGGGGAGTTCCTCGGTGGGGTCGTGGTACACGTGGCATTCAGGGACATCGTTCGCGGCGCCGGTGGTGACGGGGATCATTGCGTTGGAGGCGGCAAAGAATCCGACTGCAGGTTTGTGGCAGCGGCGACAAGCGGTGATTGACGGGGCCGTGTATGTGCCTGCGTTGTACCAGAAAGTCCTGACGGCGGGACGGGCCGACGCGTACAATTCGGTGTTCAAGATTACTCAGGATTTTGCGCCCATTGGCAGCATTGACGTGGCGACGACCACCAGCGCGACGGGGTGGGCGTACGACGCGGACCTGGGGCCAATCGGGACGCATTACCAGATATGGAGCAGTGACCAGCCGGGGGCGACATTGCTTGGGCAGGGAGTGACCGACACATCGCGGCATGATTTGATTCCGTACATAGGGGGGTATGCGGTCGTCAATGGCGACGGGAGTGTCACAGGCGCGAATAAGGCGGGATATTCGATAACATTTTCGCAGTCGGCGACGCCCGGATCGACGGTCTATTTGTACGTGGAGAATGACAACAGTAACTATGTAAAGGTCGCGAGTTTTCAGGTGTCAGATGATGGGGATGGGATGCTGATGTTGTTCGCGGCGCCAGCGCCGTTGGAACCAGGGGGAACGGCGCAAGCACCGGTGGCGGGGGTCTCCGCGAACCTTGGCGATACGCCTGTCGCGGCGGATGTGGAACCCACGTCGGCGACGGGCACTCCGGATGCGGCGAGTTTTGATTCCGGCTATACGCTTGGGGATCCGCAGAGCGCGGAAGCGACGTTGGCGTTGATTGACTAAGGCCAGCCGTCGTTGGCACTGCCCGGGGGGGGACCTCTGAGAACGGAATCGTGAAAAAAGCGCCTAACGGTGGCTCGTCTCAGGCGTCTTTAAGGGGATTGGGATGATGGTTGCGGGTTTTTGGGGCAGAAAACGCCCAAATAGCTGGCAACTTTTGCTTCAAAACGCCGATCAAAGCGGGTAACCTTTATACCCTTATGCAACCGACCGTCCGATCCATCCTCCTGTTCTCGGCGACGCTTCTGGCGGGCGGGAGCCTTGCGCTGTTGTCGGGATGCAAGGGGAACACGACGGCGGCGGCGATGCTGGAGAAGGTGGTGACGCCTCCGCCGGCGGCGACGGCGCTGCCGGCATCGGGGAATCCGGCCGTGGCGGATCCGCTGACGGATTTGCCGTGGGTGGAAACGCATTTTTCGCAATTCAGCAGCCCGATCAACACGGACCAGACGACGCCGGCGACGCGCGGGGCGATCCTGTACGATCCTTCGCATGTGTACGTCGCGTTTGTGAGCGACACGGCGGGTCTGCCGGCGAGCGGCGACCGCGTGTCGGTGTATCTCGATTCGACGGCAGCGGGGAACGGTACGGAGATGATCGAGGTGACGGTGGGGCATGATGGGAAGGTGGCGGCCTCGTGGATTCGCGCGGCGACGCCGGCGACGAAGCGCGAGGACGGCTCGCCGGACTTTTTGCATCCACTGAGCACGATTCCGGGGGTGAAGATCGCGGGGCTGACGACGAAGGTGCGGGAGGAGACGGACCACGGGAAGCGGGTGTGGACGGCGGTGGTGGGCATACCGGTCAAGTCGCTGCCGATGCCGCTGCGGGCGTCTCCGCAACCGGGGGAGCACTGGAAAGTGAATCTGCTGCGGACGGTGTCGGCCGGCGCGAGCGGTGAGGGCGGGGAGATGCTGCAGTCGAACCTGTCGCCGGTATACGTGAACGCCCAGGCGGTGTCGCCGTACCGGATGGCGGATCTGGTGCTGAGCCCGGGAACGATGACGGCTTCGCGATAACCCGTCCACAAATACACACGAATTTGCACAAATGAATTTTTTGAGGTGGGAGCGTTTTTCTGCGCGCGGAGCACACTTATCTGACGTTTCTGAAAACGGCATTTGTGAGAATTGGTGTGCATTTGTGGACGGGTCAAACGTCGTGGGGGGGAATTGTGTGGGATTGTGAGTGGAGGGCGCCGGGGGTGTTGGTGGCTTCGGTGATGGCGAGGGTGAGGCCGGTGATCTGGTGGTAGGCGCGGCGGGTGTCGAGGAGGGCATCGTTGGCGGGGGAGGAGCGGGCGGCGAGGAGCGCGACGGTGCCGCCACCGCCGCAACCGGTGATGCGGGCGCCGTAGATGCCCTGGTCGGGGCCGGCTTCCATGAGTTTGTCGACGAGCCAGTCGGCTTCGCGGCAGCTTAATTCGAGGCGGAGACGGTAGGAGTGGTGGCTGGCAAGGAGGAGGCGGCCGGCGCGCTGGAGCGTGCGCTGGCGTTCGGCGTCATCGAGCGGCATTCCGGAGGGCGCGGCGGCGAGTTCTTCGAAGGCCTGGATGAATTGCTCGGCGTGTTCGTTTTCGGCGATCAGGTGATCGACGGCGGTGCGCACGCGATAGACGGCGGCGGGATCGGAGGGGTGGGGTTCGGAGAGCGGGCCATAGGTGCGGGTGAAATCGGAAGCGCGCATGCGGCGCGGGAGCAGGGTGCGGAAGTATTGGCGGTAGAGCAGGGGGCTGGTGTTGGCGAGGTAGCCGTGGAGGGGCGTGTGGGATTGGCCCAGGTCGCGGTAGATGGTTTCGATGATGCGGCGGCCCATGTCGGCGGCGACGCGGAGTTCGTCGAGGGTGGCGGCGGCGCGGGTGTAGCGGACGCCGGTGTCGAGGGCGAGGAGGTGGACGTCGGGCGGGAGGGGAATTTCGCCGAGGCGTTCGTGGGGTTGGGCGTTGTAGCGGATGACGGCGGGGGCGGCGGGGGGGGAGGATTGGGCGGTGAGGCAGGTGAGGGCGGTGAGGTAGTTGGCGGTGCTGTGGAGGGAGGCTGATGTGTTGGGTTGTTCGGCGTTGGCGATGAGGGCGGCGAGTTGGGGCGCGTCGGGCGAGAGTTGGTAGAGGTCAACGAGGGCGACGGCGAAGGCGGCGAGGAGGGCGGTGGAGCTGCCCTGGCCGGCGTTCATGGGGATGTCGGAGCGGATGACGGCGGTAAGGCCGGGGGGAGCGGATTGGGGGCGGAGGCGTTGCCAGGCGGCGAGGAGTGGGGCGGCCCAGGAGGCGTCGGCGCGGGAGCAGTCGGGCGGGAGGTGGAGGGTGGGTTCGCCGAGGGGAGGCTGCATGAGGTCGCTGGAGAAGATTGCGGTTGGGTCTTCGCGGGGTTGGAGGGCGACGGCGATGCGGGAGCGCAGGGGGATGTGGGCGAGGGTGCCGCCGGTGTCAGCGCCGAGCGCGCCGAGGACGTCGAGGCGTGCGGGGGCGGAGCGGATGTGGAGGGGGCGGGCGACGAAGGGGGAGTCGCCGGAGCGGGAGAAATCGAGGAGGCGCTGAAGGGCGTCGGGGCGCGGCATGTTGGCACTATACGGGGGAGCGGGGAAAAATTGGAAAAATGGGGGCGAATGGTTCAATTGGGCGCGCTGGCTATTTCCCGCGCGGGATGATCCAGCAGGAGGGGTGTTGTTTCATGCCGATGTGGGGGTAGTAGGATTCGGCGGCGGGGGCGGCGAGGAGGATGAGGGTGGTGTGGAGGCCGGCGGCCTGGTGGGTGCGATGAATGAGTTCTTTGCCGATGCCTTGGCGTTGGAAGGCTTTGGCGACGGCGAGGTCGGAGAGGTAGGTGCAGTAGGCAAAATCGGTGAGGGCGCGGGAGACGCCGACGAGTTGGCCGGCGGAGGTGCGAGCGGTGAGGGTGATGTCGGCGTGGCGGAGCATGTCGGCGATGCGTGCGGGATCGTCGATGGGGCGGCGTTCGCCGAGGCCGGAGTCGCGGAGGAGGGCGATGAATTGGTCTGGGGGGAGGGCGGGTTCGAGGGTGTAGCAGAGTGGGTTGCTCATTTGGCTCATGTGTCCCAGAGGGGCCTCGTTTGGTATCGCATTTCAGGTCGGATAAAATCGGGCGACGGTCGACACGTGGTTGGAACTGGCGCGAGACTCACGCAAAGCGGCAAGCCGCCTTGTCCTTGAGGAACGATTCAGGTCTTGCCTTTCG
Source organism: Phycisphaerae bacterium (assembly GCA_035545015.1). Lineage (GTDB taxonomy): Bacteria > Planctomycetota > Phycisphaerae > WQYP01 > WQYP01 > CALCHA01. The sequence continues at coordinate 5,925 of DASZZD010000061.1, forward strand.
CGCGCGTATTATGCCGTATATTCCAAAGTGACGCATGAGTTAGCGACCGGGTCCAACACGACTTTTCCGCCGAACCGCGAGGGGCCGAGTCATCCGGGCGAATCGGGAACGGGGGGGATTCGCCGGCTGATTAAAACGAACTTGCGGACGCTCAGGGTCGAAAGACGCGAAAAACTGTCCGAACTGGTGGGCCGGCTTTACACCCTGCGGATTTTCGCGGACTACATGCCGTCGGTTCATGTCGAGGCCCGTGATGCGAGAGAAGCCATTTCGATTATGAATACGGTTTTCGACTCCTTTTAGTGTCAGGAGGGTTTTCCATGCCGACGACCCAACAGGTAGATGAGATTGTTGACAGGGTGAAGAAGCGCCTGGAGGAAGCGCAACGGGAGAGAATTTATTTGGAAGTGACAGGGGCGAAACTTGATGACGAGTGGCTGTACATAACGGTGGCGCCTTCACAGACGGGCGTCAGCGCGGCGGAAGCGGCGGCATTTATGTCAAAGGTTGAGCGGGAGCTCCGCGCTGCGGGTGATGACAATGTGCTGCTGATTCCGGCGATCGGGGATTAGAGTGGAGGGAGGGGAATGGTGAGGTGTGCGATTGTCAGCAGCCGGCGCGTTCGGCGGTGGTGAAGCATTGTGCGTGGTGGAGGATGGGATCGCGGCGGAGGGTTTGGGTGAAGCCGGGGGCGTCGAAGGTAATGGCGCGGCTTTCGCCCATGGGCCAACTGATAGGGAGCCGCCAATGGTAGGTGGTCACCTGGCCTTGAAAAATGTGCGGCTCGCGCTCGATGCCTGAGATTTCGAACGGGGTCATTCCGGCACCCGTGTAGTCCAGCATCATGCGAAGCCCGGAGGCGCGGTGGAAGGTGAGGGTGGCGGGGGCGAGGCGGAATTTGAAGCTGCGGTCGCTTTCTAAAATCCATTCCATGATGTAGTCGATGTCGAGTTCAAGCTCGCAAGCCCCCCAGTCCTCATTGATTTCGCCGATGTGCAAGCCGTGGATGTGGCAGTCGTGCCAGCTCATGGATTCGAAGTCAGCGTTGGTCCATTGGGTGGGCATGTGGGATTTCCGTTACGCGGATGCGGTCTGGTGCGGTGCATGACGTCTAATCAGCCGGGTGGCTTTTGTAGCAGATCATGGCGGAGGGCGGCGAGTTGGAGTTGCATGGCGGGGTCGGGTTGGCCGCAGTGGTGGGCGCCGGGGAGGACGATGTGGTGTTTGGGGCCGGCGTAGGCGTCGAAGATGCGTTGCTGGAAGAGTGGGGGGACGACGGTGTCGTATTGGGAGGTGATGAAGAGCAGCGGGGCGGTGCTGTGGCGGGCGTTGGTGACGGAGTCGATGTCGGCGGGGAGCGAGAGGGCGATGGGGAGGGAGAGGAGGCCGGCGTTCCACCAGGAGTTGCGTTCGAGGACGAGGGCGGCAAGGGGCGGGGGATCCTGGAGCGAGAGGGCGGCGATGGGGCGGTGGGCGGCGATGTCGAGGGCGGCGAGGGTACCGAGGGAGGCGGCCTGGACGGCGATGGGGGTGGTGCCGGCCTTGGCGTGGAGGGCGTCGAAGGCGGCGAGTGCGGCGGGGCCGATGCGGGAGAGGTAGGCCGGGCCGGTGGACAGGCCGAAGCCGGGGAGATTGACGCCCCAGGCTTCGACGGGTTTGCCGCCCCCCCCCAAGTCGTGTTCCCACATGCGGGCGACGCCGGCAGTCCAGGGGTTCACGCGATCTTCGTTGCCCACGAAGAACAGAACGTAGAGCGCGGGAGCGGCGGATTGGGCGGCGGGGGAGCGGGCGATGCAGACTTCGAGCTGGCCGGTGGGGGAGGGGATGAGGGTGCTTTGGCCATCGGGGGTATCGAGGGGCCCGGGCGCGGCGTGGATGATGAGCAGGTCGGGCAGGTGGGTGGCGAAGACGACGATGAGCAGGAGAAGATAGAGGGCGAGCAGGGTGGCGAGGGTGCGGCGAAGGCGTTTGCGGCGCGGGCGCATGGGGGCAGTATACGATGTGGGGAGTGGGAGAACCGGAAAAATTCGTTCGATGGATTCAAGCGGCCGAGGGGGCGTTATGCTGATGGCATGAGAACCATTCCGTTGCTGCGGCGGATCGGTGCGGGTCTGGGGTGCCTGTCGATTGTGGCGATGCTGGTGCTGGGGTTTGCGTCGTCGCTGGTGCCGGCACTCCGGAAGGGTCCTGTGCATACGCAGCTATGGGGGGTGATCGGGCTGATCCTGGGGATCAACTCCGGGGTGATCGGGATCAGCGCTTTGTGGAGGGGGTATATCGACGTTTCGGACGCGAAGTTGCGGATGCCGGAGGTGCGGTTGTCGGCGGACGATCAGCCCGGGGGGTTTCTGCTTTATGCGCTGTTTTTCCTGGTCTTCGGCGTGGCGGCGGCGGGGGTGGGGTTGTATTACCTGTGGAGGTGAAGGCGACACAGGTCCGCGAAGGACACGAAAAAGGCAGGACGTGCGCCCGATGTGGCGACTATCCCTTGCGGAGCCATTTGAGGCCGATGGTCATGAGGTAGATCGCGCCGGCAAACGCGCCGAAGGCGGCGAGGTAGAGGACAAGTTCCAGGAGGATGTCGCCAAAAGTGAGCGACACGGTGACGACGGTGATGCCGGAGGTCGCAGAGCCGAAGGTATGCTGGGATTCATTGGTCACGAGGATGCCGATGAGGAAGCAGCCGCCGAGGGCGATGAGGCCCAGGGCAGTGAGCATGCAGACGAAGCCGGGACCGATGCGGGGCGGGCGGGCGCCGGGGGTGGCGTAGGAGAGGGGGGCGGAGTTCTGAGCTGGGGAGGGCTCGCTCATCACTCATCGCTTTCGCGCAGCTTCGCGAGGACGGTGTAATCTTCGAGGGTGGTGGTGTCGCCGACGGATTCTTTGCCGGCGGCGATGTCACGGAGGAGGCGGCGCATGATTTTGCCGGAGCGGGTTTTGGGAAGGGCGTCGGTGAAGCGGATGTCGTCGGGTTTGGCGATGGAGCCGATTTCCTTGCCCACCCAGCTTTTTAATTCCTCTTTGAGCTTGTCGTCGGGGGCGATGCCGGAGATCACGGTGACGAAGGCGCACAGGGCCTGGCCTTTGAAATCGTCGGGGCGGCCGACGACGGCGGCTTCGGCGACTTTTTCGTGGGCGACCAGCGCCGATTCGACTTCCATCGTGCCCAGGCGGTGGCCGGCGACGTTCACGACGTCATCGACGCGGCCCATGACCCAGAAGTAGCCGTCCTGGTCTTTGCGGGCGCCGTCGCCGGTGAAGTAGATCGCGCCGAGCTTGCCGTCCTTGTCGGGGATTTCGCCGAAGTAGGTTTTCTTGAAGCGTTCATCATCCCCCCAGACGGTGCGCAGCATGCTGGGCCAGGGCTTGCGGATGACGAAGTAGCCGCCGGCGCTGGGCGGGACTTCGTGGCCTTGCTTATCGACGACGGCGGCATCGACGCCGAAGAAGGGTCGCGTGCAGGAGCCGGGCTTGGTGGGGGTGACGCCGGGCAGGGGGGTGACCATGATGTTGCCGGTTTCGGTTTGCCACCAGGTATCGACGATGGGGCAGCGGTTGCCGCCGATGATTTCGCGGTACCACATCCAGGCCTCGGGGTTGATGGGTTCGCCGACGGTGCCCAGGAGGCGCAGGCTGGAGAGGTCGTGGGCCTTGGGGTGCTCATCGCCCCATTTGATGAAGGCGCGGATGGCGGTGGGGGCGGTGTAGAAGACGTTGACGCCGTAGCGTTCGATGATGTCCCAGAAGCGGTCTTCCTTGGGGGCGTTGGGGGCGCCTTCGTACATGAGGGTGGTGGCGCCGTTGGCGAGCGGGCCATAGACGACGTAGGAGTGGCCGGTGACCCAGCCGACGTCGGCGGTGCACCAGTAGACGTCGGTGTCTTTGAGATCGAAGACGTATTTGCAGGTGAGGTACGCGCCCAGGAGATAGCCGCCGGTGGTGTGGAGGACGCCCTTGGGTTTGCCGGTGGTGCCGGAGGTGTAGAGGATGAAGCAGAGGTGTTCGGAATCGAGTTCTTCGGCGGGGCAGTCTGCCGAAGCGGCGGCCATGAGGTCGTGATACCAGAGGTCGCGTTTGGGGTGCATGGGGACGTCGTGTGCGGTGCGTTTGACGACGATGCAGCGGCGGACGGAGGTGGTTTTGGCGAGGGCGGTGTCGACGTTTTTCTTGAGGTCGATGATTTTGCCGCGGCGCCAGCCGCCGTCGGCGGTGATGACCAGCGAAGCCTGGGCGTCGTTGATGCGGTCGGCGAGGGCTTCCGCGGAGAAACCGCCGAAGACGATGGTGTGCCCCGCGCCGATGCGCATGCAGGCGAGCATGACGATGGCGGCTTCGGGAATCATGGGCATGTAGATCGCGACGCGGTCGCCGGATTGCACGCCCTGCGATTTGAGCACGTTGGCGAATTTGCAGACTTCGCGGTGGAGCTGGGCGTACGTGATGACCTGGCGGTCGCCCGGCTCGCCTTCGAAGATGATGGCGGCTTTGTTTTTGCGGTGGGTTTGGAGGTGGCGGTCGAGGCAGTTGTAGGAGATGTTGATCTTGCCGCCGACGAACCATTTGGCGAATGGCGGGTTGGACCAGTCGAGGAGCTTGTCCCACTTTTTGAACCAGTGGAGCTCGCTGGCCATGCGCGGCCAGAAGGTGTCGGGCGATTCGAGCGATTCCTTGTAGAGGGTTTCGTACTCGGCCATGGTTTTGATGGCGGCGTGTTTGGTGAATTCCGGGGGCGGCGCGAAGAGGCGGCGTTCGGAGAGGGTGGATTCGATATTCGTTTCGGTGGCCATCAGAAACTCCTTCGGTGGGGCGGGCGCCAGGGAGGAAAGAGACGAGCAAGATGTACCGGCGGGCGCGCGCGTTGTCCAGCGTGAAATTCGGGGAAGCGGCGAGGCGTGCCGGGGGAATCAGTGGGCGTCGGGGGTGTTGTTCTGGATGTACTTGGGATCGGCGGGAGGAATCGCTTTCCCGGCATCGGAGAGGAGCGGGGTGAAGGGGGAATCCTTCAGGCCCTTGAGGCCGGCGACGATGGATTCGGCGACGATCTTGGCGCCGGCGGCGTGGGTGTGATTGTGATCGCGGTAGAGCTTGTTGACTTGCTCGCGGCCCATTTTTTCGTAGCGATCGGCGCAGAAGTTGGTGAGATCGAAGACGGGGATGTGGAGCTTGGCACCTTCTTCTTCGGTCCATTTGCCGTAGCGACCTTCGCCGGTGCCACGTTCGATGGTGTCCTGTTTGGGGTCGTAATCGGCGGGCAGATCGCCGATGGGGGTGGCGTCTTTGAACTTCACTTTGGGGTTGGACCAGATGTTGCGGGTGGTGACGGTGAGAAAGATGGGGTGGGCGCCTTTGGCTTCGGCATCGGTGGCCATTTTGCCCATGTACCAGCCATAGGTGTGGACGTCGGAGAAGGCCTTGCCGCGGACGGAGATGTCCTTGGTTTCATCGCCGGTGCCATTGGGGGTGCCGAGGCCGCCGTCGTTGATGCCAAAGACAATCAGGACGAAGTCGCCGGATTTGATCTGGGGGAGCACGCGTGGCCAGTCGCCGTTGTAGTAGGTGAAGGAGGAAGTGCCGGCATGGCCGACGTTTTTGATCTGGACTTTCGCGGGATCGAAAAAGAGGGCGAGGGGTGTTCCCCAGCCTTGCATTTCGGAGGTGATGGTTTCGTTGCCGGAGTATTTGGAGGTGGAATCGCCGCAGACGAAGATGGAGGGCTTTGTGGAGGCGTCGGGCGCGGGTGCGGGCGCCGGGGCGGCGTGGGCGAGGCCGGCGGCGGCGAGAAGGAGGGAACAGGCGAGAAAAAAGTGGCGTTTCATGCGGACTCCGGGAAATCGCGATGTTGTGTTAACGGGCGAAAGCGGCGGGGATTGCGAAGCGGCTTGTTGAAATGCGGAGACGGCGCGGAGGCGGGAAGGAATGCCGGTGGCGGGGAAATCGCCTACAATCCTGCCGCTTCCAATGGCCGGTAGATGCAAAGGAGTGTCCATGGCAGGCAAGTCGACGGTGCTTCCCCCGCGAAGCAAGGTGCCGGTGAAGGATCAGTGGGACCTCAAGCAGCTTTTTGAAACCGATGCGGCGTGGGAGAAAGCGTTCTCCGCGTGGGAGGCGGCGATTCCCGGCTATGCGAAGTTCCAGGGAACGCTGGCGTCCGGGCCCCAGGCTATCGCGGCGGCGCTGCGGTTTGATGCGGACCTGGAGCGGCAGGTGGAGAAGATTGGGAATTACGCATCGCTGAAGGCGTCGGGCGACAACGCCGAGCCGGCGGCGCAGCGCATGAAGGGGCGGTTTGCCCTTCTGGCGGCGAAGCATAATGAGGCGGCGTCCTACATTCGGCCGGAATTGCTGGCGATTGCCGAATCGAAGATGAACAAGTTCATGAAGGCGCCGGAGCTGGCGGAGTGGAAGCTGGCGCTCGAGCGGATCGTGCGCTATCGCCCGCACACGCTGACGCCCAACGAGGAGAAGCTGCTGGCGATGAGCGGCACGATGGCGGATGGGCCGTCGCAGGTATTCCGGCAGCTCAACGACACCGATATGTCCTGGCCGAAGGTGAAGGATGAGGAGGGACGCGAGACGGAACTGGGGCACTCGGCGTATTCGCGGCTGTTGCATGGGCGGAAGCGCTCGGTGCGCAAGGCGGCGTTTCATGCGTATTACACGGAATACCAGGCGCATCAGCACACGCTGGCGGCGACCTACAATGCGGCGGTGCAGCGGGATGTGTTTTATGCCAGGGCGAAGAACTATCCCAGCGCCCGGGAGGGCTCGCTGTTTCACGACAACGTGCCGGCGGCGGTGTATGACGCGCTGATCGCGGCGGTGCACAAGCATCTGCCGACGAATCACCGGTATCTGGCGTTGCGGAAAAAGGCGCTGAAGCTGGATGCGGTGCACATGTACGATGTGTACGCGCCGATGGTGCCGGGGATCGAAACGCATTACACGTGGGACCAGGCGGCGGCGGCGGTGAGCGATGCGCTGGCGCCGCTGGGGACGCAGTACACGGCGGCCCTGCGCGAAGGGCTGACGACCGCCCGGTGGTGCGACCGCTATCCCAACAAGAACAAGTCGTCGGGGGCGTTTTCGTCGGGCGGGTTCGATGGGCCGCCCTATATCATGATGAATTATCAGCCGGAGGTGCTGGACCACGTGTTCACGCTGGCGCACGAGGCGGGCCACTCGATGCACACGTGGCTGTCGGCGCGGAATCAGCCGTACCAGTATTACGGCTACACGATTTTCGTGGCGGAGGTGGCCAGCACGTTCAACGAGCAATTGCTCCTGAAGCACCTGCTGGAGCGGGCGAAGACGAAGCGCGAGAAGGCGTACCTGATCAACCATGCGATCGATGAAATCCGCAACACGGTGGTTCGGCAGACGATGTTCGCGGAGTTTGAGAAGGTGACGCATGAACTGGTGGAGAAGGGCGAGCCGCTGACGGCGGAGCTTTTGCGGGCGGAGTATCGCAAGCTGCTCGAGCTCTATTTCGGCGTGGCGCCGGGATCGAAGACCAGGCCGGGGAAAGTGAGCAAGTTCGTGATCGATCCGGAGCTGGAGCTGGAGGGGATGCGGATTCCGCATTTTTATCATGCGTTTTACGTGTACAAATATGCGACGGGGCTGTCGGCGGCGATCGCGCTCTCGCAGCGCGTGCTCACGGGTGGCGAGCGGGAATTGAACGATTACCTGAATTTCCTCAAGGGCGGATGCTCGCAGTGGCCGCTGGATCTGCTGCGCGGCGCTGGCGTGGACATGGAGCAGCCCGGGCCGGTCGAGACGGCGCTGACGATGTATGGACATCTGGTGGATCAGCTTGAGGAGCTGCTGTAAAGCGCGCGGGGGGAATGCTATGCTGGCGGGTCTGTCGGCGCCGATCTTTGATCGGCGGCTAAACCTGTTTTAATTTTTCCGTTTTGGATTTCCCCGGAGTGTTGGTGATGAACAAGGTGATTCGCGGCAAGGCGTTCGTGCTGGGCGACAATATCGATACGGACCAGATCATCCCCGCGAAATTCCTGGCGTATAACCCCAGCGATCCGGCGGAACGCAAATACTTCGGCATGTACGCGATGGACGGCGTCCCCCAGGGACAGAGCGGCCTGCCCTCCGGAGACATCCGCTTCGTGCGGCCCAACGAGTTCAAGAGCGATTACTCGATCGTGATCGGCGGCAGGAATTTCGGGTGCGGATCCAGCCGCGAGCACGCCCCGCTGGCGATCGCCGAGGCCGGCGCGAGCTGCGTGGTGGCGGAATTTTACGCCCGCATCTTCTTCCGCAATTCGGTCAACGGCGGCTACCTGGTGCCCTTTGAAACCGGCGAGCGGCTGATCGACATCATCAAGACCGGCGACGAGCTGGAGATCGATGTGGGCAAGGGCGAGCTGACGAACCTGACGCAGGGCCGGCGCGTGCACAAGCTCAAGCCGCTGGGCGACGTGGCCCCGATCATCGACGCGGGCGGCGTGTTCGAATACGCCAAGCAGAGCGGGATGCTGGCACGGTGAGCAACACACGGCGGGCTGTCCGAGGGATATAATGTCCGGCAGTGAACCTCTGCGATTTAGCAATGAAACGAAGGTGCGACAACAAATGAAGGTTCGTGGCTGGACCGAAGATGCGATTCGAGAAGCGCTGGATGCGCCAGGCATTCCGGCCGTCGGCAAGCACGGTCCAGCGACGCGTCACGTGCATCCCGTGACCGGAAAGTCGGTGGTTGTCGACAACGCCACGGGCGCCATCTTTCACGTGGGAGGCGAGGGCTTCCTGTATGACTGAAACAATCTACATTCCGCTCGAGGATGAAGGAGTGCCCGTTCGGCGGCCGGCTCCGGCGTATAGGCGCGATGATGGGTATTACATCGTCTTGCGTCCGGTTGGATATGATCCGACCGTCGAAATGTGGGCGTTTCCGCCGGGCTCTACGGTGGAAGTGCAGCGCACGCAGACGGGGGAGGGGGAAATTCTGGCAGCGGTTCGTGCGGTGGCGGAGGGAGAGGCGGGGCGTCGCGCGGTCTGAGAGCATCTGCCGTTGACAAAGCGGATTGCCGGCAGTTTTCACGGGCGGCGTCTTGCCCTACGATACCTCGTTCTGTTTCCCGTGCTCCCCGAGAGGTTTCATGGACACCCGGCGTCTCCTCACCGGCTTATTGATTGCGGTTGTCTTGTATATCCTGTTGATGCCGCTGCTGCGCCATGGCAACAATGGCAACAATGCCAACACGCCGGCGCCCTCGACGCTGCCTTACGCATTGACCACCGCGGCGGTATCGCAGCCCGCCTCGGCGCCCGCCACCGCGCTGGCCGCCGCTCCCGCAACACACGCCGCCCCGGCCCCGGCCACGGCCCCGGCGGCTGCCGGCGCCACCGCCACGATCGGCGATGCGACCGCCGCCTCGAAAGACAAGGTGGAAATCACCGTCAATTCCATCACCGCCGGCATCGATCGCGTGCGCTTGAATATCAACGATTACGCCGAGACCGTCGCCCGCAAAGAGCCGCTGACGTTCATGGAAGCCGTCCCCGGCACTCCCCGGCCTTTCGCCACGATGAACGTGCACCTCGCCATCGGCAATGGGCCCATGGTTTCCTATGACGACCTCTACAAAAAGCAGGAATCCTGGGCGCTGCTGTCCCATTCGCATACATCCGCCGTCTTTGGCATTACGCTCACGGATGCCCAGGGCCACCCGGTGATCGAGGTGGAGAAAACCTATCAGATCAACCCCGCCACCTACGATGTCAGCGTCACCCACACCGTGAAGAACCTCACCACCCAGCCGGTCACCGTGGCGATCGATCAGCTCGCCGCCACCGATCTGCCGCGCGATACCGTGCAGTTCGACGACCGTTCGTACGATGCGGCCACGCTGGACACCACCAAGAAAATCATCGTCGCCCCGGTCGATGTGCAGATGCACGCGAACCTCGAGAAATTCACCGGCGGAAGCCACGAAATCGGGAATTTCTCCGGCGCCGGCCCCGTCCTCTGGACCGCCACCGCCAACCGCTTTTTCCTGGCCATCACCCGCCCCTTGCCCACCCCCGGCGCCGGCGCCGCGTTTGATTTCACGCTCGAAGATGGCCGCAAGATTCAGCTTACCAACCACGTCGCCTCCGCCAGCCTGGATGCCGTGACGCTTCCCCTGCCCGCCGGCGTTGCGGTCGGCACAAAGCCGGACATGCTCGCGATCACCCGCCTCAACGGCGCCGCGGTGAAGATCGACGCCGGCGGTTCCGCGGCCATGCCCATCTCCGTTTACCTCGGACCCAAAAAACGCGAGCTCCTGGCCGGCAACCGCGATGCCGCGCCCGGCACCGACGCCTATACCTACAACGTCTATCAGTATTTCCGCAACATCCGCTTCAACCAGGGCAGCTATTGCAGCATCTGCACCTTTGACTGGCTGGCCTACCTAATCCTCCGGCTGCTGGACCTCCTGCACGGGACGGTCGCCTTCGGCAACTATGGCGTGGCCATCATGCTCCTCGTGCTCGTGGTCCGCGCCATCCTCCATCCGCTCACCCGCGCGTCGCAGATCAACATGGCGGTGATGGGCAAGAAGATGAAGGACATCCAGCCGCTGCTGGAGGCCTCCAAGAAAAAATACGCCAAGGATTCCAAGAAGGCCTCGGAGGAACAGCTTCGGATTTACCGCGAGAACAACGTGAACCCGGCCGGACCGCTGCTGGGCTGTTTGCCCATGCTGCTCCAGACGCCGATCTGGATCGCCCTCTATGCCGGCCTCCGCGTGGACATCGACCTCCGCCATGCCCCCTTCATCCCCGGCTGGATCAACGACCTGTCGAATCCCGACACCATCCTCCCCCACCCCATTCCCCCGATGGGCCATCCGCTGTTCCACCTGCCTCTGCTGGGCGATATTTACGGCCTCAACCTGCTGCCGATCCTGCTCATCGGCGTCTATTACTTCAACGCCCAGGCAATGTCCTCCTCGCAGCCCACGGCGACCGATCCCAACCAGGCGCAGGTGCAAAAGTTCTCCAAGTACATGATCTTCCTCTTCCCCATTTTCCTCTACAACGCCCCCTCCGGGTTGAACCTCTACATCTTCGCCTCCACCCTCGGCGGGCTGCTCGACACCTGGTTCATCCGCAGAACCCTCAAGGCCCGCGGCATTTTGCCCCAGTCGGCCTCGGGCGTGGCGACGACCAATCCCCTGATGTGACCCCTCCCCGCCGGTGGTGCATTTTGCATGCGAGTGGAACAGCGCTTGCGGGTGCGCTTGCCACGGCGCGTCTTGCCGCACTTCTTGGCGCCGTTCGGGGCTCATAGGTCATGTTGCAACCGGCATTCATACAAAGTTCCGCCGATGGCCGTGCGCTGGCTGTCGACGATGCCCCCGCCCTGGGCGCCGCCGCCTGCATCCTGGTGGTCGATGACAGCCTCGCCAACCGCAGTTCCCTCAGCCGCCTGCTGACCGCTTCCGGTTATGCCGCCCTCACCGCCGCCGATGGCGATGAAGCCCTGGCGATCCTCGAACGCCAGCCGGTGGATCTGGTGCTCCTGGACGTGATGATGCCCGGCCGCAGCGGGCTCGAGGTGCTCGAGGAAATCCGCCGCACGCGTTCCCCCGCGGATTTGCCCGTGATCATGGCGACGGCCCGGGACGCCTCCGACGACATCGTGCGCGCCCTGGAATCCGGGGCGAACGACTACATCACCAAGCCGCTGGATTTCGCCGTGGTCTTCGCCCGCGCCAGGACGCACATCACGCTGAAGAACGCGATCGCCGAGGCCCGCGCCCTCGACCGCCGGCTTCAGGAACAGAACGCCGAGCTTCAACAGGCCAACGCCCAACTGCGGCTGGCGGCGGAGCGTTCGCGCCGCGACCTGCTCACCGCCTCGCGCGTGCAGTCGGCCCTGCTGCCCGCCGCCGCTCCGGATTTCCCCGCCCTGCGCTTCGCCTGGGCTTTTCAGCCCTGCGAGCAGCTTGCCGGCGATGCGTTCAACACCTTTGCCCTTTCCAGGCGCCACGCCTCGTTCTATGTGCTGGACGTCTCGGGACACGGCGTCGCCGCTTCCCTACTGGCGGTGGCCGCCACCCGGCTGCTCTCGCCCGCCCACGACCGCGAAGCGCTGCTGCTGGCCAATGCCGACGACTGCCCGCCCGCGCCCACGCCGCCGCACCAGGTCGCCGCCCGCCTGAACGCCGCCCTGCCTTGGTCGCCCGCCACCCAGCAGTTCCTCACGCTCTTCTACGCCACCTACGATGTCCACACCTCCCAGCTCCTCTACACCTCCGCCGGACATCCGGGCGCGATCAAAATCTCCCTCCGCCATCCGCCGCAAACGCTCGACGGCTCCGACCTGCCCATCGGCATCGGCGAGGAATACCACTCCGAAGCCACCGCCTTCCTCCCCGGCGACCGCCTCTTCGTCTACTCCGACGGCGTCACCGAAGCCTTCAACCCCCGTGGCGAGATCTTCACCAAATCCCGCCTTGTCGACGCCCTCACGCGCACCACCGCGCTTCCGCTCCAGCAGGCCCTCGATGATGTGCTGCGCGAAATCCAGCTCTGGCGCCAGGGATCGCCGGCCACCGACGATCTGACCCTCCTGGCGATCGAATGCTGCTAAATCGTGTGGCATCGGCGGGACGCCGATATTCGACCGCACGCGAAACGACTCGCTTTGCCGAAGCGCGCCGTCGTGGGAAAATGGCCGCCGAATGTTTTCCCGGCGCAGGTGTGGTGCGTGAACGTTTCCTCCGACACGATTGTGGCCTTGTCGTCGCCGCCGCCGGCAGGCGATGCGCCGCGCGCGATCCTGCGGCTGTCCGGACCGGCGGCGTGGACCGCTGCGCAGGCTCTCTTGCCGGGATTGCCGCCGCGCGTGGGCTTCCACGGCGAGTTGGCCTTGCCGCTGCTGCATCCGACGTTGCCCGCGGCAACCACCCTGCTTTTTCAGGGCCCACGATCCTTCACGGGCGAGGACATCGCGGAGCTGCACCTGCCGGGATCGCCGGCACTGATTGCCGCGGTCAGCGATGCGCTGCTGGCGGTCGCGGGCGTGCGTCCCGCGACGGCGGGTGAGTTTTCCGCGCGGGCATTTTTCAACGGCAAGATCGATCTGACGGAAGCCGAAGGCATCGCCGCGACGATCCATGCGACCGACCAGGTGGAACGCCGGGCGGCGGCGAGCCTGCGCCGTGGGGATTTGCACAAAAAGATTGAGAACCTGGCGAACAACGTGGCCAATCTGCTCGCGCTCGTGGAAGCGGGGATCGATTTTTCGGATGAGGAAGGAGTGTCGTTTATTGACGTCCCCGCGATTCGCGCGCAACTGGAGGGCATCCACTGGAAATTAGGCGTGCTGCTGGCGCATTCACTCCGCGTGGATCGGATTTTGGCTGTGCCGACGATCGTGTTCATCGGCAAGCCGAACGTCGGCAAGAGTTCGCTGATCAACGCGTTGGCCGGAGTCGATCGCTCGATCAGCTCGCCCATCGCCGGCACGACGCGCGACGTGCTGGCGGTGACGATGCACACCGAGCGCGGCGATATCCGGCTGCTCGACGTCCCCGGCGAAGAGTCCCCGACGGATGAACTTCGCCAGAAGATGATGGCGGCGCGCGAGCAGGCGTTGTTGGAGTCCGATCTGATCGTGGAGGTGTGGGTCGATCCCGAGAAAGTAATCGTGGGCTATTGGGCGCTCTTAATGGCAAGCCCGTACCTGGCGGTGCAAAACAAGATCGATCTGCTGCCGCCGGAGATTTTGGCGACGAGGACGCGGGAATACTTGTCCATGCCGCACAACTACGTTTCGGCCAAGGCTGGGTGGCATATTGCGGAGTTGCGCGAGCATCTCGTCGAACGCGTTACGCACCGCCGCCCCGCCAGCGCCGAAGCTCCCGCCTTGAATCAGCGGCACCGTGCCATTTTGCACCGGAGCGTTCAGGACATGTTCGAGGCAGCGACGCTTGTCGCACATGACACCGGACCTGTTTCGCACCCGGAGCTGCTCGCCTCCCACCTGCGCCACGCGCTCGATTTGCTCGGCCAGATCACCGGCACCATTTCGCCCGATGAAATCCTCGGCCGCATCTTTTCCACGTTCTGCATCGGAAAATGACCCCCCCGTCTTAAGATTCGCTGTCTTCGCCCTCTTCCGCCCCCTCCGGCACGACCGCCTCCCCCAGCACTTCCGCGCTCCCTCCGCTCACCTTCACCCGCAGCTTGCAGTTCCAGCGCCCGTTGAGAATCTTGCGAATCTGCTCGGGCATCACATCTTCCCACGTCTCGATCCCCTCCCCCGACAATTGCATCCGCACCGGCTGGTCCCCCATCGACGGCAAGCGGCGGCAATCAATAATGATCTCCCGGCTCATGGTGGGCTCCCGTTTGGCAAGGGGCGGCATCCCTCATGGGACGCCAAAGGGGCGAGAAGCGGAGGCGGAGGACAATGCTCGAAACCTTTTGCTCGAGAAAATTGTAACCTACTTCCAGGAGCATTGCGAAGCGGATGAAGCCTCGGCAGGTGGTGAGTTTTAGGGGTTCCCCGCACCCTTCTCCCACAGGGGAACCCTGCCGCTTTTAAATCTTGTTGTGGTTCAATGGTTTACGCATCATGTTCCCGCCTTGCACCCCCACAACCGGCCAGTTTCCCTCGCGGGCTCACGGGACGCGCTTACGCACGCCAAAATGGCCGGGGGCCTCGGCCTCACGGCTCGACTCGGTTTCTCGCGGTTACAACAGGAACTACCCTAAAGGACATTAAGAGAAGCATTGCAGCTGCGGTTATGGAATGACTCTGTCGTAGGGAAGGACTGACCGAACGGCTCGACATCCACGCCAGCTACCCTAGGCAGGGGGCTCGCCGACTCGCAATCAAGTGTGCGCTAGCAAACGCCGAAAACATGCCCTGTTCCCATGTCCATGAGGCATTCTTTATGTCGAACGGTCCTTCTGCCAATGTGCTGGTCCCAAGGGCATATCCAGCGCATCCGCGCAAGATCGGTTGGCTCGCGGCAGCCTCGTTGGCGATGGGCGGCAGCAATCAAAGTTTATTTATTATCGGAGCCCTTTTCGTGGGCCAAGGGGAGATTTCTGGACAGGGTTCCGCCGCAGTTCCCCTCCTGATCCTTGGGCTGGTCCTTAGCTATATGGCGATGCCGGGCTGGACCGAACTCTGTTGCATGTTCCCGAATCGCGTCGGCGGAATTGCCGCCACGTGCGCGGAGGCCTTTCGGCCCTATAGCCCCATCCTCGCCAACCTTGCTGGCATGTGCTACTGGTGGGGGTGGGTGCCGACATGCGGGCTGACGGCGCTTTTCTCCGCGTCCGCCATACAGGCATGGCTTCTCCCCTCGGTGCCCGTCCCAGCCCTGGCAGTGGCCCTGGTGCTTTTCTTTGCGAGCGTGAACCTCCTGGGTGTGCAATGGATTTCTCGCCTTGCGGTTCCGATTGCAACGGTTTCCGCGACCCTCGCCTTCCTTTCGGCCATCATTCCAGTGGTGACAGGGCATGTTGACTGGGTCCAGGCAAGCACCTTTGAACTGACGACGCCGTTTGAAGGGGTTTTTGGAAAACTGACCAGCGCCATGGCGGGGCTCTATCTCATTGGATTTGCAGCTCCCGCCTTCGAAGCCGCCTATTGCCACGTCGGCGAGATGAAGGAGCCGCACAAAAACCTTCCCCGTGCGGCCCGTGCCTCGGCCATCATGGCGGGGCTTTATTTCGCGGTCCTTCCGATCGTCTGGCTCGGATGCTTGGGCGCAGGCCCCATGGGTAAAGACCTGGCACAGGAATTGGGGCCCACCTTTGCCCCTCTCTTCGGCGGACTGGGCCGCTCGATCGCCCTCTGGTTCATGATGTTTAATATGTTTCATGGCACGATGGCGCCGACCGCGGGTGTTTGCCGCACGCTTTCGCAGCTTTCTGAAGACGGCCTGATGCCGCGATTCTTTGCCAAACGCAACCGCTATGACGCCCCCTACGTCGCCACGCTCTTCACTGCGGGCTGTGCGATCGTCTTTCTCCTCATCGGCGACCCCATCTGGCTCGTCGCCGCGGCAAACCTCACATACCTTATTGGCATTGCCCTGCCGAGCGTAGCAGTTTGGCTGCTCCGACGTGACTGCCCCAACATGGAACGCCCGTATCGCGCCCGCAAGGGAATGGTCACCTTCGGCCTTGTCTCTGCCATCGTCTGGGGTATCTCCACCGTCCTGGGATTTGAACAGTTCGGTCTGCCCACCGTGCTCTTCGGCATTATGCTGGCTTACTCAGGGGCGTTCTTTTATGCCTGGCGCAAGTGGTCGGACCGACGCCAGCAAGGTCTCTCCGGTGTCGCCAGATCCCTGCACGTAAAACTCACCGGCGCCATGCTGTTGGTACTCGTGCTGGACGGTGCCGGTTACTTCCTTGCAATCCAGAGCATCCCCCCTGGGCAGCATCCGGCCTTTGTGGCGGCGCTTGAAGATATTTTCGTCGCCGTAGCCCTTTTGACCATCTCCGTCGGCTTGGTGCTGCCGGGTATGATCGCCCACTCCGCGGTAGAAGTCTCCAAAGCAGCCCGCCACCTTGTGACCGGCACGCTCGCAGATTTTACTCGTGCCATGGAGTCCCTGGCCGCGGGACGCCTCGCCGACGCCCATGCGCGCATCGACATCCATCCCGTCACGATCAATTCGCGCGACGAAGTGGGCGAGATGGCTACCAACTTCAACACCCTGCAGGAGGAAGTGCGTCGTGCCGCCGTCGGGCTGGATGGCGCCCGCGAGGGTCTGCGCGTCGCCCGCGCGGAGCTCACTACCATCAACGCGGAACTTGAACAACGTGTCGCTGAACGCACGGCTGAACTGCGCGCCGCGCAGGAAGGGCTGGTCGATGCCGCGCGCCGGGCCGGCAAGGCCGAAATCGCCACGTCCGTCCTTCACAACGTGGGTAACGTCCTTAACAGTGTCAATGTTTCCGTGAGCCTGGTGAACGGAAAACTTCAGAACTCGCCGGCCAAAAAGCTCTCCAAGGTCGTCGACCTTATTCGGGAACACAAGGACGACTTGCCCAACTTCCTCACGCACGACGAGCGCGGCAGGAATCTCCCTCGATACCTCGAAATGCTGACCGAACTGGTAAGCAAGGACAATCAGTCGACTGTGGATGAACTCACCGTTCTCAACAAGAGCGTCGAGCACATTAAGCGCGTCGTAAGCGCCCAGCAGGCCAATGCCAGCGGGCCTGCCCTCGTCGAATCAATTGATATTCCCGCGCTGTTGGAAGACGCGCTTAACGTGAGCGTGTACCCCTCTGACCGCGACAAATGGTCAGTGCGGAAAGAGTACGATCCTTCCACACCGCCGGTGCGGGGAGACAAGCATATGGTGCTACAGATCCTCATTAACCTGATTAGCAATGCCAAGCACGCGCTCGCCGCTAGCAACCGGCCTGTAAAAACTCTGACCTTCCGGATACGCCACTGCCAAACGTCGAAAAGACTCAAAGTAGAGATCGCTGACAACGGAATCGGCATCTCGCCCGATAACCTAACTCGCATCTTCCAACACGGGTTCACTACCAAGCAAGGCGGCCATGGTTTTGGACTTCACGCGGGGGCTAACGCTGCCCACCAGATGGGCGGCGCGCTGACGGCCCACAGCGACGGTCCCGGCCGCGGCGCCATGTTTACCCTGGAACTGCCCTATGAACCTATAACCATTGGAGCTGTCTGATGAACCCCAATCCCTCGGAAGTGCGCCGCGTTCTGGTCATTGATGACAATGAGGCCATCCATCTGGATTTCCGTAAGACGCTCATGACGGTTGATCTCTCGGCGGAATTTGGCGATCTCGAATCTTCCGTGTTTGGAGAGCCCGACGAGGAACTTGCAACCGGGCCGCGATTCGAGGTCGACTCGGCGTCGCAGGGTCAGGAGGGTTGCCAGATGGCCCGACGCGCCCTGAACGAGGGCCGCCCCTACGCCTTGGCTTTCGTCGACATGCGCATGCCTCCAGGTTGGGACGGCGTCGAAACCATACGCCACCTTTTTGAACAAGACCACGACATCCAAGTCGTGGTCTGCACCGCGTTCTCCGACTATTCGTGGGAGCAAATGTTTGCCAAACTCGGCATGACCGACCGAGTGCTGGTCTTGAAGAAGCCATTTGACCCGATGGAGGTGAGTCAGCTGGCTTCGGCGCTCACTGAAAAGTGGCGGCTGAAGCGCCAGGCACAACTCAAAGTCGGCGAGTTGGAAGCCATGGTTCACGCCCGCACGCACGAGCTGCGCAAGCAAGCCCAGACCGATCGCCTAACCGCGTTGCCCAACCGTGCCTATGTGATGGACAGGCTGGCTGCGCTCCTCCAGGCTTCGCGTGTGCACGCTTCCCCCAGCCTTGCCCTGCTCTTCATCGATTTCAACCGGTTTAAAGTCGTCAATGACACCCTCGGCCACGAAATCGGAGACGAGCTCCTCGTGGAAATCTCCCGCCGCCTCCAGGGCGCACTGAACGCATGGATGCAGCGGGGCAACGGTGGCGGAGCTTCCTTTTGCGCTCGTCTGGGAGGGGATGAATTCGTCATCCTGCTCGACGCGATCGCTGACATTGCGGTGGCAGAACGGTTCGCAGGGGGCCTGTTGGAAACTCTCGCCGTTCCTTACAACCTCAAAGGTTACGACGTCCAGAGTTCCGCGAGTATAGGCATCGCCACGAATTCCCATGAGTACCAGCGCGGCGAGGAGCTAATCCGTGACGCCGACACCGCGATGTTCCGCGCAAAAGGTTCCGATATCGGACGCTGGGTCACCTTCGACCCCAAGATGCGCGCGGAACTTGTTACCCGCCTCGCAATGGAGAATGATCTCCGACGCGCCATCTTGCAGGATGAGTTTGAAATGGTCTACCAGCCCATTGTGGAACTCGAGGGCGGTCAACTGGCCGGCTTCGAGGCCCTTGTCCGTTGGAACCATCCCACGCGCGGACTCATTGGGCCCGCAGACTTCATCGGCCTTGCCGAAGAAGTCAGTCTGATCATCCCTCTCGGCAAACTGGTGCTAAAACGTGTCTGCCAGCAGATTAAGGAGTGGCTTGGCCGCGTAGGCACGAGCAAGCCCTTTACAATTAATGTGAACTTGTCCCGCCAGCAGCTACATGACGGGGAATTTATTTCCTTCCTTCGGCAAACGCTTGACGAACACTCCATGCCACGCGGGGTTCTGAATCTCGAGGTGACCGAAAGCGCCGTCATGGAGCAGGGCCAGCGTGAGATCGACCTGCTCCGGCAGATCCAGGAGATGGGCATCCGCCTTCACATCGACGATTTTGGCACCGGGTATTCGTCCCTAAGCTGCCTCCATCAGATGCCCTTGAGCTGTCTGAAGCTTGATAGATCCTTCATTGTCACCATGACGGGAAAGCGCGACTATGCGGCGGTCGTTTGCGCCATCGTTCAACTCGCGCATAACCTCGGCGTCCGGGTGGTCGCGGAGGGTATTGAAACCAAGGAGCAGGCGACAATGTTGCAGGCACTCGAGTGTGACCTTGGCCAGGGATATCTTTTCTCTAAGCCCCTTAGCGCCTTTGCGGCCGAGGAATTGCTTTCTAGAACGGATTCTCCGTCCACCGCTCGGGGGGGTGCGAGCGCCAACTTGGTTAGCGCCTCCCTTGAATCTCTAGCTACTCAATTGAGGAATGAGGTCAAACAGACTCTAACCTCTGGTTTAGACCCGGCGGGCAAAGCTCACCGCCCAAATGAATACCCGGACCTCCACGTACGCGATCAGGTATGACGCCTTGATGCGGGCCACCTTTAACGGAGGCCTTGCGCATGGTTGGTGAAACTCACCATGACTTCCAAAAACGGAGGCGGAGGGATTCGAACCCCCGGACGAGTTGCCCCGTCTCCGGTTTTCAAGACTGGTGGAAACCTCCGGAAACACGGGGAATTCTAGCGATTCGAACCAAAGCGCACCACAGGGCGCACCATCCAAACCGTCCGACCCCGATTTGGACACGATCGTGAATGCATGGCCGACATTGCCGCCAGCGCTCAAGGCGGGCGTCCTGGCCATGGTAAGGGCTGCGCAGGGAGGGACGGCTGAATGACCTTTGAAATCAAGTGCGAGCGTGACCGGGAAATCGAGCGCCATTAACTGGAGAAATCAAATGGCAAGACGTTCAGGCTGGATCGCGGCGCTGGGGATGCCACCGCTACGGGAACACTGGCGGGAGATTAACCGCGAAGCGCGTGAAGCCCAGGCCCAAGAGCGGGCAACGCATAAGACGCGTGACCAGCGCCGGCCCCGATGCCGGTGCCAAGCCTACCCGTGGCCACATCGCCCCGGCGGCGGGCTGTGCCGCTATCCCGATCCGCCGGTGGAGCGATACCAGCGAAAGGCAGGGGGCCGGCCGTACCGAACCCGATATGCTGGCCTCCGACGGCAGATTGCCCGCAACAACGGGCTGCACCCAATCCGCGACCGCGCGGCGATCGATGCCCTACTGCCACAAGCGCTCATGCTGGCCAAGCAATTGCACCAGCAACACCCCAAGTACAAATACCGCAACATTGAGATTACCGATAACGGCGTAACGGTCTACTGGACTACCGCCGGCCCGTCGATGTGAGCCTCGGCGATGTCTACGTCTACAGAATCCTCCAAAAGCGGGGGACTTGCAGCCAAAGCGTGGCGCTTTTCCGCGTTTCGAACCGCCTATAAGCGTGCAACAATGCAGGACAATTGGTCGCAACAAAGAGATGTCGGGGAAGTGAATCGGAGGGCCGGTGGTCGTCGCCGATACAACGCCGCCCGGAAGAGGATCGCCGAACGGCGGCTTATCCCGCTGGGCCGCCGGATTGCCCAATGGGGGGACCTGGAAAGCGCCCTCGGCATCGGGCAGCCCAAACCGTTGCCCCGGCACCTCATACCCGCGTTGGCGAGGGCTTTGGGGGTACATCGAACAACCGTCTGGCGCGACGTACAGCGTCTCCGGGATCGCAAGAACTACTGCTGGCAATACTCGGGCGACACGGGATTGGTAACCGTCACGCTGTATGGACTGGGGAAATTTGTCTACAGGTTTTGAGGAATCGGATACAATGAGCGAGCAGGAAAATGGCAAAACTTGTCGGGGGGGCTGGGGGGCGGTGTGCAATCTGGACCTGACAAAACGGGGCGATGTGGCGTTATTGCGGCGTGCTGTCGCCAACGACTGGCCCGTCAAGGAAGAAATGCGGGAGACGATCGTTGCCCAATTGCCGGCGGCGATGGCAACAACGGGCGCGATGAACACGGCGCGGGAGGGGATGCAAATGATTCGGGTCGCCCAACTGGTTCTGATGATGGAAGCCCGAAACATGCTTGCGGAGGGATTCCCGAAGATGCACACGGGCATCTATCTACGGCCCCATCCCCGGCCAGACCGTCGTCGCCCGCGTCGGAAGCGATGACCCCTTTCCCCTCCCCCCCCGGCACGGGTCCTCCCGGCGCGAGCGCCATGCCGATGGCCGCGGGAACGATCACCGCTATAGACAGAGTTTCTTTCGTGAGAAAAACTCCGTGCAGTTCCTCGTTGATGATGACTCAAGCCCTTTACGGAGGCACCCCACCATGAAGACACCGCCAAATGCTCGGCGGCGCTGGCCTGTAACCCCTGCCACTCGTTGGCGAAGTGACCGCCTACAATCAAACCGGGATCACTTGAGTAGGTGGGTCGTACAGCCCGATAATAGTAGAACCTTGTTGCAGCACCCCCCTCATGTTAAGCTCTTTGGCCCCCCCTGGTGAAGGAGACCCAGATGCCCAAGAAGCCAGTCGTGGACGAGCAATCGCCACCACCGGAAGTCGCTGCTTTTGTCCTTAAAGCGACCCAGTGGCTTTCGTCTGCGCAGGGCCAGACCGCCTTGACGGAGACCGTTCGTAAAACCGTCGAAACGGCGGATCGACTGCGCGACGCCCAGCGCGTTGACCCGAAGGCGATGCAAGAGCCGATCACCGTTTGATGCGAGATTCCCTTCGTGCCCTACGAGGTCCACGCCTACTCCATTGACACACTCCGGAAACTGCTGGCGGACAAGGCCAACGCCGATCCAGCAGTAATCGCGACAAAGACCCATTGTTTTTATTTCGAGAGCTACTTCGGCAAGCTGGGCGCGAAGACCATCGTCGTCGAAAACGATTACGTCGATCGTGATTTCCTGGAAGACTTCGCCGCCTATTACGTGCGCTGCCATCATCAGTATGACCGGCGCTGCGCCCGGCTGCATTTCTTCAATCAACAATTCGCTGCCGCCGACCTTGAAAATCTGCTTAAGGGCGGAGCGGGTGGCCTAACAGCGGACCTGATGAAGTCTACGTACCTGGGCTTCGTCGTCGTAAAGCCTCTCCCGGAAACGGTGGTCGGGCGAACATGCCTTCGGACGTATCCTGAAGATCATGGGCGTCGGTGTTTCCCGATTACGCGGTCCTACGATGCCAGTCTCTTCGGGATCGATTTGAAGGTTGAATCGTTGGCTTTCCAAGAGCAGGACAGCGTAGTGGCCGCGTGCGCAACGAGTGCCCTGTGGTCTGCGTTCCACGGCACGGGCATGTTGTTTCAGCATGCGATTCTGTCACCAGTAGAGATCACGAAGGCGGCGAGCGTAAATTTCGCCGGCCGGTCACGTAACCTGCCCAATCGAGGTCTCACGGCCGAACAAATGGCCCTCGCGGTGCGCAGCGTCGGACTCGAACCGTTCGTTATCAGTGCATCCGACGAATTCGTATTAAAAAGCTCGCTTTACGGGTATCTCCGCGGGCGCGTACCCACGCTACTGCTGGGCGCACTTTTTGACACCGGGGGCGGCACTCCGGCATTCAGGGGACAGCACGCAGTGGCAGCTACGGGCTTTGGCGTTGGGGCTGCGGTTATGGGTGCCGGAGGTCCCAACGGTTTTCTTTCAAACTCGTGCTTTATTGATCGCATTTACGCGCACGATGACCAGGTGGGACCGTTCGCACGCATGGTCTTCGACGGTACCACCGTTACTCTCCCGGACAACGCTGGCAATCCTCAACAACACTTATCGCTTTCAACATCATGGAGGGACAGCGCCGGCGGTAATGTCGCGGTACGCTTCGTCCCGCAGATGCTCCTGGTCCCGCTTTATCACAAAATCCGAATTCCCTTTGGATTGGTCCAATCGTCAGTTGTCAACTTCGACGACTTTATCGAATTGCTTCGAAGCCATGCGATTGTCCCGTTGAAGGACCGCCTCAAATGGGACATACACCTCACCACGGTCAGTCATCTGAAACGAGACATCTTCAATGGCACGGGGTTGCCCCCTGATCTTCGGCACGAAGTACTGGCCAAGAATCTTCCGCGGTTCATCTGGCGTGCGACAGCGCGCTGTGATACCGCGCCCGTCGTCGATCTTCTGTTCGATGCAACGGATATTGAGCAGGGACGGTATTTTGTCCATTCTGTGAAATACGACGCCCCCTTTGCGTCAGTCTTGAAGGCGGTCCTCGGCATGCCCGCCGCCGCCCCCATTCTGGCGAACCTCCCACCATCCGCACGGACAATACTCGACCAATTCAAATAAATCTGCCGCAATCACGTCGGCGAGATCGAGCCCAGGTCGGCGAAACCGCCTTCCGGAAGGTCTATGCTTCCTCAATCGTCACTTTGATTTTCGCCGGCGGATTAGAATCCAGCACCCACTTTTGAATGTACTGCGTCTTGAGGACCGGCGGCTTGCCGCCCTCGCCCAATTCCTCCTCGTAGACGTAGGTGCCCTTGGTTTCCTTGCCTTTCACGAGAATGACCGCAATTTTTTCCATGAACGTTGCTCCTGGCGTCGGTAATTTTCCACGCGGGTTTTTCCGCTTGGGAAGTCGCCTGTCTCTTGTCGAGTGCCTGATTGTACCACCGGCAGGATTTGCAGGCGTCGCTGGCCCCCGGCCGTGGCGCGAAGCGACCAATTCGCCGGTTTCGCCGCAGTCCGGTCCCTGTCAAAATCGAGCAGTGCGTCACCGGAGTCTTTGCGCGGTCGCGGGCTGACGCGCCGCCGAACGGGGTCTTTCGGGTGGCGCTCCGGGGCCGCGTCAGGATTTGCGAAATAGAGTCCATCGTCGAGGTCCCAGGGGAACGAGACATCGCCGACGTGGATCATGTGGCCCGAGCGACGGAGGCAAAGTTCGGGGCCTTCGGGGGCGACCTGCATCAGGTCGTAAAACTGCTTGGCGCGCATAAATAGCACGCCGGGCACGAGCACGGTGGCGGGGAATTCAGCCACGACGGTGCGGCCGGAGATGCGGATGCGATCCCTCTGAGCATGGATGCGCAAGAAGGACCGATCGGCCTTCCACTTACGCTGATCGGCTCGGTTCACGCTGATATTGAGCATGCCGAAAAAACGCCGGCGGTTGACGATCATATGCATAGATTGTGCCCGTTAAGCTGTTTCAGGCATCTGGAAAATTGTGATTGTGGAATGCCTCCACGGCTGTAATTGCTGCATGAACATCGTTTCGGACCAAGGCCAGCGCTCCCTCGTGACTGAGTTGATTGAGAACTGTGGACCGAACGGCTTCAATATCTCTCTGTAACGCAGCGGGGATGAAATCGGGCGAACCGGGGTGAGTCTTCTGATGCTCCTCGCGCTCTTGCTGCCTCGCGAGAATCCCTTTCCACAGATCGTCCGCCTTGATCTCTTTTTGATCCTTCTTAAACTTAATCCGGACACCCCGCTTTTCGCAAACGTTTCGGAGTTTCCATTCAAGCGCGGCCCGCGCATGTACGGCGGCGGCGGGAAAATCGCCATCATTCATTCTGGCCTTCGCGAGTGCCAAAGATGATTGAAATGCCCGTTCCCGTGGAATCAATTTCCCTGTGGTCTCGTCAGCCAATAGCTCCTTGTGTAACCATCCGTCTTCCACCGGCAGATATCCTCGTGCGAGGTCGTACCACACACGGTCGTGGGTAAAAAGAAAGATCTGGTAGTGCCTGAACGCATCACTTTTCAAAATTTTTAGCACCGGCAGCCGGTTCTCAAGCTCAAGTCCAATCAACGTATCATCGAGGACTAAAAATCGGGGATATGCTGGATTATTAAAGTCATTGTCGGATAAATACACGCCGGCGAGAAACATGCAGGCGGCAATCGCAGAAAGACGAGCCTCGTTGAGAAATTCGTGATAATCTGCCACGGCCTTCCCCCTGAAGGTCACCTGCGGGATCAGGTTGGCACCTGATAGCATCAGCGAGGGCTTGTCCCAGGCTAGGTTGACTGGCTGGAACTTCACCGCAAGCTGATGATTCTCGAAGTTGTTGAGGAATTCCGCGAGCTTAGCTTCAAGTTCAGGCAGTTTGGCATTGAACGCCTGGTTGAACGTCTCCGTATGAGAATTGGCGTTATACAGGCGGTTCTTGTGACGGGTTGCCGGTCGGTTTTGCCAGACGTTTCGCATCAGGCGGCCGATGGTAGTCTCGCGGCCACCTGCCGTAGTAACTCGAACTCCCGCCAGGATTGCGAGCGTCATAACGTCGAAAAGTTGCGCTTCGAGGCCCTTAGCGTCGGCACCATAAATTACATCATGGTTGCTCGCCCCCCAATTGGCACGGGAAAGGGGACTGGTGAACAGGTGCGTTCTGAGCATCACCCGGTAGTCAAGGAAGCCTGAGCGACGCGCGCCATCAGCCAATAGTGACCGCGAAGTGGCGGAGACTGGGGACACCGCGGGATTTGCCGGCACAACAATCGGGTGGCCATTGGCTTGGTCCCACTGAAAAGTGGTGTCATGTGCCGCTCCCTTGGCGTCATTGCCCTTTATATGAACCTGCACTTGAGTCGTTCGTGTGTCGGGACAAAAGTGGTTACGATATTTTGCAATGTTGTCCCCAAGTTCTTCGAACATCCTCTTCATCGCAAGATAAAGCGAAGACTTGCCTGACCCGTTTTCGCCGTGAAGCAATAGGTTCTTCCCGTCGCCGAGATCGAGTTCAAAAGGCTCATCAAACGCACGAAATCCCTGGAGTGAAATCTTCGTTATCTTCACGCATTCCCCTCGATGACGCGGACGGTATCGAGGGTTTGCAGACGATCAAGAGCGATCCGAAGTGGGTGGCCGCCGCCCTGAATGCTCTCGAAGTAAGCCCGCAACTGACGGATGCGGTCATCCTCTGGAATAGCGTTTAGCTCAGGGACCTTGGCGTTAGAAACGATATCAAACAATCGGAGCCCAGCTCGTACCAGCTCATCTTTGAAATACAACTCGTAAACCAACCCATTCAAGATGCGTTCCAAATATGCTCGCATGAGTTGATCCCGATTCGTTTCTGCGTTTCGTTGTTCACGAGCGTAGCGATTTAACCACAGCACACAGGTTACAAGCCCCTCCATAGCTCGCCGTTGCGCAGCCGCAGGCAATGCGATGGGAAGCTCGCGAACGTATTGCGTTTTGAACTCCTGATAACCACCCCGACGTTGAATTCCCAGATGGGAAAAAAAGAACGTCATCAGTGATGAGTTCAGAATTGCTAAGAGTGCCAGATCGCTCGACCTGATACAGAACGATGTCATATCCAAATAGCTATTAGTGTCTATAGCAAAGCGACACCCCAGGGAGACATTTGGGTAAATAATTTTTTGTTCCTCGAATCGCTCGACAAAAGCCAATTGAGGCTGTTGCAATTCGTACCACTTTTGGTCGAGAGCCCGCTCTTCTAAGTCCGACTTGAAGGCCCGCAAATGCTCTTTGATCGCAGGATAATGATCGATTTTGATTCCATGTGGGGTGTAGATGATGAAACGGTCGCCGGTTTCCGGCAGCCATTTTCCGATATCCTTTCCCTTAATGAACGGTTTGATGATTTCCTTGCAACGTGGATCGCTTCGGAGAAGCCTAGCGCGAGTATCACCGTCGATTATGAATGCTTCATTGAGGCCAGTCTTGATGCCGGCGTAAATCTGATCATCCAGAAGTTCGCCCAGCAATGTGCCAGCAGACCGAATCTTCGTCAATAGTGCTAGGATATCAGGCGCTTGCAAACGCCATACGCCCGACCCAAAGTCGTTTTGAGCCATTGGAACTATTTGACTGGCGGCGAGCTGCGCGAAACGACCAAGTTCATCTTCTGTATAGACGTTCAGCGTAGCAACGGTGTGAGCGGACACTGGGGATTGTCGTCGCGCTATTACGATGCAGGGATATGCCGTCGCAGCAAAAATCGGAAGATCGTTGAAGTCGATAATTTGGCGCAGTTCAGTTTGTTGCGACATAAACGCTCGCAAGGGCTTGCCATAGCCGGCCCGGAAGAATTTGTTGGAACTAATGAATGACAACACCCCACCCTTTTGAAGCAATTTGACGCCTCGTTCATAGAAATACACGTAGAAATCAGCGCGGCCATCAAAACATTCGTATAGATTTTCGAGTTTCGGTTTGAGTTCCTTGATAAGTTCTTGCCGAATATATGGCGGATTCGCCAGGACGATATGGAAACCCCCACCCTTTGAGAATGCTTCAGCAAATTGCACACGCCAAATTACCTCGTCCTTGAGTCGCAGCAACCTGAGTTCGTGGGCAATGTCCGTTTCTTGTTTCTGGATGATCTTCTTCAACTCGGTCTTTTCGGCACCGTGCGACTTCAAGAAACGATCCTTCAATTCCACAAGGTCATCGGCAATCGAAGCGAGCCGGGCTTCGAACATTTCGCCGCTCCCGAACGCATCGCGTGTTCCCTGTGGATCAGGCCCGCAGATTGAATCCCCCGTTTCAATCTTGTATTCCAAATTTGGCAGTGGTACAGGGTCATCCGAATCCACGGCCAGCGAGAGCCAAAGCCGTAGCATAGCAATGCTCGTTGCGAACGGATCAATATCTACGCCGTACAAATTGTGGCTAATAATGCGAAGCTTAAGGTCATAAAGAGAGCGCGAATCTCGCAGCAGCTTTTCGCTATAGAGGAGACGATACAACACGGCAACCTCATGGAGCAGTCCCAGGAGATATGCGCCCGATCCACAAGCTGGATCGACAGCTTTCAAGTCATCGAGAGCGGTGATAATAGCGCGGGCGTGAGATTCGGACAGTCCGGCGACTTCGTGATTGTCCACCAGCGCTGTAATGGCAGATTCAGGAGCCTTCACTACACTCTGCAAATAGCCCTTCAGCGCTTCCCGGCACATGAACGAAACAATGGGACGAGGCGTGTAATACGACCCAGATTCATGTCGTCGCGTCACGAGCCGCTCGAACACTTTTCCCAACATCTCGGGGTCCACCGCCACTTCGATATCGAGGGGCGTAGATTCCTCAACCGTGAAGTTATAGCGGTAGAAGAGACCTGATTGGTCTAGAATCGGAGCAAATACATGGTCCGGAAGATCGGTCACTTTCTTGTCTAGGTCGCCCTCTTCAAATAGACCGCCATTCAAAAAAGGGACGTCGCCGTAGACGTCGGATTTGGCATGTTCTTTCGCCAGGCCTTCAAAGAACAGCGGCCGGAGACGAGTGCGATAAAAGGTACGCTTTGCTAGCCCGCCAGCTTTGAATAGCTCTGACAGAAAATGGCGAGATGTTCCAAAGGTCAACCAGCCCGTCTTCCGTTCAATGAAGCGGAGGAACATGAGGCGATTGAAGAGGGATTGGGTAAACAGCCGGAGGGAATCATCGTCAAGAGCTGTGTGTTTGCCTATGAGAGATTCGACTTGCTTGAACACTCGTTCATAATCTTCATAAAACTCCCTTGTGACCTTTTCAACGTCAAACGCGCCAGCCCAGCGAGCGATCCATTCGTCGGCGCTTGTCTTGCTTTCCGGCCATGTGAGCGCCGGTAAATTCCATTCACATGCGGTGCGCACCGGCTCATCGGGGTTCCATCCGAACGCGGCCAGGGGCGCAGTTTTGGTTTCGCCGAGAGGTGCCTTGAAATAGGCAAACCGGTAATGCTTGTAGTCGTGGGTGCAGATGAACAGCAGATTTTCGCGTTTCCAGACAGCGAGGCCCGCATCGCGCCGCCGCGACGGGACCAAACCGCGGAGCACCTGCCGGAGTGGGCCAGTCATACCTCTGCCGGTGTTGAATACGTCGGCATTTTTGAATTCCAGAATAAAGACGCCCCAGGGTTGATCGGCGCGCAGGGGCTGAATCTGCGAGATTTGGCCGGCGACGAGATGCTTGCTCAAGCCCTGGGCACGCAACTCGGATTCGGACCAGTCGAAGGCGATGTCGCCGAGCGATTCGACCTTCTGCGCGATGGGCCAGTCGAGCGCGCCAGCGAGCAATTCCTGCACGAAGGTTTTCTGGTCGCGCACGCGCTGGAGGGCGGATTCGATCTGCTGCGGTGTGGCCATCAATTCAGCTCCATCCAAGCCTTGAGTATGGGTCTCACGTCGGCGGGGGCCTGCGCAGCCTTCAAATAGGTGTTCTTGATGTGCTTTTCTACCTTGCCGCGCACTTCGGACAGCGTGGCGTCAGGTATCGCGCGGCGGCGCGGCGTGGGCGGCTCACATTTAATATCGGCGAAGATGGCGGTGGGTTCTTCAATGATGTTCCCGCTGGCCACGTCGTAGAGATACCACTTGGTTTCGCCGGCCTGTTCGGTCCACAGCAATTCCCCGCCGCGCTCCATGTCGGGGACATGCTGGGGCGGGGCCGGCAGGGCGTAACAGAAAAAGACCGCCTGCGTGCCGGGCTTAAGGTTTTCCTTGCCGCTGAACACGCGGCCAGGGAGGGCGTTGAGTGAGGATTCCAAGGTGGGATCGTCTTGCAGGAGCTTCTGGTACGCCAAGTGCATTTCCTCCACCGGGGTCGGTGTGCCTTCGTATGCCTGGGTGAAATCCTTGAGCGCTTCGTAATCATCCTCGGGGCGGAGGAGCTTCTTGCCCTCGATACCGAATGTCTTGCTGATGCGAAGCGTCTTGTGGGATACGCGGCTGTAAAGCCGGAGCAGGTCGTCGAGTTCATCCGGCGGCAGGAAATTCCAGTAGACGATTTTGCCTCGCAGTTCTGCTTTTTCCGGATGGTCCGCAACCAGCGCGGCCTCGACGGCAGGCGACATGCGGCGATCCACGCGACCGATACGCTGCATCAACCGCACTGGATTCCAGTGAAGGTCATAATTGATAAGCCGCATGGCATCTTGAAGGTTCAAGCCTTCGGAGAGCACATCCGTCGAAATGAGAATGCGGATTTCATCGAGGCCCATTTCCTTGAGTTTGGCCGATGATGCACCGTTGTAGTAGGGAGCGAATTGCAGGATCATTTCGCCGCGATCGCGCTTGATGCCGCTGTCGATTTCGTCCACGCCCTTGATGCCGGCTTCGGCCAACTGCCCTTTGAGATAGCGAGCGGTGGCGGCGTATTCAGTGAAGATCAGGCATCTGTGGCTTTTGAGCACTGGATCGGTCTTGAGGAGCTTGATGAGAGCCTTGAGTTTGTCGTCGTGCTTGGGTTCAAACTTCTTCAACTCGGTCAGGAAATCTACAAGCTGATCGAGGTCGTTGTAACATTCGTCCAGCATGGCTTCTACGTCATACTCGGTGCGCTTCAACTCCTCGATGTCTTCCAGCATTTCCTCCGACACGAGGTCATCATCTTCCTCGTCCTCCTGCGCGCCGATGAGCGTCTGCTGGCGGTGCCGAACGTAGCCGATCAAATCGGAGTGCCGGCCAATCCAGCGTTCAAGGTTGCGCTTCTCGCCGGCTGTCTCGGCGTGTTTGGTGATCCACGCGAGCAGCTTGGTCAGCAGCGTGTGGCATGATGCCTCAAACGCGTGTGCCGAACTCTCAAATCGTTTGAGAAATTGCGTGCGGATGAGGCGGACGATTTGCCGCTGCCGTCCTTGTTCTAATGGGTCGATGGTCGAGTCCGGGCCTCGGTAGAAGGCCAAAGGGTAGTAGATGGCAAGGGAGAACAGCGGTTTTTCCTTGGAAAAGGCGCTTTCCAGCTTCGTGAGCAGCTTGCCGTAGGTCTTTTTCACGGAGTAGTCGGCGACCTGGGGCGCGGCGCGGTCGGGGAACATGGCCTGATTGCCGCCGTACTGCTGCTGGCTTCTCTTGACGTAGGCGCGGCTGCGTTGGACCACGAGGCGCTGGAAAAGATTATCGCTGGACAATACCTGGGCGGCTTCGGCGGGATTGGTTTCGGTCTCGCCGTCGTTAGTCTTTTGCGCGACGAGGTTTTCCAAGTCCTTTTCCATCGTGCGGAAGTGGCCCGGAAGGGAGTGGATGCCCAGCGGTGCGGCCTTGAAGTAATCGGCTTGCTTTCGGCTGAAAAGCTCGATCATATGTTGCAGGTCGATGAGGCGGTTGTTGACCGGCGTGGCGGTGAGCAGGAACATCTGCTTGCCGTCGCAAATGTCGAACAAGTTGCGGTAGCGGGAGGGGCGCGTGCGGGGGCCGATGCCGAGCGTGCCCGGATTTCGGAAGTGGTGGGCCTCATCAATGATGATGGCGTCGGCCATTTCCTTGATGCGTTCGAGCTTTTCCGGGTACTCGCCGCCGCGTTGAAGATCCGTGTGGTTGATGATGACGAGATTGCTGAAAATCCCGGAGATGTGGCGCAGGTACTTGTTCAGCGCCGCCTCCCAAACCGGCTTGCGGCCAGCCTTGGGGACGATCAGCGCGACGCGCTTGCGGTCGTACTCGACCAGCCGTTCGATCAGCATGAGGCCGACGAAGGTTTTTCCCAGGCCCACGCCGTCGCAGAGGAACGCGCCACGGTAGTTCTCGGCGATCTTGAGGAGGGCGTTGTATCCGTCACGCTGGTACTGGTCCAGAACGGGGTACATGCGGGAGGCGCGAGCGCCGCCGCCGACTTCCCACTCGCTGGCGGTCATTTCGTGGCCTTTGAAGTATTCCTGGAGTGATTTGGCGTATACCAGGAACGGGCTGTACTCGCGGATGTGACGCTCGATGACGCGCAGCACGTCGGCGGACACGTTCTCGGCCTTCGCCCAGTGTTCTTCGTACCATTCCTGGAGGACTTTGACGGGGCCACCGGTAATTTGGACATTCAGCTCGATGTTCTCCGTCAGGCCCGGATAGGTGAAATTTGACGATCCTACCAGCGCCGATGATCCAACGACTTCTAGCCTAGCGTGCGTGATGTACGCCTTCGCGTGGAATTTCTCTTTCCGATATACGCGGCACTCGATCTTTTTAGATCGGATGCCTGCGACGATTGCGGCGACGCCAACAAGGAAATCGTTCTTCTGCTTTTCGGCCTCTACGCTGGCGTCCAGGTGCCGCGTGAGCGCATCTACGAACGCATCCATGGTGCGGCGCGAGACTTCATCGCCCATGAGAACGCGGATGTGATCCACCTTTTGCCACTCGTCCTTGAGCGCTAGGAGCGCCCCGATCTCGAAATAGCCGGTGGCGATGTCGATGGTACTGGAAAGCTGGCACCAGTCGTGCAGGTAGCGGAGAACCTTCCAGTCCATGTCGCTGTTGTCCACGATGAAAAGTTCGCTGCCGGTGGTGCTCTTCCTGGTTGGCATCGGTGCCCTCTCGCAATAATCGCGCGAGAAAAGCCGTTCGCGCGGCGCTTCCTTCTTTCAGAGCTATTCTCGCGGATTTAAACCGAATGGTGCCAAACTGTCCAATCGATGAGGCTGGACATTGAGTTTCCAAATTAATGAGCCGCCCGCTTCCGCGACGGCGAGGGAACCGAAATGTTATGATGTTCCCCATGGATTTCCTTGATCCTCTTGCTTCCGAACTAGAGGTATGGTCTTGCGACTTTTCAGCTATGTTCTAGTCGTTGATGACGGCGCGGCACCGAATCCATTCTGGGGCTATTGCACGCTGGCAATCTGCAAGCCGGCCATCCGGAGAGTTGCCCAGGCTGGCGATTGGATCGTGGGAATTGGGCCGGCCCGGAAGCCGACGCACGGCAAATTGATATACGCAATGCGGGTTCAGGAACAACTCCCGCTGGAACGGTATTTTCACGACGGTCGATTCCAGATCAAAAAACCGGACGCATCTTCCGCTGATCATCGGCGACACGTCGGCGACAATCTTTACTTCAGGGTAGATGGCCAATGGAAGCAATTGCAGGGAGGGACGCACACGCAACATAACGTGCGGAAAGACCTTGGGGGCAAGAATGCGTTGGTGGCAGAGCGATTCTATTACTTCGGCCGGAATGCGGTCGAAATTCCTGCGGAACTCAAAGCGATCGCGCAAGGGGGGTAAGGGCATCGCTCATGGTTTCCGCTGACCTATCCCGAGAGGCTGGGGTCGTGGCTGGAAAAATGCTACCCAGCCGGACTCAATGGCGCTCCAGACTGTCAGCGATTTAACAATTGTTCCGGTTGTTCCGGTGGCAGGGATTCCACCTGCGAGTGACATGAAGGGGCACGGCATGGCGCAGTTATGCCTTTACGAACTGGCATGGTCTTGCTACCTGTTTAAACACGTAGTTGACTTCGATATTTCCTGGAACGCCCTGCAGTCCGCGACGAATGGGGCGGTGGACATTCGAAACCCGGCGCATGGGCGAGCGTTGCTAAAGTGGCTGAACGCGTGGGGCTGCCGGCAGTTTGCCAAAGGTCGACACGACCAAGCTGCCGCTCAAATCATTGCGTGGTTTAATGATGACGAATCATGCTTATCAACGCCCGATGCGGATATCCTGGAGTCCGATGAGAGCACCTTAGCAGCCATCGGTCCGGCGTTCGATCGGCTGTCAGCGCTGACAGCTTCCGTGCGCAGTGATGGCGTCAAAGCCACCGTTGGGCCGGTCGGAGCGGCGAAAATACTGTTCGCCCTGCGGCCGAAGTTGTTAGGGCCGTGGGATACACCGATCCGAGAGCATTTTGGCTACGACGGCAGCGGGGCCTCGTACGTCGAACACATGCGCCACATTCGGTCTGTGCTTTGCGACATCCAAACCGAATGCTGATTACGCGGATTCGGGATTGCGGACCTGCCGCGCCAGCTTGGCATGCCGGACACATCATTGACGCAGGTGATCGACAAGCACTATTGGATCAAGATCACACGGGGCACTAAGACTCCGAGCGTGCAGGAATTGCAGCGCTGGATCACTTGGGCGAGACCGGTCTAAACCTTCTTGCTTGCTATCAATTTAAGAATAGGTTCGGCGACGCATGTGTTCGTCTGCTTGGTGGCTCAGGATCGGGCGAAATCAGAAGCAGCGTTTATCGGCACGGGGAGTGGCGCAATTGCTCAAGTAGGAATGGTGGTAGAATGGCGCTCCTCGGGAAGGCCGGTTGATCCCCGGCCAAGTGGTTTCGGCGGTGGACGATCCGTACTCGCATCGTCGCCGCCGAGACCAACCCATTGAGAGCGAGTGCGAAATGCCCGAATTGTCAGATTCCGAAAAGCGCAGAATTGAACGTTTTTTTGCAATGAACCTGCCTCGTGTACACCTGTTGTTGCAGGACGCGCGAGCAGCGACGGGGCCCGCCCGTGCGATCTTGTGGATCGAAGCGTTCGAAGCATGGAGCTACATCACCAAAGAATTCGGCGGCTACGTCGAGAAATTAGGCCAGATATGCCGCAAGCAGGGACGAATAGCGGACCTGGACGTGGTAACCATGTCCGCGCCTAACGAGCATTTCTTCGCCGATGGCCAGGAAATGTTAGAAGCACTTCGACAGGAATGCCTGTCGCGCAGCATGGATACCTCGGCCATTACCAGAGTGATGCGCCTCTATCAGATGGTCAATGACGGATTTACCCTGACCAAAGAGCAGAACGACAGCAGCACCGCCGATCGCATGCAGCAGGCAATGAAAATGCTACAGCCTTTTTTTGCCAACGGAATGGACCCAGGGGCAGCTTTGACGGACCTCCTGGCCACATTGCGGCATCGGGCAATGGAGGAAAAAAGAACATCACCGCCCAATGTCATCTTCGCCGACGTGCTCGCCGAATTCATCCGAACTGCCGCCTATGTGCGTTGGGCGAAGCAACAGCGTGCGGAAGCGATCGCGCGACAAAAGCGGTGCGAGGCCGGCGGGATCTTCGTTGTCCCAACCACGCCGGAGCAACTTGAAAATGACGATGTAAACCGGTGGGAAAAGGTGATCCAGGCGACGTGGAAGGAAGCGCAAACACAACGAGTAGCTTTGAAGCGTTTGGCGTTTACGCCATCGCATCCTGTCAACGGCGCGGCCCCTGGAGATTGGCGAACCCGAGTGCTTTGCGAATCGGATCACTTGATTGAATCATTGGGTGGACAAAGCGCCGAGGTGGCAACGCTGGACATGCCCGGTTACGACGACGAGAAAACCCTGCAAATGTTGCGGGGATTGAACGACCGAAGACACGAGGCGCTGAATCAAGAGCCGGCGACTGCCGGGCGAGCGTTCGCCACGGCCATGGAATCAGATCCAAAGACGAAGGCCGCGTGGGAGCAGGCAAGGATTAAGTTGCAGGCTTTGGGCGCGGCCCTGCAATCGCCGGAAGGAAAGAAAAACGACGCCGAGTATCGGCGGCGTTTGGTCGAACTTGCCGAGGCTATTAGCGCCGGGTTGCGGGCTTCCGGGGATGAATTGGCCGCACAAGGATTTACCCCGCCTGAGTCGCTTGAGGACTGGGAACACCTTGCGCGGATCGTGGAGATTCCCCTCGAGACCATCCGAACCGGCAATCTGACCGCGCGAGAAATCCACGCATGCGCCTCGGCGTGGGCAGATCGGCAGAAAATGAAGGCGAAGCTGGCGGCTGACGCACAAGTGCCAGCGCCGGCTCCGCCCGCAACACAAAAGACGGTCGCAAGCCAAACCGAATGGCTATCAAAGGCGATGCTCCTGGTGCGAGACCATCCGGATTGGTCCGACGCGGAGATAGCCCGAAGTGTAGGAAGAAGTCCCGGCACGTTGTCGCGGAGCAAGGAATACAAAATGGCGGCAGCTTTGGCGCGAGGAAGTAAGGCCGACCGGCCCAAGGGGTATCGCGAAATTTACCCGGATGACGGAACGGCCGACGTGGAAGCCGTGGCCCCGCCAGCGTCCCCGGGCGATGATCGGTCAGACCAGGGGAAGCCGATACCTGGTTCGCGATACTTTCGCGAATACTGCGCGGAGTGCGGAGAGCCAATCAAGGTTACGCAGGACAAGGTGGGAACCAAACCGCTGTGCGAGTATTGCGCGGAATGACCGCGCAACGTTGCGCGCAACGATGATTTGAGAAAAGAAGAGAACGACGGCCCTAACCGGCATTTTGGGGCGCAACGCCCGCGCAAGGTGGGCGGGGATTCCAGCAAGGGCTTTTGCCCGGAAAGGAATCCCCGATGTTTCATGTACCTGTTTCACCCCCTGATTCGGCACGCCAGCGCGATGCTGTCATCATCGCGTATGTCGTGGCATTGGTTCACGCCCGAAGGAAGGGCGACTACCTGACAGCGGCCGACGCCCATCGTGAGCTAGTGAGGCTTGGCGTGCTGGTGCGGTTCCCCCGTCAGCGGAAGGGGGTGGACAATGTCTAACCCCGTCAATTCCCTGGCGAAGCCCGATCCGGTGACGCCTTGCCTGGCCCTTCGACCTCGTGAGGCGGCGGTCTCCCTGGGGATTTCCGAGCGGAAACTGTGGGAATTAACAAATTGCGGCAAGGTTCCGCACGTTCGCATGGGAAAGGCCATTCTGTATCCCGTTGACGCGCTACGGCGCTGGCTGGATGAGCAGGCAAGCGGCGGAAGTGGGGGTGAACGATGACTTCCATCGAATTGGTTCTCTCGAAAATTCCTGACGCAAAGCGCAGCGGCGCGGGATGGACTGCGCGGTGCCCCGCGCATTCGGACAAACGGCCGAGCCTGTCGGTCAGCGAGGGGGAAGATGGTCGTGCACTGGTGTACTGCCACGCTGGATGCACGCCGGAAGAAATTGCGGCAGCCATGGAGCTTAAGATGTCGGATCTTATGCCGGCTGCGCCGACCACGGCCCGGCCGATGCCCAAAAACAGCGGGAAGCGAAAATCGTTTGTCCAGGCCACCTATGCAACTGCCGAGGATGCTGTGGCCGAATTGGATCGGCAACACGGCACGCACGCGGCAACGTGGAGTTATCAACGTGCCGACGGAGGGCTGGTGGGGATGGTGGTGCGCTGGAATACACCCGTGGGAAAGGACATTCGCCCGGTGAGCAATATCTTGGCGGGATGGATCATTGGAGGGATGCCCGAGCCTCGCCCGCTGTATCGGTTGCCGGAGTTGCTTGCTCGTCCCGGAGAACGGGTTCTCGTATGCGAGGGCGAAAAAGCAACGGACGCGGCTACGAAGTTAGGATATCTGGCCACGACCAGCGCCCAGGGCAGCCAGAGCGCCAGCAAGACGGATTGGACACCCCTGGCCGGGCGCAAAGTTGTCATTTTCCCCGACAATGACAAAGCCGGCGAAGGGTATGCAGCGGACGTGGTAGGCATCTTGGCAAAGCTGGACCCCCCGGGGGCGGTGCGGATCGTAAACCCTGGCACCAACGGTATGGCCTTACCCCCCAAGGGCGACATGGCCGATTGGGTAGAACGCCACCGGAGCGCCGGCCATGACGAAAATACCATGCGTCATGATTTGGAAACACTTATCGGCCAATCCACGG
The DNA here is from genome assembly GCA_035545015.1 of Phycisphaerae bacterium. GTDB lineage: Bacteria > Planctomycetota > Phycisphaerae > WQYP01 > WQYP01 > CALCHA01. Next base: position 43,439 of record DASZZD010000061.1, read on the forward strand.
TCATGGCGGTTGCAGAATCCTTGGCCGATCCATTGCCACTGCCCCCAGGATTGCCGGCGGTGATGCCTTTTGATTACGCCTTGCTGCCAAAAAGCCTGCGCCCCTGGGTGTCGGACGTAGCCGAGCGCATGCAATGCCCGGCGGATTTCGTGGCCGTGGCGGTACTTGCCAGCGCCGGCGCTCTGATCGGTCGCAAGATCGCCATACGGCCCAAACAGTACGACGATTGGCAGGTGGTCGCGAACCTGTGGGCGCTCCTGATCGGTTCCCCGTCCTTGATGAAAAGCCCATCGATGCGTGAGGCGCTCAAGACGATCCACCGCCTACAGGCCGACGCCCAGCGCCAGTACGCTCAAGCGACGGAGGAACATCGAGCCCACCAGCTACTCGGCGAAGCCGACTCCAAAGCCCATAAGCAGACCCTCGAAAAACTTGTGAAGTCTGGCATGCGCGACGAGGCGGAGGCGTTGGCCCAAAAGATGGCGGCCGGACAGGAAGATTTCCCGCCGACGGAACGTGTGTATATCGTGCATGACGCCACGGTCGAAGCGCTGGGCGTGGTGCTCAATCAAAATCCGGACGGCGTGCTGCTGGTGCGCGATGAGTTGGCTGGATGGCTGCGGACGATGGACCGAGAAGGCCACGAAAACGACCGCGCCTTTTACCTTCAAGCCTGGGACGGGTTGGGAGGATACGAGTACCGGCGCATCGGACGCGGTACGCTGAAAATCGAGAGCGTGGCCTTGAGCGTCGTCGGAACTATTCAGCCTGGCGTGATTTCCGACTACATCCGCCAAGCCGTAATCGGTGGCAACGGCGACGATGGACTGGCCCAGCGCTTTCAACTGGGGGTATGGCCGGATACCCCCGCCGAGTGGCGAAACATCGACCGTTACCCGGACGCCGACGCCAAGGCCGCCGCCGATACCGCGCTGGTGCGGCTGGCCAACCTGACGCCAGAGGTGGTAAAGGCCCAGCGGGATGCCCTGGACCGCGTGGCTTTGCCGTTCCTGCGATTCGACGATGCTGCACAAATGCTTTTCGATGCCTGGCACGCGGATCTGATGCGCCGCTGCCGGTCCGGTGAGGATCACTCGGCGATAGAGTCGCACCTGTTGAAGTACAAGAAGCTGGTGCCGGCGTTGGCGCTGATTTTCCATCTCTTGGAAGGTCGCGCGGGCGCGGTGACGGCGGACGCGGCGCGGCTGGCGCTGACGTGGGCTGCGTATCTGGAATCGCACGCCCGGCGTGTATACGCCGTTGTCGGACGCGCACCGGCCTTGTCGGCTCAACTGCTGGCCAGGCGCATCGAAAAGGGCGAGTTACCCGACAACTTCACCGCAAGGGACATCTACAACCGCTGTTGGGGCGGATTGGACCGCGAGCGGACCCAGGCAGCGTTAGACGTACTCGTGTCGGCGCGGTGGTTGGAAGAACACCCCGACCAGACTGGCGGACGCCCGACAACCCGCTACACGATCAACCCGAAATTACGGATCCCCCAAGTTGGCGAACCTTCAAAACCTTCAAAACCCTCTTTTGCTGGTTCTGCTGGTTCCACGTCCAACGATCCCCGGAATTCCGGGCACGTTGGCGTACAGGCCGAAGGTCGAGAAAGGGGCGAACTATGACGCCCGAAAATCTTATGTCCGATCTTCGCAACCAGGGAATCATCTTGAGTGACAAGGCGGGCAGGCTGGCCTATGACGCCCCGGCGGGGACCGTTACGCCGGAACTTCTTGTCAGGCTCAGGGCGCACAAGACCGAGTTGCTGGCGTTGCTGCAACGGCCAGACATGGGGACCCCGACACCCAAAGCGCCCCCACGCCCGCTCGTGCCCGCCGCACCCGCGCCTCCGACGCCGGAGGCGTGGTTCCGACCGGGCGCGCTGGGCCCTCGACGCGAGGATTTTCCCTATGACGCGGAAACGAAGACGCACCCGGGATGGTGGGATTATCTGTATGAATTGCACAACCGTGGCCTCGTGCTCGTGGGCGGACATATCCAAAAGTCTCGTCCGTGACCAGTCGATACTTGACATACGGCAAGTATAGGGTAAAGTTTAGTCATGGCAGAAAAAACCAAAACGATCAGCGATCAGTTACGAGCGGCAATCATCGCCGCGCCCGTATCCCGCTATCGCATCGCTCAAGAAACCGGCGTAAGCGAGGCGGCGTTGTCCAGATTCGTAAGAGGTGAGCGCGGGCTCGACCTGACCAGCGTGGACAGGCTTGCGGCGTATCTGGAATTGAGTTTGTCGCCAAGAAGTTCAACGAAAGGACGGTGAACGATGGCAAGTATTTTTCGTCGTAACGGTGCTCGCAAAGGTAAATGGCTGGCCAAATTCATGAATGCCGATGGCCAATACGTGACCCGTTCCACGCGAACCACCGACCACGCAGCAGCCGAGCGAATCGCCGACAAGTGGGAATCCGATGCAGTCTTGCGGCGCGAAGGTGCCATTGATGCGAGCGTCGAGAAACTTGCTCGCCAAGCTCGGAGGCCAATTACCGAGCACTTGGACGACTTCAAGGTCGCCCTGACGGCAAAGGGCGCTACTGCCCGGCATGTCGAGCTCGTAATAGGCCGTGCAACCCGTGTAATCAAGGGCTGCAAGTTTGAGACCTGGGCGGATGTTTCCGCCAGCAAAGCCATGGCCTTCCTGCACGACCTCCGCCTCGACAAGAAACAAGAAGACGAGACCGTTAAACGCGGCATCAGCGCCCAGACGTTCAACTTCTACGTTCAGGCCATCCAGCAATTCGGGCGTTGGATGGTTCGAGATAACCGGGCCGCTACCAATCCCCTCAGCCATTTGGACAAACTGAATGTTCGGCTCGATCGTCGGCATGATCGGCGAGCCTTTACCGCCGATGAACTGCGGGCATTGCTGAAGGCGGCGGAGAACGGGGCGGAATGCTACGGCATGACTGGCAAGGAACGCTCGCTTCTGTACCGGCTGGCTGTGGAGACAGGACTGCGGGCAGGTGAACTCCGAAGCCTGACCCAGGCTTCATTCAAGCTGAAGGCGAAGCCTCCCAACGTCACCGTGGCCGCCGCCTACTCCAAGCGCCGCCGCGACGATACCCTGCCGCTTCGGCCGGCGACGGTGAAGTTGCTGGAAGAGCACCTGAAGAACAAGACGCCCGAGGCCCTGGCGTTCAAGATTCCCGTGCGATGGGAAGTGGTTCGCATGTTTCGCGAGGACTTGAAGTCTGCGGGCATCCCCGAACAGGACGCCTCTGACCGCTTTGCGGATTTCCATGCCCTGCGGCATTCGTTCATCAGCAACCTGGCCGCTGGCGGCGTCCATCCCAAGACCGCCCAGGCCCTCGCCCGTCATTCGACCATCACGCTTACCATGGACCGCTACACACATCGCCAGACAGGCGGCGAAGTCGAAGCATTGGCCGTTCTGCCCGATTTGAGCCTACCTCCCGCCCAAATTGGCACCCTGCGGGCCACAGGTACGGATAACGGGACGCCCGACCAAGGAAACGGCGCGCACCACAGGGCGCACCAAACGCGACGCGGAACCCCGCGACATGCTGCGACTAACCACGCCAGCAACGGCGCGGAAGAGAGCGCCCCGGGCCAAGCCGGAAGTGCTCAAAATCCCCGAGAAAAAGCGGATGAAAACGACACCATGCTGATTGGTGCGACCACCAGCGGAACGGAGGCGGAGGGATTCGAACCCCCGGACGAGTTGCCCCGTCTCCGGTTTTCAAGACCGGTGCAATAAACCGCTCTGCCACGCCTCCGGGCGTCTGATCGGCGAATCACAGCCTAGCGGGCGCGGGCGGCCAGCGTCAAATGGAAGGGGAAGGGGCGGCCGCGACGGAAATGGACGCCGGTTGCCCGGCGCGCCCTGATGCCCGGACCCGGACAATTCGCTGCACCCCCCGCTCGCACCGGGAGTCCGCCACCGAAATCTCCGCAAAAACAAAACGAGACGATCCGGGGGGATCGTCTCGACAAACCCAGGTGCTCGTCTTGTAGATCAGTGATGCAGGCAGCACACCGGCTTGCGGCCGGCGAATCCGCCGTCCACTTCGTGCCAGTGCGTGATCGTCTCTTCATCCGCCTTCCAGCACAGCAACACTTCCCGGCCCTCGTGCAGGCAGGGGAAGTCCAGCAGCGCCCGGGACGGATCCTTCAGGTCCACGCCGATCTGCGTCAATTCTTCGATCAGGCTTTCCAGCCGATCCGTCGCCCGGTCGAAATCCGATTGCAACCCTGCCTGGCGGCGCGGGGAAAGGTCCGAAAGCCCCACGCTCAGCTCCGCGTGGATTCGCAGACGCTGGGCCTGGGTCTGCTGGATGTCCGCCGCGATCCGCTTCACCAGCGGCAATGCCCGAACCGCCTCATCCAGGGTGAAATATTTCTTGCCCTGGCGGGGGCTGCTGGCGGTTTTAATGGTGGAAGAAAACTGCGTCATACCACGCCTCATTTCTCGCATCGGCGATGCCCTTCGGACCCTCCGGGATGAGTCCCTTTCAGAGGCCATCGGGCAAAGCTCACGGGAAACTCCAGAGCAAAAGAAAAGCCAAATGGATTTTCCCCGCAAGCGCGGCGGCTGATTTTTCTCCAGAACTTTGGGCCGGCTGGACTTAGCAGGCGCCGACCGCCTCCCGAAATCTTCGCATACGGCGCGAATCCCCTTACCGGGTCGCCGGCAGAGATGCCGCCGCGGCGGGTGGCACGGCCAGCAGCGTCACGTTGCGGGGAAGGTCCAGCGCCAGCCGCCGGCAACCCGCGGATTCCAGGCGCTGCGCGATGTCCTCTCCTATCGACGCGTCAAAACCATAGGTTTTCCGCAGCCGCGCGATCTCCTGCGTGTCGATCCACACCCACCGGATCTTCTGCGACTGCATCCATGCCACCGCGTATCCGGGGCCGCCCCGCCGCAGGGCGTCCCCCAGCGGGTTCTCATCAAAAACCGTGGCATAGACCGCCGGATTCGCCAACTGCAGCGCGGTGCTCGTGCCCACCAAAAGCGCCTTGCCCGGATGCGACCGATCGACAACATATCCCGGCGGCACCCGCGCCACGTACGCGTCGAGGTTGATCTGCCAGTGGACGACGTCCCCGATCACCAGGGAGGGCCGCTCCGCCGCCGGGGTGTTCGCGGCGGCGTTCTCGCCCAGCAACAGCCCCGCTTCCGGCAGGAGCAGCAAGCCCGTGGAGACCGCCTGAAGCGCCAGCAGCGCGCCGCCCACCACGCGTTCCCAGGCCACAGGCGTGTCGAAGCCGCAACCCACCAGGAGCGCCAACGGCGTCGCCAGCGGCAGGAGAAACCGTGCCTGAAGATGCGTAAACGCGAGCCACAAAAGAAGTTGAATCACCATGGCCCCCAGCAGCAGGAGGGCCGTCCGGCGCCCGGCACGCTCGCGAGGTCGCAGCAGCGCCACAAAAATCGCCAGCGCCGCCAGCGGCCATAAAGGCCCGACACGTTCCCACGCCGGCGACTCCCCGATCTCCGGCAGCGGACGCTTCTGAAGCGCCGCCGACCATTCGGCGGCCGATGCCACGCCGGGCGACCACTGCTGATCGAAGAGCCCCTCGCGCGCCAGCGCCCCCAGCCGCGCCCGCACCGAACGCTCGCCGGGCGGAGCGCTGTGGCCGGCGGCGAAGCGCTCGGCCATCGCGGCTGTCCAGGAATCCCGAGGCAGCACCGTCGAGGCGATCGGAAACAGCGGGTTTCCCCCGCTGTGGATCGCGGCGCGCACGGCCCACGGACTGTACGCCGCCGCCCCCAGAAGCGCCATCCCCACGACGCCGCCCAGGCTGCGGGTGGTCCACAGCAGGATCAGCACGATCGGCAGGCCGAAGAACACCGCCGCCGTGAGCTTGCACCCCGCGGCAATCCCCAGCAGCACCCCGATGAGCACGATCCCCTGGCGGCGCGCGCCCGCCGTGGGCGCAGGCGCCAGCGCCAGCAGCAGCGCCAGGCTGCCCGCGAGCATCATGCCCCCTTCGTTGTACGCCAGTGACCCCGTCACCAGCACCCAGGGTATCGCCAGAAACAGCAGCGCCGCCGCGATGCGCGCACCTGCCCTAAATCGCCCCCCCCCTCCCCCGGGCCACGGGGCCAGCGCCAGCGCCGCCGCCGTGAGCAGCATCAGCAGCGCATGCAGGAATTGCGCCGGCAGCACGCCCGCCAGGTAGGAATCGCTGCCCGTGAGCGTCCGCGCGAACTGCGTCTGGAGCAGGTACAGCATTTCAACATTGGCGGGAAACAGCGAGTAAACGTTGTGCGGCAGCGGGACCGCGGAATTGGCCGCCGCATATTCCCGCGGCACCTCCAGGTGATACTCCATCACGTCAAACCCGCGCAGCTCCGAACGCCACAACGTCCCCGGCGGAAATGTGGCGGCAATCAGCAGCGTGGCCAGCGGAATCGCGGCCAGAAGCGCCAAAAACAGCACCGGCCGGCTGGCGCGACGAAGCGCATTGAACGCGCGCCGATCCCCCATCAAACGCCGCGTCTCCCCCGCCCCCGCCAGCGCGAATGCCCCCAGCACCACCACGCTGATCCACGGCGGATCCAACAGGTGGCATAGGCCCGCGAGCAGCGTGACGATCGCCAGCGCGCCACACCCCAGCGCCGCCCCCACGATCACCCGGAATGCCGCCGGCCAGGGAGAGCCGTCAAAAACCCCCGCCCGTTGTGCCGGGGACGTCAGTAGCAGACCGCACATGGTGGGCGGCGCCAGAAAAATCAGCGGCACAATCAGGTTCCGCCACCCCGCCAGCACCAGCGGCGTATCCCCGCCCGCGATCAGCGCCGTCGCCACCACGGTCGCGGCCAGCAGCAGCAGCACAACGAACGCGCGGGAGTGGCTGAAAGGCTGGGCGGAAGCGACGGCGGTAGGCATGGCTTCCCGACAGTATACCTGTCGCCGTCGCCGGCACAGGGATGAAAAGAATGTGAAAATGGGTCGCGTCGGGCCTCGGCGGGAAATCCTGCTGTTCGCGCGGCAACCTAGCCTCCCTGCGCCCGGGCCGCATTATCGCAGCAGGACGACGCGGCCCGCAGACAGCGGCCCGGCCAGCTTCATCGTAACTCCCGCACCCGCCAACAGTAACCGCAATTCAGATCGTCAATTCGATGGTGTATATCAAATCGTTAGATTAACTTGAACCGACCGATATTTTTGGCGTCCGCCTCAAAGTCGAGTTATATTTTCGCGGTCGCAGGCCATTGTTCTCGGCCTCGCGCATCTCTGGCTGTGTGTTTCGAGGAAGGAATGATCGTGAAAACTGGTACCTCGGCGCGCTGGATTTGCGCGCTTGCTGCTCTCGCTGTCACCGTTACGGCTACCTCCGCCCAGGCCTCCGTCATCACCTGGACCTTCGCCAACGGCACTACCCCCACCGCCGACCCCACCACCATCACCACCAGCGAGGTCACCGGCGGCACGATGAGCCTCGTCAACCCCCACACCTCCGCAGCCATGCTCGACAACAGTTCCGCCTCCAGCGGATATACCGGCGCTTCCGGTACTTATAACGCGGCGGCCTCGTTCAACGCGACCACCGGCGTCACCGCCACCTCCACTGGCTATACATTCACCCTGACACCGGCCGCAAATACCACCTTGACCTTCACCGGCCTTAACCTCGGTCAGCGGAGCACCGGGAGCGGGCCGGTGGCTTTGTGGCTTTATTCAGATCAAAGCCCCAGTCCCGCGGCGTCCATCACCGTCAACAACGATAGCACCTGGCACATGTACCAGTTTGCTCCGTTTTCGCTGTCCATCAGCGGACCTACCACGTTCACGCTGTACGGCACTGACGGGTCCAGCGCTGCCAGCACACCCAACGGCCGCATCGACGATATGACGCTCACCTATACGGCCTCCGTGGCCGCGCCGGAACCGGCATCGCTGGCCATGCTGGGTCTCGGCGGAGCGGCGCTGCTCGCGCGGCGGCGGCGGAAACCGGCCCGCTAACGCGATGTTGCGGCGGCACGGGCAGCGCTGATCGGCGCGAGGGCTTCCTTGGCGCCTGTCGACAGCCACGCCCGATCCCCCTTTTCGCTCGCCCCGATCCAGTCATAAAACACCAGATACGCCAGCAGTCGCGAGAACGCCGCGGCCTCTTCACGCGCCTGCCCCAGGGCGGCAACCGGTAATCCGCGGCCTTCCGCATGGAGTTTCTGCAGGATTTCCACAGCCCGCGACCGATCCACCCGCGCGATCGCGCCGATCGCCCGCAGCCGATCCACCCCCTCAAAGGTCATCCGCGGCACCCAGAGATACACCTCCATCACCAACGCCCACCCGATGAACTCGAACGTGCGGTAGCGGATCGTGCCCCAGCTCATATCCACCGGCCCGATGGAACGAAGCTGATTGACCAGCCACTCGCCCCGCGTGCGCCATTCGACGATGTACGCGATCACCATGAGCACGGCGCAAAAGAGCAGCACGATCTGATAGGTCCCCAGCCCGCGCGTCCACATGTTGCCGAACCACAGCCCCGAGATCGCCATGGGAAGGATGAACGTCAGGCCGATGCCCAGGGCGAGCTGGCCGATCGCGAGCCAGAACCGCTGGCGCTCCCGGCGAACAAGCGCGGCGCGTGCCTGCCCCGCGTCGAGCATGATGGGGGTACGCACAATGGGCATGGGAACCTCCTGCAGAATGCCGCGACAACCGCGATGAAGGTCCGCAAGGATTCTCAAAGCTGAAGGAGGGAGCGCGAGGGGCTGATGCTTCCCGGCACGCCGGACCGATAAACGGATGCATGACTCTCGCCCGATCACGCCCGCTGGCCTCCCGCAAAATCCTCGACCTGCCGGCGCTGCTCCAACTTCGCGCCACCGCCCGCGCCTCGGGCAAAACCCTCGTCCATTGCCACGGCTGCTTCGACATCGTCCACCCCGGCCACATCCGCTACTTTCAATTCGCCAAGCAACAGGGCGACCTGCTGCTGGTGTCCCTGACGGCCGACCCCCACGTGGGCAAGGGCGAAGGCCGGCCTTACATCCCCCAGGAACTCCGCGCGGAAAATCTCGCCGCCCTCGAATTCGTCGATGCCGTCTACGTCAATCCCACGCCCACCGCCGTGGACCTGCTCTCGACGCTGAAGCCCGACATCTATATCAAAGGCCGGGAATACGAGCACAACCAGCATCCAGGCTTCCTGAAAGAACGCCATGCCGTGGAAGCCTACGGCGGCCGCGTGATTTTCTCCTCCGGCGACGTGATTTACTCCTCCTCGCACATCATCGACAGCTACGCCGCCGGCGGGGGCGGGCGGATCGATCTGGAACAGGAAAAGCTCGCCCTTTTCTGCAAACGCTATAACGTGCGGCGTTCCACGCTGCTCCACCTGATGGACGCGATCGTCGATCGGCCTTTCACAGTGATCGGCGACTTGGTCCTCGACCGCTATCAATACTGCGACGCCTCCGACATCGCCCCCGACGCCCCCAACATGTCGCTGGTGCCGCTGGAACATCGCGATTTCCTCGGCGGCGCCGCGATCATCGCCCGCCACCTCGCCGGCCTGGGCGCGGAACCGACGCTGATCACCTCGCTGGGCGCCGATGACGCCTCCGATGCCGCGCTCGACACGCTCGAGTCGGCCGGCGTGCACGTGCTGCCCATCCGCAACCGCAAAAAAATCGCCGCCAAAACCCGCTTCGTGGTCGATACCCAGAAGCTCTTCACCCTCGATGAATGCCCTTCCACCCCGACCGATTCCACCAACGAACGCTACGTCCTCGACCAGGCCCGCAAGCTCGCCGGCGCGGCGGGTGGCGGGGGAGAAGGCCAGACCGCTTCGCTGATTCTCTACGACGCCGGCCTGGGCATGCTCACCGATTCGCTCGCCGCGGCGCTGCTCAAACAGTGCCGGTCGAAAGACACGCCCGCCGACGCACGCTACGCCAAAATCTGCGCGGGCACCGCTTCCTCCCGCGGCAAGCTCACGCGCCTCATCGACGTCGACCTGCTGGTCGCCACCGAGCGCGCCATCCGCATCGCCACGCGCGACCACGAGCAAGGCGTCTCCGCCCTCGCCTGCCGCATCCTGATGGACCACCGCGCCGCCGGCCTCCTGATGCCGCTGGGCAAAAAAGGCCTGATGACCTTCGACGCGCCCGATCCGGCCGCGTTCGCCAACTCCGCCGCCTGGGAAGGCAAGCTGCGCTCGGAATACCTCGCCTCGCCCATCAACGGAACCATCGACCGCCTCGGCGCCGACGAAGCGCTCCTGGCCACCGCCGCCGCGCTGCTTTCGGCAACCCCCACCCACGCCCCCAATACACCCGCCAACCTGCAACAAGCCGCCTACGCGGCCCTGCTCGCCTCCATCCTGCAATCCCGCACCCCCGGCCACGCCCCCCTCGACGGCCACGAACTGCGGACGCTGCTCGACAACCGCCCCGAATTGGCGGATTGAATCAGCACCAAAAGCACGAAGATCACGAAGTGACGCAAGCGTCGGACAAATTTTGCGCGCCTGCAGGGGGGAACGAGCGGGGTGAATTATCGGTGCTGTGTCTCCAGGATGATCGCGACGATGCCCCGGCGGATCAGCGAAATCGCGAACGCGGCCAGGAGGATCATCACGATTTTGTTGAGCACCGCCATCACGTTCTTGCCCACCAGTTCGGCCAGCTCCGTGGCAAAATACAGCGCGGCGAACAGAAGCGCCAGGTTCACCAGCAATGCCGCGCACACCAGCACCGCCGTGATGATCGTGCCCACCGGGTGGCCAAAGCGGTTGTTGTACGCGGGCGAAAATGTGTTCAGCAGCAGCAGCGACGTCGTCATCGTCGCCGGCCCCACGATCAGCGGCACCGCCAGCGGAACCACCGACGGATCGTGCAGCAAATCCTGATGGATCGTGTCCACCGCCGGCTTCCCAGGCGAGAGCAAATCCAGGGTCGCCAGAATCACCAGCAGCAATCCGCCGGCAATCTGAAAATCCTCCACCTGAATCGACAAAAACGACAGAAACGCCTGCCCCAGAATGATGAACAGCACCCCCGTCACCGCCGCCACCGCCGACGCCTTGGCCGCAATGGCCCGCCGCTGCCCCGACGTGCGCCCGGGCGTGAGCGCCAGAAACACCGGCACGCTGCCCGCCACATCAATCACCACGAACAGCGGCACAAACAGCAGCAGAAATGTGTGAAACATCGCCATCGCGAACCGACCGTCTTTTTCGTCGCCAACGTGCGCCGGATCATAATCGATGCCCATCGAACCGCGAACGGCGATCTTCTATACTGACTGACGATGAGCGATCCAGCCCCTGACTCCCAGCCCCTGCCCCCCGACACCGGCGGCAATCCGCCCGCAACGCCTCCGGCCCCCGCGGCAAGCGACCCGCGCGCCTCCGGCCGGCGCGGCTTCTTCGCCAACGCCCTGCGCGAGGTCATCACCCCCGTCGCCGGGCTGCTCGAAAAACGCATCACCCCCGTCCTCAGCGCCATCGAGAACATCCCCGCCGAGGTCGAACGTCTCACCGCTCCCCCGCCGCTCGATCAACCCCATGTGATCGGCGGGCACCACGCGCCGCGCAACCTCCATCTGCCCACCGCCCATACGCCCAAAGCGCTTCCCGAGCGTTACCTCCGGCCCCCCGGCGCAATGGAAGCCGGCCGCTTCGAGCAAGTCTGCTCCACCTGCGGAGCTTGCGTGGCCGCCTGCCCCGCGGGAGCGATCCAACTCGATCCCAACGGTCTCGCCGGCGACGGCTTCCCCTACATCGTCGCGCGCGATCAACCCTGCGTCGTCTGCGAATCGCTCGCCTGCATGAAATCCTGTCCTTCCGGAGCGCTCAAGCTGGTCGATCGCGCCGCCATCCGCATGGGAGTCGCCGCCGTCGATGCCTTGATGTGCCTCCGCAACAGCGGCGAAGAGTGCACGCTCTGCCTCGATGTCTGTCCGATGGGAAAGGATTTCGGCGAGCAGCCGGCGCTGATCGTCAGCACCGAAACCGGGCGCGTGCGCGTCCGCAAAAATATCTGCATCGGCTGCGGCCTGTGCGAGTCCCGCTGCCCCACCGATCCCGCCGCCATCACCATCCTGCCCGAAAAAGGCGAGTACGACATCATCGTCGCCTGAACCGCGCAGCTCCCATCCGCCACCCATAACGAGCCACTGACCACTGACCACCGGCTCTCACTGATCCGTCGCCTGGCCCATCAGCGGAATGGTCGTCGGCTCCGTCAGCGCATCCATTTCCAGGTCCAGCCGTTCGATGTCCGGCCAGTCATCCGCCAGCTCAATACGCGAAATGTGCAACTGCGCGTTGTAGCCGTAGTAGTAAATCTTTAGCGCCACCGGCCCGTCCGCGGTCGAGATGGTGAAGAGCACCGCGCCCATGTTGCGGCCAAGGTTCTTCGCGCCGATCAGGTTCAGGTCATGCTGCTGATTGCCGTTGAACCGGGCCAGGATCTGCTTGCCCGTGTCGGAACCAAACGCCGCGAAAATATATTTCGGCGTGACGAAAATCTGGTCGGCCACATTGGCGCGCTGCTGGATCATCGCCCGAATCCAGGGCGCGAAGCTGCGCGCGATCTGCGGGGCGGTGTCCGGGTCGATCGGCGTCGCACGCGCCGTCGGACCACGCATTTCATAGCCACCGACGAAGCATCCCGCGGCAAGAAGCGCCGCCATGAGCCCTGTAACCTTCCGCATATCCACCTCTTGGCATGGGGCTTGTTGCCGCCGAGCGGACGGTCCGCCCGTCGCGGTTGACGTATCTTATCATGGCGGTGAGGATCGACGCCTGTTTTTTCCGGGCCTGCCGTCAGGATCGCCCCCTCCCCCGGTCCCCCTGACGCCCTTCTGCCCCGGCTACTGGGAGCTCGCGCATGAATATCTGTGTGATCGGCGGCGCCGGCTACATCGGCTCGCACGCGCTCAAACTGCTGGTCGAAAAAGGCCACCAGGTCACCTGCATCGACAACCTGTCCAACGGCCATCGCGCGGCGGTCGACCCCAAGGCCGCCTTCTTCGTCGGCGACCTCGCCAACACCTTCCAGATGATCGACATCTTCCAGAAACGGCAGGTCGAAGCGGTCATGCATTTCGCGGCCTCCGCCTACGTCGGCGAATCGGTCACCGACCCGCGCAAGTACTACCGCAACAACGTCAGCAACACCCTCAGCATGCTAGACGCGATGAATGCCTGCCGAATCCGCAAACTCGTTTTCTCCAGCACCTGCGCCACCTACGGCATCCCCGACAAAATGCCCATGACCGAAGACCTGCCCCAACGCCCCATCAATCCCTATGGCGAATCCAAGTTGATGGTGGAGCACATCTTGCGCGATGTCGCCAAAGCCGAGGGACTCGCCTTCGCCGCGCCCCGATACTTCAACGTCGCCGGATGCGCCCCCGACGGCTCCATCGGCGAGGACCACCGCCCCGAAACCCACATCATCCCCGTCCTCCTCCAGGTCGCCTTGGGAAAACGCTCCCACATGGACCTCTATGGGACGGACTACCCGACCAAAGACGGTACCTGCATCCGCGATTACATCCACGTCTGGGACCTCGTCGAGGCGCATCTCGTGTTGCTGGAGAATCTTAAGGAAGGCCATGGCCTGTTCTACAACCTCGGCGTCGGCCGCGGCTATTCCAACCGCGAGATCATCGAAAGCGTCCAGCGCGTCACCGGCAAGAATATCCCCGTCAGGGAAGCCCCCCGCCGCCCCGGCGACCCCCCGGAGTTGTACGCCCTGCCAGCGAAGATCGAACGCGAACTCGGCTGGAAGGCCCGGTTTACAGATCTCGACGAGATCGTACGGACCGCGTGGAATTGGTTCCGAGCACATCCCGAGGGGTACGGGGCTTGAGGGGGGGCCTCGCCGCGTCCGCAGTATGAAAACTTTTTCATTGACCCCCTGCGGATTTGACGTCATAGTGAAAAGAGCTCATCCATAAGCGACGGTGGTGTTCGCATCGCCGGGTGGTGAGCGGTGGAGAAGGAGCTCCTCCGCGAGAAATCCGCGCTTCGCACGTGAGTTAACCCGCTTGTGCAAGGAGCTTTGCGCACGCTGGATGACGCCGCACCCCTGGCGCATGTCCTGAACTTGAGGAGGATGCCATGGTTCGTCGGGCGAAAAAACAGACTCTCCCCCTGATGGAAGCGCTGGAGGACCGGCACTTGCTGTCGACGACGGTGGTCAGCCATGCGGTCGCCAGCATCGTGGTCGGCGAAAACACCCCCGTGATTGAAGCGCAAGTGCAGGGCTTCAACGTCGTGGCGGCGATGGGAGGCCTGTCGAATATCCACGTCGCGGTCGCCTGGGATGATGGAACGGTCGCCAGCGGATCGGTCGCTCTTGCCACAGACCAATCAATCCCCAACATGCCGGGGATGAATGGCTTTTTCCCGCCATTGAATGTGTTGATCAACGGCGGCACGCACACCGTGGGCACGCACCATGTGTTCGTCTATGTCTGGCAGGATTCCGGCGGGCGGTTCCCCAAGCTGCTCAACTCCGTGGCGTTTAACGGAACCACCTCCGTCACCCAAAATAGCCCCGGCGGCACGACCTTCACCGCCACTGCGGGGCAGACGATGAACGCCAAGGTCGGAACGCTGCGGACAATCCACGTGTTTGTCATCCCGGCAGATGGCAGCACCACTCACAACGGCGTCGCGCAGCCCTCGACGCAGGTGATGGTGAACTGGGGTGATGGGACCTCCACGCTGGGCACTCTGGTGCCGACCATCGATGGCAACTGGGATGTGTACTCGCAGCATGTGTACACCTACGCAGGAACCTATCGGATTGCCGTCAGAACGGTGGCGGCGACCCCATTGTCGTCGACGTTGCTGGCGCTGGATACCGCGGTGGTCAGCGCTCCCCCGGCACTCCAGGCGACCGCCCTGACGTCATCCACGTTCACGCTGGCAAGCCTCGACGCCCCCAATGGCCCGCTCGTGGCCGGCCGGACGCTGACGATCAACTGGGGCGATGGCACCTCGAGCCAGGCACGCGTCGTCAACAATAGCACCGGCGGCTTCGATATCCAGGGCGCCCACACCTACGCCCGCGCCGGCGCCTATGAGGCACAAATCATCGGCCTGTGGACCGGTACCGGGAACAGCGTGGTCGAATTATTCGACACCCTGAACGTGACCACGCCGCCGATTCATCCAGTCACGTTTGTCAAGCGCTGATGGAACACCCGGCTCAGCCGTACGCCTCCATGTGGCGACGGAACCCCGCGTGATCGTTGCAAAACGGCCAGCTTTACTGGAACGGAGCGCCGATTCCGGGGGAGAACTTCTGAATTCAAGCGGTATCCCGCGAATCGCGTGCTGAGAAGCTGTGGGGAAAAGTTAATCGTTGGGCAAGTTTTTCTCTACCGACGGTCATTGTGTTCGCTTTTTCTTTGACGCAGGCCCGTCTCTGGGACATATTCTTGTAGCTCATCCATGAGAGATTTATGGATGAGATGGGGGTTTCACCAAGGAGAAGGCATGCCTTACTCTCGCCATCGGCCACACCGCCACCCTTGGCGCGGTGCGTGCGCTCAGGGGCTCGAACCCTTGGAACCGCGCGAGTTGCTCTCGACGGTGGTCGCGGCCAGCGCTCCGACGTTTTATCCCGATATCCACCAGGCCCCCGTGGCCCAGGGCGTGTTTCAGCCGCTCAAGACGCCGCAGATCATCGCGACGGTCAACGGCGTCGACCCGACGCTCGCGCCGCATGCGATGATCCGCTGGGATAATGGCGCCACTAGCGTCGGAATTTTTCAAGCCACCGGATTTGGCAAGCTGGCGTTGCTGGCCGCGAATCCCCCCGCGTCGGCTGGACAACATCGGCTGACGGCGGCGTTCTGGCAGAGCGCCCCCGGCGGAAGGGTCGTCAACGCCAGCCAGGGCGTGGCCGTCGCGAACGTGTCGGAAGCGACTCCCAACGGGGGAACGTTGTCAGGATACGTTGGGCAGGCCCTTACGGGATCGGTCGGCGGTGTTGCCACGACCATCCCCGATGTCTTTGACAGCAAGCAGACGCCCTTCAGCTACACCGCCAACGGTTACACGTTGACCATCACCGCCACCATCCAGTGGGGCGATGGCGCCAGCTCGACGGGCGAATTGGTCAAAAATATTAGCGGCCTGTGGGACGTGATCGGAACGCATGTGTATGGGGCGGCGGGCACGTTCACCGTACACTACGGCCTGACGCAAACGGTCACCGGGCCCGACGGCGGCGGTCATACCCAGACGGTGACTTCCACCCTTGCGACCGAAGTAAGTCAGGCGAATATCCGGCCCGTGGCGGCAGCGCCGGGGCCGGAACTTTGGGCGATCCAAGGCGCATCCTTCACCAAGGTCCTCGGCGCCATCGGCCTGGGATTCAACATCAGCCAGGCGGCGGCGAGTTCGGATCTGGCCAATGGCGTCATCCGCTATATCGCCCCCGGACATGCCACCGGCAGCGAGTATCATGTGGTCATTGCCTGGGGTGATGGCCAATTCAGCAGCGCGTCCTTGAGCCCCAACGATCCCACTCACTGGATGGTCAGCGGCACCCATACCTACACCGGCCTCCATGGCTACACCGCTTTCGTGGCCGCTCAATATGTCGGCGTCTATGTGCCCGGCCAGGCAACGCAGCCGGCGGCACATGCCTATCCCCCGCAGGCGCAGTTCTCCACCGTTATCAGCCTCGCGCAAAAACCCTATCAGGCGGGGGGGTCTTTCAACAGCGTGGGTCTTCCGGGCGGCGCGAGCGTGAGCAATCTCTACGATGGGGCCAATGGGAGCAGCTTGATCGACAAAATCAGTGGCACGGGATCCATCACCTTCACCGGCCCCACCGGCTCAGGCGGCTCCCTCACCGGCGCGGGAACCCTTACTTTGACGGGCGCCGGCGGATCCGGGGGCACCACCATCACCGGCACTACTATCACCGGCACCACCATCCCCCCCACACTCTCTCTGGGCAGCGGCCCGACGATCGATCCGAGCCAATGGATCACCTCATCCAATTCGCCCATCCTGAACCTCAGTAACCTGCCGACCACCACGACCTCCGCTCCTGCCGCTTCCACGACGCTGGACTCCGCCCTGGTCATCATTGTCGGCCCCATCAGCAGTGCCCAAATCACCGTCGATGCCGATGGCAACCACACGTTGACGCTTACCTTCACGCCCCCGGCAAGTTCATCCCCGCTCATGCGCGGTCCGCTGTCATTTGGCGAAAGTATCTACCAGGCCCTGGTGAAAGGCGCTGACCAGATCACCGGCATCACCGTGCAGGACGGCCAGCTTTACTGGAACGATGTGCCCATTCCGGTCGTCAACAACCCCTGATCCACTTGGGAGCGATATGAACCGCTCACGCCGCCGCAATCGCATCCGCCATCCACATCGCCCCGCCGCCCTCGAAACGTTGGAACCACGGCAACTTCTCTCCGCCGTGGTCCTCGCCACCTCTCCCGTCGCGCTCTACAACGGACCAGGAGTGCAGGGTCTTGTCGGCACCATCGGCGGCATTTCCGTCCCCGCCAACGACGGCCTCGAAGCCACTCGCGTCGCCGTCGGATGGGATGATGGCACCGTCTCCGGAGGGCAGGCCTTTGGGCATCCCTCCGCGACCTCCGGCTACACTTCCACTCCCGAGTACGATTCTCAGGGCCGCGCCATCGATGTCACCTACACCCCCGCGCCCTACAACCCCAACAACCCCGTCGACATCTACATCGACGGCGGCGTGCATGCCGTGCGCAACCACCTGATTCATGTCTATTTCTGGCAGCTCGATCCCACCGGCAGAAAGATCATCAGCCAGGCCAACTTCACCACCACCGTCGCCATCACGCAGAATTCTCCCGGCGGCCTCACCTTCACCGGTCAGGCCCGCCGATCCTTCAGCGGCAAGGTCGCCACCCTCCCCGCCGGTTCGTTCCCCAACACGCTTTCCTCGCCCCAGACCTCGCCCGTGACCATCGTCAGCACACCTTCCGAGGCCAGCCTCTACACCGTCACCATCTCCTGGGGCGATGGCGCCACCAGCAACGCCGCCCTCGTCAAAAACACTGACGGCACCTGGAATGTCGATGGCGCCCACACCTATGCCGACCCCGGCACCTATCGCGTAACCGTGTCGTCCAGTTCCCAGATGACGGTCCCACCGGGACACCAGGGCCCGATTGTCCTGACCGATTCCATCATGTATAGATTCCTTGCCGCAGACACCGCCGTGATCACCCCCACGCCGCCCGCTATCCAGACCACCGCGCTGCAAACCTTCACCGCCAGCCTCGGCTCGATTCACCTGCCCGCCGGCGAAACCCCCGCCAATACCACCGTGATGATCGCCTGGGGCGACGGCGCCAGCACCAAGGCCATCTTGGTCGCCAATACGTCCGGCGGCTACACCGTCATGGGCAGCCACACCTACAGCCAGGCCGGCATCTTCAGCATCGAAATCACCGCCAACCCCGGCGATCTGCCCGGCGTGATTTTCGGGTCTCCCAATGACAACCAACTGCGCCTGTTCCAGACCGCGGTTATCGCACCGCCGATCGCCGTTCCGGATTGAACCTGCATCACGCGGAGCGTCGCAAAACAAATCCGCCGGAGGGCGCCTTTTGGCGCGCCCCGGCGGTTCGGCCACTCAACGCCGCGGGGCATCGTAAAGCAACGCCAGTTGTGCCAGCGCCAGCGCTCCCAGGCACAGGCCCAGATCGCGCAGGGCAATGTCGAAGTACGTGCCGTTGAGTAGCAGGTTCACGATAATCCCCACCAGCCACGCCGCCACGATCCACGCGAAGATCTTGGGCTTCAGCGCGATGCCGATCCCCGCGATAATTTCGATGACCCCCACCACCATCATGAACGTGTGCAGGTTCGTGCCCAGCCCGTTGCGCAACTGCGGCGCGGCGTATTGGTCCCAGTTCACGAGCTTGTCGAAGAACTTGTCGATGCCGGCAACGATCGGCGCGACGACGAAGCACACCTGCAGGAGGCGATAGGCGATATAGGCCGGCCCCGCGCGGGCGGTGGATTGGCTCTGGACGGGAACGGTGGAAACGGCGGTCATGGCGGTACTCCTTGCGAAAGCAGAGAACGTCGAACGTGCATCAGTCATACCCCGGCCAGCGAATAAGTCAACAAAAAATTTGACTTTTTAATTCTGAGAGGAAGTATATAAAGGGGCGCTTTTCCGCGCTTCCTGGAGATTAGTCGCTATGCCCCACGACTTTGCAGCACTGCTCGGCACCACGAGGGGGCAAGTTGTTACTTTTCTGCGGGGCGGCCCGCGCACGGTCAATGACATCGCCGCCGCGCTGAGCCTCACCGACAACGCCGTCCGCGCGCATTTGGCGGAACTCACCGCGGACGGGCTGGTCGAGCAGGTCGGGACCGCCCCGGGCGTTCGCAAGCCTCACGCGCTCTTCGAGCTGACCGGGCGGGCGCGCGAGCACTTTTCACGCTTGTATGTGCCGGTGCTTAACGCCCTTCTGTCGGCCCTGGACCAATCGCTGCCCCCGGAAACAGCCCGGCGAATCCTGCAGGAGGCCGGCCACGCGCTCGCCGAGACCCATGCGACCGCTCTCCAGGGCAAGCCGCTGGACGAGCGCATCGCGTACGCGGTGAACCTGCTGCGGGAGCTGGGCGCGGTGGCGGGCGTCGAGCGCGAGCCGGCGACCGAAGGCACTTCCCGCGTGATGATCCAGGGCGAAGGCTGCCCGCTCTCCGAAGCGGTGACGATCCATCCGGAAATCTGCACGCTCGTCGAGACGTTATTGAGCGATGTGCTCGAGCGTCCCGTGCGCGAACGGTGCAACAAAGGCTCGCGCCCGCGCTGCTGTTTCCACATTGGATGAACCCTTCCGGACGTCCTGCGGTATCCAACGCCGCGCTAGCCAATTCGATCGTGAACGGGTTCAAACCACAGAGTTCACAGGGCACACGGAGTTCACAGAGGACAACGGACTCGCGATTTCACAGATGCTCATCATCATCTCTGTGATCTCTGTGCTCTCTGGGTGCTCTGTGGTTGGATACGCTCTCCGGAGTTTACCCGCCTCGCCGCGCCGATCAGTGCGCCGCCACCGGCCCCTTGGGCGCCGCGGTCTTCTTGAACAGAAGCGCCAAGGGCGCCGCGGCGAAGCACAAAATCGCCATCAGGCGGAAGTTCGACACGAATCCCCACACGTTCGCCTGTGTCAGCATCTCGTGGTAAATCGAGCCCAGCGCCTGCGGCAACTGCATGCCATGGGCCATCAGCTCCTGCACGCGCGCCGCGGTCTGCGGGTCGTACGGTGTGATGTGGGCCGAGAGAATCGTCTGGTGCGATTGTGCCTCGCGGACCAGCAGCGTCGTGGTCATCGAAATCCCCACCGACGCCCCAATGTTCCGCAGCAGGTTGTAAAGCCCGGTCGCGTTGCCCATTTCTTCATTGCGCAGCGTGCCCGTCGTCAGCACCGATAGCGGCACGAACAGCATTGAGACTGCCGCGCCGTTGAGGATGATCGGATAGGTGATGGAATACGGCGAAACGCCCAGGTAGACATTGCCCAGCAGCCACGACGAATAACCCAGCAGCAGCAATCCGCCGGCGATCAGGAAGCGCGAATCGAGGCGTTTCATCAGCCGTGACACCAGCAGGATCGCCGTGATCGAACCGATGCCGCGCGGCGAAACCGTGAGGCCCGACTGCGTCGCGGTGTAACCCATCAAGCCTTGCAGATATTCGGGGATGAGCGCCGTGGTGCCGTAGAGGACGATGCCCACGACCGTCACGACGGTAATGCCGATGGCGAAGTTGCGGTTGGCGATGACGCGGAGCGAAACGATCGGCGACCTGGTCAGCAGCTCGCGGAGGATGAATCCGACGAACGCCGCGCCGGAGATCAGCGCCGTATAGCGAATCCACGTGCTGTTGAACCAGTCCGCCTCCTGCCCTTTGTCCATGATGATCTGGAACGCCGCCAGCCAGATCGCCATGAGGCCCAGGCCCCAGGTGTCGATTTTCGTCTTGATGGCGTTCTTGATGTAAGGCGGATCTTCGATGAGCGACCAGACCATGAACAGCGCCAGCGCCCCCACCGGAATGTTGATGTAGAACACCCAGCGCCAGGAGTAATTGTCGGTGATCCAGCCGCCGAGCGTGGGTCCGATGATCGGGGCGAAGACGATGCCCAGGGTGTAGGCAGCCATCGCGGCGCCGCGCTTGGCGTGTGGGAAAGATTCGAGCAGGATCGCCTGCGCGATCGGCTGGAGCGCCCCGCCGCCGGCGCCTTGGAGAATCCGCGCCGCGATCAGCAGCGGCAACGTCGTCGCCGCACCGCACAAAAACGACGCCAGCGTGAAAAGCGCCACGCAGAACATCAGAAAGTTCTTCCGCCCGAACGTCCGCGACAGCCAGCCCGTCGCCGGCAGCACGATCGCGTTGCTCACCAGATAGCTCGTGAGCACCCACGTCGCTTCATCCACCGACGCCGCCAGCGAGCCCGCGATGTGCGGCAGCGCCACGTTCGCCACAGAGGTGTCCAGCACCTCCATGAACGTCCCCAGCATCACCGCGATCGTGATCAGCCACGGATTCGCCCGCGGCCGCCACGCCGCCAACGCCGGAGTCCCCGAAGTTTCAATCGCCGCAGCCATGATTTGTCAGGTTCTTGCCAAGAATTGTCTTAAAAAACCACGGGGAACACGGAGAACACGGAGCTCTTTTAATTCCGTCTCCGTGCGCTGCGTGTTCTCCGTGGTTAAAAACTTAATTCACTGTTACCACCGGCTCGACGGACATGCCCGGCCCAAGCAGGTGCCGCTGGCTCGCATCGTCCAGCGTGATTTTCACCGGCACGCGCTGCACCACCTTCACGTAGTTGCCCGTCGCGTTCTCCGGCGGCATCAACGAAAAATACGCGCCCGAGCCCTGCTGAATCGAATCGACGTGGCCAGCGAACAGCGTGCCCGGATAGGCGTCCACCTTCACCTCGACCGGTTCGCCCGGCCGCATGTGCGCGAGCTGCGTCTCCTTGAAATTCGCCGTCACCCAGACGTCCGGCTGCACGATTGCAAACATCGCCGGCAACGCGCCCGGGGCGACGTACTCGCCGGGCTCGACCGCTTTTTTGGTGATGCGGCCATCGGTCGGCGCGAGGATTTTGGTGTAGGAAAGGTTGAGCGTCGCCGTCTCGACCTCCGCTTTGGCGGAGGTGATCTGCGCCTCGGCAACCGCCACCTGTCCCTGCCGGGCCGCCAGCGTCGCCTGGGCCTGCGCCACCTGCGCCTGCGCCGCGGCCACGACCTTGCGGGCCGCGTCGAGGTTCGCCTGCGCCGTGCGCTCGTCGGTCTGCACCTTGTTGAACTCGATGCTCGACACCACGCCGGTTTTCGCCGCCGCCGTGTAATGCGTCAGGTCCAGCGTGGCGCGATCCAGCTCCGCCTGCCTGGCGACTGCATCGGCCTGGGCCTGGGCGACCTGCGCCTGGGCCGTCGTGATGGCGGCCTGCGCCTGGGTCACCTGCGACTTGGCCGCCGCAAGGTCCGCCTGCGCCGCGGTCAACTTGCCATTGGCCGCATCCAGGGCCGCCTGCTGATCGTGCGGGTCGAGCTCGACCAGCAGGTCGCCGGCATGCACTTCCTGGTTGTCGGTGATGTAGACATGCTCGACGTGCCCGGCGATGCGCGGCGTGATGGGCGCGACGTGCGCATCAATGAAGGCGTCATCGGTTGATTCATGCGTGGCGGAGAACTGATACCACGAGTAGCCGTAGGTGGAGGCGCCGATGAGCGCCGCCGCTCCGACCGCCGCTATCGCCGCGCGCTTGAACAGACGCCGCCACGTGGATGGCTGCGCGGCGGCCTCGGGAGCCGGCGCTTCCGCATCGCTCATCTCGCGCTGCGGTTGTCTGACGGTTTCCTGCGGGGGTTCCACGGGCGGGACGGGCCGCGCGCCGGGCACCTTGGCATCCGCGCCGCGAGGTTCGGTGCGCGCCGGGGTTTCCCTGAGAGCCGCTTGGCCGTCGAGGGAGGGTTTCATTTTACTGGGGCGAGGTTCGGCGAGTGTGGTAGTCATGGGTTTCGTCATACCTTTTAGTACGTCACCAGATAGTTAGTACACTAATTATCGCGTCGAATTGCAAGAGAAGGTGAAGAAAATCTGCACATTCTTAAAAGCGAATAATTCCCGCCACTTACGCCCCAGCGCCGTCCCCGCCACCCCGGGCCGTCCGCCGACGCCTATCCGGTTACGTCTTCGCGGCTTCCATGCACGGCCCCGGCTCCTTCTCGGGCTCCGCCATCGCCGTCGCCCCCAGCTTCGTCAGCAGCTCCATCAGCCCCTCCTTCTCCTCCGTGTTCAATCCCGCGGTCAATCGCCGGATCAACCGGAAATATCCCGGCATGGCCTCATCCAGCGCCTGGCGGCCCTTGTCGGTCAGGCGCACTTCGAGCATCCGCCGATCCGCCGGCACCGGCTCGCGCGCCACGAGATGCTCCCGCTCCAGGCCGTCGAGCAGCCCGGTCATGGTCGCCCGCGTCACGCCCGCCCGGTCGGCCAGATCGCAGGGATTGAGAGGCGTCCCCGGCGCACGGTAGAGCAGCATCATGACGGTCCATCGCCCTTGCGAAAAATTATGGCTCGAGAGGTAATCGTCGATGGCGGCCAGGATATCGGAAGCGACGCGCAGCAGCAGGACGCAGGCGGCCGAGGAAGCCGGATCGATTTCGGGGTACCGCGCCGCACAGGCGCGAATGGTGGCGTATTTGGGGATATCACGGAGGGTGTACATTTGCTTAGCCATAACAACCTGATTATATGGTGCCTAACCGAGAAGCCAACACAAATTCCTATTCGTCCGCCCCCCGCTCCAACACTCGCCAGAGAATCACCAACTCCATTCGCCCGAACGCGCAACTTCAGACATGCGTGGCCTTTACCACTCCAGCTTGGGCGATTTTTCGGTCAAATCCTGAATGCGCTGCTTGATCAGCGCGTCCTTCTGCTTCGCCCGGTTCTGCAAGTCCTTGTCCAAGTCCTGCACGCGGTTCTTGATGAAGTTGATGGCCTCCTGGCGCATCTGCTGGCAGACGTCGAATTCCTGGGTGACCACCGCCCGCAGGTCGGCCGAGACCCGCTGGCGTTCGGACGGATCCAGGTCATTGCGCTGGAGTTCACGAGCCAGCCGGAGCGATTTGTACGCGAGTTCCAGGTCCTTCATCTTGAGATCGAACTGCACCGGATCGCGCTTGCGGAGGTCTTCCAGGTGGTTGACGGTCCCCAGCGCCCCGCGCACGAGCTTTTCGAACTGGGCGGGGTCGGCATCGCGCAGGGTTTTGGCCTGGGCGTAAACGTCGGGCTGGGTGACCCGGAAGAACTCCATGACGCGGGCGATTTCCTGCTCTTTTTTCTGGGCGGCGGCTTGTTCGGTGGTGGGAGCGGTGGCGGCGGAAAGCGCCGCGGGCCGCGTTGCCGGGGGTTTTGCCGATTGCGCGGCCAGATACGCCGCCTGCCCGAGGATGAGGCCTGCCAGGCCCAGCAACAGCAGATGGCGGCGGTTTCCGGCAAATCCACCCGCGCGGGTCGCTTGGAATCGGTACGTCCTCATTGCCGGTCCTTACATGCCCCCCTGGGGCACTTCCAGCTCGTCGACCCCCCCGTCCACCGTCGGATTTGCCGGCAGCGAGGCCAGCACTTCGAGCAGAGGCGTCATTTCCTGGGTTTGAGCGCCGGAGACGGATGACTCCTCGGCCTGCAACTGGCGGACGGAGGAATCCACATCGTCGATCGCTTCATCATAGGTTGCCGGGGCGCTGTCATAGGGGGCCAGCCGATCGATGACCCGGTTGACATGAGCGACGCTGGTGTTGCTGGACTTCTGATGATGGGAATTGAGCAGGACCAGGCCGGCGGTGACGACGGCGACGGCGGCGGCGGCGGAGAGGCCAGCGAGAGCATAGTGGATGAGCCTGGCGCGCTGGAGCGCCCGTTTTCCGCGCGCCTGGAAGTCCAGGTGCGCATGGATGGCGGCTTTGATGCGGGCGGTCATGCCGGCCTTGAGGGCATCGGAAACTTCGGGCTTGGGCAGGGAGCGCAGGACCGCGTATTGGGCGGCGAGGACGTTGTATTCCGCCTGGGCGTCGGGTTTTGCGTCGAGATGTTCGTGAAGTTGTTCCTGCGCGGCCGAACCGAGTTCGCCGGAAATATCCAGCAGCGATGCGTTAGTCAAATTCAGCCGGGTCATGGGTGACCTCCATCAGGGAGCGGAGCTTGCCGAGGGCTCGATGTGCCCGTGCAAGGACCGTGCCTATAGGGCAGTTGAGGGTGCGGGCGATGTCCTTAAAAGGCATATCGGCAAAGTGGCGTAGAAGCAGTATCTGCCGATCGCCTTCGGGGAGCTTTCGCAGGGCGACCTGGAGGGAATCGACCTCCTCCTGGCGATGGAGGGGGTCGAAGGGGGCCGGGACCTTGCCGGCGAGCTCGTCGGTCATCTCCACGCGGTCGCCGTCGGAATCGATGACGGTGGACTGGGTAGGATGGCGGGCGAGGCTGCGGCCATGGTCGCGGACCAGGTTCACCAGGATGCGAAAGAGCCAGGCCTCAAACTTGCCTTGATCGTCATACGCGCCAAGTCGCTGGACAATGCGCAAAAACGTTTCCTGCACAAGGTCCTGAGCGAGTTCCGGGTTGCTGGTGGCACGCAGGGCGTATCCGAAGAGCCGCTGCCAGTAGGCATCGACCAGGATATCCCAGGCGGCTTTGTCGCCGTTCTGGCATCGCACGAGGAGCTCGGCGATGGCGCGTGCGTCCATAGCACCCTCGGAAAAACGAACGCCCGGGTAGGTTATTGCCACGACGGAAGTGAGAGACCCTGAAAGGGGAGGGTCCAGCCAACCACGCCCGGACGACAGGGGAACTGACGGCTGCAAGAATACCGCCTTGGCTGCCGTTGTCCACTGGGAAAAGCAGTAAAAAGGACAAGTTGCTTGCGGCCGTCGAATCAGTATACTACCCAATTCCCCCGAGGTCTTGAACCCTGGGAAACCGCAGGAGCCGCGGGACCTTAAAGAGGCTCGAAAACAGGCAGGCAACCGGAAGGCAGTGACATGATCAAGGTGAAATCCCGCGGAAACGAAACGGTGGACCAGATGCTTCGCCGCTTCAAAAAGCTGTGCGAAAAGGAAGGGCTCATCAAGGACATGAAGCGCGTGAGCTACTACGAGAAGCCCAGCGAGAAGCGCCGCCGGCGGATGCGCAAGAGCCAGAAGCGCGATCTCAAGGCCGGGATGGAAGGCTGAACGAGTAGTCAGAAGTCAGTAGTCAGAATGATGAAGGGATCGCCAATGCGGTCCCTTTTTTATTGGGCGGATTGGGACGGATGCCGGTGGGGGGGCTATGGTGTGGATTGTGTCTGACGTTCGGAGGTCGCTTCATGGAAAAACGCACGCTCGGCAAACAGGGGCTCGTCGTCTCGGCCATGGGCCTGGGCTGCATGGGAATGTCCGACTTCTATGGCCCGCGCGACGATGAGGAAAGCCTCCGCACGATCCATCGGGCCTTTGAACTCGGCGTCACCTTTCTCGATACCTCCGATATGTATGGCCCGCACACCAACGAGCGCCTGGTCGCCCGCGCCGTGCGCGAATGGCCCGGCGGCCGCGACAGCGTCGTCATCGCCACGAAGTTCGGCATCCTCCGCGATCCGGGAAACCCCGCCTTCCGCGGCTACAGCTCCAAACCCGAGTACGTGAAAAAAGCCTGCGACGCATCCCTGCAACGCCTTGGCATTGACACCATCGATCTGTATTACCAGCACCGCGTCGATCCCGACACGCCCATCGAAGACACCATCGGCGCCATGTCGGAACTGGTGCGGGAAGGCAAGGTGCGGCACCTGGGATTGTCCGAAGCCTCGGTCGAGACGATCCGCCGCGCCGCGAAAGTCCATCCCATCGCCGCCCTGCAATCCGAATTTTCGCTCTGGACGCGCGATTACCAAGCCACGCATCTGCCGGTGCTGCGCGAGCTGGGCATCGGCTTTGTCCCCTACTCCCCGCTGGGCCGGGGATTTTTGACCGGCCGCATCAAAAAGACCGACGGGCTGGACGCGACCGACTTCCGCCGGCGCAACCCGCGCTTCCAGGGCGAAAATCTCGAGCGCAACCTGGGCATCGTCGCCGGGCTGGAAGCGCTGGCGGCGCGAAAAGGCTGCACCCCGGGCCAGCTCGCCCTGGCGTGGGTGCTGGCCCAGGGTCCCGACATCGTGCCGATCCCCGGGACCAAGCGCGTGAAGTACGTCGAAGAAAACATCGGAGCGGCCGCCGTGAAATTGTCGCCGGAAGACCTGCGAGAACTCGACCGGATCGCCCCGCCGGGCTCGGCGTTCGGTGAGCGCTACCCGGCGCCCGCAATGGGATCATTGAACCGCTAAACCCCTTCGGGCGGCCATCCTCGGCACAGCCTTTGTTTCCTGTCTCGCCGCCCGCTTTTCGCGCGCACCTCTCCGGTCGCTTTGTCCTCTCGTGCAGGAGCCGCTCATGTCCAACATGCCCCCATCCGCCCCCGCTGGCAATGGCAATCCGGCCTCCGACCAGAACCAGCGGCAGGAAATCCGCCGGCCCGATATCGCCCGCCCGGAGCCCGAGGACGCCCCCGACCGGAACGTGGGGATGCAGGAACGCCTCATCGGCGGGGCCGTCGGCGCGGCTCTGTGCGTGCTGGGCCTCAAACGCGGGGGACTGCTCACCCGCCTCGCGCTGCTCTCTGCCGGGGGAGCTCTCCTCTACCGCTCGACCACCGGCTATTGCCCCGCCTATGGCGTGCTGGGGATCAATACAGCGCAGGACCGCCCCGCCTCTCCCGAGCAATACTTCCAGCGCGGCGTCCATGTCGAAACGTCCTACCTCATCGCGAAACCCGCCGCCGAGCTTTATGCGTTCTGGCGCAATGTCGAGAATCTTCCACGCTTCATGCGGCATCTTGAAAAAGTCGAGGAGCTGTCCAACACGCGCTCCCGCTGGACCGCGCATGCGCCGTTCGGGCGCCGCGTTTCCTGGGAAGCGGAAATCATCCACGACATTCCCAATGAGCTTATCGCCTGGAAGTCGATGGAGAATTCCAACATCGCCAACGCCGGCAGCGTCACGTTCACCCCCGGACGTGAAGGGCACACGGAAGTCAAAGTCGTCCTGGATTACATTCCTCCCGCCGGCGCCGTCGGTCGGATCATCGCGCAGCTTTTCGGCGAGGAACCTTCGCAGACGATCGCGGAAGAACTGCGCCGCTTCAAACACCTCATGGAAACCGGCGAAACCGCTTCCTCCCAGGGCCAGGCCCAGGGCCGGTGATGCCCCGTTCCGCATGTCCGGCGGCAAGGCCAGGGATTCCACACAGCTTTCAGACAGGGCCGGAAACAACTTTGGCGAGGGCCGAGGACTAAAGCACGAAGCGACGAAGGAATGAGGGGCCACGAAGGGCGTGGATTCAGCCGGCGGCGCGTTGGTGGTCCTGCGCGCCGGGGTCTGTGCTGTTTCATCCCGTCGTGTTTCGCGCGATGCTCGCCCAATCGGTTTCGTCCCGATGCGAAAGATGTCGCCGTCCGGCCCCCTCCCCGCCCGTGCAGCCACGCATTACAATCGCCACCCGCACGATCCGCCGACGTCACGACGCGGCGATTTAGCGATCTCACGACATGACGGTCCCGCCGCCCACCACGAAAGGCACCCCATGACCACCCTCCCCCCCGAAGTCCTCGAATTCGAATCCCTCCTCAAAAAACCCAACGCCGATCCCACCGGGCTCGCCTCTTTCTTCAACTCCGGCCAAATCTGGACCGCCCGCGTCCCCGCTCGCCTCGACGTCATGGGCGGCATTGCCGATTACTCCGGCGCCAACGTCTGCGAAGCCGTCCTCGGCCGCGGCATGCTCATCGCCCTCCAGCCCCGCACCGATTCGACCCTCCGCCTGCGCACCCTCCAGATCGGCCAGCCGCAGAAAAAATCCCTCCCCGTCGAAACCCGCATCCCGCTCTCCTACCTCGCTTCCGGAGATACCCTGGCGTCGTACGCCGATGTCCGCGACCTCTGCCACGCCAACCCCCTCGTCAACTGGGCCGCCTACATCGGCGGTTCGATCTTCACGCTGCTCAAGGAAGAATCCATCACCATCCCCTACGGCTTCTCCATGCTCCTGCTTTCCGCGGTGCCCATGAACGTCGGCATCGGTTCCTCCGCCGCCGTCGAAATCGGCACCCTCGCCTGCCTCAACGCCTACCTCGGACTCAACCTCGACGCCCCGCGCCTCGCCCGCCTCGGACAAATGGCCGAGAACCACGTCGTCGGCGCTCCCTGCGGCATCATGGATCAGACCGCGATCACCTCCGGCCGCCAGGGCAAACTCCTCCACATCCTCTGCCGTCCCGGACGCGTCCTGGGCGATGTCGAAATTCCCTCCGGCACCGGTTTCGTCGGCATCAACTCCATGGTCCGCCACTCCGTCGCCGCCAACCCCTACGCCGATGTCCGCATCGGCGCGTTCATCGGCAAAAAGTTGATCAACGCCGCCCGCGCCAAGACCGGACGCTCCCCCATCACCTACCTCACCGAACTCTCCTCCGCCGAACTCAACGACTACGCCGCCGAGCTTCCCGAAACCATCCTCGGCTCACGCTTCCTCGCCGAACACAAAACCCACGACGACCCCGTCACCACCATTCAGCCCGACGCCACCTATCGCGTCGCCGGTCCCACGCGGCACCCCGTGGAGGAAAACGAGCGCGTTATGGGCTTCATCGACGCCCTCCGCCGCGCCGCCACAGGCGACAAATCCGCCCTCGCCCAGGCCGGCCAATTTATGTTCGCCGCCCACGACAGCTACAAAAACAACTGCCACCTCTCTGTCCCCGAAGTCGATTTCCTCGTCGACGCCGTCAAAAAACGCGGCCCCCAGTCCGGCCTGTATGGCGCGAAAATCACCGGCGGCGGCACCGGCGGCACCGTCGCCGTCTTCGGTGAACTCTCCGCCCTCGCCCACCACATCCCCCAGATCGCCACCGACTACTCCCGACGCATCGGCGCCATCCCCGACCTCTTCGAAGGCACCAGCCCCGGCGCCGTCGAATTCGGCGCACGCCGCTACGCCTTCGGCCCCCGCGGCTGGCAAGGCCAACCGGTGTGACCCGCGCAACCTCGCCCGCTCCCTGACCACCAAACATTTCTCCAAGCCCGTGCCAAACCCAAATCAAAACCACGGAGCACACGGAGCACACGGAGATTTCCATCCACGTTTCCGTCGTTCCTCCGTGATCTCCGTGCTCTCCGTGGTTTTCAAATCGTTTCGTGCACTTCGTGTTTTTCGTGGCCATTTACGGTCGTCGAAAGCTCTCCGGCGGCCCCAGATAACTTGCCTTCATCCCCCCGCAATCCACCACCAGCTTCTCCACCACAACGCCCGGATCCACCATCCACACCTTCAACGTGTGATAACCGCTTCCCGCGCCCGCAGCGCCGACAGCATGCTGCCACACCACCTCCCGGCAATTGTCCTTCACCACCTTCTCCCAATCCCGATTCCCGTTCTGCGCGTTGTATCCCTTCGGCACCACGTCCACAATCTCCGGCGAATCCCCATCCCACGAAAACGCCACCCGCACCCCGCGCTCCGGATCCACATTCAACGTCGGCCCCATCATCGCATGCAACGTCTCGTTCCCCCCATCAAACAGATACATCTTGTACTCAAGGCAAGGTCCCCCCTGGCCGGGCGTCACGCTCGCCGCCGTCACCGGCAAAATCGTCATCCCCGCCCCCGTCCGACCATAATCCTCAATCTTCGCCCACTTCGCAGAACCGCCCGGCACATTCTTCGTAAAATCCGCCGCCTCCATCGACACCGCCCCATCTCCATCGACAAACTCCTCGAGATTCTCCGGTGTCAGCTCCCTGGGCCGAAACGCTTCGACTTTCACCGCCACGTTTTTCCCCGCGCCGCTGATCCGCACCTCCCCGCTGGTCACGCCTGCCGGTGCTTTGCTCCAATCCACGCCCACCATCACCTGGGTTTCCTCCGTCACCGTCCCCTGCGCCGGCGAGACTGTAATCCACGGCGCCGATCCCGTGGCTGTAAATGCAAACTCCCCGCGCCCCCGATTGAAAACATCCACCCACCGCCGCTGCTTGTTCAATACATCCATCCGCGCCAGCGCCGGCCCCGCCCCCTCATCCTTCGGCCAAGCATCGGCCGAGCCTTCCACCGCCACCCCCAGCGATGCCTCCGCCGGCAACTGAATTTCCCGCACCGCCGGCATCACATTCCGCGGCGGATCCTGCCAACTCCGATACCCGATATGCACCTGATCCATGAAATGATCCCACCGCCCGCCGCCCAGCTTGTGGTTGTATTCGTCCATCAACTCCGCATCCGCCTGAAATAACGCCCTGGTCTTCGCTGCCCAGTCATTCGCGCTCGCCCGCCCCTGCTGTGCATATAACGCGTTCTTCCCCGCCGCCACATACAGCGCATTCACCTGCGCGCACGCCTTCACCGGAAACAGCACGATCTCATAAAACGCATCCCGCTCCTCCGCCGGCAACTTGGCGTACACCGCCTCCGCCCGCTTCTCTAAAGAATCAAAGTCCGCCACCACCCGATCCGCTTCATCATAATTCACCAAACTATAAGTCCCTGGCTCCAGAAACTCCGGCTTCCGACGGCCGTTGTATTGCGTCTCTTTCGTCAAAATATCCGCGATCTCCCCCGCATACTCCGCCCCAAATTCCCGCTCCGCCCAGCGCCGCGTAAAGTCATCGATGTTCTCATTTGTCCACGCCCCGCCATCCCACGCCAGGTGCATGAAGTAATCCAGCGGCAACTCCAGCCCCTTCAAATGTCCCACGTTCACAATCCATATCCGATCCGCCCCATACGCCTTCGCCCGTGTCATCTCCTCCCAAATTTTCGGCAGCGGATTCGTGTTCAGCCACTTGTAATTCCGCGGTCCGCCCACGTAATCGAAGTGATAATAAATCCCCGCCCCGCCCGCACGCCCGCGCTCCTCCACCGTCGGCAAACGGCGAATATTTCCCCAGTTGTCGTCCGTCCACAAAATCGTCACATCGTCCGGCACGCGAAACCCCGCGTTGTAATAATCCAGCACCTCCTTGTACGGACACCACAACTGCGGCACCTTCGCCGGATCGGGATTCAGCGTCTCCGCAATGATCTTCCGCTGCGCCGTGATAATTTGCTGCAACAGCGCCATCGACTGCTCGCGCGTCCCGCCGGGAATCATCGGCGTGTCATTGGCCCCGCGCAGGCCGATCGTCAGAATGCTCTCGTAATCCTTGTTCCGCACCACCCCCTCCTTCCAGAACTCCTGCAGCGTCGCCGCATCCGTGTAGTAATTCCAGCTTTGCCGATGCCGGCGGTCCCACTCCTTCTGCGCCCGCAGCATCGGCTCCTGATGCGACGTCCCCATCACGATCCCGTATTCATCCGCCAGCTTTGGATTCTCCGGATCGTCCTCGTTGAACGCGTTGTTCCACATCGCCGGCCATAGATAGTTTCCCTTGAGCCGCAAAATAAGCTCAAACACGTGCGCATAAAATTCGTGATTATAATTCGCCACATTCGGCATTCCCGCCACCGTGCCGTACTTTTCCTTCACCCAATTCGTCAGGTCCGGCGCCTCATCGTTGATGAATATCCCGCGATACTTCACCGACGGCTCTCCCTGCCGATAAATCCCCGGCTTCACATACAGCGAGTCCTGATGCCGCGGCGTTACATCCGCCCACCAATACCACGGCGAGACCCCGATGTTTTCGCTGACATCATAAATCCCATAAATCGTCCCGCGCTTGTCGCTGCCCGCGATCACCAGCGCGCTCGACACCCCCGGCATCGGATCCGCCACCACCTGAATAAAAAACGATTCCCACTTCCCCGCCAGCGGTTTGAGATCAATCTTCCCCGCCTTGGCCAAGGCGTCGAGCGGCGCACTCTTCCCCGCCGTCCCAATAATCACCACATCTTCACTCGCCCCCTCGACCTTGTTCACCAGCAACGCGTCGCGCCCCGTCACGCGCTTCACGTCCGCCTGCAAATCGCCCGCCGCACGCACCACGCCCGGCCAGTCCTGCGCATCGACGATCAGCGTCGCCGCCTTGCCATTCGCCACCAGCGGAAAATCGCCCGCGCCCGCAACGGTCTCCACATAAGGCGTCGGCGCCAGCGGATCGATCCCCGCCGCCGCCGACATCCGCACCAGCAGCAGCACCGCCAGCACGCCGATCATCCGCCGCATCATCACGCTCTCCTTGCAGCTTACGAAGGCTGCACCAAACGAATCACCTGGGCTCCCGTCCCCGGTTGCAACTCAAAATCCCCCACCGCCGCCCCCGTATCCGCCCGCTCCACATGATACGTCCCATGAAATCCGCGAAATCCGCACCGCCCGTCGCTCCCGGTAACAACGCTCGCCGTCGTCGTCCATTCCTTCATCAGACTTTCAAACCGCCGCCCCTCCTCATTGATGTTCCACTCCTGATCGAACAGCCCTGCATTCGGCCCTCGCCAGGAATTCCCCGCCCAGAACACCCACATCATGATCCCCTGCACCGCCGGCTCGCTGTAGGCCGTGCGATAGATCAACTCCAGCTTGTCCGCCCGCACCCGCGGATCGGCGTCCGCCACATCAAACTCCGTGATCCAGATCGGCAAGCCAATCTTCGCCAGCATGTCCAGCCGCTGCCGGATCACCTGCGGATGCTTCAGAATATCTTCGGTCCACAAATGCCCCTGCACCCCGATCCCCGTGATCGGCGCCCCGGCCTTCAAGAGTCCCCGAATCTGCTCCGCGTACGCCTTCGTCTGCACGTGCTTGTACGCCTGGTCCACGCTCAAAATGTTGTAATCATTCGTGAAAAGCTGCGCCTGCGGATCCCGCGCGTGCGCCTGCTGAAACATCCACGGCCGAATCCCCGCCCCCAGCCGATCCGCAAAAAAACTCCCATGCAGCATCTCATTATCCACATCCCAGCTTTGCACCCGCCCCGCAAAATGCGTCACCACCTCCATCCGCTTTTCCACCGCCGCCCGCAAATCCCCCGCATCCAGCGCCGCCAGCCACGGCTGCTCCCACTTGTCCACCGCCCAGTAAACGCAATGCCCCCGCACCTTCACCCCATTCGCCTCGCACCACGCCGCCAGCGCATCCCCCTGCCGGTAATTCACCCGCCCCCGCGCCGGCTCATTCGAATACCACTTCGTCTCGTTCTCAAACACCGCCCAGTTGAAATGCTGCTTGAACTCCTGCTGCCACTTCGCATTCCGCAAAAACCCCGCACTGATCGCCGACCCAAACGGAAAACTCTTCCCCGTCTGCCGAATCGTCAGCGGCACCCCCGCCAGCGGCATCCCCGCCGCATC
Organism: Phycisphaerae bacterium; assembly: GCA_035545015.1. Taxonomy (GTDB): domain Bacteria; phylum Planctomycetota; class Phycisphaerae; order WQYP01; family WQYP01; genus CALCHA01. The sequence continues at coordinate 77,814 of DASZZD010000061.1, forward strand.
CACGAACAACACATTCGCATCGCGCTGCCGATAGCGCGCGATATCCGCATCCGCCGTGCGCTTCCACGCATTGTTGTCGAAGGTCGCGCATCCCCCGGACATGCCGACCATCGCCACCATCAACAGCATTCCCACCCACGCCCATCCACGCTCACCCGCGCTGTCCATCGCCGCTCCTGAACCGACGAAAAGCGCGTACATACCCGCCTGCTCTCCCATACGCAAATCTCAGGGTTCCGTCGTCGCCCCAGCCTCATGAAACAACGCCCCCGCCGGCACCGGCTCCAGTTCCTTCCCCGGAAGCTTCCACAACAGGTTTGCGTGCCCTTCCCCCACCACGTTCCCATAGTCCATCTCCAGCCGATGCCGCCCCGTCGACAGCGGCGCCGCCGACAGCCGCTGGCCCGGCCGCGTCACCGCCGCCACCTCGATCCCATCGATCCGCAACTGCCCGTGATCATCCACATTGATCCCGATCTCCGCGACTCCGCCCGCCGGAACCACCAGCACGCCCGTCCACTCCATCGAATAATGCGGCGGCGTCACCCCCGCCTCCGGCGACGTCCCCCGCCGCCAGAACGTGTTGATCTGCGCATCGATCCGCGTCCTCACCAGGCTCTGCCGCTGCGATCCCTGATACACGCGCGCCACCAATCCCGGCACAAGCCGCGCATCCGCCGGCGACCCCCGCGTGCTCGCCACCCCCACACGCGCCCCGCGCTTCCACATGTCGATCCCCTGCCACACGCCCGCCGCCACGATCAGCACCACCACCAACCCCGCCAGCGCCCGCCGATGCCGCCACACAAATCGCCGCGCCCGATACCCGCCCGTCGGCGGCCCCGCCGTCACCGCCTCCCCCGCCAGAAACCGCCGCACATCCGCCCCCAGCGCCGCCGCACTCTCATACCGCCGCGAGCGCTCCTTCTCCAGCGCCTTCATCACGATCCAATCCACTTCCCCCGCCGCCTCCTTGCTCATCGCGCGCACCTCGCGCGCGTGCCGGGGCGATCCGGCCAGCAGCATGTCGCTCAACTGCCGCAGCCGCACGCTCGGCACCACCGGATCCACCTCCCGCAAAATCCGGTGCATCTCCCCAAACCCCACCATCCGCAATGCCGCCGGATCCAGCGGCGCCGCCCCCGTGATCAACTCATACAACACCACGCCCAGCGAATACACATCCGTGCGCGAATCGATATCCCCGCCCGGCGTGCGCGCCTGCTCCGGACTCATATACTGCGGCGTGCCCAGCAGCGCCACGGCCCCCTCCGCGCTCGCGCCGCCCGCCCCCTGCGTCAGCGTCGTCCTCAAATCCGTTTCCTCATCCGACCACAACGCCTTGGCCACCCCGAAATCAATCACCTTCGCAACCGCCTGTTCCTCCCCCGGACGCCGCATCACCAGCACATTCCCCGGCTTCAAATCCCGATGAATGATCCCCTTCTGATGCGCATGGCTCACCGCATCGCACACATCGGCGAACAGCTCCAATCGCTGCCGCAGAGTCAGCCGCCGTTCGCGCGCGTAATCCGTGATCGCCAACCCCTCCACCAGCTCCATCACAAAATAAGGCCGGCCGCCCTCCGTCGTCCCCGCATCCAACACCCGCGCAATATGCGGATGATCCATCAGCGCCAGCGCCTTGCGCTCCAGCTCAAAACGCGCGATCACCTGCCGCGTGTCCATCCCCGCCTTGATCACTTTCAGCGCCACGCGCTGCTTCTCGCCGGGCAACACTTCCCGCCAGATACACCGTCCCATACCCGCCCTCCCCGATCACCCGCACCAGCCGATAGTTCCCCACCATCTCGCCCGCCAGCAACCGCTCCTCCGCCGGCAATTGCCCCGGCCCAATCTCCGGCGCCCCCAGAAACGCCCCCGCCCGCTCGTGCGCCTCCACCAAACTTTCCACCGCCGCGCGCAACTCCGCATCCCCGCCGCACAACTCCGCCACCAGCGCCGCACGCTTTTCCGCCGGCACTTCCACCGCCCGCGCAAAAATCTCCCGAACCTGATTCACCGACACCGCCACGCCATCTCCTCGACAACAACTCCCCGCTCCCCCGGTTTCCCCGTGCCCCGCTCACCCCTGCTCCTTTTCCAACGCCCGATACAACCACGCCCGCGCATACGTCCACTCCCGATCCACCGTCCGCGCCGAAATATCCAGCGCCTCCGCCGTCTCGTCGATGCTCAGCCCCGCATAAAATCGCAGCCGCACCACCGATGCCGCCGCCCGCGACTCCTTCTCCAGGCGCGAAATCGCTTCATCGAACGCCAGAATTTCCCCCGCCTCCGGACACGCCGCCAGATCCAGCACGCTCAGCGGCATCCGCTTCGCCCCGCCCCCGCGCTTCGTGCGTCCCCGCGTCCGCGCATGATCGATCAAAATCCGCCGCATCGCTTCCGCCGCCGCCGCGAAAAAATGCCCGCGATTCGCAAACCGCATCGGCCCCGCCAGCCGCATGTACGCTTCGTGCACCAGCGCCGTCGCCCCCATCGTATGCCCCACCCGCTCCTGCGCCATCCGCCGCCGCGCCAAACTCCGCAACTCGTCATACACCAGCGGCAACACCTCCGACGCCTCCAGCGCTGGCCCCTCCCCACCCTCCGCCGGCTCCGCGGACTCTCCCGCTCGATCATCCGCCGAATCGCTCACGGCTCCTCCCCCGCCCCGCGCACCGTCTCCGGCACCGCCGCCACCACCGCCCCCGCCAACGCCCCCCGCGAACTCCGCCCCACGCCCACCGCCGCCATCACCGCTCCCACCACCGCCAGCCCCGTCGCCATCAGCAGCACCGGCCGCATCCCCCAAATCGCATACGCCTTGTTCCCCACATACCCGCCAAACAAATTCCCGATCGAATTGATCACCGCCACGCTCGCCGCCACCGCCGTCCCCGTCAGCAATTCCGTCGGCAACGCCCAGAACGGCCCGAACATCCCGAACGCCCCGATCGCCCCCACCGCCAGCCCCCCGATCGTCACCCACGTTGCCCACGCTCCCGATCCCGTGCACCCCAGCGCCGCCACCAGCATTCCCACCGCCTGCAGCGCGCACGCAAACACCAGGTGCCATCGCCGCTCGCCGTGCCGATCCGCGCTCCGCCCGATCAGCACCATCCCCACCGTCGCCACCCCGAACGGTATCGCCGCCAGCAGCCCCACCACCAGATACACCACATGCTGCGGCGTCGCCTTGTCGATCGTCCCCGCCGCCGTCAGCATCTGCTTCACGATCGTCGGCGTGTAATAATTCACCGTGTAGAAACCAAAAATCATCACCGCATACAAAATCGCCAGGAACCACGTGCTTCCCGTGCGAAACGCATCGCCAAGCTGCGAAAGCTCGCTGCCTGGATGATCCTCCTGGTCGCGCGCCAGCACCGCCTCCAGCCGCCCACGCTCCTCCGCCGACAGCCACTTCGCCTGCGCCGGCCGATCATTCAAAAACAAAAGCGTCACCAGCCCCATCAGCACCGCCGGCAGCCCCTCCACGATGAACAGCCACTGCCAGCTATGCAGCCACAACGGATGCTTGTCCGCCGCATACAGAATGAATCCCCCCAGCGGATTGCCGATCACCCCCGCGATCGCCGTCGAAGTCAAAAACGCCGCCGCCGCCCGCGCCCGGTATCTCCGCGGCACCCAGTGCGACAAATACAGAATCATCCCCGGAAAAAATCCCGCCTCCGCCAGCCCCAGCAAAAACCGCAACCCGTAAAACGACCACACCCCCCGCACCAGCACGAACCCCATCGACACCAGCCCCCACGTGATCATGATCCGCGCGATCCACCGCCGCGCCCCCACCTTCTCCTGAATCAGGTTCGATGGCACCTCAAAAAGAAAATACCCCAGGAAAAAAATCGCCGCCCCATTCCCAAACACCGCCTCCGTAAACCCCGGCACGCCCCCCGCCGCCACCGGCGCCTGCATGTTCAACTTCGCAATCGATATGTTCACCCGATCCAGATAATTCAGCAGATAACACGCAATGCAAAACGGTATCAACCGCCGCATAACCCGCCCCACCACCCGCTCATCCGCCGCATCCATCATGCCCGCCATGTCGGGCATGATACCACCGCCGCCCGCGCCATGGGTCAATGTCCCAAATCCGGCCATGACCGTTCGCCGTGACGGAATCCCGAGGCGTGACCATGAGCGGGCGTAGAGGGGCGGGGCTTCCCCCCTCATATCGTTGCCCACGTCTCCCCGCCCTCCTGCCTTTCAAGTCCCCGCGCCGGCGCTGCCGGGCTCCGCCTGGTCGGGGACGGGCGTCACCCCCAGCGACCGCAACGTTTCATCGAACAACGGCTTTGATCGCCCCCGAATCACCGACCTGACGACCTTCCCTCCTGCTCGCACTTCCATGTATCCGCAAGAAAAACAAATCAGGACGGTCACCACTTTTCCATCGCGCTCGGCGCGCAGGGCGTGCCGAGGCGCAAAGCATTTCGTGAATTGTGTGGGGTGCCTCACCACCTCACCAAGAAGCGCCTCGGACAGCTTGCCCTGCGTCTGCCGGTCCCTTACTTCTGCTTTCGCATAGGTCTGGAATCCCGCCACCTCTCCAATGTGTGGCCAAGGCGGCTCGAAACCCTCCGGCCCCGGATCCACGCTATAGATTTCCAGCGCATCGGGCGCCTGCAGAACCCACCACGAATCACCCGGAAACGCCGGGTCCGGCCGATCGAGTATCGCGCCCAGAATTCCCAGCGTCATGAACATCACCCCCACCGCAATCATCCACCGCACGGTCGCCTCCTCTCACCGCAGCCGCCGTTCGAACGCCTGTGCTTCGGCTCAGTGTTCTTCCGCGCGATCAACCACGCACCACCACCCGCTCATCCGCCGCATCCAACAATCCCATCATGCCCCGCATCATACCACTACGACCACTGGACGCCTTATCGCGTTCCCACCGCCTCCGAAGCGCTCGCCCCCACCGCCCCCTCCGCCGGATCTCGCTCCGGCACCGCAACCCCTCCGCCGCCAGTGCCGCATCCAGCACCGCGTGCGATGTCCCCTTGATCCGGTGCCATCGATAATCCTTCCCTCCGTGATGCGCACCATGCCGCATGTGTAACAAATCTCAAACGTCACCACGCGGCCCCCCCGTTCCACCCGCAACCCATGCCGCGGCTCAAAGCACCCCGAGCTTACCCCCTCCTGATCCATATCAATGTCGCCCTCAACCGCCGCAATCACCCCCCGCTGCCGCGCTTCATTCCCAATCCCCGCCTTGCAAAATAATCCCATTCCCCAAACTTCCCCCCATGTGGCCACGGAGGCGAATACGCAGCCGGCGCCGGATCCAGCGTATAAATCTCCACCACCTCCGGCCGCTCCAACACCCACCGCGCCCTCCCCGGAAACACCGCATCCCGCGGCCACCAATGCACCACCGCTCCCCCCGCCGCCGCCACCACCCCAACTACCACCGCACCCACAACCGCCATCCGCCGCATACCCACCTCCTCTCCCACCCCAATCCCACCAATATCTTACCCCCACTCCCCACGTTTCGTGTCACCATCTCAAAACGTCTTCTGACAAGATCTTCCCGCCGCAATCATCGACGTCCATCCGCGTCCATCGGCGGCCCATCCCCCCTCCACTCAATCCCACCACCTCTATTCGTGTAAATTCGTGTACATTCGTGGACAATTCCCGCCATCGTCTTTCGTGGTCTTCGTGCCTTTCGTGGCCATTTACGTCGTCGTCGTCGTCGGTGGGGGGGGACCGTCGTCGCCATCCTCCGTGCCCTCCGTGTGCTCCGTGGTTAAATTTTTGGTTGCGCCCTGCCGCACTGTTTTTTCTGTGTCCATTTACCGTTTTTATCACCCCCAAACTTTCCCCTCATCTCCTGCCCCATTTTCGTGCATAATCCCACCAACCCCTCAACGGAGAAGACCCACATGCTCGCCCGTCTTCACGCCGCCGTCCTTCACGGCATCGACGCTCTCCCCTGCGAAGTCGAAGTCGATCTCGCCGAACGCGCCGAAGCCCTCCCCAAACCCACCATCGTCGGACTTCCCGATACCGCCGTCAAAGAATCCGCCGACCGCATCCGCTCCGCACTCTTCAACTCCGGCTACGGTTTCCCCGACGGCCGCCTCACCATCAACCTCGCCCCCGCCGATCTCAAAAAAGAAGGCAATGCCCTCGAACTCTCCATCGCCCTGGGCATCCTCGCCGTCAACCGCGTCCTCTCCCCCCAGGCCATGGACCGCGCCAAATCCTTCCTCATCGCCGGCGAGCTCGCCCTGGATGGCCGCATCCGCCCCGTCAAAGGCGCGCTCCCCATCGCCATGCTCGCCCAATCCCTCGCCGACCAAGGCATCACCGGCGTGATCGTCCCGCCCGACAACGCCCCCCAGGCCGCCGTCGTCCCCAACATCCACGTCTACAGCGTCGGCGCCCTCGCCGAAGTCGTCGGCTTTCTCAACGGCCAGCTCCCCCTCGAACCCACGCCCCCCGAAGACAATTCCATCGATGCCCTCACCGCCGCCGATCACAAAGATTTCGCCGAAGTCCGCGGCCAGGAACTCGCCAAACGCGCCCTCACCATCGCCGCCAGCGCGCGCCACAACATCCTGCTCCTCGGCCCCCCCGGCGCCGGCAAAACCATGCTCTGCGAGCGCCTCCCTTCCATCCTCCCCCCGCTCACCCGCGCCGAAGCCCTCGAAACCTCCCGTATCTATTCCGCCGTCGGATTGCTTCCCAAAGACCAGCCCCTCCTCCGCACCCGCCCCGTCCGCGCGCCGCATCACACCGCCTCCTCCCCCTCCATCATCGGCGGCGGCTCCATCCCGCGCCCCGGCGAAGTCTCCCTCGCCCACAACGGCATCCTCTTCCTCGACGAGCTCCCCGAATTCCCCCGCAACGTCCTCGAGGTCCTCCGCCAGCCCCTCGAATCCGGCGCCGTCACCATCGCACGCTCCCACTCCTCCCTCACCTTCCCCGCCAAATTCATGCTCGTCGCCGCCATGAATCCCTCCCACCGCGGCTCCGGAACCCTCGACCCCAAAACCGCATCCGCCACCGAACTCGCCGCCATCGACCGCTACATCTCCAAAATCTCCGGCCCCCTCTTCGACCGCATCGATATCCACCTCGAAGTCCCCGCCGTCACCTACCGCGACCTCACCAGCGCCCGCAAAGGCACCGACTCCGCCACCATGCGCAAGCAAGTCACCGCTGCCCTCGCCCTCCAGCGCGAACGCTTCGGCAACACCACCACCAACGCCACCATGTCCAAACCCCAGATCGACCGCTATTGCATCCTCGACCAGCCTTCCCAGCTCCTCATGAAACAAGCCATGGAAGAACTCGGCCTCTCCGCCCGCGCCTTCGACAAAGTCCGCAAAGTCGCCCGCACCATCGCCGACCTCGAATCCTCCGAAAAAATCTCCCCCGCCCACATCAGCGAAGCCATCCAATACCGCCTCTTAGACCGGAGATGGTGATGAAAAAAGCAAAAAAACAATCCCTCCTCGGCCGCGCTCCAGAAGCGCCTTCGCCCTTGTTCTATCGCCGGATGCTTACCGACGTCATCTCCCTCCTTGAATCCGCGCGCCAAGGGTCCGCGCGCGCTGTGAACGCCATGATGACCGCCGCCTACTGGCAAATCGGTCGCCGGATTGTCGAATCCGAACAGCATGGAAATGTGCGCGCCACCTACGGCCAAGCCTTGCTTAGAAAGCTTTCCGACGACCTTGCACGTCGCTTCGGTCGCGGGTTTTCTGTGCGAAACCTCGAGTATATGCGTCTCTTCTATCTTGACCGCCCAATTTCGCAGACACCGTCTGCGAAATCTCTCCTGCTCCCCGGCACATCCGCGCCCACGTCAATTTCGCAGACACTGTCTGCGAAATCTTCCGCCTCTCCAGCAATCCTTTTTCCCCTTCCCTGGTCTCACTATGTTCGTCTGCTTTCCCTGAAAGATCCGCAAGCCCGCGCCTTCTACGAATCCGAAGCCCTCCGCGGCGGATGGTCCATCCGCCAACTCGACCGCCAGATCGATTCCCTCTTCTACGAACGCACCCTCCTCTCCAAAAATAAATCCGCCATGCTCATCAAGGGCCACAAAAAATCTCCCCGCGACCTTCTTACCCCTGAACAACAGATCAAAGACCCCTTCGTCCTCGAATTCCTCGGCCTCAAGGACGAATACTCCGAATCCGAACTCGAAGACGCCCTGATCACCCATCTCCAATCCTTCCTCCTCGAACTCGGCGACGACTTCGCATTCGTCGGCCGCCAGCGCCGTCTGCGCATCGGCGATCAGTGGTTCCGCGTCGATCTCCTCTTCTTTCATCGCCAGCTCAATTGCCTGATCGTCATCGATCTCAAAGTCGGTCCCTTCACCCACGCCGATGCCGGCCAGATGCACCTTTACCTCAACTACGCCGGCGAACATTGGATGAAACCCGGCGAAAATCCACCCGTCGGCCTCATTCTCTGCGCCCACAAAGACGCCGCCGTCGCCAAATACGCCCTCGACAATCTCCCCAACAAAATCCTCGCCGCCGAATACCGCTTCAAACTCCCGGACGAAAAAACCCTCGCCCGCGAAGTTCAAAATACCCAACGCCTTTTCCAAACCCGCAACCGACGTCCCTCCCCCGGTCGCTGAACACGGATAAACTAGCTCTATGAAAGTGACCGTCGACATCCCGCCCCCCCCCTCACTCCACCCCCGTCGAATGCGTTATCTTCCACGCCTCCCCGCTCTTGGGCGTGATCACCACATTCTCCCGCACCAACCCCTTCACATAATCCACAGAAGCCCCCTTCTCGCACGTGATGTTCACATTCTTCAACGTCACATCCTCTATCGGCGATTCTTCCAGCCCCTGTATCAGTATCGCCTGCGGCGCCGCCGCGCACGTCAAATTCTCGATCCACAAATCCTTCCCCACCGGCGTCGTCTCGTTCTTCGCCGTCGCCGGCACCGGCGAGCCGTACCGCAGCGTGATCAGGATCGCCTGCTTCTTCACCGACTTCACCCGGATGTTCCGCGCCATGAAATCCTCAAACCCGCCCCCGCGCCCGCGTGAACTCTTCAACCGGATCGCCACGTCCGGTCCGTCCACCACGCAATTCTCCGCCAGCACGTGCCGTATCCCCGCCGATGTCTCCGACCCCAGCGTCACCGCCCCGTGGCCCCCGTTCATCGTGCAGTCCCGAATCGTCAGATTCTCGCACGGACGGTTCCGCCTTATCCCGTCCCCGTCCCGCCCGCTCTTGATCGCAATGCAGTCGTCACCCGTGTTAAACGTCACGTGATCGATCAGCACCGTGTTGCACGAATCCGGATCGCACCCGTCCGTGTTCGGCCCCTCCCCGGATACGTTCGCGTTCCGCAATGTAAAGTTCGTTGTATACAACGGATGCACCGTCCAAAATGGACTGTTCTTGATCGTCACATCCTCCACCACCACATTCTTGCATTCATACGGCTCAATGAAACATGGCCGATACCCCGGATTCTTGTCCCCGAACACCCGCTCCTCCAGCGGAAACTTCCCCCCACGATCCCGCGTGTATTCTCCCATCAGCCGCTTCGCCTCCGCCGTCCCGCCCACCCCCTGCCCCGAACTCCCGCCGTTCGCCGAGCCCGCGGTCCTCCCGCGCCCCGCCGCCCCCAGCGGATTCCGCGCCCACGCCCACCACCACTGCCCCTGACCGTCCAGCGTCCCCTTCCCCGTGATCCGTATGTTCTCGCACTGATATGCATAAATCAGCGGCGAATAATTCATCACGTCCACCGCCTCGTACCGCGTCTTCTCCAGCGGATACAACTTCTCCAGCGGCCCACCCTCCGCACCCGTCGCAAACCGCACCACCGCCCCCTCGTCCACCTGCAACGTAATGTTGCTCTTCAACTTGATCCGCCCCGTCAAATACGCCCCGTCCGCCTTCGGAAATTCCACGATCCCCCCGCCCGCCGCCGCACACTCGTCGATCGCCTTCGCAATCGCCTCCGTGCACAGCGTCTTCCCGTCCGCCACCGCCCCCTCCTCCGTCACCTTCACCACCTTGCTCGACGGAAACGTCACCTCCGGCGGCAACGGCGGCGCCGCGAACTCCGCCCCAAAACTCGTCCCGCTCGCCACCACCGCCGCCGCCACCGCCCACCGCACAACCATCATCCGCCGCATGCTCGCTCCCCTTCGCAAATCAAAATGTCATCCACGCCCCGCACTCGCCACAACAGCCGCCGCCGCGGGTCCAACGCCGGCTTCCCCGCATTGTCCCGCGCCCCGCCCCGCCCGTCGACACCCCACGCCCCACAATCATCAAAAGGTGTAGTTCTCGATCCAGGTAAACCTCCCAGACGCGACCATAAGGAAGCGTTGGGAGTGGGGGGATCCCGCCATGGCCGATCGTTACCCGGAATATGACTACACCCATCATCAAACACCCCCCGATCCCCAAATCCCCGCACCCCCGCCCCAAATGAACAATGAACAATCCCCCACTCCCCTCACCCCACCGCCCCCCGCCGCCGCCACAACCCCACCCCCCCCAGCCCCACCATCCCCGCCAGCACCGCCATCCCCATCCCCGCCGCCCGCGGCAACGGCGTC
>DASZZD010000062.1:0-13876 GCA_035545015.1 Phycisphaerae bacterium
GGAGGCGGGGGACCTGGCGATTGCGCGGAACATGGTGGCGGGGGCGCTGGCGGGGGCGGGGGTGACGGTGGCGTGCCTGCGGACGCGCGTGGTGAGCGAGGGGATTTTCAATCGGATGGTGGGGCAGACGCAGAACAAGGCGACGGCGGCGGTGTCGGTGACGCTGGATCATCTGCATCATCTGCATCATGCGTTTGGGGAGCGCGGGTTGTTTGTGGGGATCGACAAGCAGGGGGGACGGGATTTTTACCGCGAGATGCTGATGCGATGGTTTCCGGAAGCGAAGCTGAAGGTGCTGGCGGAGTCGGCGAAGTCGAGCGGGTATGTGCTGCGGGAGGCGGGGGCGAACGGGGAGAAGGTGACGGTGGTGTATTTTCGGGAGAAGGGGGACCGGGGATTTTTTGCGACGGCGCTGGCGAGCATGATCTGCAAATATCTGCGCGAGTTGTGCATGCATTCGTTCAATGCGTGGTGGTGCGGGCGGGTGGAGGGATTGCGGCCGACGGCGGGGTATTATGGGGATGGGACGCGGTGGTTGATGGAGGTGGAGCCGCATCTGGTGAGGCTGGGGGTGGAGCGCGGGGGGCTGGTGAGGTGCCGGTAGGGAGCAGTAGTCAGTAGTCAGAAGTCAGTAGTCAGAAGTCAGGAGGCGGCGGGCGGTTTTTTATGGGGGGGCGGGTATAGTGGGGGGAGAGGTTTATGAGGTGCGGTATGTCGGCGTTGAGTAGCGTGCGGATGACGTCGGAGCAGTTTTTGATGATGGGGGAGGACCCGCCGGGGGTGAAGCTGGAGTTGGCGCATGGGGAGATCATGATGAGTCCGAGTCCGAATCCGCGGCATTCAGACGTGTTGGTAGCGCTGATCGCGATTCTCAGGCCGTACATCAAGCGTAAGAAGCTTGGGCGGCTGCTGTTGGATACCGATACGGTATTTGATGTGCGGAACACGCGTCGACCGGACCTGGGATTCATTTCGGCGAAGCGGAGAAAACTGGTTGGGGAGAAAGCAGTCAGGGGCGCTCCTGATCTGTGCGTAGAAGTGCTGTCGCCGGGAACGGAGCGCGTGGACAGGGGGGACAAATTCCGGTTGTTTGAGCAGCATGGGGTAAAGCATTACTGGATTTTTGATCCAGTAGAGCGAACGGTCGAGGCATATTCATTGGTGGGGAAGGAGTTGGTGTTGAAAGTAATGGGGCGCGGACAAGGGGTGGTGACGCTGCCACCGTTCGAGGACCTGCGGATTCGGCTGGCGGAGGTGTGGCCGGAGGAGTGAAACGGACAGGGTGTGGAATCGTTCCCAGGGAGCAGAAATTGCGCGGTTTGGGGGGGAGTGCGAAAGTTGCGCGGAATTTGTGAACAAAACGGCGCGGGCGTACGAGAAATAGGTTGCGTGCGCGCGGCGCGGCGTTAGGATGTGCGGATTCAATTCATGTCCGTGAACGCCGGCGTCGGTCGGCGCGCGTGGGGGTGAGAGGCGGGAACTGAAGCAGGATGCTTCGGTGATGTAGACGGATGGAGTCGTCAATGGCGGGCGCTGCTGCAGTTCGGTCGGGCGCGGGAGGGGCGCGGGGCGGCAGCGCGGGGGTGGGCGCGGGGTTAATGAGCAATCCGATTTTTGTGGCGATTCACAAGCACCGCGGGCTGATCGTGCCGGCGGGATTCATCGCGATGATCATGGTGCTGCTGGTGCCGCTGCCAACGCAGGTGCTGGACCTGCTGCTGGTGATGAACCTGTCGATAGCGGCGGTGGTGCTGGTGAGCGTGATGTTCGTGAGCTCGCCGCTGGATTTGTCGATTTTTCCGTCGCTGCTGCTGGGGACGACGCTGCTGCGGCTGGTGCTGAACGTGGCGTCGACGCGGTTGATTCTGACGGCCGGCGACCGGGCGTCGAGCGCGGAATCGGCGGGGTATGCGGCGGGGAGCGTGATCCATGCGTTCTCGACGTTCGTCACCGGCGGCGGGACGGGCGCGCAGCAGCAGATGGTGGTGGGGATCATCATCTTCATCATCCTGATCGTGATTCAATTCGTGGTGATCACCAAGGGAGCCACGCGTATTTCGGAAGTGGCGGCCCGGTTCACGTTGGACGCCATGCCGGGCAAACAGATGGCGATCGACGCGGATTTGAACGCGGGGATCATTAAAGAGGATGAGGCGCGGAAGCGGCGGTCGGAGATCGCGCGGGAGGCGGAGTTCTACGGGGCGATGGACGGTGCCAGCAAATTCGTGCGCGGGGATGCGATCGCGGGCATCATTATTGTGCTGATCAACATCGTCGGCGGCATTGCGATCGGAATGCTGCAGTACCACTGGGACATCCTGGGGTGCATGAAGACATTCACGAGTTTGACGATCGGGGACGGGCTGGTGTCGCAGGTGCCGGCGTTGATCATTTCGCTGGGCGCGGGGTTGCTGGTGACGCGGTCGGCGTCGAAGGAGAACCTGGGGGAGGAGTTCATCGGGCAGTTGTCGGGGCGTTCGAGCGCGTTGATGGTGGTGGCGGGGTTCCTGGTGGTGATGAGTTTCACCGGGATGCCGATGATTCCGCTGTGGGTGCTGGCGGCGTGTTTGGGGACGATTTCGTGGGTGATGACGCGGAACAAGAAGGCGGAGAAGGAGACGGCGGCGAAGAACGAGAAAGCGGCGGCGGCGACGGCGGCGAAGAAGAGCGACAAGATCGAGTCGCTGCTGACGGTGGATCCGATGGAGCTGGAGGTGGGTTATGGGCTGGTGCAGTTGGTGGACACGGCGAAGGGCGGGGATTTGCTGGAGCGGATTTCGCTGATTCGCCGGCAGATCGCGATCGAGTTCGGGGTGGTGGTGCCGCCGATCCGGATTCGGGACAACATGCAGTTGGAAGCGACGGGGTATCAGATCAAATTGCGGGGGAATCCGCTGGCGTCGGGGTCGGTGCAGCCGGGGCAATACCTGGCGATGGATTCTGGGGCGGCGAGCGGGAAGCTGCACGGGATCGAGACGCGCGAGCCGGCGTTTGGATTGCCGGCGTGGTGGATCACGGAGGCGCAGCGGTCGCAGGCGGAGTTGATGAATTACACGGTGGTGGAGGCGAGCGGGGTTCTGGCGACGCACATCACGGAGGTGGTGAAGAATCACGCGGCGGAGCTGGTGACGCGGGAGGAAGTGGCGGCGCTGTTGAAGCAATTGAAGGAGAAGGCGCCGGCGCTGGTGGAGGAAGTGGTGCCGGGGCAGATCAAGCCTGGGGAGCTGCAGAAGGTGCTGCAGAACCTGCTGCGGGAGCGCGTGCCGATCCGGGATTTGGAGACGGTGCTGGAGAGCCTTGGGGAATGGGCGGGCAAGACGAAGGATTTGGAAGTGCTGACGGAGGCGGTGCGGCATGGGCTGGCGCGCACGATCTGCGGGCAGTATCGGGATGAGAGCGGGACGATTCACTGCGTGACGCTGGATCCGGCGCTCGAGGATACGCTCAACGGGTACATCGAACGCAACGAGCGCGGGAGCTTTTTGACGCTGCCGGCGCAGATCGCCCGTCAGATCGCGGAGGCGATCGCGGCGAACGTGAACAAGCTGATGCAGCAGGGACATATGGGGGTGGTATTGTGCTCGCCGCAGGTGCGGGCGCATGTGAGGAAGCTGATTGAAGCGTCGCTGCCGGCGGTGGCGGTGCTGTCGTACAACGAGATCGTCAAAGGCGTGAACGTGGATTCCGTGGGCACCGTGGGAGTGAATGGATGAATGTGAAGACGTTTCAGGGTGGTTCGATCGCGGATGCCTTGGCGAAGGTGAAGTCGGAGCTTGGCTCGGGCGCCGTGATACTGCACACGCGCAGCTTCAAGCGCGGGGGGATCATGGGCGTGGGCGCCAAGACAGTGGTGGAGATCACCGCGGGCGTGGATGTAAGCGTGCGGAAAAAGGCCGCGAGCGGCGGGCGGGTCGCGGCGGCGGCGAATCGGAGCCGGGGGAACGATGAGGAATCAGGCGAGGGCGTGGCGGTGGCGGAGCGCGGAGGGATGAACCCGCTGAAGGTGGTGTATGCGAAGAATCGGCTCAGTGGCGCGGAGACGGCGACGCGGAGCGGGGGGGCGGCCGGCGGGGGCATCGGAAGTGCCGGCGGTGTGAACAGCGAGACGCGGCAGATGGCAGCGACGCTGGCGCGCGAGCCGGCGTTTGAGATCCGCAATGAGATCGCGTCGCTGCGGACGATGGTGGAGAGCCTGCTGCAGCGGACGGCGGGCAATGGCGGGCGGCGGGCGGATTTGCCGGCGCAACTGGGCCTGCTGTATCGGCAGCTCATCGAGCAGCAGGTGAGCGATGAGATCGCGATGCGGGTGGTGGATGATGTGCGGGCGGAGCTGGGGAGCGAGCAGTTGGGGAATGGGGTGCTGGTGAAAGAGCGGCTGATGCAGAAGCTGGAGGCGATGCTGCCGGCGAATCTCGGCGGCAGCGTGGCGCGGCCGACGGTGGGGGCGGGATGCCGGAGCATTTGTCTGATCGGTCCGACCGGCGTGGGCAAGACGACGACGATCGCGAAGCTGGCGGCGGCGTTCAAGCTGCGGCAGCGGCAGAAGGTGGGGCTGATCACGATCGACACGTACCGGATCGCGGCGGTGGATCAGTTGCGGACGTACGCGAACATCATCGGGGTGCCGCTGAAGGTGGTGCTGACGCCGGCGGAACTGGTGGCGGCGATGAAGGAGATGGCGGACTGCGACACGATTCTGATTGACACGGCGGGGCGTTCGCCGACGGATCAACTGAAACTCAATGAGCTGAGCGGGTTTATCGCGGCGGCCAAGCCGACGGAAGTGCACCTGGTGCTCTCGAGCACGACGCACCAGGAGAACATGGAAGCGGCGCTAGAACAGTTTTCGAAGGTGCGGGTGGACCAGATCATCTTTACAAAGTTGGACGAGGCGGTATCGTTTGGCGTACTCTTAAATGTCGCGCGGAAGGCCAGCCGGGCGCTCTCCTATCTGACCACTGGCCAGGACGTACCGGACAACATCGAGGCGGGCCAGCCTCGGAGGTTGGCGAGATTGATCCTCGGCGAGAAAGTTTGACGAGGGGTCAGTCAGTCGTGGGTTGTAGGTAGATTTGCGGGACAATTCCGCCGGGCCTGCGGGTAACGGCGGTGACGGTATAGAAGGGTTGTGGGCGATGACGGTGATGGATCAGGCGAGTGGGTTGCGCGAGGTGGTGCAACGGGCGAGTGGGCGGGCGCAGACGATTGCGATCACTTCGGGGAAGGGGGGCGTGGGCAAGACGAATTTGTCGGTGAACCTGGCGGCGACGCTGGCGGCGATGCGGCGGCGGGTGGTGCTGCTGGATGCGGATTTGGGTCTGGCCAATGCGGACATCCTGTGCAACGTGCAGCCGCGGTTCAATCTGGCGCACATGGTGGCGGGGCAGCGCGGGGTGGCGGAGGTGATCACGCCGGTGCCGGCGGGATTTTCGCTGATTCCCGGGGCGTCGGGGCTGGCGAAGATGGCGGATCTGACGGAGGGGGATCGGCGGCGGATCGTGGCGGATCTGGATTTGCTTTCCGATACCGCGGATGCGCTGATTATTGATACGGGCGCGGGGATCGGGCGGAACGTGCTCTCTTTTACCAGCACGGCGGATCATGTGGTGGTGGTGACGACGCCGGAGCCCACGGCGATCACGGATGCGTATGCGGTGATGAAGGTGCTGGTGCGGTGCGGCACGGCGGGGAAGATCAGCGTGATGGTGAACATGGCGCGCAACCGCGATGAGGCCAAGCAGGTGTTTGACCGCATTGCGCAGGTGGCGCGGCAATTTTTGAAAGTGGACGTGGCGTTTTCCGGGTATGTGGTGCTGGATCCGGCGGTGGGGCAGGCGGTGCGGAAGCGGGCACCGTTCGTGGTGCAGTATCCGCATTCGGCGGCGGCGGCGTGCGTGCAGGCATGGGCGAACCGGATGGATCATCATGTGGAAGTGGCGGGGGGGAGCGGCCCGGCAACGCGGCCGGGATTTTTCGCGCGGCTGGCGGCGTGGTGGCGGTGAGCGAATAACGCAAAACGTGAACGTACGACGTAAATGGCCACGAAAGGCACGAAAGGCACGAAATGACGGGGGAATTGGAAAATTGGTTCAACGGGTTTGCACGGTCCTCGTCACTACTGACTTCTGACTTCTCTACTTCTTCTGACCACTGACCACTGACACTCGCCCGCAAGGATGCACGCGATGAAACTTGGACCGTTTATTGGGGGGTCGTTCGGGGTAATGGGGTTTGTGCTGAGCGTTTTTGCGGGGCTGATGGCGAACAACCCGATGGACGCGATTTTGTGGCGCGGCATGGTGTGGGCGGCGGTGTGCTATGGGGTGGGCTATGGCGTGGGCATGATCGGAGGCCAGGTGGCCTCGGAACATGCGGACAAACTGGCCAAGCGCGTGGCGGCGGCGGACCAGGCGCTGGCCGAAGCGGAGGCCGAAGCGGCGCAGGCGGCGGAATCGGCGCAACCGGCAGGCGCGATCAACGCCGCGGCGGCGGCGAGCGTCCCCGCCAAGTAATCCACAGGTTGTCCCCAAAAAAAGTCAAAAAGAAACATTGCATTTCGGCGTGTGGACGGCAGAATAAGAAATATCAGTTCCTATAACGCGGGCCACGGATTGGCCACCACGGACGGCGACGGGCGCCTCACTCCCTTCCCTTCCCCCCTCAGGGAGCACGCGACGCCCCGATTCAGGTCAAGGAGCGACCGGTATGGCGAAGACGCACACCACGACGGCGGCAATCCAGCAAGACATCAACGATGTCTGGCGTTCCTTCAAAAAGCAGCGGAGCGAAGAGCTCCGGAACCTGCTGATGATGGAATACCTGCCCATGGTGAAGTACAACGCCGAGCGGATTTACCAGAAGCTGCCGGACGAAGTGGAGTTGGACGACCTGATGCAGGCGGGCATCTTCGGGCTCAAGGACGCCATCGAGAGCTTCGACCTGGACCGGGGGGTGAAATTCGAGACGTACTGTGCGCCGCGCATTCGCGGGGCGATCCTGGATGAACTGCGGTCGATGGACTGGGTGCCCCGCCTGGTGCGGGCGCGTTCGCACAAGCTGGACCAGATCACCAAGCAACTGGAGATGGAACTGGGACGCGCCCCGTCGGAGGAGGAGATCAACAAGAAGCTGGGGCTGTCGGCGCCGGAGCGCGAGAAGGTGATGAAGGATGCGGTGGCGGTGACGCAGGTGTCGCTGTCGCGCAAGTGGTTCGAGACCGACGGCAACAAGGACGTGCGGGAGATCGACGTGCTGGAGGACCGGCGCACGGCCGACCCGACGGACGAGATCCAGCGGCGCGATCTCAAGAGCCTCATCACCAAGGGCCTGACGCGCGCGGAGCGGCTGATCCTGATCCTGTATTACTATGAAGAAATGACCATGAAAGAAATCGGCGCGACGCTGGACCTTTCGGAATCGCGCGTCAGCCAGATGCACTCGTCGATCATCATGCGGCTCAAGGCGCAGATGGCGAACAAGGACAAGGAGTTCGAGCGCGACGAGGAGTGAGGGACGGACGAGTAGTCAGTAGTCAGAAGTCAGTAGTCAGCAGGGGGCTATTTGGGGGCGGGGGAGTTGAAGAGGAGGCTGGGGGCGGAGTGGGCGCCGGGGAGGAGGTCGAGGAGTTCTTCCAAGAGGAACATGAAGCAGAAGGCGATGATGAAGACGGCGAAGCCCATGGAGTCATGGACCCAGCCGCCGGGGGTGGCGAGTTTGACGCCGTAGCCGTGGGCGACGAGCGTGAGCACGACGATGCGCACGATATTGGCGGCGACGGCGACGGGGATCGCGGAGAGGAAGAGCAGCAGGCGTTTATATCCGCGCAGTTTGCAGATATAGGTAAAGAGGGTGGCGAAGGCGAGGAGGCTGATGAGCGAGCGCAGGCCCGAGCAGGCGTCCTCGACGGTGAGCCGCGTGCCTCCCTCGGTGAAGATGTCGGACCCACGGACATAGGCCGCGACGCCGGAGGCGTCAACGATGGAAGTGGCGGCGTGGGCGGCGAAGATTTTGAGGCGGAAGTTGATGTCGCTGATGGTGACGTCCGGCAGCGGCACCATGAACGCGAGGAAGGCGACGGGGAACCAGAGGCGGCGGAGCATGGGCCAGCCGCCGAGATAGAGCATGCAGCCGGCGATGGCGGGGGGGATCATGAATCCCGAGAGGAAGGTGACGCGGGGGTACATGGAGAGCAGGTGGATGGCGAGGGAGCCCAGCAGCAGGGCGAGGCCGGCGCGGCGGGAGGAGGGGGTCGATTGCAGGGGCAGGCCGCGCTTGCGGATGATGAGCCAGGCGATGGCGACGGCGATGGGCAGGACGAGCGGGCCGTGGGAGTAGTAGCCGTGGGAATTGTTCCATCGTTCCCACATGCGGCCGATGGTCCAGTAGAAGACGCCCGCGAGGACGACCGAGAGCAGGAGCGTGGGCCACCACAGGGCGCGGGGGACGTGGTAAATCGGGCGGAGGGTGTATTGGATTTTGCGCGTTCCGGCGGGCGGCGGTGCGGAGGAGGATGGAGGCGTGGCCGGGGTGGAAGAGGGGGGTGGCGAAGGGGCGGAATCAGGTTGTGCGACCGCTGGGGTCATCTCGTTTCAACTCCGCGTGGGTCCAACTCCCGGGCCTGCGGGGGCGGCGGGAGGTACAGCGGCTCGCCAAGCGCACGGGGGCCTCACTTGCCCGTACGCGGGTGGCGGGCAACGGGATGGCAGCTTTGATGAAGAAAGGCGCATTCCCATCACATGAGGTAACGGTTACCAGGCGGCGCACGAGCCCGCAAAAACAACGAAACCCGCTTGGGACGGTCCCCGGGGGGGGGGCGGTCCTGTGCGGGTTTACCGGCGCTGTAGCGCGATCCGCGGGGGTTATCCGATGTAAACCTCGGGGGGGCAATCGGCGTGTTCGCGTTCGGCGGCGTGTTCCTGCGCGATGCGGGTCGTGCCGATGGACCACGCATACATCATGTGGGTGTCGTTGCCCTGGGGCCGGCGTGGCGGCACGTTGATGCTGATGACCGGAGTTGCCGGGGATGCTGGCCGCTGTGTGGAGTCAAGCGGCTTGGCCCGTAGTTCGAGAGCTGGCATGGTAGCCTCCGCCAAAAAGTATCGTCCCTGATGAATATTCAGCATATCCGCAAGAGGGAGGGGGTCGCAAGGGTTATCTGACCCTCGAGCGGGAATATTCATCAGGAGGCACATCGGCCGGAAGGGGGGCGGGGTTAAGCGGCATATCTCCTTGTCGTAAAAATATTTAGCAGTGCCAGGCTGATGCCCGATCAAAGCCCGAATTCCCGTGGATTCCAGTGCTGGCCACCGGGTATTTATCGGAATAGCGCCCAGCGGTTACCGGACGTGGCGATGGCGGCGCCATGCGCTCGCCTGCTCCCGCCCGCGGCTCGCGTCCCGCCCGCCGCGCCGCGGGCGCGACGCGCATTGCCTTCCTTACCCAGCCTCGCTACGCTTACGCGACCCATCACCGACAGGAGTGCATTTGCGATGGCCAATCTCTTCGACAATCCGCTGCGCGTACGCGATGAAATGCTCAACCACCCCACGGGCAACCTCGTGCCCATCGTGGTGGAAAAATCCGGCCGGGGCGAACGCTCTTACGATATTTTTTCGCGTCTGCTCAAGGACCGCATCATCATGTTCGCCGGCGGCGTCGACGACAACGAAGCCAACGTGATCATCGCGCAGCTTCTTTTTCTCTCCAACGAAGATTCCAAGACCGACATCAACTTCTACATCAACTCGCCCGGCGGCAGCGTCACGGCGGGGCTGGCGATTCACGACACCATGCGCTTCCTGCGGTGCGATGTCTCGACGACCTGCCTGGGCCTGGCGGCGTCGATGGGCGCGTGGCTGCTGGCGTCGGGCACGAAGGGCAAGCGCTATGCCCTGCCCAACGCGCGCATCATGCTGCACCAGCCGCTCATCGGCGGCGTGATGCAGGGCACGGCCACGGACCTCTCGATCGAAGCCAAGGAAATGCTCCGGCTGCGCCAGCGGATGTATGAGCTCATGGCGCGCTACACCGGCCAGCCCATCGAAAAGGTGCACAAGGATTGCGACCGCAACCTCTGGCTCGAGGCCGATGAGGCCGTGAGTTACGGCGTGGTCGATACCAAGTTGGAGCGCATGCCCCTGGGTTCCGGCGGCAAGGGCGGCGACCTGGCGCCCCCGGGCGATGGAGGCGACACGGAATCCGCGGACCAGTGATTGGTTGGCGCACGGGGAAAGACCTGAAGATGCGGCGGCTAGCGATGATGGGCGGCGGGATGCTGCTGGCGTGCATGACGGGCTGCGGTCCCGACTGGAACGCCGTCACCAATCGCCTGCGCCAGCAGACGATGGATCAGCAGAACCAGTTGCAGAAAGACCAGATCGAGCTGAAGAACCGGCAGGCGACGATTGACGATTTGCGCGCCCGCCTGCAGGGCAATCTGCCGCCGTTGCAGACCTTGCCCGAGTCGCGCCTCAACGAACTGATCACCGCGACGCAGGTGCAGATTCAATCGCAGACGAATTCGTGGAATCCCGATCCCAGCAAGGGGCTCACCTGTTTTCGCGTGTTCATTCGGACGCTCACGGATGACAAGTATTCGATTCCGGCGACCGGCGAGCTGACGATCGAGGCGCTGCAATTGTCCTCGCCACCGGCGGAACCGCGGCGGATCGGGCTATGGAAGTTCACGCCCGCGGAGATGAAGGCGCACTGGTATGGGGGATTGGGGACGAATCATTTTGCGTTCAACTGTCCCTGGACGCAGGCGCCGACGCAACCGGATGTGCTGTTCCGTGCGACATTTACGGATGCGCTGACGGGCCGGACGATGACTGCGGAGCTGCAGAAGAAGGTGACGTTGCCGAAGGCGGGGAGTGGGGCAGCGACGACGCAGCGGTGAGGATATTGCGGGTGTCAGGGTGGGCGGTTTTGCGTGGTGGGATTTCGATGGCGGGGGGCGAATCGGGCCGATGGTAAGCAGGGGGCATCCGGGGGGGCGTTGGATGCGTATTACTCACGAGCGCACCGGATCGAACCTTGGGGCGCGACGGGTGCGATTATCGGCCGGACCTCCATGACCAGCTCCACGGACATCCTTCAGACGGCGCCTGTGAAGACCGCGCTGCGGCCGGCGAAACCCTACCTGACCATCCAGCCGAAGCGCGGGCTGATCGGCGTGAACCTGCGGGAGCTGTGGCTGTTCCGGGACTTGTGCCGGTCGCTGATCGAGCGGGACATCAAGCTGCGATACAAGCAGACGGCGCTGGGGATCGTGTGGGTGCTCTTGCAGCCGCTGGTGGGGGCGTTGATTTTTTCGCGGTTGATCAGCGGGATGGCGGGGATGCAGGCGGACGCATCAATGTTCACCCACGAGCCGGTGAAATACTTCCTGTATGCGTTCACCGGGCTGGTGGTGTGGAATTTATTTTCGGGGATTCTTTCGCGGTTGTATCCGATCCTGGTGAGCAATTCATCGCTGGTGTCGAAGGTTTATTTTCCGCGGCTGCTGTTGCCCTTCAGCGGGGCAGTGAGTTTTTCGGTGGACCTGGGGGTGTCGGTGGGGATGCTGGTGGTGCTGATGTTCTGGTATCACCAGCCGGTGGGCTGGCCGCTGCTGTTGGCGCCGGCGCTGATGGTGGCGGTGTTCGCGTTGTCGCTGGGGCTGGGGATGTGGGCGGCGGCGCTGAGCGTGCAATACCGGGACGTGGCGTACGTGCTGCCGGTGATTCTGCCGTTCCTGATGTTCATCAGCCCGACGTTTTATCCCGCGGCGCGGGCGGTGGGGGGGAAACTGGGGATGGTGTATTACCTCAATCCGCTGGCGGGGATTCTCTCGGCATGGAAGTGGAGCATTCTGGGCACGCCGTTCCCGCCGATGTGGACGTTTGGTTACGCCATGGGCGCGTCGTTTGCGGCGCTGCTGGTGGGGGTGCTGGTATTCCGCCGGATGGAAAGGGATTTCGCCGATGTCATCTAGCGACCTGGCCATTTCGGTGCGCGGGCTCTCGAAGCGCTACACCATCGTCCATCGCGGATCGCGCCCCTCGACGCTGGCGGAGAAGCTCCTGCAAAAAGCCCGGCATCCCTTCCGGCGCATCGACCGCGAAACGTTCTGGGCCCTGCGCGATGTCTCCTTTGATGTGAACAAGGGCGATGTGGTGGGGGTCATCGGCCGCAACGGCGCGGGCAAGTCGACGCTGCTGAAAATCCTCTCGCAGATCACCGAGCCGACCGAGGGCCGCATCGACCTGTACGGGCGCGTGGGCTCGCTTCTGGAAGTGGGCACGGGGTTTCACCCGGAATTGACCGGGCGGGAGAACGTGTATCTCAACGGCTCGATCCTGGGCATGCGGCGGAAGGAAATCCAGCGGCAATTCGACGCCATCGTCGATTTCTCCGGCGTCGAAAAATTCCTCGATGTGCCCGCGAAACGCTACTCCTCGGGCATGGCGATCCGGCTGGCGTTCGCGGTGGCGGCGCATTTGAATCCGGAAATCCTGATCGTGGATGAAGTGCTGTCGGTGGGCGATGCCGACTTCCAGAAAAAATGCCTGGGCAAAATGAAGGAAGTCTCCCGCGGCGAGGGCCGGACGGTGCTGTTCGTCTCGCACAACATGGCGGCCGTGCGGCAGCTTTGCACGCACGCGGTGTATCTCAAGGAAGGGCGGGTGGTGAAGCAGGGGCTGGCCGAGTCGGTCCTCGATCTTTACAGCGCCGCCCGCCAGAAGGCGGAAGTGTCGCATTCCTTCAACCAGCACGGCCTCGCGTTCGTGGACCTGATTTTTGTGGACGACGAGACCGGAGTGCAGACGGATCGGCCGGTATTCAACCACGATTACACGCTGCTGGCGCACGTGCGGGCCCAGCGGCCGCTCGGGCAGGCGGCGGTGAACCTGCGGGTGTTTGATGAGTCCGGGGTGAAGGTGTCGTCGCTGTGTTCGGTGGAAGAGGGAATTGCCCCCTTCACGATGGACGGGGACGTGCGCGTGGCATTCCGCGTGCCGCGGCTGGGGCTCTATGGCGGGCAGTACAACATCACGCTGGAGGTGGAGCGTCCGAACGATCCGGTGCGGTATCTGACGGTGGAGGATGCGCTGTCGTTCGAGGTGCAGCCGGCGGTGATCGGGGAGGCGATGTGGGCGTATGACAAGTCGCACGGAATCGCGCGGCTGTCGGATGGGGCGCGGGTGTTGCCGGCGCGGCAGGAACTCCCGGAGTTGCCGGCGGCGGAGGAGACGGAAGCGCTCGCGGTGCGGCGCGACCGGTTGAGAAGCGCGTGGTAAGCGCGCGGGGGAATCGCCAATTCAAATGCCAGCTTTCTGGAAAGGTCGAAACCTTTCGCCGGTCCCACGCCCTGCCCTTCGGGCGCGGCCATCTTTTGTGGCAGTCAATCGTGGCATTGGCGTCTCCGCCAATGGCGGCCAGCAGGCCGCTCCGTCCGGAATAAACATCCCGCGCCTCGGGCGCATCGCCTTGGGCCGAACATCGGCGTCCCGCCAATACTGTCCGGCAATTCTGAAGCGTGGCAGATCGCTGGAGCCGGCCGGGACGTTTTTTGGCGGTGGGGGGTCCCCGGGTTTCATGATCTGTGCGCAGCATCAAGGGCGGCGTTGCCAGGGACGTTGGCAGCCTTCGCTGGTCACACCGGATTTTTTGCGCCCCGGGACCGGCGGCCATCAGTCTCTTGCGGCTTCCGCGGATTCGCTCCAGCGACTTCTCACGCTCGATCCGCTCCAGCCCCGCCCGCATCCGTTCCCACGTGGCATGCCCGCTGGCCACCGAAATTCCCCGCCGAGATACTGGTGGAAGCTCATCAGCTGGCTTACCACATCCAGCGAAGCGATTTGATCCGATCTGATGCGGATTTTTCCCATGGACC
>DASZZD010000063.1:0-100386 GCA_035545015.1 Phycisphaerae bacterium
TGGGGGGGGATTCGGTGTGGGATTGGAGTTGGGAGAGGAGGGTGGGCCAGCCTTGGTATTTGGGGTGGGGGTCTGTGGGGGGGAAGCCGGAGTGGGTGAGTTTGAGGGTGGTTGTGCCGTGGGATTCTGCGAGGTCGAAGCGGACGCGGGTTTCGGGTTCCGCGGGGTTTGCGAAGGAGGCGTTCCAGGTGAATTCGAGGAGGTGGGGGGGCTGGATGGCGGTGTAGACGCCGCGGAGGGTGAAGGGTTTGCCGCCGATACCGATGCCGGTGATGAGCCAGGCGCCGCCTGGGCGGAGGTCGGATTCGGCGTGGGTGGCGTGGAAGCGGCCGGGGGAGTTCCACCAGTGGAGTTGTTGGCGTGGGTCGGTGAGGGCGTTGAAGACGCGGTCGGCGGAGGCGCGGATGGAGATTTCAGCGGTGATGGTTGTGGAGGCGTTGGGCGAGGTCATGGGTGGTCCTCGAGAAAATGTTTGAGGTTGTGGAGGCTGGCGTTCCAGAGGGATTGGTAATCGCGGAGCCAGGTGTCGACGGCGCGGAGGGGCCTGGGGTTGAGGCGGCAGATGTGGGAGGCGCCGCGGCGGGTGGTGGCGACGAGGCCTGCGGAGCGGAGGAGGCGGAGGTGTTTGGAGATGGCGGGGCGGGAGGAGGAGAAGTTGGCGGCGAGCTGGCCGACGGAGAGGGGGCGGGCGCGGAGAAGGCGGAGGATTTCGCGTCGCGTGGGATCGGCGAGGGCTTTGAAGACGGGCTGGGGGGATTTTGAGGTGGTAACCATATGGTTACGTGAAGTGTAACTGATTGGTTACGGAGGTCAAGGGGGCGGGCGGTGATTCAGGCGGGATTGCGGCGGCGGCGGCGGCGGAGGCGGGTGGCGGCGACGGCGGTGAGGAGGGTGAGGAGGGCGGCGGGGGCGGCGGCGGGGAGGGGGGTGGCGGCGACGGGTGTGCCGGCGATGATTTGGGCCTGGAAGGAGCCTGCGGCGCCGTTGATGACGGGGGGGGTGAAGAAGCTGTCTGGGGAGGTGTCGCCGATGTTGAAGGTGAAGGGTTCGCCGCCGATGGTTTTGGAGGATGGAGAGGGGAGGAAGGTGGTGAGGGAGGAGACGTCGCCGCCGGAGGTGGAGATATTGTTGAGGAAGAGCTTGCCATCGAAGCCGAAGCTGCTGGAGGCGCCGCCGTCGGGGTTGGTGATGGTGGCGCCGCCGGCGTAGTAGAGGACGTAGCTGATGGGGGTGATGGCGGTGGTGGTGAGGGTGACGGAGGCGATGGGGAAGAGGATATCGGAGTTGAGGGGGTTGCCGGTGACTTTGGAGTAGTTGAAGGTGACGGTGGTGAGGTCGGCGCCGTTTTGGATGGCGACGGAGGAGCTGGTGGAGGAGGAGTTGAAGGAGGCGATGTCGAAGGGTCCGCTGGCGATGCCGTTGTGCTGGAGATAGGGGGAGTAGGTGTAGTCGGCGTGTGCGGAGGGGGCGAGGGCGGCGAGGCAGGCTACGGGGAGGGCGAGGGCGATAGCGAGGCGAGCTTTTGCGGGCATGGCGAATCCTTCTGAAGAACGACACCGGGTGAGCATCTGGGGGGGCTACGAGGGCCGCCACCGATGTGGTGAGGCGATGCTGAAAGATAACTCGGAATGGCGGCGGGGCAAATAAAACGGGGATTTTGCGGGGGCGAGTTGGCGGGGGACGAGGCGGCGAGGCGGTGGGTTCCAGGGTTGAAGCGGCGTTGGATTTGGGAGAGGGAATGGCGGAGAGAGGCAGTGGTAAGGAGGAAGTGTGGCGGGGATTTGGCATTTTGGCTTTGAGGGAGGGGAAGCGCGTATACTTGTTGCTTTCTTGCGAGTTTTTTCATTATGTGGCGGCGGTGATGTATGCAGCGTGTTCAGGAAGCCGGGGCGGGGGTGGCGGCGGGTGGGGGAGCGGTGGTGGAGATGGTGCGTGGGATGGGGGTGAGGGCGCGGGGGGCGGCGCGGGGGTTGGCGGGGGTGTCGGGGGCGGCGAAGAATGCGGCATTGAATGCGATGGCGGATTTGATTTGGGAGAAGCGGGGGTGGTTGATGGAGGAGAATGGGAAGGATGTGGCGGCGGCGGAGGGGGAGGGGCTTGCGGGGCCGCTGGTGGCGCGGCTGAAGTTGCCGGAGAAGAAGGTGGAGGCGATGGCGCGGGGCTTGAGGGAGATTGCGTTGCAGGTGGATCCTGTGGGGCAGACGATCGAGGCGTACGATCGGCCGAACGGGTTGCGGGTGGAGAAGCGGCGGGTGCCGATCGGGGTGGTGGCGATTATTTTTGAATCACGTCCGAACGTGACGGCGGATGCGGCGGGGATTTGTTTGAAATCGGGGAACGCGTGCATTTTGCGCGGGGGGAAGGAGGCGCTGCATTCGAACAAGGCGATTGCGCAGATTGTGCGGGAGGCGGTGAAGGGGGCGGGGGGGGGGATACCGGAGGATGCGGTGCAGTTGGTGGAGACGACGGATCGGGCGGCGGTGGGGGCGCTGGCGACCGGGGGGGGGGCGGAGGGGCTGATTGATTTGATTATTCCGCGCGGGGGCGAGGGGTTGATTCGGAGCGTGGTGGAGCAAGCGACGATTCCGGTGATCAAGCATTACAAGGGGGTGTGCCATGTGTACATCGACAAGGGGGCAGATGCGGACATGGCGGTGAAGATCGCGGTGTCGGCGAAGGTGGATGGGGTGGCGCTGTGCAACACGGAGGAGTGTTTGCTGGTGCACAAGGAGATGGCGGGGAAGGTGTTGCCGCGGATAGCGGCGGCGTTTCGGGAGAAGAAGGTGGAGATGCGAGCGGACCAGTGGTCGCTGGGGCTTTTGCAGGATGCGAAGCTGGCGAAGGAGAGCGACTGGGGGATGGAGTTTCTGGATTATGTGATTGCGATCAGGCAGGTGGGGAGCATCGACGAGGCGATCGAGCACATTGCGCGGTATGGGAGCCAGCATACGGATGCGATCGTGACGAATGACCTGGCGGCGGCGAAGAAGTTTGTGACGGAGGTGGATTCGGCGAGCGTGCTGGTGAATGCGTCGACGCGGTTTGCGGATGGGGGGGAGTATGGGCTGGGGGCGGAGATCGGGATATCGACGGACAAGCTGCATGCGCGCGGGCCGATGGGCGCGGCGGACTTGTGCACGTATAAATACATCGTGACGGGCAACGGGCAGATCCGGGCGTGACGTAAATAGCCACGAAAAACACGAAGGGCACGAAAGGACTTTTTTAGTGATCTGGGACCTCTGATCTCCCCTAGGCGAGGACCATTGCCGCGGGGAAGAACATGGGCGGGACGCCCGTGCCACGTGGATCAGAGCGATTTTCAGCCAAGCATCTGCATGGACGTGGCACCGTGACATGGCCGGCGTTGTGAGCTTTGGTTGTTAGGACCGTATGCGCGGCAGCACGTTTTACAGGATGTGGCCATCGTATCTGGTGCTGGGGTTGAGCCTGGTGCTGTGTGTGGTGGCGTACATTTATGTGAATGCGACGGTGTCGGCGGATGAGGGGCGGCGGTTTGACCTGGCGGTGCGGACGCTGAAGCAGACGCTGTCGGGGGAGACGGACCGGTACACGGACCTGCTGCTGTTCACGCGGGCGTATGTGGATGGAACGGGGAAGGTGACGCGGGAATCGTGGCGGCGGTTCACGGCGGGGGCGGATTTGACGGGGCATCCGGGGCTGCTGGGGCTGGGGTATGCGGAACGGGTGAGCAACGAGCGGCTGCCGGGGTATGTGGCGCAGGCGCGGGCGGAGGGCTATCCGGATTTTGCGATACGTCCGCCGGGGGATCGGGCGGAATATTTTCCGGTGAACATTGTGGAGCCGCCGACGGAGAGGAACCGGGTATCGATGGGATTCGATTTGATGACGGATCCGGTGAGAGCGGCGGCGATGCGGCAGGCGGAGTTAAGCGGTCGGCCTGCGGCGACGTCGAAGCTGGTGCTGCTGCCGGACGTGGGGAAGGAGGAGCATCCGGGGTTTCTGGTTTTCGTGCCGGTGTATCGGCTGGAGGCGGATGGTTCGGGCCCGCACACGGCGCAGGAGCGGCTGGCGGCGTTGCGGGGATTTGTGTATGCGCCGTTCCGGGTGGGTTCGCTGGTGGAGGGGCTGCGGGCGCAGTTGCGGGACGTGGGGGTGGTGGAATTTCAGATCTACGATGGGCAGCAGATTCGGGAGAATGCGCTGCTGTATGACAGCCGGGAGGCGGCGGCGCGGCAGGCGGCCTCGCGGCGGGCGGAGACAGATGCCGCAGGGGGGGAGCGTTGGACGGAAACGCTGCCGGGATTAGCGGGGCAGAAGAATGCGGAGCGGGTGGAGCTTCGGGTGGCGGGTCGTCCGTGGACGCTGGTGGCGGTGCCGTCGCCGGCGTTGCTGGTGACGGTGGATCATCATCTGCCGTGGCTGGTGCTGACAGGCGGTGCGTTGTTGAGCTGGCTGCTGTTTGGGGTGAGCTGGCTGCAGATGCGGGGTCGTCTGGCGAGCGAGGCGGCGGCGCAGCGGGTGGCGGAATCAGAGCAGCGGGTGCGCGCATCGGAGCTGCGGTATCGGATGAAGATCGAGCAATCGCCGATGGCGGTGCAGACGTTGTCGCCGGACGGGCGGACGGTGCTGGTGAACAAGTCGTGGGAGAAATTGTGGGGGATCACGTTCGAGGAGTTGGGGGAATACAACGTGCTGGAGGATGCGGAGCTGGAGCGTCAGGGGGTGATGCCGCTGATTAAGAAGGCGTTTGCGGGGGAGGTGGTGACGATCGGGCCGATTTTTTATGAAGCGGGGGAGCTGGCGACGGGGGCGCATCCGCGGGCGCGGTGGGTGCGTTCGGTGCTGTATCCGGTGAAGGATCCGACGACGGGCCAGATCACGGAGCTGGTGTTGATGCACGAGGATTTCACGCTGCGCAAGGAGGCGGAGGCGGAGCTGCGGGAGGCGAAGGAGGCGGCGGAGGCGGCGAACCGGGCGAAGGACCAGTTTCTCGCGGTGTTGAGCCACGAGCTGCGGAATCCGCTGTCGCCGGTGCTGTCGATGGTGGATTTGCTGGCGGCGGGGGAGCTGGGTGGGGACAAGGCGGCGGAGGCGATGGAGGTGATCCGGCGGAACGTGGAGCTGGAGGCGCGGCTGATTGACGATCTGCTGGATGTGACGCGGATTTCGCGCGGGAAGTTGCACCTGGACATGGAGGTGGTGGATGTGCACCAGGCGCTGGAGCACGCGGTGCAGATTTGCGCGGGCGACGCGGCGGGCAAGGGGCTGCGGGTGGAGAAGTATCTGGATGCGCGCGGGCATGTGGTGCGGGGGGATCCCGCGCGGCTGCAGCAGGTGTTCTGGAATTTGATCAAGAACGCGGTGAAGTTCACGCCGCCGGGAGGAACGGTTTTCATTCGGACGGCGAACCGGGCGGGCGCGGGCGGCGGCGATGGGGAGGGGAGCGCGGAGATGATTGCGATCGAGGTGGCGGACACGGGGATCGGGGTGGCGGCGGAGAAGTTGCCGCGGATTTTCGAGGCGTTCGAGCAGGCGGATGGGTCGATCACGCGGCGGTTCGGGGGGCTGGGGCTGGGGCTGACGATCACGCGGGCGCTGGTGGAGGCGCACGGGGGGCGGATCGAGGCGAGTTCGCCGGGGGTGGGCCAAGGGACGACGTTCACGGTGACGCTGCCGGCGGTGGCTGCGGAAGCGCGGGCGACGGCGCCGGGTGGAATGCGTGCGAGCGCGGTGGGGCGGAAGGTCAACGGGGAGCGGACGTGGCGGCTGCTGTTGATCGAGGATCAGCCGGACGCGCGGCGTGGATTGCAGATGCTTTTGGAACGGGAGGGGTATGAGGTGCGGACGGCGGCGACGGCGGCGGAGGCGCTGGAGGTGGCGCGGGATTGGCCGTTCGATCTGCTGGTGAGCGACATCGGGTTGCCGGATTTATCGGGGCTGGAGTTGTTGCCGCGGTTGCGGGCGATGCGGCAGGCGCCGGCGATTGCGTTGACGGGGTTCGGGATGGAGCAGGACATACAGCGGGCGACGGAGGCGGGCTTTGACGTGCACATCACGAAGCCGGTGAGCTTTGAGCGGCTACGGGAGCTGATTGGGGAATTGCTGGGGCGGGGGTGAATACACGGCCATGCAACACGCGGCGCGGCGAGGCCGCAACCACAATAACCAGGGAAACACGGAGCGCACGGAGCCTCCCCCGGACGACGTAAATGGCCACGCAGGGCACGAAGCACACGAAAGCTGCGATGTAGGAATCTTTTTACGGCGAAGACATCGGGGCGATCAGGGTACGAAAAGGAAAGGAGACAGGAATTGTCCACAAATGCTCACAAATTTACACAAATGGCTATGGGTTGTGAGGACCGATTTTCGGGCGATTTTCTGAGTATGTTTAGCTATTTAATTATGTGAATTTCATAAGTCTACGGAAAGCACGGAGAATTCATGCGGGTGGCGTTTCATTTCCGGCGGTTTGGCGTTGGAATAGGTGGGGGATTGGTTTTGAGATGAGGAGTGATGGATGAAGCGGGCGATGCGGTGTGCGGTGGTGGCGGGGGCGGTGATGGGGGCGGGTTTTTTTCAGGGGGCGCGGGCGTGGGGGCAGACGGCGACGGGGAAGACCCGGGGGGTGATCGCGGGGGAGACGGCGCGGCCGCTGCGGTATCGGGCGATGAACGGCGATTTCGTGATTGATGACGGCGCGGAGTTCTTCAACCGGCCGCTCTATGCCGACAATGCGGCGTTTCGCGCCGACGGCGGCGACAAGCCTGAGTTTTCGTTTTATTCCTCCGGTCATGCGGGGAACCTTCGGTTCGCGATGATCGCCCCGGGCGGCGCGAAATGGTTTTCGGATGCGGCACATATCACGGCGACCTATCATCCCGGCGAAATGATTTACGACCTTCACGATCCGCTGCTGGGCGACGGGGTGTTGCACCTGCGGGCGGTTTCGCTGGATGGCATCGAGGGGCACGCGTTCCAGGTCAGCGGCGAAAAACTGCCGGACAAGTTGCAGATTTTCTTCGCGCTGGGCGGCGCGGATGGGAAGAAAGGCTCGCGCAACGGGGATATCGGCGCGGAGAGCCAGCCGGTGATGGAGTTCTTTCAGGTGACCCCGCAGGCATGCGGCGGGAACACGGTTTCCGCCGGCGGGACGTCGGCGACTTTGCAGGGCCGGGGGATTGCGCTGACGGCCTATTTTCCCGCCGCCGCGCGCGCGATTCCCGCCGCGGCGTGGTCCGACCCCGGCAAGGCTGCCGGCGACAGTTCCGCGCCGCAAACCAACGTGTTCGCCGGATCGCTCGCCGCACTTTCTCCGCAGAAGCCTCTTTATGCCCTCATCACGAAAGCGCCGCTCGACACGACCCGGCCGTTTGACCCGGCAGCGCTGTTCGCGGCGGGAGAAAAGCATCGCGACGCGGTGGCCGACCGGGTGACGGTGGACACGCCCGATGCGTTCATCAACTCGGCGATGGCGGCGCTGAATGTGGCGGGGGATGCGGTGTGGGACGGAGGTTCGCACACGGTGATGCATGGGGCTGTGGCGTGGCGATCGAAGCTGCTGGGGTGGCGCGGCCCGTACATTCTCGACGAGCTTGGCTATCACGATCGGATGACGCAGCAGATCAACTACTGGGCGGCGCAGCAGATCGTGGGCGGGGAGATTCCGAAGGAAGCGCATGCCGATCCGAAGAAGAACCTGGCGGCGGATGACTGGAAGATGCTGCACACGGATGGGGATTTGTCGAAATCGCATTATGACATGAACCTTGCATACTTTGATTATTACCTGCGGCACGCGCTGTGGACGGGGGATGTGGAATTGTTGAAACAGACATGGCCGGTGCTGGTACGGCACCTGGCGTGGGAGCAGCGTTGTTTTCGCCGGCCGTTCGGAGGTCAAGACGGTTCGCCGGTGGTGCCATTGTATGAGGCGTATGCGTGCATTTGGGCGAGCGACAACCTGCAATACAACGGCGGAGGGGCGACGCATGCGACGGCGCTGAATTATTTTGATAACATGATGGCGGCGCGGATCGCGAAGATCATCGGGGAGGATGGGACACCGTATGAGAAGGAGGCGGGGCTGATTCTGCAGGGGATGCACAAGGAGTTGTGGCTGCCGGAGCGGGGGATTTATGCGGAGTCGCGGGACATTCTCGGATCGAAGGCGGCGAATCCGTCGCCGGGGCTGTGGACGTTTTATCACACGGTGGATTCGCAGGCGGCGGATGGGTTTGAGGCGTACCAGATGGGGCGGTACGTGGACACGGAGATCGGCCACATTCCGATACATGGGCCGGGCGTTCCGGAGGGTGATTTTTATTTGTTGCCGGAGACCAATTGGTCGCCCTACATGTGGTCGATCAACAACGTGGTGCTGGCGGAGGATGCGGCGACGGCGCTGGCCGATTACCAGAGCGGGCCGGGGCGGGCGAAGCAGGGATTCGCGGTGCTGAAGGGGAGCATCCTGGATTCGATGTTCATGGGGCTGTGCCCGGGGAACACGCATATGTCGTCGCAGTTCGATGACAACCGGGGGGAATCGCAGCGGGATTTCGCGGATCCGACGGCGATGATGACGCGGGCGATTGTCGAGGGGCTTTTTGGCGTGCGGCCGGATTTGCTGGCCGGCGAGGTGACGGTGGCGCCGGCGTTTCCGGCGGGGTGGGACCATGCCGCGATGAAGCATCCGGACTTTTCGCTGAGCTTCGTGCGCAAGGGGGATGTGGATAGTTATGAAATGGCGCCGCATTTTGCAAAATCGGTGGGATTGCGATTTGTATTGCCGGCGAAGAGCGATCATGTGGCGGCGGTGACGGTGAATGGGCAGGCGGCGCCGTGGAAAGCGGTGGCGGATGCGGTGGGGTCGCCGGAGATCGAAGTGGACGTTCCCGCGGCGGCCGGAGCGGACGCGAAGGCGGCGGTGAGCGTGACGTGGGGCGGGAATTCGCTCAGCGTGCCGACGTATAACACGGTGGACGATCCGGGGAATCTGCTGGTGGTGGACACCGGGACGGCGCGCTACACGGGCATGCGCGATCCGCAGACGGCGGTGACGGGGACGTCGGGCAGCGGGAATGGGTTTGTCACCTCGGCGACGAATGAACTGGGCTGGCACACGATTTTCGTGCATCTGCGGCAGGGGGATTTCGCGTGGTGGTCGCCGGTGGATTTTGAGACGCGGCCGGCGATGGAGATCGTGAGCGTGGAGCCGCAGGAGAAGGATTCGCTGAAATTTGAGATTCGCAACAACAGCGGGCAGGCGCTGGACGAGCGGGTGACGGTGCGGGCGGGCGGGCATGAGGAGCAGGTGCATGCGGCGGCGGCGAAGCGCGGGGGGCTCAGCGAGGTGCTGACGATTCCGGCCGAGGGATTGTTGCCGGGGGCGAATCGCGTGGCGGTGGCGCTTCAGGATGGGCGGCGGATCGAGGGCACGGCGGTGAACTGGCAGTTGCAGGCGCCGACGGATGGGAAGATGGAGGCGGTGGATCTTTCCAGGCTGCTCAATGCGAACGTGGCGGATATTTTCCGGACGGATTATCTCGAGCCGCGCTCGCCCTATGTGTCGCTGGCGATTCCGAAGCAGGGCATCGGGGGATGGGCGATGAACACGTTCGATCCGCGGATCGATGACTCGGGCGTGCGGGCGCATCCGGAGGTGAACGTCGACGGCGTGGTGTTCAAGACGGCGGCGACGGGCGACAACATCGCGTTCACCAGCGAATGGAAGAACCATCCGGACCACCTGACGATTCCGCTGAACGGCAAGGCGACGCACGTGTACCTGCTGATGGCCGGTTCGACGAGCCCGATGCGTTCGCACATGGAAAACGGGGAGCTGGTGGTGGCGTATCAGGCGGGGGCGTCGGACCGGGTGGCGCTGGTGAATCCGACGAACTGGTGGCCGATCGAGCAGGACTATTTCATTGACGATTACCAGTTCGACATTCCCGGGCCGCTGCCGCCGCGCGTGGATTTGCAGACGGGGCGGGTGCGGATCAGGACGCGTGCGGAGGCATTGGGGAAGCGGGGATTGATTCCGGGGGGCAGCGCCACGGTGCTGGATGTGCCGGTGGATCCGGAGCGGGGGCTCAAATCGCTCACGGTGCGGGCGACTGCGTACGAGCCGATCATCGGGGTGATGGCGGTAACGGTGGCGCGATAAAGGCACTCACGCATTCTGAGGAATGAATGCGTGAGTGCAAAGGATGATGGGGATTACATCGCGCGCGGGGGCAGCGTTTCATTGGCCGCCGGGCTGGTGGAGAGTGCGCTCCATCCGGCCAGGATGATGACGATGATGCCGACGATGACGTTGTTGGTCATGGCGGTGGCATTGCCGTCGAAGCCCAGGACCCATGGGGAGATGATGACCCAGATACCGAGGATGACGTTAAGCCAGCTCACGCCGACGGTGCGGACGGGATTGAAGAGGCGAATCAACGCCAGAATGCCAATGATGATGCCCAGAATGACGTTGTTTCCGGCGGCATTGCCGAGGTTGCCGAAGCCCAGGACGAAGGGGCTGATCAGCAGCCAGATGGCGGCGAGCACGTCGAGCCCGCTGGCGGCGGAGGATTGACCTTGATGTCGGATGGCGTATGCCATGGCTAACTCCTTTATACAACAGAGACTGCGATGAGGGTCGAAAGACGGCGGGAAAGGGAGGTGCAAACCGTATGCGTCGGGGCCGCGGCGCGGGGGCAATTTCCAAAAAAAAAAAACGCATTTGGCCGCCGCGCGGAGGCGGGAGGAGCGAAGGTTGTGGAGAGTTGGCCGGGCTTTTGCGGAGAGGGCTGAGGTGCGGGGCCAGGAGCGCCGGCGATGGAGCAGATTGTCAGTTGCCAGGTATGCGGATTGGTGCAGCGGATCGAACCGCTGCCCAGGAGGATGCGCTGGCTGTGCGCGCGGTGTCATTTTGAAATCCGGCGGCGCAAGCGCGACAGTGCGACGCGGACGCTGGCGCTGGCGATCGGGGCGCTGGCGTTGTACATACCCGCGAATCTTCTGCCGATCGTTCAGGTGGAGTATTGGGGGGCGGAGAGCACCACGACGATCTTCGACGGGGTGCGGGGGCTGTTTCAGACGGGCAGTTATGTCGTGGGCTGCCTGATCTTCTGCACGAGCATTCTGTTTCCAGGGTTGAAGATCGCTGGGCTGATCCTGCTGAGCGCGACGGTGCATCGCGCGGGCCTCGAGCGGTTTCGCGCATGGGTTTACCGGATGATTCAGATTCTGGATCCGTGGAATATGCTGGAGGTGACGATGCTGTCGATCATCGTGGCGCTGGCGGAACTGGGAAAAGTGGCCACGGTGCATCCGGGCGCGGGCGTGGTGTCGTTCGCGGCGGTGGTGGTGCTGACGATTGCGGCGACGCTGACGTTTGATCCGCGGCTGGTCTGGGACGCGCGAGAGGAGCAGCCATCATGAAGCCCGCGGAAGCATTCGGTGAACCACGGCCCGAGGCGGCGCGGGATGCGGCGCGCGGGCCAGAAACGGAGCGAGGTCCGGAGAGCGGCGATCAGGAACGGCGCCCCGACCTTGAGAAGCTGCCCAGGGCGAAAAAGGGGCGCGACTGGAAGGCCTATTTTTTCTGGGTGGTGCCGGTGGCGGCGGTGGCGCTGGCGGCGTGGTTCATCTATTCGGATGCGATCAGCAAGGGTCCGAAGCTGCACATTTATTTTGCCGACGCCAGCGGGCTGGAGGCGGGCAAATCCAAGATGAAGTACCGCGGGGCGGAGATCGGCAAGGTGGAGGAGATCGCGTTGACGCCCGATCGGCAACACGTGGATGTGGAGGTGGCGCTGGAAAAATCGGCGAAGGGGCTGGCGCGCGAGAATTCGAAATTCTGGATCGTCCGGGCGCAGGTCAGCGTCGCGCAAATCCAGGGATTGGGAACCATCATGTCCGGCGATTATCTCACGGTCGAGCCCGGCGACGGCAAGCCGGCGACGAAGTTCCAGGGCCTGGCGCAAGCGCCGGTAATCCCCTCGCCCGGGGCATTGCAGATCGAGCTGCTCTCGGAGCGCGCGGGATCGATGAAGCCCGACACGCCGGTGTTTTACCGGGGGATTCAGGTGGGCAAGGTGTCGGCGTCGGAGCTGGGGCCGCACGCGCAGACGGTGCGCGCGACCGTGGACATCGAGAAGCGTTACGCGCCGCTGGTGCGGATGAATTCGATGTTCTGGAATGCCGGAGGCATCAACGTGAACGTCGGCCTGACCGGGGCGGACATCAGCGCCCAATCGGCCCGGACGCTGCTGGGAGGGGGGATCGATTTCGCCACGCCCGACACCACGCAGAAGCAGGCGCTCCCGGGCACCAGCTTCCGGTTGTATGACAAGGCGCAGGAGGCGTGGCAGGCGTGGGCGCCGGCGATCGACCTGGGGCCGAGCGCCGCCACGTCCGGCGAACACGTGCAAAGTGCGGGTGCGCAATGAGATTCTCGCGGCACACGTTGGGCGGATTTCTTCTGGCGGCGCTGGCCGTGGGCGGATGCGCGGCGCCCGTTCGCCAGACCCATGATCCGCACCTGCTTGATAACCACGTTCTGCAGCAGCGCGTGGAGGCGGCGCTGCGGCGGGCGGGTGCGGATTTCAAGGAGGTTCGAGCGCAGGCGGCGGGCGGAACGGTGGAGTTGACCGGGCAGGTGGCGTCGGAAGCGGCGCGCGGGCGGGCGGACGAGGTGGCGCGCGGCGTCTACGGCGTCAACGCCGTGAGAGACGATTTGCAGGTGGCGGGCGACGGGAGGTGAGGCCGTCTGGCGGCTCCGTCGGGGCGGGGCGCTTCGGAGATCCGCATCCTCAACGCCTATCGCACACCGTGTGGGACATCATGCGGCTGATCGATTACCTCGACACGCGCGCGGATGTCGATCCCCAGCGCATCGGCATCTATGGCGTGTCGAAGGGCGGCATCGAGGCCTACCTCGCCGCGGCCGTCGATCCACGCATCTAGGTCGCCGTGCCCTGCATCGCCGTCGAATCGGGTGGAAAAAAACACCGCCCATCGCGTCACCCCCGCCGCCCGGGCCGCCGCCGTCGAGTGGTTCGTTCAATGGCTCAAGCCCTGAGCCCGGCTTCCATTTCCCCCGGCCCCGTTCAAAAACCCGCCCGCCGCCGAAGTTTTTGTGAACCCTCCGCCTCCGCGGCGCACTGAAGCGACAGATGCCGCTTTTCGTGGAGGTTCCCATGCGCGCGATCCACACCCTGCTTTTCCTGCCGATCCTGCTGCTTTTCGGCGGCTGCGCTTCGTACACCGTTCCCGGCGCCCCGGCCGACCTTTCCAAGCTCGGCGTCGACGCCCAGAAGCGCGCCGCCCTCACCGATTTCAGCGTCCGCCAGGAACTCGCCAAACAGCCCGTCGCCACCTTCCCCGTCGCCATCGCCATCGTCCGCGTGCAGGCCCCCGACTATGCCTCCGATTCCTATCCCGGCAATCCCCGCTATCGCGGCAGCGCCTATTCCGTCGTCACCGTGAACGATGTCGAAAAAGAAGAAGACCTCGAAAAACTCGCCAAGCTCCCGCAGATCACCGGCATCGCTCCCATTAAGCGCATCCTGCTCGACCGCGCGCTCAACACCGATCTCGAACTCCGCGAAGCCGCCGCCAAACTCCACGCCGGCATGCTGCTCTTCTACACATTCGACACCCAGTTCCACACCGATCACCACGCCGTGCCGCTGGGCGTGATCACCCTGGGCCTCTTCCCCACGCGCGTCGAAAAAGTCACCTGCACCGCCTCCGCCGTGCTCATGGATGTCGCCAACGGCTACGTCTACAACGTCGCCGAGGCCACCAGCGCCTCCGGCCAGATCGCCAATGACTGGAGCTCCGATCAGGCCGCCGAAGAGGTCCGCCGAAAAGTCGAACGCCAGGCCTTCGTCGATATGCTCGATCAATTCCGAGGCGAATGGCCCACGGTGGTCGCCACCTACGACCATCCCGCCGCCAGCGCCCGGGCGCCGCTCCCCGCGCGCGAGTGACGCCCCGCTCCCATGGCGCTGGCGCAACGCCCCCGCATTCCCCGCGCCTCACTGCGCCGTGGGCGTCTGCACCGCCAGGCGCAGCTTGTCCATCGGGTAGCCCTGCGTCTGCAGGTAATGCACCAGTTCGCCGAAGGGATTGGCGAATATCGTCGGCTGGCGCGAGAGGATGAACAGCGTCTCATGGTCCGGCGAGCCCAGCACCACGATCGAGCTGTCCGCCGCCGTCGCCAGCACCCACAGGTCGTCGGGCAGCGGCGCGGAAGCGGATTTGAGGTGAAACTTCACATCCGCCGGCGGATCCGTCGGCGTCGCGATGGAATGCACCTCTCGCCCCGGCCCGTTCACCGTCCCCTGGTGCCACCGATACGACAGCGACAGGCTCTTGTCCGAATTCTGATCGATCGACAGCACCGCCGCCGGATGCACCTTCCCCGCCGGCGTGATGCTCGCGTTCTCATACCACATCCCCAGCAACTGCTGCGGCTCCACCTTGCTCACCGTCGCCGGCGGCGGCAGGTGGGCGGTCGCCTCGCCCCCGCCCCCGCCATTTAGTGAACACGCCCCCATCCCCAGCGACGCACCCGCCACAACACACGCCACAAGCGCTCGAGAAAATGCCATGCGAATCTCCGGAAAGTCGCCCCTATGGTAACACCACTCTCCCCGTTCTCCGACACGCGCCCAACTGGACTCGAACCAGTAACCCTCTGCTTAGAAGGCAGATGCTCTATCCAATTGAGCTATGGGCGCAGCTGTCGCCTTAACAATATGCCGCGGACCCGCCCGGTACAACCCGCCGCCGTGGCATGGGCATCCCGCAACGTCCCGCCGATGATCGGCCAGAGCCGATACGATGGGCGAGGCGCACCGCTTACGCCGACTTCCGCCGCCCCCCGCGCCGCGGCGCCATCATCGCCCGCAACGCCTCCGCCACCAACTGCGATCGCGAAATCCCCTTCGCCCGCGCATACGCATCCGCCTTCTCCAAAAGCGCCCGCTCTACGCTCAGCGACACCACCTGCGACCCCTCCCCGGTCCGCGGCCGTCCCGGACGCCGCTTCGCCTTCTCCCACAACGCCCGCTGCGCCGCGGTCAAGGGCCTGAACGTATCTGCAATAAACTCCTTATCGAACTCCCGCCACTGCCGCTCCTTTTCCTCATCCGGCAGGGCGATGAATGCCTCAATGGCGGACATTTTCTTCTTCGTGCGGCTCATACTTCACCTCCGTCGCCGGTAGCGACGCTTCTCGGAATCCATCAGCGGCCGGGCATGAATCACGTACAAAGAACCTTCCGCGTCCACTACGTGAATCGACTGAATATACCGCCCGCCGAACCCAGGGCCCTGCACCAGCCAGCGCCCGTCTCCTCGATACTCCGGAAACGGCGGCCGTGCGGTTGTGATCAAAAACTCGATCTCCGCCACGGAAACCCCGTGCTTCGTCGCGTGATCGATGTTCCAGTCGTTCCACCGGAATTCCATCAATTCATTATATAATGAATTATCCGCCACGTCACCAAAAAAGGTTTTTCACACGCCCTCCCCCGCACCCTCACGCCGGTCCCGCATGCACATACACCGTCTCCCCGCTCGTAAACCGCGCCGCCCCCTCCGCCATCGCCGCGATCATCTCCGCCACCGCCTCGGGCGAAAGCACCGCCGCCGGATCCACCGTCGCATCCCCCAGAACCCCGCGCAGCATCGGCGTATCCACCGCCCCCGGCGCCACGCCATGCACCCGTATCCCCGCCGCCGCTCCCTCGCGCGCCGTCGCCAGCGTCAACAGATTCACCCCCGCCTTCGCCGCCCCATACGCCCCCAGCCCCATGAACGGATCCCGCGCCGACATCGACGACACATTCACGATCACCCCGCCCCCTCCCGCCTTCATCACCGGCCAGACGGCGCGGATGCCATAAAACGTCGCCGACAGATTCGTGTCCACGATCCGCCGCCACTCCTCCACCGAAAACTCCGCCGTCGTGCGCAGCGGCGCGTATCCCGCGTTGTTCACCAGCACCGAAATCCCGCCAAACGCCGCCGCCGTCTCGCGCACCGCCCGCTCCACATCCGCCGGTACGCTGACATCCCCCACGATCACCAGCACGCGCCCACCGCGCGCGCCGATCTCCCGCGCCACCGTCGCCAATCCCGCCGCACGCCGCGCCATCACCGCCACCGCATACCCCCGCCCCGCCAACGTCGCCGCCGTCGAGCGCCCGATCCCCGACGACGCCCCCGTCACCAGCGCCGCCTTCATGCCGCACCTCCTTCCAGCCAGCGCCGCAGCGCCGCCGTCATCACCGGCTCGATCCGCGCACGCAACGCCCGGTTCGCAAAACCCGCCCACGACAACCCCGTCGTCGTATCCAGCGGCCCATCCAGCTCGCCCCCCATCCCATCCGTGATCTCCACCCCCGCCTCCCGGGCTATCAGCACGCTCGCCACATCATACGGATGCACGCACAATCCGGCAGGCCTTTTCTGGATCGCATAAAAAATCGGCCGCACATCCGCCACAAACCGATCGTGCCCCATCATCAACTCATACAACTGCCCGCCCGTCGAAATGTACTGATCCTCGAACACCGTCGCCCGCGTCACATCCGCCGGCCCGATGCACGCCTTCACGATCTCCTCCGCCAGCCGCCCCGCCAGTTCCTTCGTCCCCGGAAAAAAATCCGCCACCGTGGCGAAGCCATGCGAAATGTTTTCCGCCCCCGAGGGCCGCGGCGTCAAAGGCCATGACTCCAACTTGCGCTCCAGGCTGTAGAGGTTTTCGCGCACGCAGTGCGCGCCGCCTCCGCGCACCGCCCACAGCGTGTCCGCCAGCCATTGCTTGCTCAGCGGAATCTCCACCTGCACCGCCGCCTCGATATCCGAAAGCCGCGTCCCTTCCCCCCTGTCCACCGCCACCCCCGCCAGAAACCACGCCGACCGCTTGTCATACATCAACCCGCGCGTCCCATCGATCGGATCCACAATGATCCGCACCGCCTCGCCGCTCCCCCCAAAACGCCGCTCCCCCTCGCGCCCCGCCTCATCATGCAGACCCTCAGCGATCAGCACCACCGGCACTTTCCGGGACAGCCGCTCAAAAAAATCCACCAGCAGCGGCTCAATCTCCGCGTCGATCCCATAAATCGTGTCCGCCGCCGTGTCCCGCATCGCCCCCGCCATTTCCGCCCCACGCTCCCGCGCCCGCATCACCGCCGCGCGAACCTCCCCTCCCAACGCCCGCAACTTCTCCACAAAATACTTCGCCCCCCGCGGCAACTCCGACATCACCTCGCCTCCTCAAGTCCCCGACACTGGCGGCTCCGGCCGGCCCCCTCCACTGCTTTCCCCGCCGCCCGCCTCCGCCCGTGGCCCGCTCCCGCCCCCCCCGCGCCGCCGCACCGATCGGTAATAAAACGCCGTCACCGGCGCCGACAACGCATACGCATAAATCGCCACCAGCGTCGTCACCTGCGGCTGCGCCCAGATCAGCATCACCACCAGCACCGCCAGCACCACCGTCGGAAACTTCTTCCGTCCCCGCAAAAAACGGTTGATCAAATGTGCATACGCAAACCGCGACACCATCAACAGCCCCGCCACCAGCACCACCACCGGCAACACATACGGAAACACCGCCCGCAACATCTCCAGCACGTGCGGCGTCAACCGCAGCGGTATCACGTGATGCTGCGCATTGAGCGTCGCAAAAAATATCACCGACGACGCCACCACCGCCGCCGCCCCCGGCGAGGGCATCCCCCGGAAATTCATATGGCTCGACACCTCGTGCTTGTTCAAGACGTTGAACCGCGCCAGCCGCAACGCCGTGCACGACACATACAACGCCCCGATCACCCAGAACAGCCGCCCCCACACATCATCCGAGAACGGCCCCGGCAAATCCGCGAACGGCGCCCGCGTCTCCGCCACCGCCGGCGCCCGCAGCAATTCCGTGATCAGCCGAATCGCCAGAAACGCCGGCGCCACCCCAAACGACACCATGTCCGCCAGCGAATCCAGCTCCGCCCCGAAATCCGACGCCGACCGCGTCAGCCGCGCCACGAACCCGTCGAACATGTCGAAAATCATCGCCCCGAAAATGCAATACCCCGCCACCGCGAAACTCAAATACGGATTCTCATTCGAAGGCCCCGTCGCCGCCCCTCCAGCCACCACCCCCATAACCCCTTCCCCCCCGCCCAAATGCCGCGCCGCATAATTGATCGACGCGAACCCGCACAAACAATTCCCCAGCGTAAACATCGCCGGCAAAAGCGCCACCCCCCGCCGCCGCTTCCGCATCACCGGCACGCCTTCCCCGCCCTCCCCCCTCGCCTCAATCTGCCGCCGCCGATACCGCACATCACTCCTTTCCAACCCCCGCATCATAAGCGCATCCCCGCCGGGTGCCATGTGCCGCCATCGCCCCCATCCCATTTGTCATTTGTCATTTGTCATTTCCCCCTTTCGTGTTTCATGTCTGCCCCACCGTTTTGTGTTTTCCGCTTTGCCTTTTGCCTTTCCATTCCCCATCATCCCCCCATGCCTCCCTCCTCCCACCTTCACCGCCT
Organism: Phycisphaerae bacterium; assembly: GCA_035545015.1. GTDB lineage: Bacteria > Planctomycetota > Phycisphaerae > WQYP01 > WQYP01 > CALCHA01. The sequence continues at coordinate 18,549 of DASZZD010000063.1, forward strand.
CTGGGACACCGGCCAGCGCCTCCTCGCCCTCGGCCGCTACGTCCCCGCACGCACAGCCCTCGAAGCCGCCGAATCCCTCGCCTGGCGACGCCGCGACCCCGCCACCCTCGCCCGCCTTTACCTCCCGCTCCTCGAAGCCCGCCGCCAGATCCGCTACCAGGCCGTCGAAGGCCAACTCCTCATCTGCAACCCCTCCGCCCCCGCCCGCGAAGAACGCCGGCAGCTCAACAATTTCCTCCGCGCCCCCGCCGGCACCGTCCTGCTCACCTGCGCCGCCGGCGAAGGCCAAGCCGCCTGCCGCTTCTCCGGCTCCGTCCACTTCGCCGCACGCCGCACCGCCCGCCCCCTCGAAGCCCTCCTCCTCATCCGCCTCGCCACCGACGTCCGCATCGCCGCCCAACCCGACCCCACCTTCACCGCCGGCCTCCCCATCGACTGGACCAAAAACCCCGCCGCACCCATCCCCCCCACCACCGCCCCCCACATCCGCCTCCCCCTCCCGCCGCCCGGCCTCTACAACCCCGCCAACCCCCTCCATCCCCTCGCCCGCGAATCCCTCCTCGCCGCCTGGGAAGCCCTCGCCCTCACATGGCAAACCCGCCACCCGCCCCCTCCCCACCCCAACCCCTGGCAAGAACTCGCCTGGCTCCGCCTCGCCCTCCGCATCGACCCCGCCTGCGAACCCATCACCATGCGCCTCCTCGCACTGGCCGAATCCCTCGAACGCGCCCCGTCCCCCCCGTAAAGCCGCGCCCCCTCCGAACCCTTCGCCTCCGTTCACCTGCCCCTCGCCAAAGCTTACTTCGTCGCGACCCGTTCCTCATGCACACCGCCGCTCGAACCATACTCCCCGCTAAATCCTCACGGCTCAGCGCTCCGCATCATGAAAGCCCTCCACCACCCCCCCATACCCCAACTCCCTGCATGCCTGATCCAATCCCTGTGTCGCCGGCCTTCCCCACAAACCCCGCGACTGAATAAATTTCACCCGCAGCACTTTCCCGTCCTCCCCTCCCCGCTCCACATGCACACTGCGCGCCACCACCCCTGGCCGCGCCTTCAACCACCCCGCCAGCGCCTCATCATTTGCCGGCAAGCTCGAAAACTGCGCTTCCACCGAATACCCATACGACGCCGGTGTAGTCGACAGCAACCACAATCCTTCAACCACTCCGATCACCAGCAGCGCCAGAATGAATACGTACCACCTGGTCCTGGCCTTCATCCTTTTCCCTACCTTCCGATCAGGCCCCCCCTTCGATCATCTTCGCGCAGCTCTGCGTTCAGGGATACAACTCAGAAACGTCCGTCATTTCTCCACCATCACCTTCCACGACACCCCAAACCGATCCACCACGATCCCATACCGCTCCGCAAAAAAAGTCTCCACCAGCGGAATCTCCACCCGCCCCCCCTCGCTCAGCCCCGCAAAAACGCGCTCCGCCTTCTCCCCACTCTCCACCCGCAGCAGCAGCGAAAACCCCGCAAACGCTGCCCCGCCCGCCCCGTTCTCGCACCCGCAGTCCGACGCCATCACCTCCGTCGAACCCACCCGAAACGTCGCATGAAAAATCTTCTCCTCCATCCCCGCCTTCACCCGCACCCCATCCGGCCGCTCCCGAAACCGCAGCATGAACACCCGCTCCGCCCCAATCACCCGCTCATAAAACGCCACGGCCTCTTCCGTCCGCCCATAAAAATTCAACGTCGTTTGAATGTCCATGAATGACCTTCTTTGTTTTGACTATTCCGTATCTTCATACACTTATGCGCTTTCATCGATGTATAGCGGAATCTTTTCTCCAGACACCAGCGACTCAACTGTACAAGTAATTTCAGCCCAGAACGGTAGCGCCCAAGCCGGCGCACAACCGGCCCATGCTATCTCAGTTGGAAAATACACGCTGACCACACCCATTGGCATCTCTAGGACAAAGCTCACTGCGCTCGATACGCAAACGAGTTCTTCCTTCCATCGCGGCTGGAACTTCATCAAAGGCGAATTCATATCGGCTCGAACGAGGTAACGCCCCTCCTCATGCGTGTCCTCCACTGAGAAACCAACTCCAACCTGCAACCCACACCATTATCACCGCCAACGGCACCTTGCCAACATCGCAGATCATCCTCTGGCACACCCTATGCAACTCCCCCTCCGTCACCGTGCCCGCGCACCTTCCGGAGGCCTCCCATGTCCCTCACCCCCCGCTCATCCGATCTCCTCCCCCTCGCCGCCGCCGGCGCTCTGCTCTACTTCGCCGCCAACTCCATCATCCGCAACAAACGCCGCATCGGTCTCCGCAACAAAACCGTCCTCATCACCGGCGGCTCCCGCGGCCTCGGCCTCGTCCTCGCCCGCCGCTTCCTCGCCAAAGGCGCCAAAGTCGCCGTCTGCGCCCGCGATCAGCAGGAACTCGATGCCGCCCAGCGCCAGCTCGCCAACCACCCCTTCGCCGCCTTCCGCTGCGATCTCACCCAGCGCCCCCAGGTCGAACAGCTCATCGCCGACGTCGAAGCCCGCTTCGGCCCCATCGACATCCTCATCAACAACGCCGGCACCATCACTGTCGCTCCCGCGGAGCTTATGACCGAACGCGATTACCGCGAAGCCATGGAACTCCACTTCTTCGCCCCCCTCTACACCACCCTCGCCGTCCTGCCCTCCATGCGCGAACGCCGCTCCGGCCGCATCGTCAACATCTCCTCCATCGGCGGCAAAATCCCTGTCCCCCACCTCGCCCCCTACGTCGCTTCCAAATTCGCCCTCACCGGCTTCTCCGAAACACTCCGCGCCGAGCTCGCCAAAGACAACATCCTCGTCACGACGGTCTGTCCGGGCCTCATGCGCACCGGCTCCCCACGAAACGTCGGCGTCAAAGGACGCTACCAGGAAGAATTCGCCTGGTTCATCCTCGGCGACTCCCTCCCCGGCGCCTCCATGTCCGCCCGCCGCGCCGCTGACAAAATCATCGACGCCGCCGTCCACGGCGATCCCGAAATCGTCCTCAGCCTCCCCGCCAAAGCCGCCACCCTCCTCCACGGCATCGCTCCCGCCCTCTTCACCCGCCTCATCACCCTCCAAAACGCCCTCCTCCCCAAGCCCCCCGAAAAATGGGATTCCGGCCAAGGCGCCCGCAAACGCCGCGGCCACCAATCCCACTCCTGGCTCACCCGCTCCCCCCTCACCACCCTCACCCAGCGAGCCGCCGCCCAGAACAACGAACTCTAACGCACGCATTCCCGCGTCGTCACGTGTGGCCCACCCTTTGCGCCCCGTCCACCAGCGCCACCGGGTCATTCACGAAAGGAACTTCATGGACACCTATACCCTCGACACCGCCACCCTCGACACCCTTCAGGACCTTCTCAGCATCAACATCGACAGCCAGAAAGGCTTCCTCGAAGCCTCCGAGCATGTCAAAGACGCCCAGCTCAAGCAGCTTTTCGCCGAGTTCTCCCAGAAACGCGCCCACAATGCCGCCGAGCTCCGCCAAACCATCGCCAGCGCCGGCAGCGAACCTCACGCCTCCGGCTCCATGACCGGCACCATCCATCGCTGGTGGATGGACGCCAAGCAGGCCCTCATGGGCGCGGAACCCGAAAGCGTCCTCGCCGAAGCCGAACGCGGCGAAGACTCCATCAAGGAAACCTACGAACGCGCCCTCCAGCACATGGGCCACGTCACCGTGCGTGATGTTGTCGAGCGCCAGTATAAAAACGTCACCGAAGGCCACGACCGCGTCAAAGCCCTCCGCGAATCCTACAAACGCCGCAACCCAAGCGACTGAGAGACTCCCCACACCTTGCCATCCTCCGGAGTCGCAGACACGTGTCCCGCCGCATCGCCTTACCGCGGCGGTTTTTTTGCGCCCGCAAGCGCCCGGCACTGGCGTCCCACCCGCAACGCAAGATCCTATCGCGCCCGCTCCCCCTCGTTTTGCATTTTGCGTTTTGCGTTTTGCATTTCCGCTGCGGCCTTAACCAGAACTTAACCCCCGCTTAACACGCCCGCACCGCTCCCCCAGTACCCTGCTCCTCGGCAAAACTCTTGAGGAGATCACGCAATGACCACCCTGCTGAAGTCCGCCCTTCTCGCCGCCGCCGGCCTCCTGTTCGCCTTCGCCCCGGCCGCCCACGCCGACACCACCATCCAGGGCGCAGGCTCCACCTTCGTCGCACCCATCATGGCCAAGTGGATCCAGGTCTATAACCAGCAGCACCCCGACGTCAAAATCGATTATCAGGCCATCGGCTCCGGCGGCGGCATCCACAACCTCACCGACAAAACCATTCAGTTCGCAGGCTCCGATGCCCCCATGACCGACGACCAGCTCAAACAGGCCGGCGCCGCAGTCCTCCACCTCCCCGAAGTCGCAGGACCCGTCGTCATGAGCTACAACCTCCCCCAGCTCAAAAACAAACTCGTCCTCGACGGCAAAACCATCGCCGGCATCTATCTCGGCACCATCTCCCACTGGAACGATCCCCAAATCGCCGCACTCAACCCCGGCGCAAACCTCCCCAACCTCCCCATCCTCGTCGCCCACCGCTCCGAAGGCTCCGGCACCACCTACATCTTCACCGGCTACCTCTCCCAGGTCAGCGCTGATTGGAAATCCAAGGTCGGCCAGAACACCTCCGTGAGCTGGCCCACCGGCCGCGGCGGCAAAGGCTCCGACGGCGTCGCCGCCATCATCAAAAACACCGCCGGCGCCATCGGCTACGTTGAATACGCCTACGCCATCAACGGCCATCTCCCCGTCGCCTCCCTCCAGAACAAAGACGGAAAGCCCGTCGATCCCTCCATCGACGGCGTCGTCGCCGCCTCCAAAGCCGTCGTCGCAGACCTCCCCGCAGACTTCCGACTCCCCATCATCGATCCCACCGGCCCTGACGCCTACCCCATCTCCGGTTTCACCTACCTCATCATCTACAAGGACCTCGGATACCTCAAAGACCGCCAAAAAGCCCTCCAGACCGTCAAGTTCCTCCAGTGGATCCTCACCGACGGACAGCAGTACGCCGAAGGCCTCCAGTACGCCAAGCTTGGCGATGACATGCGCAACAAAGTCCTCGACGAGCTCAAGCAAGCCACCTTCGACGGCCAGCCCCTGCTCAAAGACTAAGAAGCGCTCTCAACGTGGCATGGGCATCCTGCCCATGTTCGATCAGCTCTGATTTTCCGATCGGAATTCCATGAAAGGATTCCCGGCCCGATCCGGGAATCCTTTCTTCTCTTGACCCTTCCTCCGGGAGTCCGCCATGACCACCGCTCCCGCCCTCCCCGATCAGCGTTTCTCCGCCGTCCCGCGTACCCGCTCGCGCCTCCGCCGCGTCGCCCTCCTCCTCCTCGACAAAATCACCTTCACCGCCGCCCTCGGTGGCGTACTCGTCATGTTCGGCCTCCTCGGCCTCGTCCTCTGGATCCTCCTCAAATACGCCTGGCCCGCCATCACCCACTTCGGCCTCCGCTTCCTCACCACCACCCAGTGGGACCCCGTCAACGACCACTTCGGCGCGCTGCCCATGATCTACGGCACCGCCGTCTCCTCCCTCATCGCTCTCCTCCTCGCCGTCCCCGTCAGCATCGGCACCGCCATCTTCATCACCCGCATCGCCCCCAAATGGCTCGCCGGTCCCGTCTCCTTCCTCGTCGAACTTCTCGCCGCCATCCCCAGCCTCGCCTATGGCCTCTGGGGCGCGCTCGTCATGGTCCCCTGGCTCCAGAACCACGGCGAACCCGCCCTCCAATCCCTCCTCCAGCACGTCAAAATCATCCCCCTCGGCCAAAACCCCGACCACACCATGGCCTACTTCCCCGCCAACCTCGTCTCCGGCGGCGCCTACGGCTCCGACCTCCTCGCCGGCGGTCTCATCCTCGCCCTCATGATCCTCCCCATCATCACCGCCATCTCCCGCGACGTCCTCCTCACCGTCCCGCGCGACCTCGAACACGCCGCCTATGGCCTGGGCGCCACCTGGTGGCAAACCACCCGCATCGCCCTCGCTTACTCCAAAACCGGCATCTTCGGCGCCATTATCCTCGGCCTCGCTCGCGCCGTCGGCGAAACCATGGCCGTCGTTATGGTCATCGGAAATACCAACCAAATCTCCGGCAGCCTCTTCGGCGGCGCTCAAACCATGGCCGGTCTCCTCGCCAACGAATTCCTCGAAGCCGACCACGCCCTCTACTACAGCGCACTCGTCTACGTCGCCCTCATCCTTCTGGTCTCCACCCTCCTCATCAACACCGCCGCCCGGCTCCTCCTCGCACGCCTCAGCCGCCCCCGTACCCGCTGATCCCTCACCCCCTTTCGGACCCCACCCACCATGACCGCCTCCGCCATCACGCCCCCCACCGACCCGCCGCCCTTCTCCTCCGGCCGGCCCAAAAACCGCCTCTCCCGATACACCAACCTCCTCGCCAAATCCGCCTGCTTTCTCTCCGCACTTCTCGCCCTCTCCGTCCTCTTCCTCATCCTCAGCTTCATCCTCTACCGCGGCATCGGCGGCCTCTCCCTCAACCTCTTCACCAAACTCCCCGGCCCCGTCGGCGCCCCCATCGGCATGGAAAATTGCATCCTCGGCACCCTTATCCTCATCGCCATCTCCTCCGCCATCGGCGTCCCCGTCGGCATGCTCTGCGGCATCTACCTCGCCGAATACTCCCGCGGCGGCTTCTTCGCCCACACCGTCCGACTCCTCGTCGACGTCATCGCCGGAACCCCCTCCATCGTCGTCGGCGTCCTCGGTTACGAACTCATCGTCGTCCCCTCGGGACATTTCTCCGGCTGGGCCGGCGGCGCCGCGCTCGCCTTCCTCATGTGCCCCATCGTCGCCCGCACCACCGAAGACATGCTCCGGCTCGTCCCCAGGGCCTACCGCGAAGGCTCCATCGGCGTCGGCGCCTCCACATCCCAAACCCTCTTCCGCGTCGTCCTCCCCGCCGCCCGCTCCGGCATCATCACCGGCCTCATGCTCGCCATCGCCCGTGTCGCCGGTGAAACCGCCCCTCTCCTCTTCACCGCCCTGGGCAACGACCAGCTCGTCCTCAACCCCAACCAGCCCTTCCCCTCCCTCACCCTCCAAATCTTCAAATACGCCACCTCCGCCGAAGACCAGTGGCGCCAACAAGCCTGGGCCGGCATGCTGGTGCTCGTCTCCATCATCGTCCTCCTCAGCGCCGCCGTCCGCTACACCACCCGCCGCCCCCTCCGCGCCCGCTAACCGACGTAAATGGCCACGAAACACACGAAAAACACGAAACGACGACGAACCCGTCCACAAATGGACACAAATTCACACGAATGGCTTGCGCAGGAAGTGCGAGTTCCCGCACGTTGCGACAAGCATAAATATTTATATCTTGAAGTTTTCTTTTGGTCTGTGCCTGGAGACATAGGGCATTCGTGCAAATTTGTGTCCATTCGTGGACAATTTATTTCGTGCTTTTCGTGCCTTTCGTGGCCATTTACGTCCCCCCCAAAATCCCCGCGTTCCGCTTAAACATCCCCAGCTTCACCCGTCGAAACGCCCGCCCACGCGTCGCCTCATCCCACGCCCCTTCCTCCCACGCCGACACCTCCGCCACCGCCAACTCCGCCACCGGCGCCCGCAAAAAATCCCCCTCCGTCGCCACCAGCGGCCGCCCATTAAACGGACACACCTCCTGGCAAATATCGCACCCCGCAATGAACCCCGCCTCCCGCATCGCCCCCTGCAACTCCCCCGGAATCTCCCCCCGGTTCTCCAGCGTCTGATAGCTCAAACACTTCACCCCGTCCACGCTGTACGGCGTAATCGCCCCCGTCGGACACGCCTCAATGCACCGCCGGCACGTCCCGCAATGATCCCCCTCCGCCTCGTCCGCCGCCAACTCCACCGACACCACCAGCTCCCCCAGCACAAACCACGACCCATGCCGCGGATGAATCAGCAGCGTATGCTTCCCCACCCACCCCACTCCCGCCCGCTGCGCCAACTCCCTCTCCAACACCGGCCCCGTATCACAATACACCCGCGCCACCAGCCCCGCCCCCTGCTCCCCCATCGCCTCCCGCAACCCCCGCTCCACCCGTCTCAACTTCCCCTCCACCACCTTGTGATAATCCCGCCCCCACGCATACCGCGCAATCCTCCCCATTCCCCCTCCCCTCTTCTGACTACTGACTCCTGACTCCTGACTACTAACCACTGACTCCTGCCAATACGCCATCCCCACACACACCACACTCTTCGCCCACGGAAACTTCCGCGTGATATCCACCCGCTCCTCCACCCCCTCCGCCAGGTACCCCATTTCCCCATGCTTCCCCGCCGCAATCCACTCCCGATACTTGTCGCCGTAAACACTCGGACCCGCCCGCGCAATCCCCACCAACGCAAACCCCTCCCTCATCACCAACCCCTTCACCACCCGCGCCAATTCCAACGCATCCATCATCCCCCAAGTATACGAAACCGCGCTCGTTACCTCTCCAAGTTCAGCCGTCGATCAAAGATCGACGCTTCCCGCCCCGCACATCCACGCCCCCCTCGCCCCCCTCGCTGTCATTTTTTCGCCCCCGCATACGCCTCCGAAAAATCCTTCGTCGACGCCGCCTCCTCGTTCAACCCCGCACTCAGCAACGGCGACGCCCCCGGCATCGGATCCGCATACCACTTCCCGTCCCGGTCCTTCACCACCAGCGTCCGATTCAGCGACCGGCTCCCATCCTGCAGAAACACCCCCACATCCACAAACATCACATCCTCAAACCCGAACGCCGCATACCCATACGACGCCGGCCCCTCCTTGCTCAAATGCCGCGCCGCAAAAACCTTCCCGATCGCCCGCGGTCCTCCACGCTTCGCCGGCGCCTTCTTCCCCGCCGCTTGAATCGCCTCCTCCGTCGCCTTCAGGAAATCCGCATACGCCGCCGGCCCCTTGCCCCCATCCGCATACAACCGCACGCACCTCTTGCCAAACAGCCCCGAATCACACCCGATAAACGCCCGCGCCAAATCACACGCCGCCCCCTCCGGCGTCTCCGGCCCCGTCGGAAATCCATCCTTCCCCAGCGCCACCGCAGGCTGCGTGCCCGCCCCGCCCGGCGCCGTCGTCTGCCCAACCAACCCCACGATCATCCCCATCCCCAATATCCACACCAGCACCCGCCGCATCGTTCATCTCCTTCCATCGGCCCCAAACCGCTTCATCGGCCGCGCAAATCCACACCTCCATCCTATTCGGAATCGGCGGCAGACGCCCGAAACACCACGCCCTCCCGTCGACTCCAACCATCAACTCGGCCCCGCCTCACCCGCTCGCTCCCCCAACTTCCCCCCCAGCGCCCGCAAATACCCATCCATCGTCCGCGTCTCCCCCATCACATAATGCGACACAAACCGAAACACCGGCGACCGCACCGCCCCATCCTCCGTGATCCGCACCCGCGTCCCCTCCGTCACCTCCATCAGCTCAAACCGCCAGCTCCACGAAAACGGCAGCGTCTCATCCGCAATCCGCGTCCCATACATTCCCGGCTCCTCCCGTGCCACCTCCTCAAACAAAATCCTCCGCCGCCCCTCCCCCTCCCGCCACCGCCGCGCCTCCCCCGGCCGCGTCGCCACCGCTTCACATGCCACCCGCCAATCCTGCGGCCCGGCGATCAACGCAAACACCCGCTCCCGCCCCGCACGAAACGTCGCCTCCCGCACCGCATGATGCTCCACCGGCAACATCGCCCCCATCACATACACCACCCCCGACAACACCACCCCCACTACCAGCACCACCAAAATCCCCCACATCAAACGCCTCCTCATCCGCCGCATCATGACCATTCCCCTTTCAATCCCCCCGCCGTCGCCGCCAGTTTCTCCAGCGCCGCAACCACCTCCGCCCGCTCCGCCGCCGTCAACCGCCCCAGCAGCGCCGCCACGCGCTCCCGGTCCAGCACCTTCTGCTGTCCCTTCACCCGCTCCCCCGCCCGCGTCAGCCGCACATTCGTCCGCCGCCGATCCCGCGGATGCCGCGACCGCTTCACAAACCCCGCGCGCTCCAGATCATCCAGTTGCAGCGAAGCCGTCGACGCCGTCACCCCCAAATGCTCCGCCAGCTCATGCACCTGCCGCGGAACCTTCCCATCCAAATGATCCACTATCGACGCCTGCCGCGCCGACAACACCCGCCCCGACCCCGAATCCCGCACATGCCGCAAGTGGCACGCAAAGAAAACCTTCGGATACGCCTCAATAAATCGCTCAACCACCGACTTCATACTTCCCGCGCGAACCTCCCTCGAACACCAGGCAAATGGCCGCCGCACGTTCCAGCCCCAGCGCTCCACATGCTAAATGATTTGATTTGTCAAATCAATTAATTTTGACGCCGCCCCCCACGCCGCTTTACGAAGCGTCGGCCGTCAACCTCCGTGTCCTCCGGGTCCTCCGTGGTTTTTTCCGCCGCTTCGCCCCGGCGCGCCCTCACATCCCCTTCCCAAACCGCTTGTTCAACGGATCCGGCTCCTGCTTCTCCGTCGTCACGTCATAAACGTCCGGCCGATTCCCCGCGAACGCATTGTAAAAACTGAACCCCGCCAGCGCCAGCCCGATGATCACGAAAAACACCGGCACCAGCGACATCGGAAACGGCGCCGCCGAAAACCCCACCAGCATGCACGCCGCTATCCCCGCAAAACACAACCCGAATATCCCCCCGAATATCGACCCAGCCCGACCTTGTTTCACCTCCAGCATCGCATCCTCCTTTCAAGAACGCACCCCTCCATTTCGCAAAGCCAATGCCGCACCCACTCCCAGGCGCGCACAACTTGGCGCGACGCAAAATCATTCGCGCCGCAAAATTCCCTCCCCAACCCCAAGCCCCACAACCCCTTACCCAAAACTTCGCAAAGCTGTGTGCGCACAAACTGGGCGCGAGACCCTTCTATAGAAGCAAGGAGCACCGCGCCATGATCCAACCCAAACCCCATCTTCGTGTCCTTCACCCCCTTCACTTCTTCGTGCTGAACCCCAGCGCGCAAAAAACCATGAGCATCTTGAGCATCTCCCTCCCCATCTCCCACAACTCCCGAAACTCCAATCACCTGCAACACATTCACACGTACGGAAATTTGCGCACCTGCGCAAACCCCTCCTCCGCGCCCAATTACCAATTACCAATCCCCCAATTACCAATTACCATTGTCCCCGTGCCCACGCCCCGCAAATTCCTCCTCCCCGCCCTCGCCCTCGCCCTCCTCGCCCTCGCCGCCACCCTCTACTTCCTCCTCCGCCCCACTCCCCTCATCCCCTCCTTCTCCACCCCCGTCGGCAAATACCACCCGCCCCTCAAATACCGCATCGTCTCCTTCCACCACGGTCACGCCGACAAAAACCTCATCCTCCTTGCCCACAACCTTGGCTTCAACGGCGTCCAGTTCCAGATCGAAGGCTCCAACCTCCAGGGCCTCACCGATTTCGCCATCCGCGACGCCCAGGAACATTACGTCGATTACTGTCATTCCCTGGGCATGTCCGTCACCCTCTGGGTCCACGAACTCTCCGATGTCCCCGGCCCCTGGCTCCCCGAATACCCCGGCCCCGTCTCCGAATCCAACGACAGGCTCTTCCGCTACCTCGCCAATCATTACGAATGGATCCTCACACGCATCGTCCCCAACATCGACGGCCTCTGCCTCACCGTCGTCGAAACCGACGTCAACGCCACCGCCGCCCCGCTCCTCAAACGCATCGTCTCCGTCCTCCGCCAGAAGTGCGACCAGCACCACAAATCCTTCATGCTCCGCACCTTCGTCTGGACCCCCGACCAGTTCGACAGCGTCATGTCCGCCATCAAACAGCTCCCGCAGGACACCCTCCTCATGAGCAAAATCGTCCCGCAGGATTGGCAAATGCGCGGTGCCTACGCCGCCGAGCTCGGCGCCGTCGGCGGCCGCCCCCAGATCGTCGAGTTCGACGCCCACGGCGAATACTTCCTCCGCGACGCCGTCGCCAACTGCATGGTCGACCGCCTCAAACAACAATTCGATTACATCGCCTCCAAAGGCGCCGACGGCATCTGCGTCCGCGTCGACCGCGACGATTCCTCCCTCCTCTTCACCCCCAACGAAGTCAATCTCTGGGCCCTCGGAATGTTCGCCAGCGGCGCCGCCGATTCCCAAGACCAGGTCTGGAACGCCTGGGCCGCCTACCACTACGGCAAAACCGCCGCCCCCGCCGTCATCCGCGCCCTCAAACCCACCGGACAGGTCGTCGCCGAACTTCTCTCCATCGGACCCTTCACCTTCGGCGATACCCGCCAATTCCCGCCCGAACCCGCCGTCGATCCCTTCGATCAAAATTGGCAAAACTGGCGATGGGACAAATCCTACATCCCCGACTTCAACGCCGCCGAACGCGGCGACCCCGCCTTCACCGACCGCGTCACCGTGCAGAAACAATCCGCCACCCTCCTCGCCGCCCAATCCCTCGCCGATCTCAACGCCGCCAAACCACACCTCGATCCCACCGACTTCGCCATCCTCCGCTCCAGGCTCCTCACCAACCAGGCCCAACTCGCCTTCCGCACCCCCATGGCCTTGGCCTCGCTCCACTATCGCGCCTGGCGCTACGGCCCGCCCGCCGGCCGCGCCGCCGCCGCCAGAGCCTACAATTCCGACCTCCGGCAACTCCGCGCCATCATCGGCACCTTCCCCGAGTCCGGCCCCCTCGTCTCCTGGAAAAACCGCTCCTGGCGCGTCGACGCCCCCGGCGACATCGACCGCAACGCCCTCTACAAATGGCTCTACGACGCCCTCCACAATCCTCCAGGCTTCGGCCCCGCTACCCAATCCTCCCCGCCGGCCCAATCCGCCCCCGCCACCCAGACTTCCCCCGCCCAGCCGCCGCTCCCATAATCCCCCGCCTCCCGCCGCTCCTGCCACCCACTCCCCATAGGCCCGCGGTTAACCCCCCCCACGATCCCTCCGATGCATGCCATACGCCCCCGCATCCCCTCAGGCCGCGCATCTTGGGAGTCTTCATGCCTTTACCTGCCGTGCTCACCATTCTCCGCACCATCAAGGATCGCGCCTCGATCTCCCGCACCGATCTCCAGCAACTTACCGGACTCTCCTGGGGCACCGTCACCAACACCACCCGCGACCTGCTCGCCCGACGTCTCATCCGCGAGGAAGGCGCCACCGCCACCAAGGCCGGACGCAAACCCGTCCGCCTCGCTCTCAACCGTCTCACCCACGCCATTATCGGCCTGCACCTCGCGCCCGATCATCTCCGCCTCGTCGCGCTCAACATCACCGGCGAAACCCTCGCCGCCGAATCGCTCCCGTTCGACGGCTCTTCCCCGCACGATCTGCTCCGCCTCGTCGCCGAACGCCTCAAAGCCATCCGCGCCACCGAAGCGCTCGCCGGCCGCACCCTCCTGGGCCTGGGCGCCGCGCTCCCCGGAGCCCTCGATCCCGCCGACGGCGTCCTTATCACAGCGCCCAACCTGCCCGCGTGGAAACAGATTCCCGTCCGCTCCGTCCTGCACGCCGCCACCGGATTGCCCGTGCGCATCGAGCGCCTCGCCAATTGTCTCGCCCTCGCCGAACGCTGGTTCGGCAACGACCGCCCGGAACAGGACGCCGACGCCCACGCCGGCGGCGCGCTGGGCACAAGCGGTGAGGAAAACCTCCTGTGCCTCCACCTCGATCACGACATCGATTTGGGCGTCATCCTCGCCGGCAAGGTGTTCCACGGATCGAGCGCGCTGGCCGGCGACATCGCACATCTGCCCCTGCTGCCGCACGCTGCTTCCTGCCCGGCCTGCCACCAGCGCGGCTGCCTGACGTCGCTGGCGTCCCAGGAAGATCCCACCGCGCTGGGCGACGGCGTCGAGCTGCTCACCCGGATGCTCGTCGCCCTGTTCGATCCCGACGCGCTGATTCTCACCGGCCGGCTCCCGGCGAGGCATCCGGTCCTCCACGAGTGCGCGGCCAAGGGTGTCCGGGCCGCCCGGCTGTTAGGCCATAATGCGCAGTTGCTCGCCCCCGCCGTCCGTCTGGACGCCCCCGCGATCGGGGCGTGCGGATTGGTTCTGGATGCGGCCTTTGATGCGGTCGCGCTTCCAAACTCCGCCGTCCTCACCGCTTAGCCCTCCCGCGCCACATCGGCGAAGAGGTCCGCCTCGTCCGGAAATGCCGCAGCGGTATTCGATTTGCTGAGGTGTGACCGCTGAAGTCGTATGGCGGCGCTTTCGCCCACACAGCCCGTGCGTCCACGCTGCCCCCGGCTTCCATGTGGGTTTTTATCAACACCGTCGTGGGGGTGATGCCACCGCGCATCAGGAACGCCGGACCTCGGCGTTCCATCATGCAAAGGTGCATTGTCACCGAACTTAGCCCCGGCGTTGCGAGCTGCCGAGTGCTCGCGGAAGGGAGGTCTTCAGCCGGCGTCACGACACCCAGGGAACAGAGCCGGTGCCCGACGCCAGTGGAAGGGAAAAGAGCGATCAACATTTTCAGCGAACCGTTTCATCGCTGCCGTCGAAGACGGGCACTTGCCAGGCGGACCGGCATACGAGGTCGGCGTGCGGAGGAGGCCCGATGAGTGCGGATGCACTGCGGCAGTCGAGGCGAGAAACATCAAGCAGGGCGCACCGGGAGACCCGGTCGCCCTTCTTTTTTCCCGCCAGCCATCCTTATCGGACGTGCATGCGGGGAAGAGCAAAAGGCCCTGCAAGCCCTCGGCGGAAGGGCCGGCGTCGGGGCGGGCGTTGGTGCGTAAGTGTTTGGGAGAAAATCGATTAGCCAGACAGCTGAGGCGGGAGGCATCGCGGGCGCACGAGCAGCGCTGTGGGAGCGGGCATATTGTCGCAAAAGTTGAAATCCGGGAGGCCTGTTGAGGTGAGAATGTTGAGCAAAAGCGACGCGTCACGATGACTTTTGTCCCCGCAGTGACGGTTTGCCCGGCACGGATGAGCCATAATGTCTTGTTCCTTTTGCGAAGAATCGGCTGGTGGTCCATAGTATGGCCTGTGACGGGGCTGCGAAGGGCGTTGGGTGCCGCAAGAGGGAAAATGTCAAAAGACTGAGGCAATCTCGGCACGCCGGTTGTTAGAACCCGGCTGGCTGTGTGGGGTTTTTCCCAGTCTTTTCTTTTAGGAGACAACATGTCGTACGTTAAATGCGCACTCGGTGTAGTGGGGGCGCTGGGTCTTGCAGCTCTGTCCCAGCAGGCTCGTGCCACGACGCTGGCAGACCTGATGGCTCCCGGCGGCTCGCCGGTGGTCCGTGGGAACGTGGTGTATAGCGATTTCACCGACAACGCGGGCGGCACCTCCAGCCCCGGCGCGATGTTGCCGGGCAGCTCGATCACGGTGAACTTCTCCGATCCGGCGGGCGTGAGCTTCTCGGGCAACTGGAACACCCTGGCTCCGGGCGCCAATCACACCGCGATCGGCTACACCATCACGACCACGGGCAACACGACCCTGACGGCGGGCCAACTGTTCTTCGCCGGCCAGGTGGTCCGTGGCAACGCCGCGGCGTTCGTGGGCGAAACGCTCACCGACACGGTGAACAATCAGAACTACAGCATGAGCGTCTATTATGATGGCCCGAACGGCCAGGCCGACAATCTGAATGACTCGGTCTCGTTCAATCCGGCCACGACGCAGTTGAAGGTGATCAAGTCGATCGACGTGACCGCCGCCGACGCCAACTCCTTTGCGGCCGTGAACTTCGTGGAAAACACGTTCACGACGGGCACGGGCAATGGCGGCACAGGGCCGAGCGTTCCCGAACCCATGAGCCTCGCGCTTCTGCCGCTGGGCATCGCCGGGCTGGCGCTCCGCAAGAAGCTGGCTCGCTCCTAAAAGTGAAGTGAGTCGTCCGCTCTTTCCTGGGCGGTCCTTCCGGAATCGGTAGGGCCGCCCTGGTTTTTTTTGCGCATCGCAGGCGCAAGGTCGTGGGGGCGTGGGGTTTACGCATCAGCCCAGCAAGCGGCGGGGGCATCGGACGATTTTTGATGAAAATTGCGCGTCAGGTTGCCTCATCGGGCGCACGACAGAATGCGTGCCGGCGTTTTTCACGGCGTCGAGGTGTCCTGCCAGTAGGTGAGCGGAACCGACAGGGCTGAACGTGAGGGGGAGAGTCTCGTCATTATCGGCCACAGGCACGGTCTTTGTAATTCACGCCTGCCAACTGTGGGGTTTTCCTTCATTCTTTTTGTCGAGGAGTTTGACGATGCTTTCAAAGCGTAGCACACTGAGTCTGTGCGCTGTGGGGTTGGCGGTTTTCGCCGTGGGCGCCACCGCAAGGGCCGAAACATTGAGCAACCTGCTCAGTGGGGGCAACCAGACGATGATCGTGGTGGGCAACACGGTCTATTCCAACTTCACCTACGGGGGCACGACGCCGGCCTCGGACGTGACGATCAACACGACGACCGACGCCAGCGGCAATCAGACGCTGGAGTTCACCACCTCGACCAACGGGTGGACCACTCCCAGCGGCAGCTCGCAGATCGGCTATGATGTGACCCTGACGGGCGCATCGGTGAGTGCGGTCGGTCTGGGTTTCACGGCCAGCGCATCGGGCGGGGCGGCGGCGTTTGTCGGCGAAACGATCACGGATACCGCCAACAGCAACAAGACCTATAGCCTCAGCGTGTTCACGGACGGTCCGGGCGGCCTGGCGGACAACACGACGGATTCGGCGACGCTGGATCCGGCGTCGGCGAGCTTCCATGTGCTCAAATCGATTGATGTGTCGACCGGCGCGACGGGCGGCGGCGCGGCGACGATCACCCTGGTGGACAACACGTACACGCAGAGCAACGGCGGCGGCGGCTCGCAGCCGGGCGTTCCGGAGCCCATGAGCCTGGCGCTCTTGCCACTGGGCTTGGCGGGGCTTGCGTTGCGGAAGAAGCTGGCGCGTTAAGGCAGGCAATTTTGGCTGTAAGAAGGCAGGCGTCCGATAAAGGGGCGCCTGTCTTTTTTTGTGCCTTGAGTGAGGGGGATGGCCGAAAACAAAAGATCGGCTGAGGCGGCTGCCGGGGCATTATCGCACGCAAGAGGCTATCGGCAGCAGGGTTGGGGGCGGCTGAATCAGGGGAAAAAGTGGCGGGAATTGGATGGACGAGCTTTGGGACTGAGGTATATTTACGCAGTTTCCTGATGACCCCTGAGACCTTGTTCACCAGGAGAGGAGAGAAAAGCATGTTGAATCGTTTGCATATTGTCGCCGTCCTGTCGGTAGCCGCGGTGAGCGCCGTGGGCGCGCGAGCGGGCGCGGCGGTAACGACGCTGGATCAATTGGACAATGGGGGATCGATCACGGAAGGGAACGCGACGTACAGCAATTTTGTGTACGGCAACGGTGGGCAGAGCGCGCTGGACAGCACGGTGACGGTGACGACGGCGACGGCGCCCAGCGGGGAGATGGACATCACGTTCGGGCGCACGAGCGGACAGGTGTGGACGAACGGGCAGCAATCGGTGATCACGTATGATGTGACCTTTGCCCAGCCGGTGCCGATCGTGGCGTTGAATTTCATCGCGAGCGGCAGCGGCGGGGCCGCGTTCGTGGGCGAGACGATCACGAACCTGGAAGATTCGAACCCGGCGACGAATTCGTTCACGGTACCGGACGGGCAGGGCGGGGCGGGGTTGTTCGATGATGGCGGAGCGGGGAGCGTGGATTCGATCACGGCGGCGTTGCCGTGGACGACCTCGCACATTCGGGTCGTCAAATCGATCGACACGGCGGGGAGCGCGACGATCACGAGCGTGACGAACGGTTACGTGCCGGTGCCGGAGCCGGCATCGCTGGGGATTCTGTCGGTAGCGGGGTTGGGCTTGCTGGCGCGGCGTCGGCGTACGGCGCGGTAAGGCCGACGGTCAATGGCACGAAGCACGGTGCGACGAAGCGGCGACCGGAGATCAACCACGGAGCACACGGAGGGCACGGAGGGACGAAGAGTTCCCCCCCCCACCGACGACGACGTAAATTGGCCACGAAAGGCACGAAAAACACGAAAGCTGCGATCTGAGAATACGGCAGTCGCGAAGGCGTTGTGGGGGTTTCAGGTGATGGTTACAGGGGCCCGGCTTCGATGTGTGCGAAGCCGGGCCTTTTTCTTTTTTGCAGCGTGGGAAGCGAGCCGGGTTGGAGCGGCGTTCAAGGAGCGATGGTGATGGGGGGCGGTGCGGCGTCGGGGGTGTCCAGGCGGTGAAGTTCGGCGGAAAGAGCGGGTTCGAGCAGCAGATAGAGCATCTCAAGCAGGTCGGGCAGCGCCTGGGCGATGGGCTGGCCGCGATGCTTGAGCAGGACGCGGCGAATGGCGATCAGTGGAGGACCGGCGAGCGGGGGCAGCGTGGGGAGGAGCGCTTGGAAGTCGTCATCGGACAGATCGCGGAAGTTGGCGAGAGCATCACGGGCGGCGTCGGCTTGTCCGCCGATGGAGAGAAGGGGCGCGGCATCTTGATTGAAAGCCTGGGGGGAGAGGCGTTGCAGGCCGAGGCTGGCGAAATTGTGGGCGATGGCCGGATCGGAGCGGGCATAAAGCTCGGCGGCGGCGAGGCAGGCGAGCGGTCCGAGCGTGGGATCCTGATACAGGCGGCGGAGCTCGCGGGAGCCAGGATCGGCGGGCAGGGCCATCTGGCGGCAGAGGGTCCAGGGCCAGCTTCCATAGGGATAAAGGCGGGGAATGAAGGCGGCAAAGAGGATAGCGAGGGGCTTCTGCGCGGTGAGAGCGTTCTCCTGCGGTGTAGGGGGAACGGTCAAATCATCATTCGCATCGCTGCCGGGCGGTGGATCCGGCGGAAGCAGATCGGCGAGGAGGTGGTGATCGAAGATTTTGTCGACGGCGGCGGCGGCGCGGCGGCGCTGATCGGACGTGCCGGCACAGAGCTGGGATTGAAGCAGCGAGTGGGTGATGTAGCGGAGGAAGCCGGCATCTGGCGAGGCGGGATCATAGGCGTTGGGATCGGAGCGGTTGCGGAAGGCGTCGGTGGCGGCGGCGAGTTGGCCGGTGGCGATGTGGGCGGTGACGGCATTGGGACTGGCGGGATCGACGGGAGCGGCGTCGAGGAAGCGGCCGGAAGCGGCGTCGACGCGGATGAGGGTGTCGGCGTTGCGGATGGTGAGCAGGCCATTGGTGAGAGCGCAGTGCCAGTTGGGGTCGTGATTCAACTCGACGAATCCGGCAGGGAGCAGGAGGGTGTGGAAGAGCACGAGGGGGCGGGAGACATCGGGCCGGGCGGTGACGACGCTGCCGCCGATTTGGAAATTATGCGCGAGCATGACGAGTGCGAGATCGATGCGGCCGTGGAAGATGTTTTGGGGAGAGAAGAAGTGGAGCTGGTCGTTGAGGGCCAAGCCGCACGAACCCTGGTCGGTAAGGAAGGAAATGTGCAGGGGCTGGTTTTGGGCGAAGGGGATGGCGGGCAGGAGGATATCGGCGGAGATTCCGCGCTGGGCATTGAAGACACCGGAGAGGGAGTCTGACTGGAAATGGCCGCGGAAGACGAGTTCCTGGCCGCTCTGGGCCAACTTGCCGGACCAATCATCGAGGCGCAGCAGGGCCTGATCAACGGGGGAGAGGGGCTGATTGAGGGGAGGAACGCCGGGCAGCTCGGTGAGATCGAGAGCTACCTGGGCGCTGGCCGCGGGGGTTTGGAGGGTGAGTTTCTGCGAGGTGAAGCGGCCGGAGGCGACGAGCGCTTCGAACCATTGGCGGACGGTGGGAAGATCGACGGTGGTGTCGGCGGTGATGTGGAGGAATTCACGGATGACGGCGTCGGAGTTGGTGGTGTTGCCGTGGATTGTGAGGGCGGCGAGCCGGGGCTTGGGGCCGACGGATTTGATGGCGATTTTGAGCGAGGTGATATGGCGGACGTCGTCGGGGGCGTAATTGGTTGCGGCATCCCAGTCGGTATAGCCCTGATCGCGCATCGCCGAGCGAAAGGTGTCGGCGATGCCATCGAGGGATTGCTCGTCATAGGCGACCGGTTTGCCGGGAATCCAGTCGGCGGTCGCGGTCTCCTTGAGCAGGTCACTGAAACCGTTGAGGGTGAGCACGATGCTGTCGTCGGTTTGTTCGATGTGGATGTTCGAGGGAGCGATGGGGGCGGTGAAGGCGTTGCGGAGGGCGGCGGCGTCGACACCGGGCGGGGCGTCGATGATCACATCGCCTTCGCGGTAGCGCGGGCCGGGGGTAATGTCGAGGACGGCGAGGTCCTTGTCGCGCGAAGGGGCGACGGCGGCCCTGGGAAAGCCGTCGGCGAGGAGGGCTTGCTTGGCGGCATCCCCGATCGTTTGAAGGAAAATGTTTTCCGGGGTGGAGGGTTCTTCGATGCGAATCAGGGAGAGACGCTTGGCGAGGGCGGTGCGAAGCTGCGCGGCGAGGGTGTCGTCGAGGCCGTGGATGACCAACTTGCTCACGTCGCCGGCGGGGCCGATGGGCGTGGAAGAGGGATCAGCGGCTTGCGCGGTGGCGGCGGCGCAGGCGAGGAGGAGCAGAATGGGGGTGAAGAATTTTGTGCGGCGCATGCTGTCTCTCCCGGACAGGCTGGTTTTTGCGAGAGGGTGTTCGCGCAGTATGGGCAGGGAGGAGATGATTTGCAATTTTTGCGGGCGCGAGGATTCCCCGGCAGGTCGCACGGGGAATGTACGGCGCTTGGTGGTTCGAGGCGGGCGGTGAGTGGGGAGGCTGTGGCCGGCTCACACGGAGATGGGGCGGGCGAGGGAGATGCTGGAGGATGGCGCGGTGGTGACGGTGAGGGTTTCCTGGGGGACGGAGCGGGCGCTCAGGGGGCCTTCGCCGGAGCCGACGCGGTATTGGCGGCGGAAGGAGGTGGGGGTTTGTCCGACGACTTCGCGGAAGACGGTGGTGAGGCGGACGGCGGATTCGAAGCCGCAGCGGGCGGCGATGGCGGGCATGGGGAGGTCGGTGTTGACGAGGAGTTCGCGGACGAGTTCGAGGCGGGTGCGCCTGATTTCTTCGAGGGGGCTGCGGCCGAGGACACCGCGGAATTTGCGTTCGAGGCTGCGGCGTGCGACGCCGGCGGCGCGGGCGACGTCGTCGACGCCGATGCGCGAGGCGGCATGGTTGCGGATGAACTTGACGGCGGCGGCGACACCGCCATCGTCGATGGCGAGGCAATCGGAGCTGGCGCGGGTGACGACTTCCTTGGCGGGCAGCAGGAGCGGCGCGGCGACGGGAACGGAGCCGAGCTGCTGCATTTCGGCGTGGAGGAGGCGGGCGGCTTCGAAGCCGATGCGTTCAGCGGGGACGGCGACGCTGGAGAGCTGGGGCGTGGAGAGGAGGCAGATCATGGGGTCGTTGTCGACGCCGATGACGGAGACGGATTCGGGGACGGCGACGGCGGCTTCGCGGCAGGCTTCGAGGGCGGCCCAGGCGAAGCTGTCGCATCCGCAGAAGAGGGCGACGGGTCGGGGGAGGGTGGCGATCCAGCGGGTGATGCCATCGAAGTGTTCGGACTCGGAGAGGCCGTGTTCGAGGAGCCATGCGGAGAAGGAGGAACAGGAGGCGCCGGCGGTTTTGAGTTCGTTGGTGAAGCCGGCTTCGCGTTGCTGGGAGAAGTTCATGGAGGAGAGGCCGAGGTAAGCGAAGTGGGCGTATCCGCGGTCGAGGAAGTAGCGAGCGGCGAGGCGGCCAATGCCCAGGTCGTCGGCGCCGACGCGCGGGACGCTGGGATTGGGGCGGCGGTTGGTGAGGTTGATGGCGGGGATGCGGAGGGTGCGGAGGAGGTCGGTCATTTCGGGGGCGTAGAGTTGTCCGATGACGCCGGCGAGATGGCGGAGGTCGCGGTCTTCGAGGAAGTGGTCGGCACGGTGGTCGAGGAAGTGGAAGGTCCAGGGGTGGTTGGGGCGGGCGAAGGAGACGATTCCGCGGAGGGCGGCGCGAGCGTATTCACAGCTCATGTCGAGGGCGATTCCGATGCGCAGAGAGTCTGCCATGAGGTGTACTCCTTCGAAGAAGGCCAAGATGTGAGATGCCATGGAGCGCGAGGGACTGAAGAAGACAGCCGACGGGCAAAATGGCGGCACGCGATGAGACATGGATCGATCGTGTGCGAAACTGAGCGCGGAGATATGAACAGGCGTCGCTCAGTGTTAGGATTATTGTGACGGGACGGGTGCAGAATGCAAGAGGTTTTGTTGTATTTTCCGCCATTTTTATTGGTACGGGGGCGAACTAACGGGGTGGAGTGAGGGGAGAATGGCGTTTTTTTGCGGGAAAAGGCGGTTGAGACAGGGAGAGGGGCGATGCGAGAAATTTTTGCGGCGTTGGTGGTGGGGGCAACGCGGCATAGGATGGTTTTCGCCCGGCGCGCGGTGGGCTGCCGGGGTCATTCTCTTTCGGGAGCGGCCATGAAAGCGATCGTTTTGACGGGCACAGGCGGACCGGAAGTGTTGAAGCTGGAGGACGTGCGGGTGCCCGGCGGCGGGGAGCCGGGGCCGGGGGAGGTGCTGGTGCGGGTGCGGGCGGTGGGGGTGAATCCGATTGATTACAAGCTGCGCAAGACGGGGGCGATGGGGATTGGCGCGGGGCGGATTTTGGGGCTGGATGTGGCGGGGGAAATCGAAAAGGTGGGGCCGGGGGTGGAGGGATGGAAACAGGGGGAGAAGGTGTTTTATGTGGCGGAGTTCAAACAGACGGGGGGGCCGGGGGGCTATGCGGAATACAACATGGCCCGTGCGGGGAATCTGGCGCGGATGCCGGGGGGCGTGAGTTTTGTGCAGGCGGCGGCGATGCCGTTGGGATGGATGACGGCGTGGGAGAGCGTGATGAATCGGGGGGGACTGCGCGCGGGGGAGACGGTGCTGATCGCGGCGGCGAACGGGGGCGTGGGGAGCGTGGCGGTGCAGATGTGCAAGGCGGCGGGGGCGTTCGTGATTGGGACGTGCAGCGAGCGGAGCATGGAGTTTGTGAAGTCGATTCCGCGCGTTGGGGGCAAGGGGCCGGACCGGGTGTTTGATTACAAGAAGGATTGGGCGGAGGAGATGAAGGAGATGTTTGCGAAGGATTCGGCGGCGGGCGGTGGGCTGGATTTGGTATTTGATTGCGCGGGGCAGGATGTGGTGCTGAAAGCGGCGGGGTTGCTGAAGCGCGGGGCGGATGATGTGGGGCGGATCGTGTCGATCGTGGATCCGAAGGGGGAGTTGAAGGAGCTGTATCGGACGAACACGGCGTTGCATTACGTGTCGATGATTCACAAGCGGGTGTCCCTGGAGCCGCTGCGATTGATGATGGAGCGCGGGGAGGTGGTGCCGTTGATTGATTCGGTGATGAAGTTGGGGGAGGCGGGCAAGGCGCATGAGGCGTTGGAGGAGGGCGGGGTGAAGGGGAAGATTGTGCTGGAGGTATGAGGGGGGAGGGGAGTAATTGGTAATTAGTAATTGATGCTTAGGGGTTGGAGGAGGGCATAGAGAGAGAGGGCGAGGAAGATGAGGTAGATGGCGATAAGGGCTCTCGAGAGGATGCGGCAGAGCGTGGGGCCACCGAGGATTTGCGCGAGAAGCAGGGCGCCGGCAACGGCGGCGATGGTGAAGGGGATGAGGACTATCCCAGTGGTGCGGATGAGGAGGGAAACCCGGCTGAGAGTATAGAGAGCTGCGGGAAGCGGAGTCCCCCAAACGGCGTAGACGGAAAGGAGGTGCGGCTGGAGGAAGAGGGGGATAAGCGCGAGGAGAATGATGATGGTGGCGTGGGCGGCGATCCCGAGGGCAAGGGAACGCCGGGCCGCGGGCGTGGTGGGGAAACCGGGGAGGAGTGTGGGAAGGGGGCGACGCCGCTGGATTTTTCGCGCGCGGTAGAAGATGAGGGCGTCTGTGAGGGAACAGGCGACGATAGGGACCCATAGTGCGAGGCGCCCGGTTAGCCACAGGATGGCGTTGGCGACGAGGCAACCGACGATCCCGGCAGAGAGGAAGTCGAGGGTGGAGAGGAGACTTTGAAAAAAGTTAGGCGCGGTCGATGGTGTGGATGCGGCATGGGCTGGGGGCGTGGTCGGGATATTTCCGGTGGTGGCGCGATCGAAGGCGTCGCGGATGGCGGGGCGGGAGAGGAGGATCAGCGACCAGATGGCGAAGGGGATCGCGAGGATGTTGGCGGGGAAGATGAGGAAGGCGAGGAGGCAGCCGAGGATGCAGCGGGTGTAGCGTCGGGAGCGGGCGAGGTCGAGGGAGGCGCCGAAGACGAAGGCGTTGGGGAGGAGGCCGAGGATCGCCACGAGCAGCAGGGGGAGGAGCGTTACGGATAAATGACGGGGGACGTATTCGACGATGTAAGCGGGTTGGGTGGTCGAGTGCGTGGAAGTGGGGAGGGAGCGGGGATCGAGCTTGGCGATCATGGGGTGGGTTGTGGCGGCGACAAAAATGGTGAAGCAGCAGTACAAGAAGAAAAGGAGGAGATTGATGCCGGCGGCGAAGCGGAGGCCGAGGGCGGGGACGTGGAGGGGATTGGGGGGGGACTGCTCAAGGCTTGGCGGGGGCACAGTGGGCCCACCCCGCGGAGGGGGTGGGCGTGGGGTCGTGAGAAACGTTTCGATGGCGGTTTTGATTTCGGTGGCGTGCTGGTAGCGGCGGGTGGGGTCGGCGTCGAGGGCACGCAGGAGGATGTCGTCGAGGCGGACGTCGATGGTGATTTTTTGGGGAGGCGGCAGGAGCGGATCGGGCGGCATTTCGCCGGTGAGGAGTTGGTAGAGGACGACGCCGAGGGCGTAGATGTCGGCGCGGTGGTCGGTCGAGTGGTCAGTGGTCGGTGGGCAGTGGTCAGAACGGAGTTGTTCGGGGGCGATGTAGCCGGGGGTGCCGGCGAGGGAGTGCTGAGTTCTGAGTGCTGAGTCCTGGGTGATTAACTGAGCGAGGCCGAAGTCGGCGATTTTGATGGTGCCGGTTTTGGTGAGGAGGATGTTTTCGGGCTTGATGTCGCGGTGGACGATGCCGTGATCGTGGGCGAATTGGAGGGCGTCGCAGATGGGGGGGACGATGGCGAGTGCCTGGTGCGGCGGGATGGGTCCGGCGGCGAGGAGTTGGCGGAGGGTGGGGCCGTCGATGAATTCCATGACGAAGTAGGGAAGTGGCCAGTGGTCAGTGGTCAGTGAAGGGGGGGCATCCGCTGGCGCGGACGGGGTGGCTGGGAAGGTCTGACCACTGACCACTGACGACTGGCCACTCGTCTGACCACTGACAACTGACCACTGCCCACTCTTCGTTCCGAAGTCGTGGATGGCGACGATGTGGGGGTGGTTGAGCTTGGCGAGGGCCTGGGCTTCGGCGGTGAAGCGGCCGGCGAAGGCGGGATCGGCGGCGAGCTGGGGCGGGAGGATTTTTAACGCGACGAGGCGGTCGAGGGATTTCTGGCGGGCCTTGTAGACCGCGCCCATGCCGCCGCGGCCGAGAAGGGAGAGGATTTCGAGTTCGGGGAAGAGCGGGGCGAGCTGGTCGGGGGTGGGCGGGGTCCAGGCGGAGGTGAAGGATTGGAGGGTGTCGGTTTCCATGCCGCGGCGGAGGAGGCATGCGGGGCAGAGTCCTGCCGGAGCGTCGGCAGGCAGTGCGGCCCGGCAATGAGGACAGTGAGGCATGGAATCTCCGCTCGCAGGTGCGTCTTCAGTCACCAGAGAAGCATCGGCACGGCAAGGTTACAGGCAATTCAGCAGATGGGTGATTTCTTCTTCGATCTGCGCTGGGGAGGCGGGCTCGGGGAGGGTGGCGGCGATGTGGGCGCGGAGGGTGTCGCGGTAGCGTTTGCGGAGGCGGTGGGCGGCGACTTTGAGGGCGGGCTCGGTGAGGCCGAGGGTGGGGGCGAGCTGGGCGTAGGGCTGCGTGAGTTCGCCGGTGAGAAGCGGGGAGAGGGTGTCGAAGAGGGCGGATTGGCCGGCGGCGGCATAGCGGGCGCGGAGGGTGGCGAGCACTTGATCGAGCAGCGCGAGGGCCCAGCGGCGTTCGAAGAGGCGTTCGGGGGTGAGGGTGTCGACGGGTTCGAGGGCGTAGCGGGATTCGGCATCGGGCGGCGCGTGGAGGGAGAAGAGGGCGTGGGTTCCGCCGCGCTTCTGGGCGCGGGCGTGGTCGCGCTGGTTGCTGACGAAATGAGTGAGGGCGGCGAGAAGGAAGGAGCGGAACTTGCCTTTGGCGGGGCTGAGGGCGGCGAGATCGCTGCGGGCGAGCAGATCGGCGAGGAAGCCCTGGGTGAGGTCTTCGGCCTGGTCGGGGGCGTGGCCGCGGCGGCGGAGGTAGGCGTAGAGCGGGAACCAGTAGATGCGCAGGAGATCGTCGAGGGCGCGGCGGGCGCCGGGGGTCTGGGCATTGGCGGCGAGGATGAGGGACCAGCGCGTGGGGAGGAAGCGGACGTGGGAATGGGCGGTGATAGGCATGTGGCCATCATAGCGGGGGGGGGCAGCGTCAAGTCGTCAAGTCGTCGGGGCGTTTGAAGGGGTGGGTGTACGTTTTTGATGGCGACGGACGCGGGTGAACGTTGACATGGCGGGGGGCAAATGTAAGATAGGGGGTTCCTGTTCGGCGGGCGGCGTTGGCGTTTGACGGATGGGTGAAAGGGCTTGTAGCTCAGTTGGTTAGAGCGCGTCGCTGATAACGACGAGGTCAGTGGTTCGAATCCACTCAGGCCCAGTCAGGTCGAGCCAGGACTTTAGAGGGAACCCGCGGGTGCATCGGCATCGG
The DNA here is from genome assembly GCA_035545015.1 of Phycisphaerae bacterium. Taxonomy (GTDB): domain Bacteria; phylum Planctomycetota; class Phycisphaerae; order WQYP01; family WQYP01; genus CALCHA01. Next base: position 45,242 of record DASZZD010000063.1, read on the forward strand.
CGGGCTTTTGTGTTTTTGCGGGGTCCAGCGGCCGACGGGGGATGGGGGAGGGCGGGAAAACGCCCGGCGCGGAAAGGGTGCGGCAGGCGAGGATGGCAGCCGGACGTGGGGAGCGGTCAAACCGTGTCTGGCGGGGTATTGCGGGTTATTTTGAGGATGGCTTGGATGAGTTCGTCGGGGGGAGGATTTAGGGGGGCGGGTTCGATGGCCGAGGCGCGGGCCAGGGCGAGGGTGCGTCGGTAGCTGGCGAGATAGCGGCGGCAATCGCGGCAGAGGGCGAGGTGGAGGCGGAACTCGGCGCGGCGGGCGGGGGAGAGCTCGCGGTGGAGGTAGGCGTCGAGGAAGCGGGTGATGAGGGCTTCGCAGGTCACGGGTCACTCGTTTCGAAAATGCGGATCAAGGAGCGTGCGCAGGGCCTGGTGGGCGCGGTGGAGGCGCGTTTTGACGACGCTTTCGGAGACGCCGAGGGTTTCGGCGGCCTGGCGTGTGTCCAGCTCTTCGATGTCGCGGAGGAGCACGACGTTACGGAAATCCTGGGGGAGGCGGTCGATGGCTTTGCGGACGAGGGCGAGGTCTTCGGGGGTGGCGCCGTGGTCGGGTTTCCAGGCGGGGCCGACATTTTGGCGGTGGCCGTCGCGGGCGAAGGTGGGGAGGAGCTCGTCGATGGAGGTTTCCGGGCGGGAGCGGTCGTGGCGGAGGCGCATGAGGCAGGCGCGCACGACGATGGCGTGGAGCCAGGTGGGCAGACCGGAGCGGCCCTGGAACTGGGGGAGCGCTTTGTAGGCCTGGAGGAAGGCTTCCTGGAGGGCGTCCTGGGCGAGTTGTTCATCGTGGAGGAAGCGGCGGGCGGTGGCGAGGAGGCGTGCGGTGGTGGCGCGGACGAGCTGTTCGAAGGCGGCGGGATCGCGCGCGCGGAGGCGATCGAGGAGGAGGTCGAGGGAGCGCGCGTCGTCGGGCATGGGTGTCACCAGGCAGGGGGAGCCCGCATCTTAGGGGATAATGCGGAGGATTTGCCATGATGATGCCTGATGCTTCGAGTGTGGTTCCGGTGGATGCGGCGGTGAAGCCTGCGAAGAAGCATTGCAAGGCGTCGCTGGGGCGGAAGATTGTGCGGGATGGGGCGGTGGTGGCGGCGGTGGCGGGGGTGATCCTGGCGTGGGCGGTATTTCGCCGGCCGACGCAGGGGGCGATGCTGTATTACCAGTATCGGGCGATGCACGAAGCGCCGGCGGCGGGCGCGGTGTATTGGACGACGCCGGCGTTGCGGGCGTTCACGGTGGCGGCGATGAAGCATTTCGGGGACGACAACGATGCGCCGGGGACGGGGGAGGAAGAGGGCGGGGCGGATGACCATTGCACGCCGTTGCCGCCGCATCTGGTGCCGCCGGGGGGCGCGGGGGATCCGCCGGCGCTGGCGAAGTTGAATCCGTACATGCAGTATGTGCTGGGGGACGGGATGCAGGTGGTGTTTTGTCATGAGCTGACGTCGCCGGAGGGGTTGGAGCGGCTGGTGATCGTGACGGTGGGGGCGCAGCGGGTGCGCGCGGGGGTGTTTCCGCCGTTGATGTGGGAGGCGGAGGTGATCGAGCCGGCGGGATGGACGACGCTGCCGCGGGAGGTGTCGCGGCAGCAGGGGATGCTGGATGATTCGTTGCTGGCGGGGTCTCCGGCGACGTTTTTCGGGGGGCGGGTGGATGCGAAGGATGGGGCGACGTGCGTGGTGCCGTATCGGGCGGGCGGCGAGGAGCGGGAGTTGCGGTTCCGGTTGCTGGCGGGTGGGCGGAAGTTGGCGCGGGAGCAGTGAGCGGGAGGGGGGAAGGGGAGGGTCAGGTGCTCAGGAGGATGCAGAGGGGGAGCTTGGTGAAGAGGGATTTGGCGGGGAAGAGGCCGTCGTTGCTTTCGAGGTGTTCGTGGGTGAGGGGGTTGATGTAGCGGCCGGCGAAGGCTGGGAGGCGGAGGGCGGTGGATTGCCAGAGATCGGCGATGGGGAGCGGGGCGGTGGAGCGAGTGGTGCGTTCGAGGGTGGCGAAGAGGCGGGGGACGGCGACGAGGGCGCGCGTTCCGTTGTGTTCGCGGGCAAAGGCGAAGAGGTGGTGGGCGAGGGGGCCGGCGGGCGGGGCGGGGAGGTACGTGCCGGCGGTGAAGAGGCCGGGATGTTTTCGGCGGAGATGGAGGCAGGTGGCGATGAGCGATTGCTTGGCGGCGTTCCAGTTTTTCGTGGCGATGGCTTCGGCGATGAGCGGGGCGGCGTTGAGCATTTGGAGGCGGGCGTGGTAATCGACGGGGCGGCGGTTGTCGGGGTCGACGAGGCTGTCATCGAAGAATTCGGTGCCCTGGTAGGTATCGGGGACGCCGGGGGCGCAGAGGCGGAGGAGGGTTTGGCTGAGGCTGGTGAGGGCGCCGAGGCGGGCGGCTTTTTGCTGGAGCGGGCCGAGGGTTTCGGCGAAGCGGCCGGCGATGAGGTGTTGGATGAGGGCGGCGACGCGCGCTTCGTAAGCGGCGTCGGGGTCGGTCCAGGAGGAGCGTTCTTTGCCTTCGCGGAGGGCTTTTTGCATGTAGGCGGTGATGCGTTTGGTGAAGGATTCGCGGGCGGTGTCGACGAGGGGTTCCGTGGGCCAGGCGCCCACGAGGGTTTGCAGGAGGAGGTAGGCGTCGTTGGGGTGGACGTTGGCGGCGGCGATGTCGGGGCGAAGTGGGGCGATCGCGCGGGCCCATTCGTCGGGGAGTTCGGAGAGGACGTGGAGGCGGGCGCGGACATCTTCGCTGCGCTTGGTGTCGTGAGTGGAGAGGGCGGAGAGGGCGTAGGGCCAGCGCTGGGCGCGATCGGCGAGGTAGCGGTGGAGTTCGTCGGGGGTGATGCCGAATTTGGTGGGTTCGCCGCCGACTTCGTTGAGTGACGTGAGGCGGTGGTAGAGATAGAAGGCGGTATCTTCGATGCCTTTGGCCATGACGGGGCTGGTGAGTTGCTGGAAGCGGCCGACCCATTCGCGCTGGGCGGCGCGATCTTCTTCAGTGGCTTCTTCGGGATAGTCGAGCAGGAGCGTGCGCTGGAGGAAATCGAAGAGGGCGGGTTCGATATCGGGGGCGCGGCGGCGGGCTTTTTCGAGGGCGCGGCGGATAGCGGCGGCATCTTCTTCGCGGATGGGCGTGCCGGTGATGTAGGTGCGGTAGATATCAAAGCAGGCAATGGTTTCGCGCACGGCGGCGTGCAGGGAGCGGAGGGTGAAATCGCGGGAGGCGCGGAAACGCTGGGCGAGCAGGTCGAGGCGGTGGGTGAGCATGGCAAGTTCGCTGGCGAGGGCACGGTCGAGGATCAGCTTTTTCTTGTCAATGGCGAGTTCGTGGAAGTCGATTTGGTGGCCGAGCCAATCGGCGTAAGTGCGGGTGAGGGGGGCTTCGCCGGCGGGATCGACGAAGAGGCCGTTGATTTTGTTGAGAAAGTCGTAGCCGCTGGCGCCGGCGACGGGCCAGTCGGGGCGAAGGGGTTCGTCGGGCGCGAGGATTTTTTCCACGACGACGTAGAGGTCGCCCGTGCCGCCATCGTTGTGGTAGCGTTCCTGCAGGCGTTCGAGGTATTGCCTGGGATCGAAGAGGCCGTCGGGGTGATCGATGCGCAGGCCGGTGAGATCGCCGCGGCGGATGAGGTCGAAGGGCAGTTCGTGGACGGCGTTGAATACTTCCGGCAGTTCCATGCGAATGGCGGCGAGATCGTTGATGTCGAAAAAGCGGCGATAGTTGATTTCGTCGGAGGCGATGCGCCAGTAGGCGAGACGGTAGGGCTGGTTCTGGAGGAGGGCGTCGAGGGGGTCCCAGGAGCGGGGGTCGCTGGGCGTTCCGTGGAGATTGCGGAGGGCGGTTTCGAGAGCGGTGCGGTCTTCCGCGGTGAGGTGTGCAAGGCGATCGTAGAGTTCGGCGGCGAGGCGGCGGCGCTTTTCGGCGGGGACGGGGTCGCACGCGGCGCGCGGGGGAATCCGCTGGACGTGTTGCAACAGATCAGAGAAGGGCGTGGCGGCGCCAGGGTGGATTTCGGCGGCGGATTGGAGGATCACTTCGTAGGTGCGCGGGTCGAGAGGGAAGGCGCGTTCGTAGTAGTGGAGCGTGAGGCGGCCTTGCTGGGCGTCGAAGGTGAGGTGGAATTCGCCGGCTTCGAGGGCCTGGGCGTAGGGCTTTCCGAGGAGGGGGAGCAGGACGCGGTCGTGCATGGATTCGCGCGGAGAGCCGCGCCAGGAGATATCAAAATAGCGGCCGCACTTGCCGGCGGGCCCGTGTTCGAGCACATCGTTCCACCAGGGATTTAAGTTGGTGGCGACGCCGGCATGATTGGGGACGGCATCGAGGATGTGGGAGAGGGGTCCGCCGGGGGCTTCGCGGAGGGCGCGCATCCAGGCGTCGAAATCATCGCGGGCGCCGAGCTCGGGGTTGAGGCGGGAATGGTCGATGACGTCGTAGCCGTGGGTGCTACCCTGGGCGGCCATGAGGTAGGGCGAGGCGTAGACGTGGGTGATGCCGAGGCGAGCGAGGTAGGGAACGATGGCGGCGGCCTGGCGGAAGCCGAAGTCTTTGTGCAACTGGAGGCGGTAGGTGGATTCGGGCCAGCGCGTCGCGGCCGCCGAGGGTGGGCTCATGGGTGGCTCCTGTCGGTGCGTGCGCGCGCCGGGCCATCACGCGGTGCTCTCATCGGACCAGCGGCCGGTCTTCGGGCGCGCTGGCTTCCTGGCGCAGGGTTTCGACCTGGGCCTCGGTAAAACCGCTGGCGGCCTGCTCGGGCGTCGCGGTGCGCAGGACGGCGAAGGTGCGGCCATAGAGCGCATACATGGTGCCGCCCTCGTGCGTGCCGTGGAGTTCCTCGGGATGCGCCGTGTCGATGAGGCGCTCCCAGACGTTGTGAGCGCGGGCCACGGGAAGGCGGAAGGGCTGCTCACGCCAGTCGGCATTCATGAGCAGGAGGAGGGTGTCTCCGCCGCGGGGTTGTCCGCGCTCGTCGACATCGTCGATGAGGTCGCCGGCGAGGCGGATGCCCAGGCATTTCGTGCCGGGATTGTTCCACGCGGCGTCGGACATCTCCCGGCCGGAGGGCTCGAAGAAGGCGACATCCTTGACGGCGGATCCGCGGATGGGGCGTCCGATGAAAAAATCGCGCCGCTGGAGCACCGGCTGCTCATGCCAGATGCGTGCGCAGCGTTTGACAAATTCCAGGAACTTCTCCTCGCGTTCGTTCAAATCCCACTTGAGCCAGGTGATGTCATTATCCTGGCAATAGCTGTTGTTGTTGCCGCCCTGGGTATGGCTGAGTTCGTCGCCGGAGAGCAGCATCGGCACGCCCTGGGAAAACAGCACGGTGGCAAGGAGATTGCGTTTCTGGCGATCGCGCAATTCCTGGATGTGCTGGTCGTCGGTGGGGCCTTCGACGCCGCAGTTCCAACTATAGTTTTCGTTGGTGCCGTCGCGGTTCTCCTCGCCGTTGGCCTGGTTGTGTTTATCGTTGTAGGTGACCAGGTCGTCGAGGGTGAAGCCATCATGGGCCGTGACGTAGTTGATGCTGGCGTGGGGGCGCCGGCCGTCGCGGTCGTAGAGGTCGCTGGAGCCGGTGAGGCGTGTGGCGATTTCGGAAGCCAGTCCGCCGTCGCCTTTCCAGAAGCGGCGCACGCTGTCGCGATACTGGCCGTTCCATTCGCTCCAGAGGACGGGGAAATTGCCTACCTGATAGCCGCCGGGGCCGACATCCCAGGGTTCGGCGATGAGCTTGACCTGCGAGAGCACGGGGTCCTGGTGGATGATGTCAAAGAAGGCGCCGAGGCGATCGACATCGTGGAGCTCGCGCGCCAGGGTGCTGGCGAGATCGAAGCGGAAGCCATCGATGTGCATCTCGAGGACCCAGTAGCGGAGGGAATCCATGATCATCTGGAGGACGCGCGGCTGGCGCATGTTTAAACTATTGCCGCAGCCGGTGAAATCGGTGTAAAGGCGCTTGTCTTCGGAAAGTCGATAATAGTTGGCGTTGTCGATGCCGCGGAGGGAGAGGGTGGGCCCTTCGTGGTTGCCTTCGCTGGTGTGGTTGTAGACGACGTCGAGGATGACTTCGATGTCTTCGGCGTGCAGGGTGCGGACCATGCGTTTGAACTCCAGCACGCTTTTGCGGGGCGAGGGCCTGGAGGCGTAGGCGAGGTGCGGGGCGAAGTAGGCCAGCGTGTTGTAGCCCCAGTAGTTTTTGAGGCCCATCTCGATGAGGCGGCGCTCGCTGACGTGGTGATGGACGGGGAGCAGTTCGACGGCGGTGACGCCGAGCGATTTGAGGTGGGCGATGGAAGCCTCGGACGAGAGGCCGGCATAGGTGCCGCGGAGATGTTCGGGGACGGCGGGGTTGCGGATGGAAAAGCCGCGGACGTGCACTTCGTAGATGAGGGTTTTGTGCCAGGGAGTGCGCGGGGGGCGGTCCTCGCCCCAGGTGAAGGCGGGATCGAGGACGGCGGCGAGCGGACAGAACGCCGCGTTGTCCCGATCGTCAGGCACTTCGTCGGCCCCGTTGGCGGCGGCGGATTTTCCGCGCACATAGCCGTAGAGGCTGTCATCCCACCACAGGTCGCGCCCGATGGCCTTGGCGTAGGGGTCGAGCACGATTTTCGCGGGATTGAAGCGGTGGCCGGCGCCGGGATCGTAGGGACCGTGGACGCGATAGCCGTAGAGCTGCCCGGGTTCGGCATCGGGCAGGTAACCGTGCCAGACCATGTCGGTGCGTTCGGGCAGAACGATGCGGCGGCGCTCCTGAATATCACTGAAGGCGTCGAAAAGACATAGCTCCACCTTTTCCGCATGCTCGGAATAGATCGCGAAATTCACCCCGGTTCCGTCCCAGGTCGCTCCCAGGGGATAGGGTTTCCCCGGCCATACGCGCATAACGCCTCCTCATGTCCCGCCACCCCCCCGGACGAAAGTCATCACTCCAGGCAGCACCACACAACAAACCCAGTGCCACGCGGCGGCGGCCGGAGCTTCACGGGCTTCCGCGAGCGGCGACGGCGGATTATCCTCCCCTCGCGCGCTCTTTGCCGCCCCTTGCGGCGCCGGCGGGGCGCTGTGTTCCCGGTTTGGGGCTTGCATATCCGATGAACCGTTCTTCCGGCATCCTCCTGCACTTCACGTCGCTCCGCAACTCTTACCTTATCGGCGATATCGGCCCGGCGGCCCGGCGATTTGCGGAGCTTCTGGCGGCCGCGAAACAATCGTGGTGGCAGACGCTGCCGCTGAATCCGCCCGCGATCGGCGATTCGCCTTACGCCGCGTTTTCGGCATTTGCGGGAAACCCGGCGCTGTTGTCGCCGGATGATCTACACGCCGACGGATTGCTGTCACGCGATGATTTTTTATCCGGGGTGGTTCAGCCCGGGGGGCGGATCGATTACGCGGCGGCGAATGCGTTCAAGCAGCGGATGCTGGAGGCGGCGCACCGGCGGTTTCGGGAGGGACGGGCGCGGCCGCTGGCGGATGCGTACGCGGCATTTCAGGCTGCGCAGGCGTATTGGCTGGAGGATTACGCCCTGTTCATGGCGTTGCGGGAGCGCTATCCCAACCGGCCGTGGTCGCGCTGGCCGGCGGAGCTTGCCAGGCGGAACAAGGCGGCGCTGGCGGAGGCGCGCCGGACCCTCGCATCGGCGATCGACCGGCATCGCTTTGGGCAATTTTTGTTTTTCCGGCAGCTTGGCGCACTGCGCCCCCACGCGGCGAAACTCGGGGTGCGCTTCATTGGCGACATGCCCATCTTCGTGGCGCTGGAATCGGCGGACGCCTGGGCGCATCCGGGGCTGTTCACCCTCGGCCCCGACGGCAAGCCGACGGCCGTCGCGGGCGTGCCGCCGGATCTGTTTTCCAGGACCGGCCAGCGCTGGGGCAACCCGCTGTACAACTGGAAAGCGATGGCGGCGGATGGCTTCACGTGGTGGATTCACCGCCTGCGCGCGGCGCTGGAGCAGGCGGACCTGGTGCGCATCGATCACTTCCGAGGATTCGCGGCGTGCTGGACGATCCCCGCGCGGGCGCGCACGGCGGTGCGCGGCGAGTGGGTGTCGACGCCGGGCGACGCGCTGCTTTCCCGGCTCGGCCAGGAATTTCCTGGGCAGGCTTTGCCGCTGATTGCGGAGGATCTGGGCCTGATCACGCCGGACGTGCACGCGCTGCGCGAGAAGTTTCGCCTGCCGGGGATGCGGGTGTTGCAGTTCGGTTTCGACGGCAATCCGGCGAATCCGCATCTGGCGCACAACATCACGCCGGACAACGTCGCGTACACCGGGACGCACGATAACGACACGACGGCGGGGTGGTACAAAGCGGCGGACCCGCGCACGAAAAAAATCGCCGCCGCTTACGTGCCGGGCATCCGGGGAAACGCCGCGCGCGCCCTGCTCACCGCCGCGTGGGCGACCACCGCGGTGCTGGCGATTGCGCCGCTCCAGGATGTGCTTGGCCTGCCCTCGGCCGCGCGTATGAACCTGCCGGGCACGCCGACGGGCAATTGGGCGTGGCGTGCCCCGGCGCTGCCACGGGCACTCCCGTTCCTTAAGGAACTGACGGTGATATACAACCGGGCGCCGGCGTAAATGCATCCTTTATTGGTCTCGCGCGTCTCACACACAATGTGCGGCGTCGGGGCTCACTGCCCTCCCGCGGGCGGCGTCGTGGTGACGCCCGGCGCCGGCGTCGCGCCTTCGCCGCCCGGTGCGCCTTCCGCGCCGGTGAGCTGCTGTTTTACGTGCTGGGCGATTTCCGTCAGCGGGTTGATCACGCTCCAGCCGACAAACGGGCCCTGCTCCACGCCATGCAGCCCGGCGCTGTCCACCCACCAGGCCATCATGCCCGTGCCCATATACGGCTTGAGCTGCTCATACGACGGCAGCGGTGCCTGCTTCACGTCCGCCCGCTCGGTCAACTGGGTGAACTGCTGCTTCATCGCATCCCAGTAACCCGGCCCGATGGCCGTCAGGTCCGCATAGACAAACCCGCCCATGCCCGGCGTGCCCAGTTGCTGCTTCATGGCGGTGAATTTCGCATCGCCCGCCAGACCGGGACCCTTCGCGCTCACCGCTTTTTCCAGCGCTTCTTTGCCGCCGGTAATGTAGAGCACGCCGTCGGCGACGGTCCACGCGCCGGTGCCCGCCGGCGTTTTGATCAGGTGCGCCATGATCTTATCGTTGGGCGCATCCAGCGGCTCCTGCGTGAGGCTGACCATCCCCGCGCCGCCACGCTGCGTCATCATCTGATTCGCGAACGTCTCAAGCCCGGTGAGCGCCTGCTCCAGCTTCGCCCCGTCCTTGGCCTTGTTCGCCAGGGTGATCGTCGTGATCTTTCCATCGGCATCCGGCACGGCATAAAGCACATAGGTGTCGCCCAGCGACGCGAACAAATCCTTCTGCACGTCCACCCCCGTGAACGCATACGCCTGCCGCACCACCATGTCGAACTGCTGCCCGCCCTGCGGATTGATCTTCACGATCGCGTCGCGCACGTCGTTGAGCAGCCGGTTGCCATCGAAGCGCACCACCTCGGCCCACACGGTCCCGGAGGGAATCATGGCGATGTCCGCATCTTTCAGATTGGGAAAGTCCACGAATCCGAACAGACCCTTCCGGTCGCCTTCCAATCCCACGAAGCCCCGCGACATCCAGTTCTTGCCCTCGAACGCCCCCTGCCAGGCCACCTGGCGCATCGCCGAGAGGCCCAGCGCATCGAGCACGATCGGCCCGTAATTTTTCACCGAATCGTCAGGGGAGCGCGTCATCCCCTCCATCATCGCCTGCACGGCGGTCTCGCCATCGACATAAAACTCGCCGGCCACCGTGCCCTTCACCTTCGCCTGGGCCATCGCCGATTTGTATTTCGCCGAGGCGCTCAGCGCTTCCGCCGGCGGCGTCGTCAGCCACTTGTCCGCATTCACATCCTTGCCGATGTTCAGCACGATGTAATCGCCGGAGACGACCACCGCCGTCGGCGGCTCGCCTTCCTTCTTTTCTTCCTTGTCCATCTCCGCCTTGGCTTTGCCGGCCATGGCCTGCGCCTGGGAGGCGCCCACCTTGCTGATAATCGCGATCTTGGGCATCGGGGTATCGCCCGAGAAATCCACCGGCCCCACGTAGACCGCGCCGGGATTCTTCGTCACCGCCTCGATCCACTGCCGCGCCATCTCCGCGTTGGCCTTGCCTTCATCGCCGAGGTCCTGGCCCTTCTGCTGGATCGCCGCCTCGATGCGCCCGCGGACGTCCAGCGCGTCGATGATGCCCTTCAGGTTGGAATTGTTGTACGCCGGCCCCAGCGCGTCGGTCCCGGGCCACTCCAGATACACCATCGCATCGGCGGGCACGTGGTCCGCAAGGCCCGCCGCGCGGGCCCAGCGTCCCGCACCCAGGGCCACCGCCGCCGCCACAACCGCCGCCATCCCGACCCGGACGTTCCGCATGATGTTCTCCAGTCTCGCGTGTTTTCGAAGGCCCACAATGCCTACCATCCTATCCCGGCACCATGATTTTGGGAAAATCGCCGCCGCGAACCTTCGGGGCGGTTCCCGGAAAGCAAGCTCCCCGGGGCCGCTGGACCGCGAGCGGGCCGGTTTTCCCCTTGCCATCCGGGCTTTTTCGGGCTGCACGCTGCATTTGTCTTTCCCAAAGGCTCAGGCGGATATTTCAGAATCCGACCACCCCCGCGCACGCCCCCGTTTTCCCCGGACCTTCAGCCCGCTAAAGTATTCCTGCAGCCCTGTGTGAATCGACCCCGGAACCCCCCTTATGAACCTCAACCATCTGCTTGCCTGGGGACTTTTCCTCACATTCATCCTGATGCTGCTCGCCCTTGATTTGTTCGTCCTGCATCGCAAGCCCCATGCGATCCAGATCAAGGAAGCCGCCTTTGGAGCGCTCGTTCCGGTCCTGGCCGCTTGCGCCTTCGTCGGCGTGGTGTACCTGGCGTATGAGCATCACTGGCTCGAGCTGGGCATCGTCCGCGATCCCCAGCTTCTCGCCCGCCACGAGGCCTACTACCATCCCACGGTCGGAAAAACCGCCGCCCTCCAGTTCATCACCGGCTACCTCGTCGAGCTGTCGCTCTCCGCCGACAATGTGTTTCTCTTCGTCCTGCTGCTGAATTTCTTCAAAACCCCGCCGGAATTGCAGCATCGCGTGCTGTTCTGGGGCGTGCTGGGCGCCCTGTTCATGCGGGCCGTCATGATCATCCTCGGCGGGGCGCTGCTCAGCGAATTCCACTGGGTCATCTATGTCTTCGGCGCCTTTATCCTGTTCGCCGGCTTCAAAATGTTCTTCGCCGGGGAATCCGAACGCGATCCTTCCCGTTCCCTCGCCTACCGACTCGCCCATAAGCTCCTGCCGATCCATCCCGGATTCGTCGGCAAGGACTTCTTCACCAGAGTCAACGGCCGCCGCTATGCCACCACCCTCCTCGTCGTCCTCCTGTGCATCGAGTTCACCGACCTGATCTTCGCGCTCGATTCCATCCCCGCCATTTTCGGCATCACCAAGGACACCTTCCTCGTCTTCACCTCCAACGTTTTCGCCATCCTCGGCCTGCGATCCATGTACTTCCTGCTGGCCTCCATCATCGACCGCTTCCACTACCTGCGCCACGGACTTTCTTTCATTCTGGCGTTTGTCGGCCTCAAAATGCTGCTGCCCCTCGCCTCCGACGTGTACGCCACTCTGACGCACACGCCCGATCCCGACTGGCATATCACCGAGGGGGTGTCGCTGGCGGTGATCCTCGCCGCCCTGACCGCCGCGGTGCTTGCCAGCCTCGCCTTCCCCAAAAAGTCCACAGGTCCCGCGCCGGCACAGGCCCAAAAACCACGCATGCCCGAGACCACCGGCTCCCCCCGCTGATTTCCTCATCACCTCCACTTGCGCCCCAGCTCCATTGTGGATAACCTGTCGCGCGTTTCTTAGCGCCCACGGCCTGCTTTTTCGTGCGCTTTCCCGGCATGCGATTCGTATACTACCCCAACATCCTGTACGTAGCCGCCCGCGAGAACCCCCACTAATAGGACCGCACCATGAATCCTGAAATGCCTCGCAACCAGGTCCACAACACCGACTGCATCGCCGGCATGAACGCCCTGCCCCCCGGCGCCTTTGACCTGGCCTTTGCCGATCCGCCCTTCAACATCGGCTACCAATATGATGTCTACGAGGACAAAAAGGCGGCTGACGAGTACCTCGACTGGACGCGCCGCTGGGGCGCCGCACTGGTGCGCCTCCTCAAACCCACCGGCACCTTCTGGCTGGCCATCGGCGACGACTTCGCGGCGGAGCTGAAGCTCATCTTCCAGCGCGAGCTCGGCCTCACCTGCCGGTCCTGGGTGATTTGGTATTACACCTTCGGCGTCCATTGCAAGGCGAAATTCTCACGCTCTCACACGCATCTTTTTCACTTCGTGAAGGATGCGCGGAACTTCACCTTCAACGCCGATGCGATCCGCGTGCCTTCCGCTCGCCAGCTCGTCTACGCCGACGCCCGCGCCAACGCCAGGGGCCGCCTTCCGGACGACACCTGGATTCTCCGCCCCCAGGACCTGCCCCAGGGATTCGATCCCGCCGACACCACTTGGTACTTCCCGCGGGTCTGCGGCACCTTCAAGGAACGCGCCGGCTTCCACGGCTGCCAAATGCCTGAACAGCTTCTCGCGCGCATCATCAAGGTCTCCTCCAACCCCGGAGACCTCGTCCTCGACCCCTTCGCCGGCAGCGGCTCGACCCTCATCACCGCCAGAAAACTGCACCGCGATTACCTGGGCTTTGAACTCTCCCCCAACTACGCCGCCCTTCTGAAGGACCGCCTCGCCGAAACCATCCCCGGCGCCCCCCTCTCCGGCGCCCCCGACCCCCAGGTCTCCGCCCCCACCACCGCCAACGGCAAACAACGCCGCCCCGACCTCCCCCACCGCCCCCGCGCCAAGCGCGCGATCCCTGCCGACCGGAAGCCCCAGCCGACGGGCGCATTCAACGGATAAACGAGCGCCCGCCCAGGACTTCGAACATTTATGGACAGTATTTCTGACTTTGTTGCGTATATGTCGGGTGTCAGGGTACTGTTTGGAGCGAACGATGGCACAGCAGCAGTTGGCTTTGGGCGACCTTCACTACACAGGCTCACGCTTGGCACTTGGCGATCACTTTCGGCCGGACAACGACGTAACTCTCTTCCACGGCGATTGCCGCGAACTCCTGAGTCACGTTCCCGCCGAATCGGCCCAATTGATTGTGACCTCCCCACCCTACAACATCGGCAAAAAATACGAACAACGAATCGGCTTGGCAGAATATCTGGATCGAGAACGCGAGGTCATCAGCCTTTGCATCGAACGACTCAGACCGGGAGGAAGCATCTGCTGGCAGGTCGGCAATCACGTCGATCAGGGAGATACCTGCCACTGGATATCGAATCCGCCCCGACCTTTCGTACGCATCAACTTCGACTCCTAAATCGCAGCGTTCCCTGGTTCGGGAACTAGCACCTGGGAATGTGGCCAGGGCGGTACAGGCCAGGAATAATCCATGCCCAATCTGGTAAAAGAGAGATTTCTCGAAGAGCTGGGCCGGCGTGCGGGTGCCCTTGTGAAGCTGCCCCGAAGCAACTCCCTCTTCGAGATTGGCAGTGGTGCGGTGCGGGTCTACATCCGCTATTCCAAGGTTCACGCCGGAGAACAAACCTTTTTCGGCCTGCGCGCAGACGACCTCCTTCAGTTGGAAGGCCATGATTCGTTCATTGTCTTTCTCTGGGATAACCAATCACTCCCGCTGTTTCTCCCATTTGGCGCCTACGAGGCATTGTTCCACGAAGTGGAGCCTGCAAGCGACGGGCAGTACAAAGCGCAAATCTACATTACACCAGATACCACCGAGCTGTACCTTGCTCGATTGGGGCGTTTCAATCTGGAGGGCCTGTTCGGCTGGTCCCAACTCGCCACTGCACGGGGAAGCAACCTGATGTTGCCTGAATTAAGTCATTGGCAGGTCCAATCGCTGGTCACCGCGATTGGCGCTGCGAAAGGGTATGATATCTGGCTGCCGCCCAATGACCGGGCCCGGATAGACCCAAAGATAGCCGGCGAGTTCACCTGTTGCGAACGCCTGCCGTTGCCGACAGCGACAGTATTTGACATCTTGCAGGAGATCGATGTCGTATGGTTGCGGCCGGGCTCGAATGAAATCTGCGGAATGTTCGAAGTGGAGCACTCGACGCCGATCTACACCGCGCTCTTGCGGTTCAACGACGTTCATTTGGCCTGTCCGAGTCCGAACCAGACGTTTCGTGTGGTCGCCAATGAAACCCGTCGCCCGCTATTTGTGCGACAGCTCAATAGGCCAACATTCACAGCGAGCGGGCTAAATCAAATCTGCACATTCTTGGAGTATCGAAACGTCTATGAATGGTTTCAACGGACGCGCGATCCCGCACATTAAACGCCCCATGAATCAGCGCAGCGTTCTCAAAATCCATTAGTATACCTTCACACGCTTCTGGAATTCTCTCCTTCCAGGTGCCGCGGGACGGCGACCGCACCGAGCTTTGCATCCCATTCATTTTGGCTGACCTCGGAGATTCTAAAACGGTCGGCATTTCATTGAAAGACGCAATGGCATGTAGGGGCCGGTCGAATACTCCCTGACTAATGCAGGAGGAAACCTTGCGCGGAATGTGCACATGTGAGGACGCCTTCGGCAACGACCAGCCCGTGACGGCACTGTCGTGGATGTCGCTGGATGCGGCATCGCTGCCCCGCTGACCTCCAGGCCGCACGATCGCAGTTGCGCGAGGCCCTGACCGGTTATGGAATTTTCTTTAGAGTTGACGAGACGACGGCTTTGCTGAACAGCCACGAAATGCCGGCTTGCCGCGGCAAGACCGCAGTTACTCCTTGGTTACTTCCCCAGCCACGGATTCAGAATCGGCTGCATGGCCTTTGCCCAGATGTCGTAGCCTTTGTCATCCGGGTGCAGGCGGTCGCGCAGCATTACGCCCGGGAGCAGTTTGCCGGCCGAATCGGTGAGCTGGGCGTTGATGTTCAGGAAGCGGATGTGGTCGCCGTCGGCCAGTGCCGGCAGCTTTTTGTTGAGTTCGTCAATCTCGCCGTTGAGCGGTTTGTCCTCGCGCGGGAAGACCCCCATCAGCAGGATATGGGCATCGGGCACCCGGCGGCGCAGATCGTCGAGGATCGCCTTGATGCCCGCGTAAGTTTCATCGACGGAATCAGCGGCGAAGACGGCATTGCTGGCGAGGTTGTTGGTGCCGATCAGCAGCACGACCGCCTTGGGGTGCAGGCCATCGAGTTCGCCGTTGTCGATGCGCCAGAGGACATGTTCGGTACGGTCGCCCGAGATGCCGAAATCACCGGCACGGTCGTGGGCGAAATGTTTGTCCCAATCGGAACCGTGGCGATGCTGCCAGAAATCGGTGATCGAGTCGCCGAGCAGATAGAGGTCGATGCCGCCGGCCTTGGCCTTTTGGACGTACTGCTCGTGCATGCGCATAAAGCCGGCGTCTGGGGTGCCATTGCGCGTGACTTTGAGCACGGGCTGATCGGCCGGTTCGACGCGAAGGCCATCGGCACTGGTGGTGGCGGAGGCCGATGGCGGGACAAGACCTTCGGGAGCGCTCGGCGTGGGCGCGGCCGAGGCGACCGGCATCGGCAAGGGGGGCGGCGCCGGCGGCAGGATGCGGATGGTGCCCGGCGGCAGATCGGCCGTCGGAGCGGGCGGCGCGGCCTCGACAACGCGCGGCGTGGGCGGCTGCGCCGGCGGCGGGGACGCCACTGTCGTATGGGCGGGAGGGGGATTCACAGGCGCCGGCGCGGGCGGCGGGGGCTCCGTGGGGGCGGCGGCCGCGGTGGGTGAGGCCCTGCGCGTCACCGGGGCGGGCGGAGGCGGAGGAGCGGCGGGCGGCTCAACCGCACGGGCGACCGCGTCCGGGGGAGATGCAGCGGCGGCTGGAGCGGGTGCGGCCGTGCGGGCCTCAGATGCGGCAGACGGGGCGGGAGCAGGCGCGGGCATGCGCGGGGTGGATGGCGGGGGCGGATTGATGGTGATCGCCGGGACCTGCGTTTCGGAATCAGCCGGCGGCGCGGGGGGGGGAAGGGGCGGAGCGGGACTTGCGGTGCGCGCCGGTGGGGAAGCATATTGAGGATTCGTGCGAACGGGAGGGGCCGCCACGGAAGGGGCCGCCGGGGCGGGCGCGGGGGGAGCCGGTATGAGGGCGGCATCGGACGGCGGCGGCGGTTCCCCGGCGGGGCCGGTCCAGTAGATCGTGGCGTGGTGCTCCATGCACGAGGCGGTGGCGGCCAGAAGAAGCGCGAGCACGAGGGACCGGGGAAGGCGCGGCATGAAGGGCTCCTGCAAGACCAACGGCGGCGGCGAGCACCTGATTATTGCGCCCGACCTTACGTTTCGCCAGCGGGCGCTTAACGTGCGGGTCAGCCCTGCTTTAGAAGCGGTAAGTCGCCTGACAAGGTTGAAACAGGATCGGCGACACCCTATGCTCTCTAGCTTTCCTACCGCTTTTGCAGGAATTACCCCGCACATGTCTGTTGCTCCTTCAGCCGTGACCTCTTCGGTCCACACCAGCAGCTCTGTTTCCACCGGCGGAAAGGGCCCCGGACCAGGCGGGTCGGGCGCCGGACTGCCCCCCTCCCTCACCCACCTCAAGCAGCTTGAAGCAGAGGCCATCCACATTATCCGCGAAGTCGCCGCGGAGTTCTCCAACCCGGTGATGCTGTACTCCATCGGGAAGGATTCCTCGGTGATGGTGCGGCTGGCGCAAAAGGCCTTCTATCCCGCCCGCATTCCGTTTCCGCTGCTGCACATCGACACGACCTGGAAATTCAAGGAGATGATCCGCTTTCGCGATCAATTCTGCCGCGACAACGGTCTGAACCTGCTGGTGCACACCAACCAGGAAGGCGTGCGCGACGGAATCAACCCCTTCGACCATGGCAGCAAGAATTACACCGACATCATGAAGACCGCGGCCCTGCGCCAGGCGCTCGACAAAGGCGGCTACGATGCGGCGTTCGGCGGGGCGCGGCGCGACGAGGAAAAGAGCCGGGCCAAGGAACGTGTGTATAGCTTCCGCGATAAGCACCATCGCTGGGACCCGAAAAACCAGCGGCCGGAGCTGTGGAACCTTTACAACGGCAAGGTGAATCTCGGCGAATCGATCCGCGTCTTTCCACTTTCCAACTGGACCGAATTGGACGTCTGGCAATACATCTATCTCGAGAATATCCCCATTGTGCCGCTCTATTACGCGGCGATGAGGCCCGTGGTGGAACGCAACGGCGTTCTCATCATGGTGGATGACGAGCGGATGCGGCTGCATCCCGGCGAGAAGCCGGCGCAAAAACTCGTGCGCTTCCGGACGCTGGGCTGCTATCCGCTCACCGGCGCCGTGGAGAGCAGCGCCACGACGCTCCCGGAAATCATCGAGGAAATGATCCTCGCCCGCCAAAGCGAACGCCAGGGACGCGTGATCGATTACGACGAAGCGGGCAGCATGGAGCAGAAGAAGAAGGAAGGATATTTCTGAGGTGTTTAGCCCCGGCCTTTGGGCCGGGGCGTTGACGGTCCTGCATGGTTCTTGCTTACCACATCATCTTTACCGCGTATGGGTTCTGGCTGCCAAATGATCCGCGCGGGTCCTGGTTTGATTTCGTGTGGTCGTGGGAATTGGCCTGTTATGGCGCAGCGACGACGACGAGGTCGCGCTATTCAGTAGCGGCGAAGTCCCATGACCGAGGCTTGCGCGAGGCGGCAAAACGCGCTCTGATGTACCCGCCGGTGCATTTTGATGGGGAACAGGCACGAGCGATCGGGCGAGGATTTGCGGACGCATGCCATGCAGGTGGGTACATAGTTCTGGCGTGTTCCATTCTTCCGGAACACGTGCATATGGTGGTAGGGCGACACGACGAGCGGCAGATTGAAAAGATCGGAAACCATTTTAAGGCTCGCGCGACGACTTTTTTGACCGATGAGCAGCTTCATCCGTTGCAAGATTTCCGCGACCGCCGTGCCCGCCGGCCGTCGCCATGGAGTGAATCGTTCTGGCAGGTCTATCTGGATTCTGATGCCGATATTCGACGGGCAGTGCGGTATGTGCAGAAAAATCCCTTAAAAGATGGGTTGCGAGCGCAGCGCTGGTGGTTTGCGGAAGATGGAAAGCACCCCGGCCCAAAGGCCGGGGCTAAACTGGGTGTTCAACATGTCTGATGCTTTGCTCAACGAAGATATCCACGCCTACCTTGACCGCCATCAGCGCAAAGAGCTGCTGCGCTTCCTCACCTGCGGGTCCGTCGATGATGGCAAGTCCACCCTCATCGGCCGGCTCCTGCATGACACCAAGGGCATCTATGAGGACCAGCTCGCGGCGGTGAAGAAGGATTCCGTGAAGCACGGAACCACCGGCGCCGGCGAGATCGACCTGGCCCTGCTCACCGACGGACTCCGCGCCGAGCGCGAACAGGGCATTACCATCGATGTCGCGTATCGCTACTTTTCCACCGACAAACGCAAGTTTATCATCGCCGACACGCCGGGCCACGAGCAGTACACCCGCAACATGGCCACCGGCGCCAGCACCTGCCAGCTCGCGATCATCCTCATCGACGCCCGCCACGGCGTGATGGTGCAGACGAAACGCCACTCCTTCATCTGTTCCCTCCTGGGCATCAAGCACCTCATCATCGCGGTCAACAAGATGGACCTGATGGGATATTCGCAGGCACGTTACGACGAGATCTGCCGGGATTACCGCGCGTTCGCTGCAAAGCTTGGCTTCGGCGATATCCAGTTCATCCCGCTAAGCGCCTTGAAGGGCGACAATGTCGTCGAAGCATCCGCCGCCATGCGCTGGTACCAGGGGCCCACCCTGCTCCAGCATCTCGAAACGGTGTCGATCGCCGGCGACCGCAACCTCACCGACCTGCGGCTTCCCGTGCAGCTCGTGCTGCGTCCGAACCTGAATTTCCGCGGCTTTGCGGGCACGATCGCTTCGGGCATCGTGCGCAAGGGGGATCGCGTCAAGGCGCTCCCCTCGGGTAAGACGAGCCGCGTGAAGTCCATCGTGACTTATGACGGCGAGCTGGCGGAAGCTTACGCCCCCATGGCGGTGACGGTCACGCTCGAAGATGAAATTGATATTTCCCGCGGCGACTTGTTGGTCCACGCGGAAACGGAACCCGGCAGGCCGACGCCCGAAGTATCCCACCGCTTCGACGCGATGGTCGTGTGGATGCACGAGCAGCCTCTCTCGCCGGGCAAGAGTTACTGGTTCAAACAGGCCACGCGGATGCTCACGGGCGCCATCAGCGAAGTGACCTACCGCGTGGATGTCAACACGCTGGAGCACCGGGCGGCGACGGGCGGCGCCGCGGGCGAGGCGGCGGGCGGGTTGGGGCTTAATGAAGTCGGCCGCGTGGTAGTGTCGCTTGCGGGGCCGCTGGTCTTCGATCCATACACCGTGAATCACAGCACCGGCGCGTTCATCGTGATCGACCGGCTGACCAACACCACGGTGGGCGCGGGGATGATCCTCGGCCGGGCGCATGATGCTGCAACCAGGGGCCGGGTGAGTGAAGAGGAAAAGGAAGTGCGTCTGGGCCAGCGTGGGGCCGTGGTGTGGGCTGGGCGAAGCGTCGCCGATGCCGTGGAGCGCGCGCTTTTTGACGAAGCGCGCACGGTCGTGCGGCTGGATCTCGCGGCATGGGTCAGTGCGACAACCATTCCCGCGCTCGGCGGCGTGGTCCGGGCGATCACGGAGCAGGGAATTATCGTCGTGGTGGGCAACGACGATCCGCCCGAGGATGCGCTCGCCGGGCTTCTGGGCCTGCGCCTGGTGAAGGTCGACGGCGACGATGTGGCGGCGGCGGTGACCAAGCTGCGGATGCTGGGCGTGGGCGCGGCGGAAGAAGCCATCGGTGGCGAGGGCATCTGATCGGCAGCACCCGCGCGCACGTACCAGGCCGGCGGTGTTGATGGATTAAGGTGCCGGCGCGGTGGTGGGCGGCGGCAGAACTTCAATGATGCAATCAACGGCGGGGGGCGGCGCCGCATTCCCGTTGCGCGCGTTGGCGGCGTTCATGCTGTTCGACAGATTGTCGGTGACTGGCGGCAAGGCAGGCGCTCCCGCGGGGTTGGTCGTGGCGGCCTGATTCAAGTCCGCACGCCGGGCCGTTTCCTGGCCCGCCGCGCCAAATCCTCCGCTGCCAAAACTGCCTCCTCCGGCCAGAGTGCTTCCCTCGCCGCCGCCAAAACCTCGCCCGCCGCGCCCGCCGAACGCCGCGCCGCGTCCACCCCCGCCACCTCCTCCAAATCCTCCCCCACCGCTGGCCGCACCAAAGTCCTGCGTAGTCGCGGCTGCCACCTGCGGAGCCTGCGCCACGAATTGGCGGCCGCCCAACGTCCCTGCCCCGCCGAGCCCATCATCCATCGTCGGCGCCTGCCGCGAGAATGTAGCCGTTTCGACCGCCAGCCGGCGACCGCCCTGGGCCAAAGCCGTGATGTGAAACTCCCGCGCCAGGTCAACCAGTTGCTCCGGCCGCAGCGTGATGTGATACGTGGTCGGGCCCGCCAGCTTCTTCTCCGGCATCACCTGCTTCTCGACGAGCGCTTTTTCGTTCTGCCCGCCCTGATCCTTGTCCGCTTTGTTGGCCACGGACGATAGATCACTGGCCGTGGCCGCGGATCGCACATCCGGCGGCGTCATGGCCGAAGTGCTGCCGTTCTTAAAAACATCCGGTTGGGAAACCTGCACCGGCGCCGCGGACGAAGCCGCAGGCGCCGCGCTCGGACCAGCCGCTCGCCATTGGTCGAGCTGGCTGCGCAGCCGGTCAAAATCCGCCTCATCCCGCGCCGCCAGCGTGAGCACCAGCGGCTGGCCCGGCGTTGCGGCGGGATTAAGCTCGGCCAATCCCTCGATCGCCGTGGGCACAGGCTTGGCGGCGCCAATCGCCGGCGCCCCGTTGCGGGTGGGAGCATTCCCGGTCAACCCCGCGCGCGTCGCCGCCGCCATCTCCGGACCCCCCGGCGCTGCCGGAGCCGCCATCGTCCCCGCCCCCATCGGCGCCGGCGACATCGGCGCGAACCGCCCCCCCGTCCGGCCATCCGCCGCCGCCAGCGATTCCACGTGATGAACCTGGCCCTCGAGCGTGTCCGCGCCCGGTACCGAAGCCGGCGCCAGTTGCGCCAGTTGACCCCCCGGCCTGCCCGACGGCTCGCCCGCGTTCGCCCAGCGAGCGCTCTCCTGCCGCGCGTCCAGCGATTCCTTGATCACAAAACCGATCCCCCCGATCACCAGCGCCAGCGCCGCCGCCAGTGCCCAGCCCGCACGCCACGGACGCCGCCGCGGTTCCTCAAACGCATCCTGATCGTTCAGCAGCGCCGTCCGCTCCACCTGTTCCATCACCCGCGCCGCCAGATCCTGCGGAGCGCTCACCTTCGGCAGCGAACGCACCGCATGACGATCCGCCGACATCCCCAGCACCCGCGTCGCCAGCGCCGGATCGGTGTTCGCCAGATACACCTCCAGCCGCGCCGCCTCCGCCGGAGGAAGTTTGCCGTCGAGATACGCGGCAATACGCTCGTCGAGGTTGTCAGGAACGTCAGGCATGCCACTCAAAACAAAAACGCGATACGGAAAACCTGCAAATACTTCCCTTCACGCGGAAGCCGGAGGCGGCGCCGCGGCCAGCGCCGTCACCGCCTCGCGCAGCGCGCTGCGCGCCCGAAATAAACGCGATTTGATCGTGCCCACCGGCACCTCCAGCACCTG
The DNA here is from genome assembly GCA_035545015.1 of Phycisphaerae bacterium. Classification (GTDB taxonomy): domain Bacteria; phylum Planctomycetota; class Phycisphaerae; order WQYP01; family WQYP01; genus CALCHA01. The sequence continues at coordinate 67,055 of DASZZD010000063.1, forward strand.
CGCCATCTGCTCATAATCGCACTCTTCCACATCCCGCAGGATGATCACCGCGCGAAACTCCGGGTCCAGACGCCCCAGCGCCGCCAGCACCCGCTCGTGGTCCAGCCGCAGCGCCGCCGACGACGCCGGATCCGGTTCCCTGTCCTGCGCCAACCGCCGCAATGGCGCCGCCTGCCGATTCAGGTCCGCCGCATCCTCCCCCTCATGATCCAGGCTCACCGCCGCCCGATAACGCCCCGCGCGCCGCTGCGTCAACGCCAGGTTCACCGCGATCCGGAACAGCCACGTGTACAACGACGACTTGCCCTCAAACTTGTGAATGTTCTGCAGCAGCCGCACGAATGTTTCCTGCACCAGGTCCGCCGCATCGTCCGGATGCCCCACAATCCGATAGATGCAGCCAAACAGCCGGTCCTGATATTTCAGGACCAGCCCCTCCATCGCCGCCACGTTGCCGCGCTTGAGTTGCGACACCAGGTGATCGTCCGATGGCGCGCCCGCGGCGCCCGGCGACCCATGGACCGGCCCGGCGGTGCGAGTGGACGAGGTTGTGGCCAGCGGTTGATCCACCGGGGCTCTATCCTTTTTGACGGTTGGAACACAAAAAAGTTCCGGCGCGGCCTGCATTCTCGAATGTTGAAAATCGAAATGCAATCCGGCCGGCTCGCCAAACGCCGCAAAAAGCAACCACGCCCGTCGAGCCAACGGCGGGCGTGGTTGCGCTGCTCAAGCTCTAAAACTTATTTCGCCGGCTGGGTATTGGCCGGTACGCCGTTCTCCCCCGGAATCACACTTTTCGTGCCACTCGGGACGCCATTGCCACACGCGGCCAACGACAACAGGAATCCCGAGAGGATGGCCATCAACACAGCGGTACGCATACGGATTTCCTTTCATTCGCGGCGCGAGTCGATCCCACGCCATAGTGTGAATAATTGCTAAAACACCGCCCGCGTCAAGCAAAAATTCCCCCACATCACCCCTCGCCTCAGCGCCCGCCCACCGTCACCCCCACCAGCTCCTGCCGCGCCAACGCCGCCTCACGCCCGTCCCGGTAAAACAAATTGAACGTATCGAACGGAATGATCCGCCCGTCCGGATGCGCAATGTGCACGCACGTCTTCTTCACGCTCCGCACGTCCATGTCCCACGCATCCATGAACTTCATGATGATGATCCGAAACAAATTGCTGTACCCGATCTCCTCCGGCACCTGAATCTCCGGCAAACAGCACAACAAATGCTTCAGCGCCAACGCCCCGCTCCCCGGCGAATGCCCCGTCGAAAACGCTTTGAATATCTGCTCCCGCACGCCTTTGTTCCGCTCGTACACGATCGTGTTGCCCTCCCCCGACAACAGCAGCTTCGGATCCATCAGCCGCGTCAACGGCGTCACACACCCCGCCCCGTCTCCCATCTTCAACGCATACGCCATCGCCAGGCAATCCGGATGGCATGGCACCGGAATGATGTCCTCCGGCAAAAACACCGGCGACTGCTCCAAAATCCGCCGCCGCACTTCCGACAGCGTCAACCGATCCTTCTCCGCGTCAAACGCCTCCAGCCGCCCCGCCACCTGCACCGGCTGAAACGTGATCCCGCGCACGCACTTCTGCTTGAGCGCAAAATCGATGATCTCCCCAATCTCATCCTCGTTCACACCGCGCTGCAGCGTCACGACCAGCGTCGTCGACACGTTGTGCTCGTTGAGCCGTTCCAGCGCCCGCAGCCGCACCTCCCGCAAATCCTCCCCGCGCAACTTCACCAGCGCCTCCGCCCGCAGCGAATCAAACTGCAAATACACCTCGAACCCCGGCATATACCCCGCCAGCCGCTTCGCAAAATCCGCCTCCCGCGCAATCTTTACCCCGTTCGTGTTCAGCATCAGGTGTTTGATCGGCTTGGTTTTTGCCAGCTCCAGCACCTGCCAGAACTCCGGATGAATCGTCGGCTCCCCGCCGGAAATCTGCACCACGTCCGGTTCCCCCTCGTTCCGCACGATCGCCTCCAGCATGAATGCGATCTGCTCCATGCTCCGATGCGTCGGCCGATGCGGACCGCTGTCGCTGTAACACACCGGACACCGCAAATTGCACATGTCCGTGATCTCCAGCAGCGTCAAACACGAATGCTGCTCGTGATCCGGACACAACCCGCAATCAAACGGACACCCATACTTGATCGGCGTGTTGAACCGCCGCGGCATCTGCCCCGGCTTCAAAAAATCCCGCTGCTGCTTGAAATACGACTCGTCGGTGGAAATCAGCACCTTCACCAGCTTGTGCACCGGACACCACTTGTGCATGTACACGCACCCGTCCTGCACCACGATCTTCGCCTCCACCTTCCGCAAACAATGCGGACACACGGAGTTCGTCAGCTCATAAAAAATGTACGGCCGATCCGCCATTTGCACACTCCTATCCCAATGCCCCTCAACCCGCTCTTCGTCGCGTCAACACCGGCATCACCAAAACAGGATACACCGCAAAGCAGGACCACAACCATTCGGGACGGTCAGGAAGCGCATGCAATGCCATCAACCCCACCACTCCCGCCGCAAGCAGCGCCTGCGCGATGCCTGCGACCACCGCCATACGCACGGAACGAAAGACTATATCCGGCTGAAACCAGCGACGAACCAGCACCGCCACCGCCAGCATCACCGTCGAAATCCCCGTCGCCAGCAGCGAAAACCCCACTCCGATCAACCACATTTCCCACGCCGAAAACTCAAGATCCCGCGGCGACCCCAGCACCCGCGTCAAAACCTCGGCAACCAAGAACAGCGCCGCCAGAGAAGCCGCCGACGCCACGAAATAGGCGTCCAGCCGCCGCCATCTCTTGCCCTGCCGCCCACCCCAATACGCCAACGGCGTTCGCTCGCTCATGCCTCCACCCCCAACACCGCAAGCGCTCCACGCCCTTCCCGCTCGCGCCACAACCGCCACACGCAAAACGCGCATACCCCCAAACTGAACACCTGTATCACGCTCAAGCCCCCGATCCACTTATCCGTCGGCTTGATGAACTCCACGCAAAACCGCCACGCGCAATACCACAACATGAACCACCGAAACACCCGCCCCGTCCGCCACCCGATCCCGCTCCGCCACTGCCACAGCGCCAACCCCCCCGCCAGCAAAAGCATGAACACGCTCTCATACAATTGCGTCGGGTGCCGCCGAATCCCATCGCCAAAATCCACTCCCCATGGCAACCCCGTCGCCGTCCCATACGTGTCATCGGAAAGCCCCGTCAAAAAACACCCCACCCGCCCGATCGCCATCGACACGCACAGCGGATACACCCACAAATCCCCCGTCCTCTCCTTCACCCCCGTCAACCTCTTGGCAATCTCCACGCCCGCCCATCCGCCCGCCAGCCCTCCCACAATCGTCTTGCCCCCGATCCACGCCTCCAGCCCCAGCGTCGCCGACGCATGCGTCACCGCCCGCCAATTCTCCGCCCACGCCAGCAGCTTCGCCCCCGCCAGCGCCCCGATCACCGCCCCCGCCGCCTGCCACAAACGCCGCTCCACCACCACGCCTTCCCCCGCCGCTCCGCCATCGCGCCCGCGCCACCGCCCGATCGCCACGCGCAACGCCGCCCCCACCGCATACGCCGTCCCCTCCATCACCGGATGCGGATGCACCCGCAGCCCGAACACGTGAAAATAGTAGGGAAACTGCACATTTCTCCTTCCTTCACCGCCGCGCCCGCCATCTTAACAGCTCCTGACAATTCCACTCCCAGCGCCGCCCCCTTTTTCACCGATCACTCGCCGCGCCAACCCATCACGACTTCCAAAACCCTTGCCCCTCTTTTGCGGCAACCAGAGCCGCCTCCGTCAGGCGCCAGCATGCCTGCCTCTTTCAGGCAACGCTGGAAACACCCTCGGCGAGAACCAAAGACCAAATCACGAAGCGACGAAGGAACGAAGGACCCCACGAAGGCGTTGATGCAAGGCGTCGTCCCCACATCCAAGGTCGCCAAAAACATATCTCAAAAAAAGTCCCCTCCGAAACCGCACGCTTCCCCCTTCCCCTCCCCCCGCCCGTGCCGCTACATTAACCCCAACCCACATCGGAGATGTGCATGCGCGAGCGATCGCGATCGCTGCGGGGGATCCTCCCGGCCCTGATGCTCCTTGCCGGCGCTGGCCCACTCCCCGCCACGAACGCCGACCCCCTCCCCCCGCTCGCCGACCGCATCCCCGCCCACACCCTCCTCTATCTCGGATGGGCCGGCGCCGACACGCTTACCGAACCCTATGCCCGCTCCAATCTCAAAGGCTTCCTCGATGCCTCCGCGCTCCCCGCCCTCTTCGCCCACCTCCCCGACGCCCTCCAGCGCGCCTCGCAAAACCCCGACGCCGCCGCTCAACTCCAATTCGCCGCCGCCCTCCTCACACCGCTCTGGCGACATCCCACCGCCCTCTTCGTCCGCGCCGCCCAACCCGGCGAAACCGGTCCCGCCGTCCGCATCGGCCTGCTCTGCGAAGCCGGCCCCGACGCCGCCTCGCTCACGAACCTCCTCTCCCGCTTCGCCCACAGCCTCGCCGATTCCCCCCTCAAACCCACCGTCGCCTCCGACCCTGCCTGCGTCGCCATCGCCCTGGGCTTCCCCGCCGGTGATCTCCTTAAAACCCCCGTCGACACCCTCGCCAACGATCTCCCCTTCGCCCAGGCCCTGCGCCTCCCGCCCGCTGCCCAATCTTCCGCTCCAAGCCCCCCCGCGCTCGCCGCCTATGTCGATGTCCAAGGTCTCCTGGCCACCCTCAACCACTACCTCGCCTCCCACAATCTCGCCGGCGCCCAGGACAGCTTCTCCGCCGCCTATGCCGCCACCGGACTCTCCGCCATCACCCAGATCGGTTTCCGCGCCGGCTTCGACGGCAAAAACTGGCTCCAAGCCATCACCATCGGCCTCACCGCCCCCGATCAACCCGCTCCGGGCCTCCTCCGCCTCGCCGCCCCTCCGCCGTTCAACACCCAAGCCCTCCGCCTCCTCCCCAACGACGCCCTCGACGCCAATCTCCGCGCCCTCGATCTCCAAGGCCTCCTTGCCGACCTCCACGCCGCCCTCCCCAAAATCGATCCCACCTTCCCCGCCGCTTACGCCGCCCTCCTCCAAGCCTTCCGCCAGCACGCCGGCATCGATCTCGAAAAAGACCTCCTCGCCCCCCTCGGCAGCCCGCTGATCACCTACCGTGCCCCGCTTGATGACAATGCCCCCCCGCCGCTGGTCGTCATCCTGAAAATCCGCGATCCCCAGCGCTTCGCCGCCACCCTCGCCACCCTCGAATCCCGCTTCACCAGCCCCGGTCCCCTCCGCTTCGCCAAAATGAATCTGCCCGGCGCGGTGGTCAAAACCCTCCGCATCGGCGACCTGGAAATCGGCTACGCCCTCTGGCAGGACAACCTCCTGCTCACCAGCGAGCGCCGCCTCCCCGCCGTCCTCCGCCAGCTCCAAACCCAGTCCCGCGCCACTCCCACCGGCACCCTCGCCGCCAACCCCGCTTTCGCTCAACGCCGCCGCCCCTTCCCCGAAGACCTCTTCTCCCTGGGTTACACCGACGCCGCCCGCAATTACCCCGACATCGCCGCCGCCGCCCACGACTTCCTGCCCGTCGCCGGCCGCATGATCCATCTCCCGGTTCCCGCCGACCTCCTCCCCTCCCCCGTAGCCGCCCGCACCTTCCTTTCCCCCAGCTTCTCCGCCGGTTGGACCGACCACGAGGGCGCCCACTACATCCTGCGCTGCCCCTTCCCCGGCGCCCAGTTCATGAGCGCTCGCTACCTCGCCGCCGGCGCCGCCGTCACCGGTATCGCCAGCGCCATCGTCGGCCCCTCCCTCTCCCGATCCGAAGAAGCCGCCCGCCGCGCCGCCGACGCCGCCAACGCCCGCGCCATCGCCACCGCCTGCGTCCTCTACGCCAATGAGCACATGGATCGCTTCCCCGACGACCTCGCCCCTCTCCTTATCTCCGGCAACCTCGCGCCCAAAACCCTCCTCGTCCAAGGCACCGGCACCACGCCCCTCACCCCCGACCAAATCAAAACTCTGCCCCCCGACGCCCTCGCCCGCGCCATCGACGCCCACTCCGACTTCGTCTACCTCGGCAAAGGCATGCCCTCCACCAGCGACAGCAACATGGTCCTCCTCTACGAACGCCCCCGCCCCGCCACGCCCCAGGGCATCATGGTGGCGTTTTTCGATGGCCACGCCGAGCTGGTGCCTTGGATGTCCCTCAAAGACAAGTTTCAGCCGCTCAATGATTTCCGCCGCGCCCAGGGCGAACGGCCCATCGATATGGACTCCCTGATTCCGGTGGCGGCACAAACGAACGCAACGCCCGGCTGATGAGAATCTGGCGATATGCCCCATCCCTCGGTCAAACTTCACCATTTCTACCATTTTCTCTATATTAACAAACTCTTGCCCCTGCCGCTGGCTTGTGCTATCCTTCAGTGTCTAACCCTTCTCTCATAGGTTTGTGCGAAATATGAGCGAGGCCGTACCGCCGCTGACCCTCTCGATCCTCGTCGTCGACGACGAAATCAACATCCGCAAGACCCTCGCCTTCTGCCTCGAGGACGAGCACCACCACGTCACCGCCGTTTCCAACCCCGCCGACGCCCTCGCTGAAGCCGCACGCCGCTCCTTCGATCTCGCCTTCGTTGACCTCCGCCTGGGCGCCCAGCGCGGCCTCGACCTGGTCCCGCAGCTCCTCGCTCAATCCCCCTGGATGAAAATTGTCGTGATCACGGCTTATGCCTCCATCGACACCGCCATCCAGGCCATGCGCGCCGGCGCCGCCGATTACCTCCCCAAGCCCTTCACCCCCGCCCAGGTCAAACTCGTCACCCGCCGCATTGCCGAACTTCGCAAGCTCGAACAGAAAGTCGCCACCCTCCAGGATTCCGCCTCCAGCGCCCCGCCCGAAACCGATTTCGCCTCCACCACCTCCCCCGCCATGCAGCGCGCCATCCACCTCGCCCAACAGGTCGCCACCACCGACGCCACCGTCCTCATCCGCGGCGAGTCCGGCACCGGCAAGGGCGTCCTCGTCCGCGCCATCCATAACTGGTCCGCCCGCAAAGACCACCCCCTCGCCACCGTCGCCTGCCCCTCCCTCTCCCCCGAGCTCCTCGAATCCGAACTCTTCGGCCACATCAAGGGCTCCTTCACCTCCGCCCTCCGCGACAACCCCGGCCGCATCGCCGCGGCCGACGGCGGCACGCTCTTCCTCGACGAAATCGGCGACCTGCCCATCTCCATCCAGCCCAAGCTCCTGCGCTTCATCCAGGACCGCGAATACGAGCGCGTCGGCGAGCAGGTCACGCGCAAGGCCGACATCCGCGTCATCACCGCCACCAACGTGAATCTCGAAAAAGCCGTCGCCGAGGGCCGCTTTCGTGAAGACCTGCTCTACCGCCTGAACGTGATCCAGATCGAGCTGCCCCCCCTTCGCGATCGCAAAGACGACATCGTCCCCATGGCCGAACGCATGCTCGCCTTTTTCACCCGCAACAAACCCAAAAAAGTCCTGGGCTTCTCCCCCGAGGCCGCCAACGTCCTGCGCTCCCACCAATGGCCCGGCAACATCCGCGAACTGCGCAACGTCATCGAACGCTGCGCCATCCTCGCCGCCACCGACACCGTCACCCCCGAACTCCTCCCCGGCTCCCTGGGCGCTCCCATCGTCATGGACCCCCTCTCCGCCGACGCCCCGCTGATCACGCTCGACAAGCTCGAAGAACTCTACATCCGCCGCGTGCTCGCCCAGACCAAATCCCTCGAAGACGCCGCCGCCACCCTAGGCATCGACACCGCCACCCTCTGGCGCCGCCGCAAGAAGTATCGAATTTAATCGCTCCCTCGCAGCTCATCGCTCCAGGCGTTACAACAGACCTCACACGCCCCTCGGAGCGCCCCGTGCCCACCCTCCCTCAATTCCTCGACACCGCCGCTATCGCCCTCCGACAATCCGACTTTGCCGCCGCCGAAGACGCCGCGCGCGCCGCCCTCCCGCTCGCGACGACCCCGCAAGATCTCCTTCGCCTCACCGAATCCGCCGTCACCCTCATCAACGCGCAGCCGACCGCCCCGCGCTTCGCCCTCGCGTACGATGTCGCCGCCAAAACCCTCCCGCATTTCCCCGCCCATCCCGATCTCCACATCATGCTGGGCCTGTGCGCCCAAAACCTCGGTCGCCTCTCCGACGCCGCCCGCCATTACGAAAACGCGATCCGTCTCGATCCCGCCTCCCTCATCCCGCGCGTCAACCTCGCCGCCCTCCTGCGCTCCGCGGGAAACCTCGACGAAAGCCTGCACCATCTCCTCGCCGCCCACGCCAAGCATCCCGACAATTTCGAGCTTCTCTACAATCTCGCCCTCACGCTCCGCGCGCTCCAGCGCCTCCCCGAAGCGATCGATTTCGCCCGCCGGGCCGCCGCCCTGCACCCCGACAATCCCGCGATCACCAACGATCTCGCCCTCTGCCTCCAGCAAGCCTGCCGCTCCGACGAAGCCCTCGCGCTGCTCGAAACGTTCGTCGCGCGACTCCCCACGCACCAACCCATCTGGGCCACCCTCGGCTCCCTCCACTTCGACCGCGGCGACCTCGACCGCGCCACCAACGCCTACCGCCACGCCGTCACCCTCAACCCCGCCCACACCGATTTTTTCAGCAACCTCGTCAACCTCGCCAACTACGACGACCGCCTCTCCCCGCAGCAGCTTTTCGACATCCACCGCCAATGGGCCGCCGCCCTCCCCACCGTCGCCCCGTCCCAAACGCCGTCCGACCCCACCCCGACGCGCCGCCTGCGCGTCGGCTACGTCTCCTCCGATTTCCGCACCCATTCCGTCGCCTTCTTCCTCGAGCCCCTCCTCGCGCACCACGATCACACGCGCTTCGAGATCTTCTGCTACGCGAGCTTCCCGCCTCCCGCGCAGCCCGACGCCGTCACCCGGCGCCTGCAAACCCACGCCGATCACTGGCGCGACATCTCCACCCTCACCACCGGGCAAACCTTCCACCTGATCCAGCAGGACCGCATCGACATCCTCGTCGATCTCGCCGGCCACACCGCTCACAACCACCTGCCCCTCTTCCACGCCAGCCCCGCGCCCGTCCAAGTCAGCATGATCGGCTATCCCAATACCACCGGCCTCACGCAAATGGATTACCAACTCACCGACGCCATCCTCCACCCCCCTACCGCCACGGAATCCTTCGCCACCGAAAAACTCCTCCGCCTGCCCATCTTCGCCTGCTATCAACCCCCTCCCGACGCCCCACCGGTGGCGCCGCTCCCCTCCCTCTCCGCCGGCCACATCACCTTCGGCTCCTTCAACCAGCTCGCCAAACTCCGCCCGCCGATTCTTCACGCCTGGGCAAAAATCGCCGCCGCCCTGCCCGCCGCCCGCTTCATCCTCCAACACGCGGCCCTCGCCGATCCCGCCATCCGCGCCTACACCCGCGACCGCTGCGCCGCCGCCGGCCTGCCCCCCGACCGCCTCCTCCTCAAACCCGCCGACGCCCTCCTCGATTTCCTCGCCAACCTCCGCGACATCGACATCGCCCTCGACTCCTGGCCCTTCAACGGCCACACCACTTCCTGCCAGCTTCTCCACATGGGCGTCCCCTTCGTCACCCTCGCCGGCCAAACCCGCCCCAGCCGCATGGGCGCTTCGCTCCTCACGCACCTCGGCCTCGAAGACCTCATCGCCTCCACCCCCGACGACTACGCCCGCATCGCGATCACGCTTGCACAGGACACCGATCGCCTCGCGACCCTCCGCGCCACGCTCCGCCCGCGCATGGAGTCCTCCCCCCTCATGAACGCCGCGCGCTTCACGCGCGAACTCGAAAACGCCTTTCACACGATCCGCACCGCCGCACCAGGCACCCCCCGGCAAGCGACATAGAATGTCCCTCCCGCCGGCCTTTCCTTTTCCCATCCACAGCGTAACATTTGTGCCCTTATGCTCCTCACCATCATCCTGATTCTCTCCTTCGTTCTCATCGTCGCCATCGCACTTCTCATCGTTCAACGCGGCGTGATCCGTCACCTTGTCGGCAATGTCGGCGCCCGCGACCGCACCCTCGATGCCTCCCCTTCCCTCGAGGCGATCCTCGACACCCTTCCCAATCCCGTCGCCATCTTCTCCCCCGACCTCGTCGTCGAAACCGCCAACACGCCCGCGCTTTCCCTCCTGCGCCTCTGGCCCAAAACACCCGCCGCCGACCTCCCCCACCGCTGGCTCATGCCGCTGCTCGAAGAGGTCAAATCCCGCCTCCTGGCCGTCCACACCGAGCAGCCCGCCGCCGCCGTCCAGGTCTTCGACGGCGGACGCGAACTCTTCCTGCTGCCCCACGCACTCCCGCTCTCCGGACCCGCCGGCAACCTGGCCGGCATCGCGCTCGTGCTGGTCGACGCCACCGGAAGACGCCAGGCCGATGAAGCCAAGTCCGACCTCCTTTCCACCGTTTCGCACGAGCTCAAAACGCCCCTCACCTCCCTCCAGATGGCCATTCACCTGCTGGTCGATGACGCCTCGGAGCACCTCCCGCCGCGCGACCGCGAGCTGCTGATCACCGCCCGCGACGATGCCGACCGCCTCAACCAGTTGATCGACGATCTCCTCGACGTCGGCCGGCTGCGCTCCGGCAAGGCGCCCCTCCGGGTGGAAGCCGTTCCCGCCGCCGCGATCGTCGACGCCGCCGTCCAGTCGCTGCAGCTCGATATCGCCGAAAAAAAACTCGCCCTGCACATCGACCTGCCCGATTCGCTCCCGCCCGTCCGCGCCGATCTGACCCGCGCCGCCTATGTCGTCGCGGCGCTGCTCACCGCCGCCCGCCGCATGGCCAAGTCCGGCGCGTCGCTGGCCATCGACGCCGAAACTCAACCGCCGCGCCAGACTATCGTCATCCAGCTTCAGCACGATGCCGTCGATCCCCTCTTCGCCCAGCCCCAGGCGCTCTCCGGCCGCGACGGAATCTCCCTGGCCGTCGCCCGCGAAATCGCCGCCGCCCACCACGGCGACATCGAACGGCTCACCGCCCCGCAAGGCCCCCAGTGGCGCTTCACCCTGCCCCTGGCCACCGAGGGCGCCTGAGCTTCGGCGCGGGATTCTTTCCCCGGCCCCTTGCGAGTATAAAAGAGCCGACGCGACAAAACCGAAGCGGTGTCCCATGCGCAACACTTGCAGCCATTGGCTCTCGTTCGTGATGTTCCTGACCGCCGGCGCCGGCGCGACCGCCGCCTTCGCCGCTCCCCCCCCGCCCAAGGGCGATCCCGCTTTCTTCGCCGCCGAATACCAGGGCCTCATGGCCCTGCGCACCGCGCAATTCAAACCCGCCATCGACGACTTCACCGCCGCCATCCGGCGGCAGCCCGATCCGCGCGTGTATCTCGCCCGCGCCGTCGCCGAAACCGTCTCCGGCGATTATCCCGACGCCCACGACGATCTCTCCCACGCCCACATCCCCAATTCCCGCGAGGGAACGCTCTGGCAATACGCGCTCTGGGCCGTCGCCGGCATCGCGCCGCAGGGCAACGCCGCCCACTGGGGCGGCCTTCCCGGATACATCGTGCAGGGCCAGGACGATTACGACACCGCCTACGCTTCCTGCGTCGCTTACGACTTCGCGATGAATGTCTTCGACGCCCAACACAACGGCGGCGATCCCCACGCGCCGGCGCTCCAGGCCGCCGCCGACAAAGCCGCCGCCTGGTTCGCCAACCGCTACCTCGCCTCCCCGGAAATGGCCTCCTTCAGCTATCAGTCCGCCCGCCAGCACCTCGACAAGGGCGAGCTTCAGCAGGCGCTGGTGGACGACAACCTCGCCAAAACCTTCTTCCCCTTCGACGGCGATATCCGCTTCGTCGCCGCCGAGGTCTACCGCCGCCTCGGCCGCCCCGAGAGCGCCCGCCGCGAGTACACCATCGCCCTCACGATGGACCTGACCTCCGCCCCGGCCTATCGCGGGCGCGCCCTCGCCGCCGCCGCCGAGGGCGACACGCGCCGCGCCATGACCGATCTGGCCGCCGCCGCGAAATACGATCCCAGGCCCGACGATCCCGCCGCCAAAGCGGCCCTCGCGCTGCTCGCCAACGACCCGGTCATCGAAGCTCCCGCGGCCCTGCTGGCCAAACTCGATGCCGCCGCTGCGGGCAAAAGCGTCGCGGACCTCCTGCCGCTGGCGCTGCAGTTCCAGCGCTCCCATGCCGCCTTCTCCCTGCGCTACGATGAAGCGTATCAGGACAAGCTCCGCCAACTGAACGATGCCGCCCTCGCCGCTCCCAAAAATCCCGCCCCGCTGGTCGCCATGGCCAAATACATCCTCGAGGAGCTGCCCAACCGCGGCGAATCCGTCGAGCCCCGTCGCGGCATGACGCCCTATCGCTACCAGTACTCCCAGGACATGGAGATCAATCGCGCCGCGTTCTATCTCAACAACGCCCTGAAGCTGGACCCGCGCAATGTGCCCGCGCTGGTCGAGAAAGCCTATTGCCTCGACGCCGCGGGCCAGGCGGATCAGGCCGAAAGCCTCGTGGAGCAGGTCACGCAGACTGCGGGGAACAATGCCCAGGCCGTGCGGTTGCTGGCAGAGTACCGCGCCCAGGAGGCCGGATCGCTGCGCGCCCGCGCCCTCTCGCTGCGCACGCCGACGTTCACTTCCTCTTCGCACACGGAAAACCGCTCGGATGGCGTGTATGAGGTCACCACCACGTATCGCCACGATCCCACGCAGGCGGAGCTTCAGGAAGCAGACCAGGACCAGTCGCGCGCCGAGGCGATCATCTCCCAGGCCCGCTCGCTGATGCAGCAGGCCATCAAGCAGGATCCGGGGTCGCTCGAAGGGCTGCTGCTGCAAAGCGAATATCAGTTTTACTTCGGCACCCCGGAAGCAGCGCTCGGCCTCCTGAAAAAAGCCGCCGCCCAATACCCCGATTCGCTCAAGGCGCACGACGCCCTGATCACTTTCTACCTCACCCACGGCATGGCCGATGAGGCGACCGAAGCGCGGCTCGCCGAAAACAAGCTCTATCAAACCACCGCCGGCCCGCTGCTCGAACGCGTGTGGGCGAACATTCATCCCAACGGCTGGCCGACGGTGCTCAAGGATGTGCAGCGCGCCAGAGCCATCGATCCGGCCGATGCGCGCACCAGCGCGTATCTGTCGCTCGCGCAGGCGGACGCCCGTGATCGCGATGCGTCCGATGCCACGCTGCGGGTCGCGATCGCGCTGGAAAAAGCGCGCCTGGCGCTCGACGACCAGGGGCCCGGAGCGAAGCTGCCGCGGGACGCCCAGGATTTCGCATTGTTGATGCGCTTGCTGGCGCTCTCGATGACGCGGCATGTTGAGGCCAAGGACATGGCCGGCGCTCTGGCGGATGCCCGCGAAGCCGCCTCCTATCCGCCGCGGTTCGCTCCCGGCGGGATGGGCGAGCAGATGTTCGGCGCGATGCTGCCCGACGCGAATGCCCCGGAAATCCCCGTCCCCGCCCCCATGAACGGCGCGTCGCTTGCGGCGGCAACGTACGCAGCCGCCGGAGAACTGCTGCTCGCCCAGAACCAGCGCGATCTCGCCCTGCCCTACTTCCGCCAGGCCGCCGCCCTTGGCCGCGCGCCGGGAAGCAACGCCCCCCGCGTCTCCAACGCCCGCGGCGACTCGAACTTCTCCACCGACGCCACCGGCCCCGCCGTCGCAGAATCCTTCCTCCAGCTTGCCCAGGATGCCCTCGCCCATCGCGACGGCCGCACCGCCTCCGCGGACCTCAACGCCGCCGGCGACGCCCATCCCACGCGCGACCAGATGACGCGGATCAACAACCTGCAACTGCAAACTGCCCACCTCATGAACAACCCCAACACGCGCTGACGAACGGTCGGGGTGGGGGTGCGGTTGGAGTCGAGGTTGGGCGGGGGAGGCGGACGTTATGCCAAGGCGGTGGAGGCGTCGCCGTCGAAGGCGATGTGGGTGGCGTTGCAGTGCAGGCGGTTGGCCGGAGCGTGGGGAGTGCGGTTCCAGCGGCGATAGAGCCGCTGGGAGAGCAGACTTTCGGGGGCGCTGCGCGAGACGATCGGGGCGATGGCGGTGAAGAGGCGGTCCGCCAGGTGGTTGCCGCGGGCGCGGCGGAACGTTTTCCAGGCCGGAACGCCCAGGCGCCGGGCCTGCGAGGATTTGGTAAGCAGCACATACGTGTCAAAGGCCAAAGTGGCCAGGATGGCCTCGCGCTCCGGCGTGGCGACGGGCGAGCTGCGGAGTTCCTTCATCGCGGCGGCCATCGTGATCACGCGCTGCGCGAGGCCCTGCGGCCGGTGGTCCGACGCGCTGATCCCGTCCTCTTCGCTGCGGCGGATGTAGTAGTCCGAAAGCGGAAGCTTGTGGTAGCGGAGCTGCCGGCACTGGGCGCGAATGTGGAGTTCCCAATCCTGCCAGCGTTCCAGGCCTTCGGTCCACCCGTTGATGCCCCGGAGCTTGTCGCGCCGCCAGAGCACGCCGGGGGTCGCCCACACCGAATCGCCGCGCAGGAAGCGGTCGAGGTCGTTTCGGGAATCGAAAGTGGACCAGAAGCGGTTGAGGTCGCCGGGGGTCTGGCGGAAAATTTCGCCATTGGCCACGATGAAGTCGGCGTGCGGGCGGGCCTCGAGCGCGGCGAGGCGCCCGGCGAGACACGTGGGCGCGAGCAGGTCGTCGGAATCGAGGAAAAGGACGGCGGGGGCTTCCGCGTGATCGAGACCGATGTTCCGGCAGGTGGGGGCGCCGGCGGGATTTCTTGCGCGGTGCAGGAAGCGGAAACGGGAGTCGCTTTTGGCGAGCGAGCAAACGAACGCGGCCGTATCGTCGGCGGAGCCGTCATCCACGATGATGGCTTCCCAGGCGCGCAGGGATTGCGCGAGGAGGGAATCGAGCGCGGGCCGGAGCAGCGCGCTTCGGTCCTTGGTGGGGATGATGATGGAAACAGCGGGGGCCTGCATGAGTTACTGAGCAAAGCTACCGTAAAAGGAGGGGGTTGCAAGGGGAAAATGAGCAGTTCGTGAAGAGGAAACTGCGCGGGCGTGCGGGAAGCCGCCGCGGAGATTGGCAAGGCGAGGAAGCGGGGCGCGGCCGGATGCCACTGCCTTGGCCCCGGGCAGGTAGTTTTATCGGCAGCCCGGTGCGAGGAGGATGAGAGGTGAGGCCGTGGGAGATGCGTACCGCCGGCTGCCGCGAGGGGGGCCGGGCGGCAGCGGGATGGCAAGATAGGGAAAGTGTAGCGGCATCGGAACGTTGGAATTTGACGGCGCTGGGGGTGGTGGTAGATTTGAGGGGGGGTGAGCTTGGCATGTCGGCGTTTGTGAAGGGGGCGTTTGGTTTTTCCTCATTCAGCAGGGGAGGCACAGCATGGTTGCGATGGCTGCGGGACGGGTTTTGGCGGGCGTGCGCGAATGGAAAACCCAGGGGCGACGAAGGCGGCGAGGGTGGCTGGCGGCCGCCGTCGTGGGGGCGGCGGCGATTTGCGCGGGGCCGGCGGGGGCGTCAGCGGGGACGCTGGGGTGGATAGGGGCGGGCAATGATTTGACGGGGAGGAATGGGACGACGAGCTTGACGGATCCGAACGGGTGGGAGCACGATTTTGGCGGCGGAGACCTGGTGCCTGGGCCGGGCGATTTTGCGGGGGTGGACCTCGGGGTGGGAAGCGCGACGCTGTCGGGCAGCCTGGATGTGGGCGGCCTGGGGATGGCGACGTCGCCGGGGATCACGCTCACGATCACGGGAGACCAGACCGTGGCCGACTCGTTTGGGGCGGGCGGGGCCGACGTGAACAGCCTGGTGTTTTTGCAGGGCGACGTGGCGGTGAGCGCGGATGCGCTCAATGCGTCGAGCCTGATGAACGTGGATTTTTCCGGGAAGTTGTCGACGCCGTCGCTGAACGCGGGCCAGACGACGTTTACCTCGAGCGTGGATTTGATCGCGGGCACGAATCTGAATGGGGATTTGCTGACGGTGACGATGGCGCCCTACATCACCGACCCGGTGATCGGGGTGAATTTCGGGGCGGGGTCGTCGCTGACCTGCGCGGGCAGCATCACCATCGAGAAGCTGATGCCGTTGAATCTTTCGGGGGGAGCGACCGCGACGTGCGCGAGCGACATCCCATTGCCGGGATCCGTGGCGAGCGAGAACGGTCCGGCGGTGGCGGTGCTGATCGCGGCGGGCGGCGGGTTGAACATCGATGGCAGCGGGACGTCGCTGACCGCGTCGGGAGATTTCGTCGCGGGCCCGACGCTGGATGGCCAGACCAACGACGGAAATGCGACGATTCAGATCACCCGGGGCGGCACGTTGACCGTGAAGGGGACGACCGAGCTGGGAACGGTCGATTTTACGGATCCCTTCGATCCCCCGTTTGGCGCGGATCTGACGGTGGACGGGGCGGCCTCGACGTACACCGTCAACGGCTCGCTGCTGGTGGGGAACGCGAACGGGGTGACCTCCTCGGTGACCGTGAGCGGCGGGGGAATGTTGAAGGCGACCGATTCGGACGGGGCGGGGGCCTTGGTCATGCCGGGGATTTCGGTCGGTGGGCCGAGCTTCGTGGTGACGGTGGGGGCGGCGGCGGGGGCGACCGGGACAATGACGGTCACCGGGACGGGGTCGGATGTGGAGATCGATGGAAACCTCGCCGTGGGCGATGCCGGAACCGGGACGGTCACGGTGGCGGCCAATGCGACCTTGAGCGATGCGTCGGCCTATGTCGGCAACCAGGCGGGCGGCAACGGAACGGTGACGGTCAGCGGGACGGGCAGCATCTGGCGCAATTCGGAGGACCTGGTGGCAGGCGGCGCCGGGACCGGGGCCGTGACGGTGCAGCAGGGCGCGGCGCTCACCATCGATGGCGATTTGACCATCGGCAAGCAGGCCGGGTCCGCGGGGACCCTCACGCTGCAGGATGCCCAAAGCACCCTGACGTTCGGCAGCGGCGAGGTGGTGATCGGCGCGGCGGGGGGTGGGATCATGACCGTCCAGAACGGGTTTCTGGCCGACTTTTCCGGCAACGAGGTGACAGTCGGGGATGAGGCCACCGGCGTGGGGTCGCTCACCGTGACCGATGCCGACACGCTGATGAACACGGGGAACCTGACGATTGCATCCTCGGGCGCGGGGGCGCTGCTGGTCCGCAACAGTGCCGAACTCCACACGCTCGGGGATGCGACGCTCGGGGAAAACCTGGGGCAGGGGCTGGCGACGGTGGATGGGGCAAAGTGGGCGATCGATGGGGGATTGACGGTGGGCGGATCGGGAACGGGAGAGGTGGATGTCACCGACGCCGGCACGCTGCGGGTGTCGGGGGAGGAGGTGACGCTTGGAGAAAATACCGGCAGCAGCGGCGTGCTCGCGTTCAGCGGGGCCGGTGTAATCGCGGATCATGCGGGGAAGATGACGATCGGGGCCAGCGGCGCCGGAACCCTGTCGGTATTGGGCGGCGCGTCGATCGAGCTGGGGGCGATCGCCATCGGCGAGCAGGCCGGCGGCGCGGGGACGTTGAAGGTGGACGGCGGCGGCGGGCTGCATCTGATGGGGGATTTGACCGCGGGAGGCCTGGGGGATGCGACGCTGTCGGTCAGCGGGGGCAGCACCCTCACCATCGACGGCGGGATGACGATGGGCGAGGGGGCGACGGGAAGCAATACCGTTCGCGGGACGGTGGACCTCGCGTCCACCGTGACGGTCGCGGGGGATCTCTCGATCGGCGGGCAGGCGGCGGCGACGCTGACCGTCGAGAATGGCTCGGCGCTGCACGCGCAGGGCAATGCGACCCTCGGCGAATTGGCGGGCGGCGATGGCACGCTGACGATCGATAATCCGCAGACCGCGTTGCGCTACAGCGGGAAGCTCACGGTCGGCGATGCCGGAGCGGGAACCCTCGCGATCAGCAGCGGGGGAAATGTGCAGCCGGGGGATGGAGGCGGCGGGGCGGTGATCGTCGCGGCGCAGGCGAATGCGTCCGGGATCGTGACGGTGGATGGGGCCGGGTCGCTTTTGCAGGCGCACACGATGACCGTCGGAGGCGATGAGAAGGGGGCCGGCGGGACGGGGTCGGTGACGTTGACCAATGGCGGGGCGGTCACCGTGTCCTCGGATGTCGCATTGTGGCCGGGGGCGACGGTGGATGTGCGCGGCGGCGGGATGACCATCGGGGCGGATGTGGCCGAAGCGCCGGTGGGAACGGCCCTGGTCGAGGGCGGCGGGAGACTCGTTGGATTTGGAACGGTCGTGGGCAATCTGCGCGTGGCCGGTGGAAACGTGGTCCCCGGCGGGGATCCCGGCACGCTCACGATCGCGGGGGACTATACCCAGGACAGCGGGACGCTGGACATGGGCATCGCGGGGCCGACGCCGGACCTTTACAACCATGTGGCGGTGATGGGGAATTTTTCCCTGAACGGGGGCTTGCTGCTGCTGGATTTTCAGGATGGCTTTGCGCCCGCCGCGGGACAGACCTTTGACTTGATTTCGGCCGGGAACGCCTTTTCGGTGGCGCCCGACCAGGTGCAGGTGGCGGGGCTGGAGCCGGGGTGGCAGTATCAGATCGATACCTCGGGGGACGGGTTGGCGATCAAGTCGTTGAGCGATGCGGTGGCGGCGCCGGAACCGGGAACCGCGGGGGTCGCGCTCCTCGGTGCGGCGATCATGCTGGTGAAGCGCCGGAGGAGGAGAACCTGAGCAACCCAGGCCCGCTCCCTTCCGCCCCACGATCCACCCCCGCCGCCACCCGCCCCGCCCGCCCAATCGCCCTCAGCCCCATCATCCCCACCGCCGCAGATATATCTCCCGCCGCCGCAACGCCTGGCGATCGCTCCTCATCATCGCCCAGGGCATCTCCACGCTTCTGCTGTTCCACTGGCTTCCGCGCGAAGTGCATTTTCTCGAAGTCTGGCTCGTCCTCGGTTACGCCGTCGCCCTCGCCGCCATTTACCTTCTCTATGGCTGGGACCAGACCGACCACTGGGCCGCCCACGGACTCTGCCTCGGCTGCGGCTACGATATCCGCGCCCAATCCGACCGCTGCCCCGAATGCGCCCTGCCCATCGCCCCCCGCGTCCCCTGCGATTCGTGCCACACCCCCCTCTACGCCACCCTCCTCCGCTGCCCCGCCTGCGGCGTGAATCGCCGGCCTTCCCCGCCGACCACATTCCGCAAGCCAGCGATGTGATCCCCTTCCCCGGTATACTCGGGCCGAAGCTGACACCTTGCAAAGTGACACCTCCGCACCCGGCCCACGACCATGACCGCTGTCGACATCATCGCCCCAGCCCGATGCGCCCGTTGCGGCCTCCAAACCTCCGCCGCCGGCCTCCTCTCCCTCGAACGCAAATTCTTCTCCGCCCAGGTCCACCCCCTCTGTCCCGTCTGCCGACAGCGCGGACTCCACCGCTTCTGGACGATCTGCGTCTGGACCATGCGCTCCCTCGGCCTGATTTGCCTCGCCCAACTCATCGTCGCCATCCGCCGCGATACTCCCCTCGAATCGACCGGCGACTTTCTGTGGCTGTGGACCGTCATCGGCTTCTCCTGGGGTATGCCCCTGTGGCTTTTGGCCCATGAACTCGGCCACCTCACCGCATGCCTCGTTCTGGGCATCCGCATCTACGGCCTCGAACTCGGCCGCGGACGGGCCATGTGGGCCGGCAATATCGGCCCATTTTTCCTCCGCATCCGCTCCCAATGGATCGCCGGCCGCTGCTACTGCTCCTTCCTCGGACACGGACGCCCTGGATGGCGCCGCATGCTCATGATCGCCGCCGGCCCGCTGGCCAACGCCACGCTCGCCGCAATCGCCATCCCGCACCTGCGCGGCAATTGGCCCATCGGCGGTTACCGCGACATCGCCCACGGTATCTGGTGGGCCATTTTCCTCCCCAACGCCGCTCTGACGCTCGGCAACCTTTTCCCACGCCGCTCCAACGCCGGCGGCGTCCGGTTCGCGACCGATGGGGCCCAACTGATCGCCCCCACTGACTCGCTCCTCACCGAA
The DNA here is from genome assembly GCA_035545015.1 of Phycisphaerae bacterium. Taxonomy (GTDB): domain Bacteria; phylum Planctomycetota; class Phycisphaerae; order WQYP01; family WQYP01; genus CALCHA01. Next base: position 87,097 of record DASZZD010000063.1, read on the forward strand.
ACAATGCGCGCCAATTACGACCTCGAGCAGTGCATGCTCACCGGCCGCCACAAGGAAGCCCAGCAACTCGCCACCATCCTCTCCAACCAACAGCCGCGATTCTCGGTGCTCCTGCCTTATCTCGCCCGGACGCAAGGCTGGCCCGCCGTCGCCGCGCACATCCGCACCGCGCTGGAGTACGCCAAAAACGAGGAGGAACGTTACGCCCTCTACGCCTGGCTCGCCGTCGCCGACGTATACAGCTCACAAAATCCCCAAGAGGCCGACGACCTGAGCGCCCAATGCCTCGCCCGCCAACCTTGGGAACCTTCCGTCAAGGCCGTTCGTGCCGCCGTCCTCTTTGCCGCCGGCAAGCCGCAGCAGGCCCTCCCCCTCCTGCGCGCCTGCCGCCGCCGCTTGGATCCCTGGACTCCCGCCGGCATCGCCACGGCGTGGCTCTCCGCCGACTGGTCCCGCCACTCTGCCGACCACTCCGGCCACGCCAGCTGGCAACGCCGCGCTCGCCGCTTCGATCCCGATCGCATCTATCAATTGCCCCCGCCGCCTCATGAAAGCCCCTCACGTCCCCTACAAAGCTCATTGCCCCCCTCCCCCCCTCCGGATATCGTCCCCTCATGACCACCCCCCGCCTCCACCTCACCTCCCTCGTCGCCGCCCTCCTCCTCACCCTCGCCGCCCGCGCCGCCGCTCCGCAGAAAGTCGCCGACCTCCCCACTCTCAAGCAAATGCCCAACCCCCTCATCATGAACGACGGCACTCCCGTCAAAACCCCCGACCAATGGCGCGCCCGCCGCGAGGAAATGAAAAAAATCCTCGAAGACTGGGAATACGGCCACATGCCTCCGCCCCCCGGCAACGTCACCGCCAAGGAAACCGACGCCAAAGACCTCCCCGCCCAAAACCTCCACTACCGCCTCCTCCACCTCACCTTCGGTCCCGATTCCAAACTCGGCTTCGATCTCGCCCTCTTCACCCCGCTGAACGCCAAGCCCCCCTTCCCCACCATCCTCAGCCTCTCCTTCGCCGCCAACGAACGCGCCGCCGCCCAATACAAAGCCGCCTTCGCCCGTGGCTACGCCGTCGCCGTCGTCGGCTACCAGCAACTCGGCGCGGACAACAAAAACTTTCGCCAGACCGCCTTCTTCCCCGCCTACCCCCAGTACGACTGGAACGATTTCTCCGCCTGGGCCTGGGGCCTCTCCCGCGCTGTCGATTACCTCGACACCGATCCCTCCGTCGACAAAAACCGCCTCATCGCCACCGGCACTTCCCGCCTCGGACAGGCCGTCCTCCTCGCCGGCGCCTTCGACGAACGCATCTCCCTCGTCGCCCCCGTCGCCGGCGGAATGGCCCTCCGCTTCTCCGGCAAAAACCGCGGCGGCGGCCAAGGCATCGACGAAGTCGTCGACCAGAACACCTACTGGTTCGGCCCGCGCTTCGCCGAGTTCAAAGGCCAGACCGACAAACTCCCCTGCGACCAGCACTGGCTCCTCGCCCTCGCCGCCCCACGCCCCTTCATCCTCCTCAACTCCCTCAAAGACCAGTACGGCAACCCCTGGGCCGCCGCCCAATCCGTCCTCGCCGCCAAACCCGTCTACGCCTTCCTCCACGCCCAAAACAACCTCGGCATGAACTTCCGCCCCGGCACCCACGGCATGACCGCCGACGACTGGTCCGCCCTCCTCGACTTCGCCGACGAAAAACTCCTCCACAAACCCCCCACCCGCACCTTCGACCACCTGCCCCCCAATCCCTCCGCCCCCGCCGCCAACCCCTGAACCAACCCAACCCGTCCCCCCTACCACTCCGCAACGCGCTCGGCGACCTCCTCCTCGACATGCAACCTCGCACACCTGGCGAATGCGACAGTTGAACGCTCAATAAGAGGTTTTCAGCAACCTATCGAGAGCTGATTTTGCATCAGGGTCTCCGTGCGCGATCGCTTTTTTGTACCACTCGATGGCAACATCCTTGTCTTGACCCACACCAAGACCTTGTTCATAGGCAAATCCCATCAAGCGCTCGGGCCCCGGCGGCGGGGCGGTCGCTTGAACAGGCGGGACATGCCGGTTTTCCTTTTAGCGTCTAACCTGAAAGGATCCTGTCATGACCCACCCGCCCGAACACCCGCGCACCATGCGCAAATTACAACAAACGGAAGGAGCAGCTTTACCACAGTCCCGTCCAAGCACTGTCCATTGTGCACCGATTACTGGCGCCGAAGTCCTATGTGCACGTCGTCGGCATGAAGACCATTCTACAACTTTGCACTTCAGAGATTGCCCTCGGGTTCAAATCGCCCCCCCTCCATCTCCTTCTCCGTGCTCCCCCCCGTCCCCTTCGCCTCGCCATGCCGCCCCCCCAATAGCCCCGCGCGCACAACTTGGCACGCCGCAAAACCATTCGCGCCGAAAAATTTTCACCCCAACCCCCCTCCCCACAACTGTTTACCCCGAATTTCGCAAAGCTGTGTGCGCACAAACCGGGCGCGAAACCCTTCTATAGAAGCAAGGAGCACCGCACCATGATCCACCCCCAATCCCAACTTCGTGCCCTTCCCCCCCTTCCCGCCTTCGTCCTGAACCCCCGCGCGCAAAAAACCATGAGCACCTTGAGCATCTCACCCCCTGCCTCCCACAACCCACGAAACCCCAACCACCTGCAATACATTCGCACCCATGGAAATTTGCGCACCTGCGCAATCCCCATGCGCACCTCACTCCCTCAACACGTAACCCTCGCCCCCACCCCTCACGGCATCCCCGCATTCCCTCCCCCCCCGCGCCGCCCCGCCCCGCTGCGCCCCGCCCCCCGCGCCGGCGGTGTATACGCCGCCGCCCCCTCCAACCCCTCCCCCGTCGCATTGCTCACCGACACCATCGGCCCCTCCACCCCCGTCACCGCAATCCCCTTCACCACCGCATCCTTCACATTCACCAGCGTGATCCCCTTCTTCGCCGTCCCCGAAATGTTCTCCAGCCACAACCCCTCGAACGGCTTCTCCGCATTCACCTGCGATACATCCGCAATCACCGCCGCATCCGTCAGCCGCACGTTCGAGATCCGCAAATTCTTCGCCGACGGTATCCCCACCTCCCCCGGCACCGGATCGTCCGCCGTGTTCATGTTCCCCCCGCTCACCAGGTTCACCTTCAGCAGCGACCCCGCCACATCCACATCATCCACCGAAATGTCATCGTTGAACCCCGACCGCCCCACGCGTGTCTTGAGATATATCGCCGCCGACCGTGGCGACGTCATCTTGCAATGCTCGATCTTGATATTCCGCACCCCCGCCGACGTTTCGCTCCCGATCCCGATGCACGCAAACGTCCTATCCGTCAGCGTGCAATTCGTGATCGTCACATTCTCCGTCGGCCGCTGTATCCGCGCCCCATCCATCCCCCGTCCCGATTTCAAGCTGATCGAATCATCCCCCGTCGAAATCGTGCACCCGTCGATCGTGACATCCTTGCACGAATCCACATCGATCCCATCCCGGTTCCCCGTGATCGTCACATTCTTGATCACCACGTCCGAGCAATACGTCGGATGCGTCGCCCAGTTCCCCCCCTGCGTCACCGTGAATCCCTCCCACCGCACATCGTTGCACGCGATCGGCTCGAGCACCACCGACCCCCGCGGATTCTGCGGCGCCGCCATCCGCGCATTGCCCGCAATCGTCCCCGAACCGGTGATCGCAATATGATCCACATTCGCCGCATATATCAACGCCCGCCTCCCCGGCTGCCAGCGGCCCTCCCACCGAATGTCCATCGTCGGATAATCCGCCGCATCCGCGCTGCCCGTCAGCGTCGCCCCCTGCTCCAGATGCAGCGTCGTCCCGCTCCCCATCTGCACGCTCCCAATCAGATAATTCCCCGCCGGCACATCCACCGTCCCGCCCCCATTCACCGCACACGTGTCCAGCGCCTTCTGCAGCGCCGCCGTATCCTTCGTGACCCCATCCCCCACCGCCCCAAAATCCTTCACGCTCACCCGCATCGCCCCCCGCGCCGTCGGAGCCGCCGCCTGCCCCAGACAAACCGCCGACGCCAATACAAGACCAACACTCAACTGCCGCAAAGTCGCCATGCACACCCTCTTCGAAAAATCCCCCGTGTCTGTTCAATGACCGTCTCGACCTCTTCTTGCCCGCTTCACACCGGCAGCGCGGCGCGCCGCCTTCTTCGCCACCCGCTTCTTCCCCTTCTTCGTCTCCTTCGCCACGCGCCGCGCCGGCTTCCTGGTCTTTTCCACAGGCCGCGCCTCCGGCGCCGTTTCGGCCGCCCCCGTCTCCAGCTCGATGCCAAACACGTCCCCCAGCTCGCTTTCCGCCAACCCCGCCCCCTCCGCCGCCCCCGCCGCTCCGCCGGTCACCGCGCTCAGGTCCGCCTCTTTGATCAGGTCGAGATGGTTCACTTTCCGCAGCACGAACAGCAGCTCCGGCTGATCGTCCAGCCGCGCCCCCACTCCATACAACACTGCCGCCAGATGTTTGCACATGTACGCCCCGTCCGGGCACGAACACTCCATCCGAATCTCCGCCGGTTTGGGAAACAGCCCCTCGCCCGGCTCGGTGATGATCGCCATCACCCCCTTCGACAGCTTCCCCGACAGCAGCTCGATCACCGACGCAATCTGTCCCGCGCACCGGCCTCCGATCGCCTTCCACGCCGCGCTGGGCAACGCCGCGATCGTGATCTTGATCTCATACAGCGACGACCCCGACACCAGCGCCGCCACCTCCCCCGGCTTGATCTCCAGATGCACCACCGATCCGTTGCGCACATAGGTCCGCCCCCGCGGCAACCGATTCGCCAGGTCGCTGTAGCGCTCCAGGTTCTTACACCAGCTTTCCCCCCAGAATGTCCGCACAATCTTGCGCCCCGCGATCTTCACCGGCAACACCTCCTGCCCCCGCTTCAGCAGTTTCACCACTTCCTTCGCCGCATTCGCCCGACGCTGCGCCACCGGAACGTACGGCGCAAATCCCCCGTACCCATAGCCGCCGTAATCGCGTCCGGAACGCCGCCGACTCCACCATGCCATGGCAACGACTCCCTTCGTCTTACGCTTCCCCCGCCTTATGTATATCCAGCGCCACGAAGCGCAGCAATTCCTGGTTCCCCATCTCCGTCAGCTTCGCCTCCGCCCCGCTCCCCGCATCCAGGATGTCCCGCGCCAACGCCCGCTTGTCGTGGATCAATTCATCGATCCGCTCCTCCACCGTTCCCCGGCAGACGAACTTGTGCACCAGCACGTTCTTCTTCTGCCCGATCCGAAACGCCCGGTCCGTCGCCTGGTTCTCCACCGCCGGATTCCACCACCGGTCAAAATGAATCACCTGGCTCGCCGCCGTCAGGTTGAGGCCCGTCCCGCCCGCCTTGAGCGACAGCACGAAAAAGGGCGGGCCGTCTTCCCGCTGAAACGCCTCGACCATCTCGCGCCGCCGCGCCACCGGCGTGTTCCCGTGCAGCACCAGGCCCTCGCGCCGGAACACCCCGCGCAGGAACGCCGCCAGCGGCTCGGTGATCTCCCGGAACTGCGTGAACACCAGCACGCGCTCCTGCCGCTCCGCAAGTTCCTCGCACAGCATTCCCAGCCGCTCGAACTTCCCGCTCTCTTTCGGATCAAACCCGTTATCTCCGACCCATTGCGACGGGTGGTTGCAAATCTGTTTGAGCCGCATCAACGACGCCAGGATGATCCCCCGGCGCTGCACCCCATCCGCCGAATCCAGGTGTTCCGCCAGTTCCTTCACCGCCTGCTGATACAGCATCGCCTGCTTCGCGCTCAGCCCGCAGAACGCCTGTACCTCTGTCTTCTCCGGCAGATCCGCGATGATGCGGCGGTCCGTCTTGAGCCGCCGGAGGATGTAGGGCCGCACCAGCGAGCGCAGCGGTCCGAAGTCCGCGTGCTCCTCGCGCGACAGCGACTTCACGTACCCCTGGAATCCCTTGGCCGATCCCAGCAGCCCGGGATTCAGGAAATCGAACAGCGACCACAAATCCGACAGCCGGTTCTCGATCGGCGTGCCGGTCATGGCGATGCGGGCTCCGGCGGGCACTTTTTTGACGCTCTGGGCCTGGCGGGCGCCGGCGTTCTTGATCGCCTGGGCCTCATCGAGAATCACCAGCCGCCATTCCCGCTGGGCAAGCCATCCCAGCCGCGTGGTCATCCCGTAGCTGGTGATCACCAGGTCCACCTCCGCCAGCTCGGACTCGCCGGGCGCCTGGGCGCCGCCGGGCTCCGAGGGATGCGCCACGCGCACCCGCAGCTCCGGCGCGAAGCGGTCGCGCTCCGCCATCCAGTTGGCGATCAGCGACGTGGGCGCGACCAGCAGGCTCGCCCGCCTCTTCCCGCCCGCCGCTTCCTGGCGCAGGTGCAGCAGCAGGGCGAGCACCTGGATCGTCTTGCCCAATCCCATGTCATCCGCCAGGCACGCGCCCAACCCCAGGCGCGTCATGAAGCGCAGCCAATGCACGCCGGTCTGTTGATAGCGGCGCAATTCGGCGCGCAAGCTCGCCGGCGCTTCCCCGGCCGCCCCGGGCGCACGCAGCTCCGCCAGCGTTTCCTCCAGAAACGCGCCGGGCGCGATCCCCGTCCATTCCCGAACCGCTTCGGTCTCGCCGGCCTGCGCGCCCACCTCCGCGGGCATGCCCGAAAGAAGCCGCATTCCCTCGGCAAACGTCACGCCCTCTTTGGCCATCTTCTCGACCGATTTCCAGTGCTCGAGCGCCTGGGCGAATTTCTCGCGGTCGATCTCCACCCACTGGCCCTTGAGCCGCACCAGCCCGGCCGCGCCCGCCCCGGCCGCGGCTTCGATCTCCCGCAGTTCCTGGGCGGTGAGCTTCTCGCCGTTGAGGGTCGCCTCGACGGAAAAATCCAGCAGCGCATCGGCGCCCAGCCGGCTGGGCGCGGCGTCGCCGATCTTGACGCTCACCACCGGCCGCGGCGGGGCTTTGCGCTTCCACCAGTCGGGCACGCGCACGATGATCCCGCTGTCCTCGAACAGCGGGATATCCTGGAGGAACCGGTAGGCCTGTGCCGCCGTCCACGCCTGCGGCTGGTAGAGCGTCTTGCTCTCGACCAGCTCCGCCGCCAGCGTGCATTTCTCCGCCGCCCGCTGCACCGGCGTGAGCAGCGACACCAGCGCCTGCCGGTCGTTGGCCCGGGCGTATTGCTCCAGCGCGTGCTTCAGCGGATAGTGCTGGAGCTGGCCCCCGCTCGAGACGCGGTGGGTGTAGGTCGCCAGGAACGCAAAGGGCCGCGCCGCATCCCGTTTGTTTTCCGCCAGGTGGAAGGTCACCCGCCCCACGAGGCGCCACAGCGGGTTCCTGTCCCGCAGATACGCCGCCGCCCCGCCCGGGTGCGCGCGGATCTGCTCGCGCACAAAAACATCCATCTCCCGCCAGGTTTCCGCCAGCGATTCGGCGCTCAGGTACTCCAGCCCCCGCATCGGCGGGGCCCGCATCACCAGGAACGCCAGCTCCTCGATCGCCGGCGCAGGCACCGCCGCCGGCTCGCCCTCCGGTCCGGACCGGCACAAGGCCGTCAAATAGCGCCGGCCCAGCTCCCGCAGAAAATCCCACTCGGCCGGCAACGCGGTCTGCAGCTCCTCCGTCGCCAGATGCACGATCCCCGCCGCCGGCCCTTGCTCGAACGCACGCTTCACCCGCGCCCCCGCCGCGCCCGCCAGGCCTCCTTCGGCCTCCTCCGCGTGCATGCGCCCCTGGGGCGAGATCACCACCCGCACCCCCATCCGCCCTTCGCCACGCTCCGCAAGTTCCGCGCTGACCATCACCCGAGCAGCCCTCTCAGTCGATCCTGGTCCGCTTTCATACCGCACGCGCCGCAATCGCCGCAATCCGGCCGGCAATCTTTTCCGCCCCCCGGCGTTTTAATCCCAGTTTCAAAAATGATCGGTGGCGGGCCTCGGGCAGTGAGGGCGTGGTATGCGGTGCAAGCCTCTTCTGGCGTGGGCGGTGCTGGGAGCGGTGGGGGTTGCCTGCTTTCCCTGCGCCTCATCCGCTTCCGCGATGACGCCCGACGAACGCCGCGCCTACCGCGATCATCTCGTCGCCACCCTTCCCGACGTCCCCGCCTTCGACGACTGGATCAAACGCACCGACGAGCTGCCCCCCGATTTCGACGCACTGCCCCGCCACAACGAGCTGCCCGATCCCATGACCTTCTTCGACGGCCGCCCTGTCAAAACGCCCGAAGACTGGCAAAAACGCCGGCAGGAAATCCTCGATCTCTACGCCCAATACGCCTGGGGCAAAATCCCGCCCCACGCGGCCATCGTCTCCACCGACGTGACCGATACCCCCGGCAAGGGCGAAACCGGCGGCTCCTTTCTCACGCGCACCGTCGTCATCCACTGCGGACCCGAGGGCAAGGGCACGCTGCACATGACGCTGGTCATTCCCGACGGTCCCGGCCCCTATCCGGTGATGATGGGACCCGGACTGATCGGCGGCTTCGGCGGCAACACGGCGGGGACGCTGCTTCGCCGGGGCTACATCGCGGCCTCTTACGACGGCGACGACCTCCACGACGACTCGAAGCAGATGGTGACGCTGTATCCCGACTGCCGCGATACCGGAGCGCTCGCGCTGCGCGCCTGGGCGGCCTCGACGGCCCTCGACTATGTGCTCACGCTTCCGCAGGCCAACAAGAAGCAGGTCGCCGAGTATGGCTACTCGCGCGACGGCAAGCAGGCGCTCATCGCCACCGCGCTCGACACGCGTTTTGCCGCCCTGGTCGCCGGTTCGCCGGGCGTCGGCGGGCTGCTCGCCTTTCGCAATGCCGGCGAACGCAACCAGGCCGAATCGATCGAGTCGACCACCCTCATGTTCCCCGACTGGTTCAACCCGCGGCTCCGCTTCTTCGTCGGCCGCGAAGACCGACTGCCCGTCGACGGCAACCTGCTTCTCGCCGCCATGGCCCCGCGGCCGGTGATGCTGGTCTGCGGCTACAACGACGAAGTCTCCAACGATTGGGGCGACGAGCAGTCCTTTCACTCCGCCGCGAAGGTGTACGACTTTCTGAAGCCCGCAACCTCCTATTCCTTCGGGAGCAGCACCACGAAGACACCCCCTGGCTCCGACGCCCTCGCCCTCAACCGCGTGCCCGGCTTCCACGGCGCCAACGACATGGAAGCCAACATCGACTTCCTCGACGAGCAGTTCGGCCGCTCCACCGCCAAATGGCACAACGAGTGGATCTTCCCCTGGGACTATCAGAAGTGGGCCGCCGAGCACCCGCACGCCATCGATCAATTCACCGCCAAGCCTACGGACTTCGCTTCCTTCTCCGCCTCGGCCGATTGGGAAAAGCACGCCGCCGACCTTCGCACCACCGTGAACGATTTCCTCGGCGCCGCGCCGCTTCTCATGCCCGCTCCCACCGGCGGCCGCGGTTTCGGCGGGCGCGGCATGGGACGAGGCGGGCGCGGCGGTGGGTCCACATCCACGCAGCCCGGCCCCAATCCCGGCCAGGTCACTCCGGATGTTCCCGCCTGGGTCATCCAACGCTCCATGGCCGGCACGCAGGAATTTGGCTGGTTCGTCGACGAAGGAAACGCCACGGCCTCCGCGCCCCTCACCTTCGGCGACGGCGTTCGCGGCACCCTTTACTACCCCAAAGACACGCCCGCCGGCACGAAGCTGCCCACCGTCATCTGGCTGCACTCCTATTCCTATCCGCTGGGCTACATGTGGGTCTACAAGCGCGACCTGCATCCGATTCTCGCGCTGGTGAAGGCCGGTTATGCGGTGCTCGCGTACGATCAGGCCGGTTTTGGCAGCCGCATGAAAGAGACCGCTCCGTTTTACGACCGCTATCCCAACTGGTCGCTGATGGGCCGCAGGGTTGAAGACGTTCACACCGCGATCGACGCCCTGCAGAAAAACGAGCGAGTTGAGCCGGATCATATCTATGCCTTCGGCTACTCGATGGGCGGGAATGTCGCCCTCTACGCCGCCGCCACCGACGCGCGGCTCAAAGGCATCGTCTCGATCTGCGGCTTCACGCCGATGCGCACCGACACCGCCGCCACCGGCACCGGGGGCCTCGCCCGCTACTCCATCGAACGCCCCCTCCTGCCCAAGCTCGGCGAATACATCGGCAAGGAATCGACGCTGCCCTATGACGATGACGACCTGCTGGCGATGTGCGCCCCACGCCCCGTGCTCGTCGTGTCACCGAAGTACGACCGCGACGCCACCCCCAAGGACATTCACGCCGCCGTCGACAATGCCAGAAAGATTTACACGCTTTACAACGCCGCCGACAATCTCGGGCTGCAGGAACCGGACGATTACAACCGCCTTCCGCCGCCGGTGCAGGATGCGGCGATCGCCTGGATGAAAGAGCACATGCAGTAAATGACAAATGCAAAATGACAAATGACAAATCTGGTCCCGTTTGATAGGACCCGCTTATGAAACGCTACGTTCTCCCCTTCCTTCTGCTGGCCGTTGCTTCGCCCGTGTTTGCCGATCCGGTGACGGTCACCGAAGACGCCACGGGCTTTACGCTGTCGAACGGCACGATCACCGCGCGGATCAACAAGCGCAACGGCGATCTTTCGTCGATGGAGTACAAGGGCATGGAGATGCTGACCGACAAGTCCGGCCGCGCGGGGGGCTACTGGTCGCATGACGCCTCGCCCGCGCCCGGCGGCCCGCCCAATGTCAGCAAGATCACGATGGACCCCAAAACCAACAACGGCGAGCGCGGCGAAGTCTCGGTCAAGGCCATCTCCGGCGGCAAAAAACTCGGGCATCCCGCGGGCGGCCAGCCGGACGGCGACTTTCCCGCCGATATCGAAATCCGCTATTCGCTGGGCCAAAACGACTCGGGCATCTACACCTATTGCATCTTCACGCACCTGCCGGAATATCCGGCCGGCTCCATCGGGGAAGCGCGCTACTGCGCCAAGCTGGCGGCCACGTTTGACTGGCTCTCGGTCGACGCGCAGCGCAACAAGTATTACCCGGAGGAACCCAAGGGCGAAGACAAGTATGTTTACACCGCGGTGCAATCGAAGAACCTGGCGTATGGCTGGTCGAGCACGAAGGACCACGTGGGCATGTGGATCGTCAATCCGACGATCGAGTATCTCTCCGGCGGGCCGACGAAGCCGGAATTCATGTGCCACCGCGACACCACGCAGGTCGCCGCTCCGTGCGTGCTCAATTACTGGCGGTCGAGCCATTACGGCGGGGCGGCGGTGGGGGTGAACCAGGGCGAAGCGTGGACCAAGGTCATCGGGCCCTTCATGCTTTATGTGAACAGCGGCGGCGATCACAAGGCGCTGTGGATCGACGCCTTGGCGAAGGCCCAGACCGAAAAGAAGGCGTGGCCTTACGACTGGGTGACCGGCGTCGATTACCCGCACAAAAATGAGCGTTCGACGGTCACGGGCAGTTTCACGCTCGACGATCCGCTCATGCCCGGCGGGGCAAAATTTGCCGGCGATCTCACCGTTGGATTGGCGGCGCCGACCTATCCCATCGCCGCCGGTCCCAACGGCGGGCAGCGCATGATCACCTGGCAGACCGACGCCAAGCACTATGAATTCTGGAACACCTTCTCCGCTCATGATGGCAAATTCTCGATCCCCAACGTCCGGCCCGGCTCGTACACGCTCTACGCCTTCGCCGACGGCGTCCTCGGCGAGTTCACCAAGGCCGACGTCACCATCCCCGAGGGCGGCAAGCCGGTCGATCTGGGGGCGCTGGACTGGAAACCGGTGCGCCATGGCAAGCAGGTGTGGGACATCGGCATCCCCAACCGCACCGCCTCGGAATTCGCGTTCGGCGATCATTATTTCGCCATGGACATCGGCCTGCAATACCCCAAGTATTTCCCCAGCGACGTTTCCTTCACCATCGGCAAGTCCAACCCCGCCGAGGACTGGTTCTTCCAGCAGGTGCCCCACAACACCGATCCCGACGCCAGAATCGCCCCCTTCCGCGGCATTCAGAGCAAGCCGGGCAACCCCACCCCCTACGCCATCCACTTCGACATGCCCGACGCCCCTAAAGGCACCGCCACCCTGCGCCTGGCCATCTGCGGCACGGGCGCGCGGCAGATCGATGTCTCCGTCAATGACAAAGACGCCGGCCCGGTGCGTCTGGGCCCCGGCGACGGCGTGATCACGCGCCACCAGATCCAGGGCATCTGGTATGAAAAGGAATTGCCGTTCGACGCTTCGCTGATGAAGCAGGGGGCCAACACGCTGACGCTCACCGTGCCGTCGGGTCCGATCACCAACGGCGTCATTTACGATTACCTGCGGCTGGAGCTGGACGAAAACGCTCCGTTCCAGGCCGCCGCCCAATAACCCATCGGCCGTGCTGAATGTGCCGTCCTAGAGAGGAAGAAGTCCATGAAGAATCCCTCCCCCCGCACGCGGATCCTGCTTGCCGCCGCTGTCATCGCGGCGTTTTCCGGTGTGACCGCCCTGGTTGAGGCGCAGGACGCACCCAGCGGTCCGCTCTCTCCGGCGGCCGGCGCGGTGCCTCCGGCGAATGCGGCCGATCCGCTTCTGGCGGGCTTTCAGGATCCTCCGCTTGCCGCCAAGCCGCGCGTGTGGTGGCACTGGACCAACGCCAACGTGACCAAGGAAGGGATCACCAAAGACCTCGAATGGATGAAGCGCGTGGGCATCGGCGGGTTCATGCTCGCGGACGTCGCCTCGAACGGCGGGCAGGAAGTCGAGAAGAAGATCCGCTTCTTTACGCCGGAGTGGTTCGACGCGGTGCAGCACGCGGCCGCGGAAGCGGACCGCCTGGGCCTGGAAATGTCGATCTTCTCGTCGGCGGGCTGGAGCGAAACGGGCGGCCCGTGGGTGAAGCCCGCGGAGGCCATGAAGAAGCTGGTCTGGTCCGAGACCGACGTCGAGGGCCCCAAATCGTTCAACGACAAGCTGGCCCAGCCGCCCTGGACGAATGGCACGTTTGGCAGCTTCTACGGCCAGGGCAACCCCGCATACACGCCGGAAGCCGCGGAGGAGTCGGTGGCACGGGGCGGACGGGGGGGCCGGGGCGGCGGACCCGCGGGCGCGGGGGCGGTCGCCGCGGTGCCTCCCACGACTCCCTACTACGGCGACAGCGCGGTGATCGCGTATCGCACGCCCGAAGACGAAACCACGATGGCCGAGCTTAAGCCGACGGTCACCAGCAGCGGCTTTGCCCCGCCGCGCGTCGGCGGCCGGGGTGGCTTCGGCGGACGCGGCGGCTTCGGGGGGCGCGGCCGCGGACGCGGCGCGGGAGC
>DASZZD010000064.1:0-40245 GCA_035545015.1 Phycisphaerae bacterium
CGTCGCCGCAGCGGCGACGTTCCCCCCACTCCGCAAGCAGGCCAACCTCGACCCCACGTTGATGGATCTTCACCTTGCAAACGCACCTCGGCCCCAAAGGAACCCGCATCCTTCGTCCCGTACAGAAATTCAAGCGAAACCCCCAACAAATCGCAAGCGCACCCTCCGCCTTCCCCCCACATCCCCCCTCGCTCCGGCTTTGCTTTTCGCGGCCCTTCACCCTGACCACCCTTTCCCAAAACCGATACACGCCTCGCCCCACGACCGACACTCCCACAGCGCCTGGCTCCCCCAATGCAAATCCACAGTGTCCAAATCCCCGGAGTTTCCATAACATCGCCGCATGGCGATGGACAATGCAAGCAGCGGACAAACCGCCCTCCCGGTGGTCTACACGCTGGACCGCCTGCATTTCACGCAGCAACCCGGCGAGGAACAATTGTTGGCGCTCCTCGGTGCTGGACGGGAATTTCTCACTTATCCCAAATTGACCATCACGCCCCCCGCCGTGGTTCTGCGACCATGGACTTATTCGATGAAGTTTGTCCTCCCCTGGACTGCTTTCATCCTGGCGTTGATCACAGGACTTCCCCTCCTGATCAAGGCGACCGCAGCACACGTGAATTTACCGGCATTTTATGGATGGATCGCATTGGCAGCCTGGATCGTGCTTTTCCCGTTATTCGTAACGATTGGTTGGGCTGCGAGTCGCGCCGTGGCCCGCGCAAAACCCTACGCCGTTGCAGACATCCAGAAGCATACCCTGACGTTACCCCGGGTGAATGTAACTATTCCTCTTTCGGATATCGTTTGCATCACCGTGGTGCAGCGATGGTACTGCATTAACCAGTGGCAATACGTGGTGCAGACGGCCGTACTCGCGCGCGACTCGACGGGCGAATGCGACTATTATCCCATCGTCCAGACACGAGAAGGCATTCTGCAGACAAAAATCGGCCTGCGCTTCGCGAATGCCCTGAACGTACCCGCCCGCGAAATAACCAGAAGCCTCGCCGATTCCGAAGCGCTGAGTGATGCCAATCGCTCGCCATGACGAGCCTGAGCAATCGCTGCCCACCGTATCCACAAGATCCTTCCTCCTTCACCCCATCCCACTGCCTGCCTCATGCCCAAAACTTAGCCCAATGATCCAGAGATGTACACATCCGCCTCAACCGCGCAGCGACGGCGGCCGGCATCCATCGGGAAGCCCGTACCCACGCCCTCCCCCCCGCGCTCCCGGGCGGTTATGATGGCCGGCTGGTTTCCTGAGGAATTCTTAGATGACGCATCGGGTTGTTCCTGAACTTCTGAAATTTGCCCACAACCTTGGCGATCCCGCCAAGGAGTATGTCATTCACGGGGAGGGAGATTGTTCGGCGAAAGTCGATCCCAAAACGTTTCTGATCAAGGGCGCCGGCCGGCATATGCATGCGGCGCGGGAGGAGGATTTCGTGCCGATGGCCTTTGAGCCGCTGCTCGAAATGGTCGCCAGCAAGCCCAACGCGCGCGGGCCCGCCGTCGAGGAATGCCTGCGCGTGGCCAGTCCGCCCAGGAGCCCCGAGCCCTCGACCGAGGCGTTCTTCCACGCCGTGCTGCTCGACCTGCCCAACGTCAATTTCATCGGCCACACGCATCCGACCTATGTGGCCGGGATCATGGCCTCCCCGAAGGCGGAGCCTTTTGCCGCGATGAGGCTGTTTCCGCAGCACGT
Source organism: Phycisphaerae bacterium (assembly GCA_035545015.1). GTDB lineage: Bacteria > Planctomycetota > Phycisphaerae > WQYP01 > WQYP01 > CALCHA01. The sequence goes on from DASZZD010000064.1 coordinate 1,715, forward strand.
GCAGTTGTGCGGGCCGCGCAGCCTCTATGTGCCCTACATGGATCCGGGCCTCCCGCTGGCGGTCGAGCTTCGCTACCGGCTCGAAGGCTACATGGACACCTGGGGGGAAGCGCCGATGACGATCCTGCTGGGCAATCACGGAATGATCGCGCTGGGACCCTCCAGCGAGGCGGTGCTCGCCGCCACCGGCATGATGCAGAAGGCCGCCCGCGCCTATGTCACGGCCCAAAGCTGCGGCGGCGCGATCCCGCTGCCCGAATCCGATGTGGAACGGCTGCTCAACGAACGGTGATGCCCTCAGCCGCACGCCCGGGGGGAGGAAATCGCAGGAGAATCTATCCATGGACATCCAGCAATACGCCGCCATCGACCTGGGCGCCGAGTCCGGCCGCGTCATGGTCGGCGAAGTCTCGGCCAATGGCATCAACCTCACCGAAGTCCACCGCTTTCCCAACCTGCAGATCCGCGTGCCCATCGGCGACGCCGGCGACGAACGCCTCCATTGGGACATCCTGCGACTCTGGCACGAAATCAAAACCGGCCTCGCCAAAGCCGCCGATCAGCACGTCCTCGCCGGCGTCGGCGTCGACACCTGGGGCGTCGATTTCGCGCTTCTCGATGGCAATGGCGAATTGCTCGGCAATCCCGTGTGTTACCGCGATGGGCGCACGCAGGGTATGGTCGAAAAAGTCTTCGCCGGCATGTCTCAGCAGGCGATTTATGAAACCACCGGCATCCAAACCATGGCGCTCAACACGCTCTTTCAACTGGCAAGCCTGTCTCTGGGAAAATCCGCTCAACTTGCCGCGACTAAAAATATTCTGTTCCTGCCTGACCTGTTGACCTATTGGCTTTGCGGAAAAATGGGAACCGAATACACCATCGCCTCCACCTCGCAGATGCTCGATGCGAAGTCTCGCCGATGGTCCGACGATGTTTTCGCCTCCATCGGGCTTTCCCCCGCGCTCTTCCCCCCCATCGACATGCCCGGCGAAAAGACCTCGCTACGCGGCAAAATTCTGGCATCCGTGAATGAGAAGCTGGCCGCAAAAGGAACGCCCGTCTTCGCCGTGGGTTCCCACGACACCGCCTCCGCCGTGGCCGCCGTCCCCGCACGGGGCGATGACTGGCTCTATCTCTCCAGCGGCACCTGGTCGCTCCTGGGGGCCGAAACGCCCGAGCCGGTCCTGACTGCGGCCGCGGCGAAGTACAACGTCACGAACGAAGGGGGCGTCGGCGGAAAAATCCGTCTCCTCAAAAACATCGCCGGGCTCTGGCTGCTCCAGGAATGCAAACGCCAGTGGGAACGCGACGGCCACGAGTGGGACTACGCCGCCATCACACGCATGGCCGGAGATGCAACCCCCCGCATCGCCACCCTCGATCTGGATGATCCCGCCTTCGCAACGCCCGGCAATATGCCCGCGAAAATCGTCGCCCAATGCCAGCGCACCGGCCAGCGCGCCCCTGCCGCCCCCGCCGAATTTGCCCGCGTGATCCTCGAATCGCTTGCCGACTCCTACGCAAAAGTCATCAACATGCTTCAGGAAATCACCGGCAAAACCTTCCGCACCCTGCACATCGTCGGCGGCGGCAGCCGGAATGAACTGCTCAATCAGATGGCCGCCGACGCCACACGCCTCGAAGTTCTCGCGGGTCCCGTGGAAGCCACCGCCCTAGGCAACATCCTCACCCAGGCCCTCGCCGCCGGCCAGATCACCTCCCTCGACCAGGGCCGCCAGCTTGTCGCCCGCACCGCCGGCGTCAAAACCTATCGGCCCCGGAAGTGACCCCTGCCGTATCTCAATAGTGTCAGCGGTACGTTTTCACTTCACCGGCGAACTGCTCTTCCGCCGGCGTCGCGCCGGACCTTTTTTGTTGGCCCGCCCCCGGTCTGGCTGAGTGTCCTGCGCGGACTCGCGCGCCGCGAGGTTCCGCCCGTGCGGGCGCCCTTTCCGGCGCTGCTCGGCCTTGATGTCGTCGCGGTTGTGCCGCGAGCCGAACTGATCCTGCTGTGCCTCGGGATTCATCGCCGCCCGGGCGTCGTGATCGTGCTTCAGCTTGTCTTTGTTGCGGGCGGTGCTGCCGCGCAGGGCGCGGGCGTCGGCGCCGCGGTATTCATTGCTGCTGCGTGGGGATTGCCGGGTGGTGCGCATGGGGCCTCCTTCGCTTGTGTCAGAGCGCCTGCATGCAAACCCGATGCGCCATCATGCTTTTTCGCCGTCGGCGCCGTTGAATTTGTTCATCGCCGCGGTGATCCCCGCCGTCGCCCACAGTTCCATCGCCTCCACCGCAAGTTTCAGCGACGCTTCCACCCGCGGTTTTTGCTCGGGGCTGAACGCCGTCAGCACGTAATCTTTCTGCGGGACGCGCCCGGGCGGATCCACCCCGATGCGCAACCGCTGATAGTCCTGGCCGTTCCTGCCTCCGGCCGCCGCCGCATTCTGCAGGGCTCGCTCGATGTCCCGCAGCCCGTTGTGCCCTCCCGCCGAGCCGCTGGCGCGCAGCCGGATCGTTCCGACGGGCAAGGCGATGTCATCCACCACCACCAGCAGATCGTCCATCGCCAGCTTGTAGAACGCCATCGCGGAGGCGACGGCCCGGCCGGAAAGATTCATGTAGGTTTGCGGCTTGAGCAGCAGGATTTTTTCCCCCCCCAGCAGCACATCGGCCATGAACGATTCGTGGGCGACGCGGAAATTCAGCGCCCCGTGCTTTTGCGCAAACAGGTCGACCGCCATGAAGCCGGCGTTGTGCCGCGTCCGCTCGTAGTGGCTGCCGGGATTGCCCAGTCCGGTGATGAGCTTCATAAGAACATCGAAACACAAGAATCAAGAAGAAAAAACATCATCGCGCGAAGTATAGAAGAAAAAAGCCAGAAAAAACTTCTGGCTTCGTGGTTCCTGATTCGAGTTCCCCGGCGATTATTTCTTGGCCGGGGCTTTGGCCGCGGCTTTCTCGCCGGCCGCGGGGGCCGCTTCCGCGCCCTCCTCTTCCTTCTTCTTGCCGATGACCTCGGGCTCCGCGGTGGTGGTTTCCGCGGCGACGGCGGCGACTTCTTCCTTCACCGTGCGCACCTGGGCGATGATCTTCTCGGGGCTGTCCGCGAGCGTTGCGCCCTCGGGAAGCTGAATCTCGCGCGCGTGCAGAATCTGGTGCAGCTCCAGTCCCTCGATGTTCACGCGGATGTGGTCGGGAATGTTGAGGGGTGACACTTCGATTTCCAGCTCGCTCGTCTGCGTCTCAAGGATGCCCCCCTCCTTGGCGCCCTTGGGCGTGCCGCGGAAATCGAGGGCCACCCGGACGCTGACTTTCTTGTTGGGATCGATGCGCAGCAGGTCCACGTGCTCCACCGTGGTCTGGAGGTAATCGTACTGGACGTCCTGGATGAGCAGCTTTTCCGTCTTGCCGTCGATGGCCACGTCGATCGTGTGCGAGCCGCCGTGAATGACCGCCACCGTTTCGCTCGCGGACATCGCGACGGCGAGCGGTTCCTTGCCCAGCCCATAGACGATGCCGGGAAGCTTTCCTTCGCCGCGCAGAAGCCGGGCCTGGCGGCTGCCGCGGGCGGTCCGGGTTTCGAGCGCCACAGGTTTGTGCTGCTGGTGAACGACGTGCTTCGCCATAAAAAAACCTTTGTATTCGCGGCAGCCTACTCTCGACGCATGCGGCCGCATCGCGGCCCGAACCACCGTCTACCATGACTCGCCGGGTTGCCCGAAGGCAGATCGGCAATTCTACGAAAAAGCGGGGATTGAATCCAGACATTCCCCCCCAGAAATTCCCCCCAGACAGTCCCCTCTTGCATCCGCGAGGCTATTTGTCATCCGCGGCCGAAGCAGCCGGCAGTTGCACGTTCAGGTCGCGGCGATAGGTCTCGAACAGGTTCATGAATTCAGAGTTGAAGACGAAATTGAACTCCGGAAACTTGGCGCCCGCGAGGTTGTTGTCGATGTGCGAGAACATCATGTCGATGCTGCCGACCGGCAGTTCCTCCCGGGCGCCGGCGGTCGAGCTGCGCACCGTGATGGCGCCTTCGATGGCGGCGCCCTGCTCGGAGACATTGACGATTCTGGCGGCGTAAACGATCTGGTCGCCGGGGCGCACCAGGCGCGCGAAGCTGGCCCTGCCGATTTTCGCCAGAATGACTTTCTCCTGAAAGTTCCGCGCGGCGCCCACCAGGATGCCGGCCGTCTGGGCCATGCCTTCGATCATCAGCGACGCGGGCATCACCGGGAAACCCGGAATGTGGTCGTGCAGGTGCTCCTCGGCCAGCGACACGTTCTTGATCGCCCTCGCCGCGACATTCACCTCGAAGTGTTCGAATTTGTCGATCCAGATCCAGCGCATCGTCAGCAGTCAGTCGTCAGCAGTCAGCACTCAGGACACGGGGGTCACGCGCTCAGTTTCGTCATCACGTAATTCACCAGCGAGTCGACTGTGAACGCGTCTTTGATCTTGGTGACGTCGGGGTCGGCTTCAATCCCCGTCAGATCGAGAAAGGGCATGCGCGTCTTGAGTTCGGCGACGCCTTTCGGAGTGAGCTTCCCGTTCTGCACCAGGTCCGGGCTGTTCGTGTCGGGCATGAGCTCGTTCTTCGGAATTTTGATGCCGAACGATTTTTCAAGCTGAAAGATGATGTCGAGAAAGTCGATCGATTCGGCGCCCAGGTCCGTCGTGAGATGCGCGTCCGGAGTGACTTCATCGTCATCGACGGCGAGCGCGGTCGTGAGGACCTCTTTGACTTTGACGAACACTTCATCTTTGGTCATGGCCATTGTGTGGCTCCGTGAGGGTGCGAAAAGTTACGACGCGGCGCCGAGCGTTGGGGCGGCAGTCCGCAGGGTCAGGGTTTGCCAGCGTTCCCGCTGGGCCGCCAGGCTGCGCTGGTCGACGGAGGCCAGGTGGGGATCCGAATCCGCGAGGTTCAGGTGGACCAGTTCCAGCCGCGCCTGAATGGCCGTCTGGCCGTGAACCGTCCCTTTGATCTTGAAATCGGAACGGCCGGCGGCGATGGCGACCGCGTCGGCCGCGAGAATCAGGGTCTGGCCCGGCGCCACAAACGTGCCATAACGAACGCCACGCGCTTCCTTCAGCACGATAAGAGCGTGCGCAAAGCCCAGCGTATTTCGGACGAGCCACGCGGCGGTCTGAACGGCGGCTTCGAGCATCATCACACCTGGCAGCACCGGAAAGCCCGGGAAATGGTCCGCGAGATATTCTTCAGCCATGGAGACATTTTTCGCCATGACGATGCGTTTGGCGGGTTCAAGTTCGAGGAGTTGGTCGACGAGGATGAATTTCACGGTCGGCCGGGAGAGGGGCGCGGAACCAGTCATCCCTGTGCGCAGGGTACCGGAACCGCGGGAAAGCCCATGGTTGTAACGTTACCCGGGGGGATTTACAAGCACTCGCCCTCGTGGCGCGGCCGCGGCGCTCTAACCCAATTCCTGCTCCCGCTGGGTTTTCCCTGCCGATTTCTGTATCGTGACACCGTTTGCCTCGCACCCCCCGCTCGCATTGCCCGGAGCACCCCATGACCGCCATCGATCCCCCCCCCGCGCGCCCCTCCGTACCCCTCACGCCCCCCGCTGCCGCCCCGCGCAAACTCTCCCTCCCCCTCTCCCCCCACCAGCCCCGCCCCTACACCGGCCCCTCCAAAGCCGACGTCCTCGCCATGCGCCAGCAATACCTCAACCCCGCCCTCCTCCACCTCTACAAAGACCCCCTCATGCTCGTCGAAGGCTCCATGCAATACCTCTTCGACGAAACCGGCAAGCAATACCTCGACGCCTTCGCCGGCATCGTCACCGTCTCCGTCGGCCACTGCCATCCCAAAATCACCGCCAGGGTCCAGCAACAAGTCGCCACCCTCACCCACACCACCACCATCTATCTCCACCCCACCATCGCCCTCTTCGCCAAAAAACTCGCCGAACACTTCCCCCCCGGCTCCAACCTCTCCCAAACCTACTTCACCAACTCCGGCTCCGAATCCAACGAACTCGCACTCCTCGCCGCACGCGAATTCACCGGCAACCCCGACATCCTCTCCCTCCGCAATGGTTATCACGGCGGCTCCTCCGCCACCATGGGCGCCACCGCCCACTCCTCCTGGAAATTCAAATCCAACATCACCGCCAACAACAAATACACCACCCCCGGCTACTGCTACCGCTGCCCCCTCGGCCTCACCTACCCCTCCTGCGATATCAAGTGCGCCCGCGATACTGAAGATGTCATCCGCTACGAAACCTCCGGCCAAATCGCCGCCTTCATCGGCGAGCCCATCCAGGGCGTCGGCGGCGCCGTCACACCTCCTCCCGAATACTTCAAAATCGTCTACGACATCGTCCGCAAATACGGCGGCCTCTGCATCGCCGACGAAGTCCAGACCGGCTTCGGCCGCACCGGTGAACACTTCTGGGGCTTCCAAAACTGGGGCGTCACCCCAGACATCGTCACCATGGCCAAAGGCATCGGCAACGGCTGCCCCTTGGGTGCCATGACCGCCCGCCCCGACGTCGCCGCCATCATGAAAAACCGCACCCACTTTAACACCTTCGGCGGCAACCCCGTCTCCATGGCCCAGGGCCTCGCCACCCTCGAAGTCATCGACTCCGAAAACATTCAGCAAAATGCCAAAGCGGTAGGGGGGTACCTCAAATCACTCCTCACCGCCCTCATGGACAAACACCCCCTCATCGGCGAAGTCCGTGGCCTCGGCCTCATGCTCGGCGTCGAACTCGTCCGCGACCGCCGCTCCAAAACCCCCGCCACCACCGAAACCCTCCAACTCCTCGAACTCGCCCGCGAACGCGCCGTCCTCCTCGGCAAGGGCGGCCTCTTCGGCAACGTCCTGCGCATCAAACCCCCCATGTGCCTCTCTAAAGACGACGCCGCCTACCTCGCCCAAACCCTCGACGAAGCACTCACCATCATCGAAGCAAACCCCCATTGACCGCGTGCCATCAACGTGGCATCGGCGTCCCGCCGATCTTCGGCCGCAGCCGATCCGCCCACCGCACAAGCATGCCTTCCACATCCATTCACCCCACAGCCCACCCACCCACCCCACCCACGCCTATACTCTCTCAGCCGAGTCAGGAGCCCTCATGTCCCTCAAACGCTGCCTGCCCATCCTCCTCCTCTCCCTCTCCCTCATCCTCACCGCCTTCGCACAACCACGCTCCGCCGCCCCCCTCGCCAACGCCCCCCAACAAGTCCTCATCAACCCCGCCACCTCCCCCCAACTCCTCCTCGGCAACCCCAGCAACGCCACCTCCGACCCCCGCAACAAAGACAACTTCCTCCTCTCCAAACGCTATTACGCCCTCGCCTACGATTCCGACGCCGGCATCCCTCGCTGGGTCTCCTGGCAGCTCACCCGCGATTATCTCGGCGACGCCCCGCGCAAACGCGAGTTCGCCGAGGACCTCTCCCTTCCTCCGGGCCTCACCCGCATCACCCACAAAGATTACCTCGAATCCGGCTTCGACCGCGGACATATGTGCCCCCACGCCGACCGCGGCCGCGACATCGATATGTCCTACGCCACCTTCGTCATGACCAACATCATCCCCCAGGCCCCCTCCGTGAACCAGAAAGCCTGGGCCATGCTCGAAGACTACCTCCGCGACCTCGTCCAAAAACAGGACGCCCACATCTACATCATCGCCGGCCCCGCCGGCCGCGGCGGATGGGGCTCCAAGGGCTTCCGCACCGCCATCGCCAACGGCAAAGTCCACGTCCCCGGCCAATGCTGGAAAATCGCCCTCATCCTCCCCGGCGGCTCCGGCGGCCCCGCCGCCGACTTCCAGAAAATCACCCCCGCCTCCCGCGTCCTCGCCGTCATCATGCCCAACGACAACTCCGTCAGCTACTCCTGGGCCCAGTACCGCACCTCCGTCAACGAAATCGAAAACGTCACCGGCCTCAAATTCTTCGACAAACTCCCCCCCGCCACCGCCGCCGCCCTCAAAGCCCAAATCGATACCACCGACATCCCCCAGCAACAACACCCCACCTACGGCGACGAAAATACCAACCGCCCCACCCCCGGAGAATAACCATGCCCCCCGACCCCATCCTCGACACCCTCACCCAGGCCTCCAAAGACCTCCTCTACCCCAGCGACAGCGACGAACCCTTCACCCCCTTCCACTGGCCCGCCGGCCCCGCCGACCCCCGCGCCGCCCTCACCGCCAACGCCCCACCCCCCCCCGGCGCCAAAATCGAACAACTCTCCCTCGAAGCCTTCTTCGCCGACCTCACCGAAGACCCCCGCTTCGCCGCCCTCCAAAAAACCCTCCAATCCACCCTCACCACCCCCACCGTCCTCCGCATCGGCGAGCGCCGCATCCTCATCTACCTCCTCGGCCAACTCCCCGACCACTCCTGGCCCGGCCTAAAAACCCTCTCCATCGAAACCTGACCCCCCTCGGGTGCCATGCTCTTGGGGCAGGGGCCCCATGAGCATGCCCCTTGCGCCTTCCTTATCCCTGGTACTCCTGCCGCCAGTATGCCTCCTCTAGAAAAAAAGTAAGGAGGTCATGAATGATTTCCCACCGCCCTCCGCAGACTGTCGCCAGGCAACCCGGAACCTTCTGGCGCGTCACCGTCCCCCCCCTCCCCCTCCTCACCCCGCCCAAACATCATAAAAATTCCCCCACTGCAGCGGATACTTCCGGATCATCTCCTCCAGCCCCCGCGCATAGTCCCGCGCCGCACGCTCCACCCGCTCCTCCCGGCTCCCGCCGCACTCCTCCCCATACCGCCGCCACCCGCCCCCCACCCCGATCAAACACGCATACCGCCGATACCCCAGCCGGCACGTATACACGCTCACCACCGGCGCCCCCGTCAACGCCGTCGCCACGAACGGTCCCGCCGGCAACGCCACCTTCTCCCCCAGCAGCTCCACCACCACCGTCTTGCCCCCCAGCCGCCGATCCGCACGCATCCCCACCACGCCGCCCGCCCTCAACGCCCCCATGATCTTCACCCCCGCACGCAGCGGATCCGTCGTGCTGATCACCTCCATCCCCTCCATCATCCGCCGCGTCCGCGCATGAAACCGCTCCGTCGCATCCCCCAAATCCTGCCACATCACCACGTGTATCGCCCGCTCCCGAAGCACTTTCCCCATCTTCCCCGCCAGCAGCGGCATCGCCGCCTCCGCATTCCCAAAATGCGCCGTCAACACCACCAGCCCCTCCTCCCGCGCCGCCTCCGCCGCCGCATGCAACTGCTCCATCCCCTCCCGCACAATCTCATACCCATGACCCGGACCCGACAGCATCACCGCACGATCCAGCAGCAAATACCCGTACGTCACCAGATGCCGATACGTATCCCACCGCCGCCGCAATACCCCGCGCCTCCCCCGGCCTCCCCACACCCGATCCAGATACCCCACGCTCGCCCGCCGCGCCCCCGGCGCGCACACGAAAAACCACAATGCCCCCCACCACACAAAAAAATACCCCAGCCACAACGCCCGCCGCCCCACCCACAACATCATCGCATTCGCCCGATACCCAAACCACACCCGCCCCCACCGCTGCCGCACCGGCGCCTGCTCACTCCCGGCACGATGCTCTCCTTCCCCATTTGTCATTGGTAATTTGTCATTTGTCATTCGTCGGTCATTTGCCATTCGGCCGCGCCACTCCCAACACCCCGCGTGCCAGCAGCAACCCCGCCGCCGCCATCGTCACCGCCACCACCGCATTGCCCACCACGAACGATCCCACCGCTCCCGCCCCCGCCGCGATCACCCGCCCCACACCGTAACTCAGCACCACCCACAACGGCATCAGCGGCGGAATCGAAATCTGACTCCCAATCACCGCCGCCACCACGTTCAAATGCAACCGCTTCGCAAAAAAAATCGCCAGCACCGTCTGCAACAAATACAACGGCGTCAGCCCCACAAAAACCCCCATCGCAAAAGCCGTCGCCAACTCCGCGTTGCTGTTCCCCTCCCGCATCGCCCGCCGCACCGCCTCACGCCACGTCGCCCACTTCCACCACTTCCCAAACCGATACCCCGGCTCACGCGGAACCAGCCGCTGGATCGGCCAGGGCATCAACCGCCGCAGCACCAGCAGCACGTTCACCCGCACCCCGCGCAGCGTGTCCATCACCGGCCGAAAATGACTCACCCGCTCCGCCCCCGAAAAATACACGCATTCCACCGGCACGCTCCGAATCCTCACCCCGCCCCACGACAGCCGCGCTACAATCTCCGTCTCAAAATCGTACCGCCCGAACCAGCTTCGCACCCTCATCACCGGCCCCAGCGGATACGCCCGCAGACCGCATTGCGTGTCCGGAATGTCCACCCCCGTCTGCACCCGCAGCCAGAACCGCGCCGCATCCCGACCCTTCTTGCTCCGCGCCGGAATCGCCATCCCCCGCGCCTCCGCCGCCTCCATGTCCCGCCAGCCCAGCATCAGCTCCCCCGGATGCTCCCGCGCCGCCGCCGCGAGCTTCGCCACATCCGCCGCCCGATGCTGACCATCCGCATCCACCGTCACCGCATGCGTGAAGCCATGCGCCCACGCCCACCGAAAACCCGCCCCCAGCGCCGCACCCTTCCCCCGGTTCCGCCCCTGCCGCACCACCGTCACCCCCTCCATCCCCGCGCACGCCTCCCCGCTCCCATCCGCGCTGCCATCATCCACCACGCACACGGCCATCCCCAGCCCCCGCACCGCCTCCACCACCCCGCGCACCGTCCCCCCATGGTTGAACACCGGCACGACCACACAAATCTTCACACATGCCCCATTCGTGGTCATCAGATGCAGCCTACTGCCCGTTCGTGGAAACTTTATCCGTCGCTCCCACCGTCACGCCTACCGGAATATGCCCACATTCATTTCCCCCGGCATATCCTTCGCCCGTCGTGTACCGCACCGGCACGCCGTCCTTCGTATGCAACACATAATAGCCCCCCCGATCCACCAGTTCCTCCCACGGACCTATCACGCATTTGCCCATCGGCGTCGGCACCGTCAACAGCGGCACCCGCGTCCCCGGAGCGCTCGCCAAACCCCGCAAAATCTCCTGGCTTTCCTTCAACCGCAACCGATGCCGCGGCAGCGTCCCGTCCGGAAAAGGATGTATCAGATAATAAGGTTTCACCACCACGTCGCCGGAATCCAGCGCATCGTACATCTCCGTAACGGCGCGATGATCGTTGTTAATCCCCCGGAACAGCGGATGCTGCGTCATCATCAGCGGCTGCCGCCTTCCACCCAGCCCCGCCAGCGTTTCCATCGCTTCATGCAGCCCCCGCGTCACCTCCCGCGCATGCACCACATGCAGGATATAAGAGCTCGGTCGAAGTTTCGTCAACGCCCCCAGCAGCCCCTTGTTCCGCAGCACCCTGTTGGGATACCACACCGGCTCGCGCGTGTGCACCGTCACCGTCACCCGCTTCCCCAGCAGCCCCCCCAATCGCTCCACCCGCGCCGCCAGATGCTCGATGTATTCCCCCGGAACCGTCAGCGGATCGCCCCCCGACAGCACCACCTCCCGCAGCTCCCGCCCGCGCGGATTCTTCTCCGCCTGGTCGAACATCCCGTCAATGTCCGCATGCGAAATGAATCCTTCGATGTTCTCCCGATTCTTCAAATAGCAATACCGGCACAACCCGCTGCAGAAATTCGTCATCCGGATCAGCACTTCATACCGGTACTTCTGAATCCAACGCGGATGCTCCGCCGCCTTCCCCTCCAACTGAAACGCATCCCACCGCTCCGTCCCCGCATCCGTCAATTCCTCCGCGCCCGGCAACGCCAGCTCCCACAGCGGATCCGCCGAATCATTCCGCAGCACGTTTTCCACGTAATACCGTGGCACTCGAAACGGATACCGCTGGGTCACGGCACGCATCTCATCGGCGCGCCGGTCATCGATCGCCGTCAATATCCGCCGCAATTCCTCAATGTTTCCAATGACTTCCCTGTCCCGATTCGGAGCACCGCCCGCATGCTCCGCCTGGCTCGAATGAGCGTCGTTTACCGCGATCGTCATGCAGAATGTCCCAGAACGCGCCGATATGCCCCGCTTATGATACTGCCGCGGATCGTTGTCACAACCCCAGCCCGGCCGCGCTTCCGCCCCAAACGCCCCCGCCCCCCCCGCGCCCGCCCCCGCTCATTTGTCATTTTCCACCGCTCCTTTCATCATGCATTCATGCATCTCCCGCTCTCCCTGCTTCCTCCGCGCCCCGGCCCCCCGCTGCTCGATCTGTTATCCGCCATCGCCCATGCGCATCCCGCCGCGGAAATCACGCTGCTTCATTCGGCAACCAGCACCAGCCACTCCGTGCTCGCCGTCAATCCCCTGGTCACCCTCGAAGTCGATCCCCACGGCGCAGCCCGCCTCGCCACCCACGATGGCCTCGCACTGCCCCCGCCCCTGAATCCCCTCGCCGCACTCCAAACCGCTATCGATACCTTCGATTTCCGCTCGCCCCCGCCCCACCCCCTCATCGGCTGGCTCGGCTTCCTCTCCTATCACCTGGCCTATGGGCTCGAAGCGATCGGCGCCCCGAGGCCCGACCCAACACCCCCCTGGCCGCTCCTGCGATTCTCCCTCTACCGCCACTATCTCCTGCACGATCCCGCCGCAGGACTCTACACCCCCGTCGCGCTCGCCGACGACGCCGCCCCCGCCGCCGCCCTCCTCGATACGCCGCCCGCGCCGCCCCCCGCGCAACTCCCCTTCACCCCCGCCGCCCTCCTCGAAGCGCCCCCGCCCGCGCACTACCCCGCGATCGTCCGCGCCGCCAAGGACCTCATCGCCGACGGCCACATCTATCAGGCCAACCTCGCCCAGCGCTGGACCCTCCGCACCCCCACGCCCCCGCACCTTACCTACCGCCGCCTCTGCGAACGCTCGCCCGCCCCCTACGCCGCCTACCTCCAATTCCACGACCACGCCAACATCGCGCGACACCTGCTCTCCGCTTCCCCGGAACTGTTCCTCCACCTCAGCGATCGCCACGTCGTCGCCCGCCCCATCAAAGGCACGCGCCCGCGCAACCCCGCCGACCCCGCCGCCGATCGTGCCCTCGCCGAGGACCTGCTCGCTTCGCCAAAAGACCACGCCGAACTCGCCATGATCGTCGATCTCCTCCGCAACGATCTCGGCCGCGTGTCCACGTTCGGCTCCGTCAACGTCTCCGCCCCGCGCACCCTCGAACAACACCCCACCGTCTGGCACACAGTCGCCACCATCGAGTCAGACCTGCACCCGTCACCACGACGCGCCACCCTCGCCGACCTCCTCCGCGCCGCCCTTCCCGCGGGCTCCATCACCGGCGCCCCCAAAATCCGCGCCTGCCAGATCATCAACGAGCTCGAACCCCACCCCCGCCACCTCTACTGCGGCCACATCGGCGCCATCGCCCCACGCGCCCGCTCCGCCACCTTCAACATCACCATCCGCACCCTCCAGCAAACCGCCGATATCCTCCACCTCCACGCCGGCGCCGGCATCACCGCCGACTCCGACCCCGAATCCGAACGCCTCGAAACCCTCCACAAAGCCGCCGCACTCTTCGCCGCCCTCGGCATCCACCCCGACTGAACCGTCCACAAATTCACACGAATAAACACAAATAAAAATAATACGGAACTCAACTGATTCTTGGGCTGAAATAAGTTTAGCCCCGGCACTTTGGCCGGGTTCCACTGGCACGAATTTCACATGGAAACCGTATAAATGAATACCACTGTCCAGTAATTTCTTAGCTTCCGACGAAAAACCTTCCTGTTAAAGTCACCCGCATCCATCCGCATCCAACGTCACCCCTCCACTCCTATAAACTGCAAGCACAGACACAAACCATCCCCACCCTCATCTTTCGTGTTTTTCGTGCCTTTCGTGGCCAATTTACGTCGTCGTCGTCGATGGGGGAGCCGTCACGTCATTCGTGTAAATTCGTGTCCATTCGTGGACGTGCCCGTCGTCGTCGTGGGGGGGGATTAACTGACTTTCACAACCACGATCGTCGTGTCGTCCGTCCGCCGGTTCAGCCCCACGAAACGCCGCGTTTCCCACAACATCTGCCGGCAAATCTGCTCCGCCGCCAAATGCCGATACTTCAGCAGACTCTCCTTCATCCGCGTCTTGCCGAACTTCTCCCCCGAATAATTCATCGCGTCCGGAACCCCGTCGGTGTACACCCACAACACGTCCCCGCTCTGAAGCTGCACCACTTCCTTGTCGTAACGCTGCTCCGGATCCACCCCGATCACCATCCCGCCCACCGCCAGCTCCCGCATCTGCCCCTCGCGAATCAACAGCGCCGGCTCATGCCCCGCGCTGCAATACGTCAACTGCTTCGTCTGCAAATCCAGCACCCCATACCACAACGTGATGAACTCGTTGCTCCGCATGTCCAGCGACATGCTCTTGTTCACGCGCGACACAATCTCGTCCAGGTCGTACACGTTGTCCGCCTGCGCACGCATCGCCGCACGCACGCTCGCCATCAGCAGACTCGCCGGCAGACCCTTGCCCACCACGTCCGCCACCGTCAGCCCCACCGAGTGATCCCCCAGCGGAATGAAATCGTAAAAATCGCCCCCCAGCTCAAAGCACGGCACGTACAACGCCGCGATGTCCAGCCCCGGAAACTGCGGCGCCTTCGCCGGCATCATCCGCCGCTGCACCTCCGCCGCGATCTGCACCTGCCGCTCCAGCCGATCCTTCTCCAACGCCTCCTCCTGCAGCCGCGCATTCTCAATCGCCACCGCCGCCTGGCTCGCTATCGACTCCAGCAGCTTCCTCTCGAACTCCGTGAACTCGTGCGGCTCCGCCGTGTACACCCGCAGCACCCCGATCGCACGCTCCTTGAACCGCATCCCCGTCACCAGCGAACTCACGATCCCCTCCCGCTTCGCCTCGCTCGGATACAACACCCGCTCGTCGCTCGCCATGTCCCCGATGTACACCGTCTGCCCCGACAGCACCGCCCGGTCGATCGTGCTCACCCCCAGCGTCACCGGCCCCTTCTTCAAATACGCTTCCGACAGCCCGTACACGCTCTTGATCACCAGCTCGTCCCGCCCCTCGTCCAGCAGCCGCAGCGAGCAGCTCTTCACGTGCATCGCCTCCGCCACCCCGCGCGTCACCCGATCCAGAATCTGCTGTAATCCCCGCGTCCCCGTCAGCATCGAGCTGATGTTGAACAACGCCGTCAATTCCTGAATCCGCTGCCGAAGCTGCATCTCCTGGCTGCACAGCCGCGATAGCGCATTGGCCAGCAAATACAAAAACTGCACGCTCGCCGTCCGCTGACCCATCCCCTCCTCGTTCATCGCCTCAACGACCGCCCTCACCTCTTCCGCCGGCACGCCCAGCTTCTTCGCCAGCCGCCCTACCTGGCTCGCCTTGATCGGCGCCGCTTTCGCCGGCTCCATCACGATCGTGCCAAGCTGCACATCATTCACAATGATCGGCGCCACGAACGGCTGATCCAGATTCGTGTCCCCCTTCTGCTTCCGCGCTGCCGCGATCGCCGCGCTCCGATTGCTGAACCGCTCGCTCACCGTCGTCTGCGTCAGCGGCTGGCCGCTCGTGTCCAGAATCGACGCCTTCACCTGCGCCACCATCGCCAGCGAATCTTGGATGTCCTGCAGCGTCGCCAGATCCAGAAACTCCGTCAGCCGCGTGGTCGGCCCCGCCGGAGTTCCCGTCCCGTTCCCGCCGCCCGCCGCCGCTTCCGCCGGCTTGCCGGCCATGTCTGTCGCGCTCATCAGCACCCGCTGCTCCATCAAATCCCCCGCCCCCGCAATGCCCGCCCCCGGCACGCTCATTTCTTCCTCCGCTCCCCCCGTCATCAATGGTGCCATACAACTACCTTCCTTCGCTCAAAATCTGCCCCGCCCGCCACTCGCCGCCTGCGCCGCTTCCACCGCTCACGCTCACCGCCATGCTTTTTCCGCGATCGTCTGCCACTGGTCTTTCCACGGCCGCGCCGCCCAGCGATCCAGCTCCGCGTGCAGCTCCTCGTTTCGACCCGTCTGATAGCACAGATAACACAACAGGAACGACGCCATGTTACCCGTGGTCTTGGATTGCGCTAGCGTTCCCAAATCCGCCACCAGTTGCCCCTGCCGCTTCACCGGTATGTAATCGCCCAACGCATACTTCACGCTGATCAACTCCGGCTTCTTCTCAAACACAAACTCCAGGTCCGACGACGCGCTCTGGTACATCCCCGCCGCCAGCTCCGCGTTGCCCCGCCCCAGTATCGCCAACGGATTGTTCGGCTCCGAACGCACCGCCATCTGATACGTGTCCCCCGCCGACAGATAGTCCCCCTCCTTCAACTGCGCCTCCGCCTGCTTCATCAGCTCGTCGAACGGCGTCACCTTGCCCGCGCCCGTCGGCGCCAGCGACGGAAGCTGCGCAATCTTCGACCCCGCACGCAGAATGTCCGGCGACGTGTTCGCCAGATCCATCAAATCGCTCGCCCCCGCGCCCGTCCCCGCCGCGCCCGGCGAACGGCTGCCCAGAATGTTGGTGCGGTAGTTCGGCTGCGTCGGATCGATCGTCGGCACAGCCCCGCCCGCTCCGACCGCGCCGTTCGCCGCCACCGCGTTCCCCGGAATCCCAGCCGCCGGCTGCCCTGGCGCCCCGGGAATGTGGCTCCCCGGCTGCGGCGCATTCCCGCGCGCCACCGCGCTCGCATTCTCCGTCTGCGCGTTCTGCCCCGGCTCGATCTGCTGAAGATTCGTCGGACCCGGACGACGCGCCTTGGCAATCTCGTCCATCAGGTTCGAATACACGCCGCTCACACGCATCGTGCCATTGTTCTGCTGCCACCCATTCTGATTCCCATTCTGATTCCCATTCTGATTGCTCGCCTCCCCCGGCAGCATGTTGCCGTTCTGCGCCAACGCGCCCGCGCCGTTCTGATTCACGCCCCCCGGCCCGCCTTCGCCCGGCGCCGTCGGCAGATTGCTCTCCAACTGCGGCAGACTGCTCGGTATCCCCTCATCGTTCTCCTTGTTCTCCGTCCCCTCGTTCACCCCATTGTTCCCCACGTTGTTTCCCGGTGCCCCCGGCTTCGCTTCCTGCCCCGGTCCCACCACCTGCAACGGCGAACGTATGTTCCCCAGATACAGCGGGCTCGTCAGCTCCGTCGGCCCAGACGGATTCGGCTGCGCCGCCGCCGCAATGTCGAACGCCCGGATCGGCAGGCCCGCCGCCACCGGCGAGGGCGCGGCCGCCCCGCTCGCCAGCGGCGAAATCGCCGAACTCGGCGCTAACCGCTGGTTGAACCCGTTCGCATTGGGCGCGTAATGAAACGTCCCCTGCGCCCCGGACACTATGCTGCTCGGCAAGTAGTACACCGACGAAATGCTCGACGGCGCCGTCGGAATCCCCCCGGCGCTCTGCCGCTCAAAATTCTGCAGCGTCGACGTCCCCAGCGTCCCCTGGAACGTGTAGCTCGACGTCGTTCCCGCTGGCGCGTGGAAATACGATAACCCGCTCACGTTCCCATTAATAATGTTGTTCCCGTTGATCGGCACGTACCCCTGGATCGGCGTATTGCTGCCGCCGCTGCCCACCAGCGGGTTCGCGTCCAGCGCGCTGCCGTTCTGCTGCACCTGAATCTGCCCCCGCGCCACCCCCAGCCACGTCCCCCCGGCCAGGGCGACAGCCAACGCCAGCGCAGCGCGATGTGTGCAGCCTCTCATGTCCGGCTCCTTTCGAGCACGCCCCCGCCCCGCCATCCCACCATCTCTTCATCGTCATCCGAACGATGCCGCCCCCAACTCCATCTTCCCCAAATCCCCACCCTCATTCTAGGCTCAATGCCAAAACCCATCCATAGCCGCCCTGAGAAACCCGCAAATCCAACGCCACAACCCCCAACGCCCTCCCATATTGCCCAGCCCGCACACCCCGCGCCCCCGGGGCCTCTCCATATTTTTCCGAAAATCTCCCCAACATTCTACTTGCCGTTAGGAAAATGTGCGTATATATTACCAAACAGAGGCCTTACGGAAAGCTTCAAGTTTTCCCCAAGGCAGGTCCGACAAGTGAAACGGTCGATCCGCACAGCCCAACCCTTCGGGTTGGCCCTCGCAAGTGGCGAGAGCACAAGAGGTTGTGCATCCCCTAAGGCGGTAGCCTCCCCCCACTGGCCGGGGAGCCGCCCGCTGGAAAGGATTCCATGAACCGTTTCCACTCCCTCATCGGGCGGGCCGCTCGCTCTTTGACATCCCGCTCCTCTTCGTCCGTTGCCCCCGCGGCGATGCCTCGGGAAACCTCGATGCGCTATTCGCAAAAAGGAATCCTCCACGCCTTCCCGCCCCCGCCCGCACCCCACGCCGCGCCCCTATGCAGCTTCGGTCCCGGTGGCGAATATGTGGTCGAATGGCAGGCTTCCCCCCGCGCCGCACGCTCCCCTGTGGTCCTGCCGCCACGCACCCTCGGCTCCTACCTCTCCCGCGTCGGCCGCGTCCTCTTCTCCGACGCCCAGGGCTGGCTGCTCGCAACCCATCCCGCCCGCCGCTTCCGCGCCGATCTCCACCCCCGCTCCCTCGCCCCATGCTCCACCTGCGGCGCCGTCGCCCACCGCTTCGCCCACGACCCCCCAGCCCTCCAATCGGCTCCCCTCCCCGCCCCCGCCCCCGCCCCCGCCGATGACCCGCCCCCCACTTACCTCTTCCCCCACTCCTTCTCTGGCAACGACGAACTCGAGCCGGTGCCGAATCTCAGCCGGTCGCCCGTCGGGCGGCTGCTGCAACAGTTAACCGCGGAACCGCGGGGCTCGGGAACTCCTCTTGACCGTCCAGGTCCGATGGCCTGCACCGCCAATACGGAGTCCACCAGTTCCCAGGGCCTCCTCCCAAGCGAGGAGCCTTCCCCCGCCGCTCCCGCCAACGCTATGGAGGCGCACTCTCATGACCCCAACCCCAAAACAGCTCAAAATCCTCATCGCCATCCGGGACTTCCGCGTCCGCAACGGCTACTCGCCGACGATGCAGGAACTCGCCGATCAACTCGGCGTGTCCAAGGTCACGATCTTCGAGCACGTCGAGGCGCTGGAAAAGAAAGAGCTCATCCTCCGTGCCCGCAACAAGGCTCGCTCTTTGGAAGTCTCGCCGGAGGTGAAGCTGCCTGACGAATCCAAGGCGACTTCCTACCCCGTCGTCGGAACCATCGCCGCCGGACAGCCCATCGAAGCTATCGAAAACCGCGAAACCCTCGAACTCGAAAACCTCTTCAACACCCGCCATGGCACCTACGTCCTGCGCGTCAAGGGCAACTCCATGATCGACGACCACATCGCCGATGGCGACTACGTCATCATCGAACGCCGCGAACACGCCCGCGATGGCGAAATCGTCGTCGCACTCCTCGACGACGGCCAGGCCACCCTCAAACGTTACTTCAAAGAACGCGGCCGCGTACGCCTCCAACCCGCCAACTCCACCATGGCCCCCATCTACGTCGACAAAGACATCCGCATCCAGGGCGTCCTCATCGGCGTCCTCCGCACCTACCCCCGCAACACCGTCCCCGCCCGCGGCTCGAATAACTGAACCTCTTTCAAAAGGGGCATGGCCATCCTCAAAAGTGGCATGGGCATCCTGCCCATGATCCAATAACGCTTCCGACCCGCAAACGCAGGTGTCGCCACGCACAGTTCGGGCCGCATGCCCGCAATCCATCGCGCGCATGCCTCCCCGGGAGAAGGAGTTCACCCCATGTGCCACACCCCCAGGGCATCCCTCACGCACCCCCCCGTCCGCCCCTCCCCCTCCCGCCCCGTGCCCATCGCAAAAATCCATGAGCGCCTTGCGCATCTCCCCCCTCCTCATCCGTATCCTCCGCAGCCACCAGTATTTGCAGCACATACGCACCTGCGTAGAATTGCGCACCTGCTCAAAAATCCCGCGTCAAGTACATTCTTCCAATTTTCCCGCCTCCCCCGGCAACTGCGCTACAAAACGCTCCAGTTTCCCCATGTCCCGCAGCACCGGCCCATGCCCCGTGCAGATCACCCGCGGCCCCAATCCCCACAATTGGCGGATCGCCGCGCCCTCCGCAAGAATTCCTCACCGGCCGGCCGAGGACAGCCGCCGATGAAGCGTTACCTGCCACGGTCGGCCCCGGGGATCAAGCCAGCGGACCAGCAGCTCGACCGATGGCCGCGACGCATGAAGCAGCCCGCCCGTGTGCGACAGCACGACCTGCCAGCGCCCCGTCGCGCCCGGCTCGATCACGCGCGCTTCGCCGCCCGCGACCTGCCAGCGGCTTTCATCGAACGCCGGACTCAGCGTGCCGGCAAAACTCTGCGTCGTGGCGGCCGGGGGAGAACTCTCAACCGCCGCGGCGCGCACCGTGACGCTGATCGGAATCTTCAGCGGATTGCTGATGCGCACCTGCACGGCGGCGCTCACCGGCGGAACGCCATCCCCCCCCGGCGCCGCCGAATCCGGCGCGGACACAACTTCCACAGCCGCCGTCTGGTCGGTCCAGCCCTCGACGGCTTCGGCCAAAGCCCGCTCGCCGGCAGTGACCACATCCGCCGGCAACAGCGTCGGCCCATCGGAGGCGGAAGGATGATTCTCCATCGACAACAGCGCGACCGTCACATCCGTCGGATCCGGAGTGACCGCGGAAGCGCCGGCCGCGGGCGCGCTCGCATCATGGTTCGCGTTCAGCGTCACCAGCGCCAGCGCGCGATGCGCCGGACCGGCAAGATCGGGAATCTCCCCGCCGGCAGGCCCCAGCACCAGATAGCGAATGTTGTCGCGCCTGCCGTCATCACGGTATTCGCCCCCGCCGGAACCGTCCGCCCCGGCAAACACGCCCACGACGTGCGGCGCGCGCAGGTCGCTTCCTCCCCCCGATCCGCCCATCCCTTCGACGCTCACGATCGGCTTGCGGTTGAACCCGCGCAGCAGCGCCTCGACACGTCCCCAATTGCCATCATCGACGGCGACACCCGCATGCTCCCACAGCGCCCGGTGAAGCAGAACGATCACTTCGCGCGTGCCCGCGCTGCCGGCATGTTCCCGCTCGCCGCGGCGCTCGAACACGCGATCCAGATCTTCCTTCAGCCACGCGATCTGCCCATCCGAAATGCCGCGCCCCTTCCCCACGTTTTCTTCGCTGTCCAGCACCACCACATGCACGCAACCGGACGCCCCGGCAGGACCCACATCCAGCGCGTAATACAGCGGCCCGAGATGCTGCTCATAGGCCCGCTCGCCCGCCGCACTTTCCTGCCCGCCGACGCACGGATACCAATGCCCCGCCTGACCGGGCGGATCAAGATCGCCATGAAGCCCCCGCACGGCAGCCGCAAGCCCCGCCTCGCCCGCCGGACCGGCAACCAATTCGTCCCCCAGCAAAAACATCCCCGTCGGCCGCAACAGCGCCGCCGCCCGCCCCAGCTCGCGCCGCGTCGCAACATCCGGCAACGCGCCCACCAGCACCAGACGCACCGCCGCCCGCTGATCCGGCGCAGCCAACACCCCCGCCCCCCCGGTACCGGCATTCACCTCCACCGGCGCGCTCCCACCCGCCGCGCGGACAACCGCCCCGCAAACAACCGCCCCTGCAACCATGGCCAAAAGAACAACCCGCATCCCCGCATCCTACCGCATCGACGCCGGCCCTGTCTGTGGCACATACCGATCTTGTCTGAAACTGCCAACATTGAGTTGCCGGCGAAACATCCCATTTTGAATCTTTGCGAAAAATGCGTAGTTTCTCTTGGCGCAGCTCGATATGAGTGTAAATTCGAGTAACGCGCTGGCGGATTGACGTATATCCACAGTGCCATGAGCCTTAGAAGGAGAAGGAATGTCCTCTCGACGCTATCACATCAGTACCGCCCGGCTCATCGCCCTGAGCGTCCTGGCAACAGCGGTCGCGCCGGCATGGGCTGATGGGAGTTCCGCCACGCCGCTCACGTTCGGATTGCCCAATACGATCAACAAGGTCTTTACACATGAAACGGCGACAGGCCTCTACTTCGGCAGCAGCACCACGCCGCTGGTCGAGGGCTCGAACGCTACACCAGGCGGCGTTGCTGCCTGGATTTTCGATCCGGTCACGCTGGCTTACACGCCATTGGGACTCAGCGGCCCCGGCTTCACCAACAGCGCTGGGCTGTCCTCCACCACCATTATCAACGTCCTGCCTGATTTCGTGTATGGCAATTCAGCCATCTTTTCCAAGACCGATTCGACGCTGGGTGATGGGGAATGGCTTTTTGATCGATCGACGGGCTCGACCGTGCGAGTCGGCCTGACGGGCGCCGACTACACCCGCAGCGATGGCACGCAGATCTCGAACCTCTATCGCCAACAGGATGGCCTTTTCCTCGGCACTTCGACGCGCTATGCCGGCGACATTTCCTCCCAGACCGTCGCCTGGTCCTATGACCCGGTGAGCAAAACCACCACCGTGCTCACCCCCACAGATGCCGCCCACGTCGATCCAGCCGGCTCTTATACGTTGACCGCTTGGATCAGCACCACCGCCAGCACGCTTGCCTTTTCAGGAGCACGGTACAGTGGCTCGACTCAAATCGGCAACGACGTGCTCGTGACCAACATCCATGGAGAAACCCCCGTGAACGTTGGCCTGTTCGACAGCGATCATACGCGCAATGACGGCTATTACTACAACGGGCTCTACGCCGCGCTGGGTGATTTTGTCGCCGGATACACCAATCGCTACAACGGCGCCACTGCAATCGGGCAGGATGCGTGGCTCTATGATCACGCCGCCAATACCACCACCCTCGTGGGATTAATAGACGGGGCGCATACGGCTTCGGACGGCTCGCGTATGAGCGACATACGGGGTATGGACGAAAGCGGCGATGTCGCAGGAGGGACCTATCGCTACAACGGAACGACGCAAACCGGCGTCGATGCCTGGTACCAAGCGCACGGCCAAGCCGCCGTTGAGATAGGCCTTACGGATGCCGCACATACCAGCTCTACGGGCCAACAGGACAATATCGTCGTTGGCATCGCCGCCCCCGGTCTCGTTAGCGGGACTGCGTATAACTTCTCGGGTCATGGCCTTGTGAGCGACGCTTGGGTCTACAATGATGCCACCCACACGACCACACAATATGGACTCTCCGGCGGTGGTAATACGCAACTTTATGGCGTCTATGCCAACGGTTTTGTGATTGGCGATACGCATGCTTCGGCAAATAGCGGCGACCGATTCTGGGTTTACAACCCCGTTAGCGGTAAAACATCTCAGGTGAATCTCGCCGGTGCGGATTACACTGATCCTAATGGACAGCAGCATCTTTTTGGTGGCGTGCAACGCAACGAAAATGGCTTCGTCGCCGCCATGTCCGAGCGCTCTGACCTGTCCGCCGACGACGCCTGGCTCTACAGCGCCGCCTCCGATACCACCTACAACTTCCGCTACCTCGGCGCTCCCGATGGCAGCATTGTCACCTCCCTCCTCAACGATGGCACTGTTTACGGAACCTATCTCCACAACGGCTCGCAGTACGCGTTTTCCTTCTCCGAATCCGGCGGCTTCGTCGATCTTTCCACGCTTTATCAAGCGCAGCTCGCCGCGATCGGTGCGAATTATCTGACCGGCGCGACCATGGAATCTGATGGCACGCTGGTCGGATCGGCATCAGTGGGCACACAACCGTATGAGACCGAATTGCTGGTGCTTCAACCCGCTCCGGTCCCCGAACCGTTTTCTCTCGCCGCGTTCGCCGGGGGAGCGCCGCTCCTGCTTTTCCGCCGCCGGGCGCAGCGCTAATGGTGGATGATGCCAATATTGAGCGTTTGCTTAATGTCGCCCCCCGCCGTGCCGATACTGGCTGCATGGACTTCTCCTTCTCCTCGCTCTTCTCCGGCCTCTTGGTTTCCTCCATCGGCGGCGGCCTGTTCCTTTATGGGAAGGCGTCCCAGAAGATGCTCATCCTCGGGGCGGGCCTGGTGCTCTCGATCCTGCCGTTTTTCATTTCCAATCCGTTGCTGCTCTGGGGCCTCACCGCGGCCACGTTTATCCCTCTCTATTCGCTGCGTCACAGCCTCTGATCTTCCCGCCGCAACGCCCGCCCGTCCGATAACCGCACGCTTCCCATCGAAATCTGAAAAACCTTTTGACGCCCTCTCCCGCCCCCGGTATATCTCCCGCATCCCTGAATTCTTCGCTTACACGGGGTGCGCTCATGGCCGACCTTGCCAGTCCCCTGTCCATCAAGGACAACACCGCCAACCCCGCCCCGCTTGGCCTCTTCGCCTTCGGCACTACCACCATCCTTCTCAATCTCGCCAACGCGGGCGTCATCAAGCTCAGCATCGTGATCCTCTCCATGGGCATCTTTTACGGCGGGCTCGCGCAGGTCATCGCCGGTTGCCTGGAATGGAAAAAGAACAATACCTTCGGCACCACGGCATTTCTCTCCTATGGCTTCTTCTGGCTTACACTCGTCGCCATTTTCCTGCTCCCCTCATTCTTCCCCAACCAGGCGCCTGACGACCCGAGCCTCGGCTGGTACCTCCTGATTTGGGGACTCTTCACGCTCGGGCTGTTCATCGGCACCTTTCGCCTGAGCGTCGCGCTCATGGTCGTCTTCGGATCTCTGACGCTCCTTTTCTTCCTCCTTTCCGCTGAGCATTTCGCTCATCCCGGCGAGGCCTTCTCTCATTTCACCGGCTATGAAGGCATCTTCTGCGGCGCTTCCGCCTGCTACACCGGCCTGGCCCTTTTGCTCAACGAAGTCTATGGCGGCATCGTCCTGCCGCTGGGCCTCGTGCGCAAAGCCTGAGATCGCCATCGCAAAATGTCGGTGGGAGAAGCGCGGGGGTCACGCCACGGGGAGGGGAACAGCCGCTCAATTCCGCTGCCGGCGCCGCTTCACCAGCAGCCCGCTCATCCCCAGGACCAGCACCCCCAGCGACGCCGGCTCCGGCGTGCTCGACACCGCGTTGTTGAGCGCGGTGAGTCCAAAGTTGCCCGAGCCGTCCGGCTGCACCTGGAACTGGAAGCCCGGCTCCAGCCCGTCGATCTGCACCTGCGCGAACGCGCCATCCAGCGATCCGCCGAAGCTGATGAAGTCGAACTGCTGTCCGGTGGTCGGGGCGAAGCCGTCGATGAAATCGAGCTTGAGCGTGGCGCCGCTGTCGATGGTGAAGTCGCCGGTGACGTGGAGATGATCGAGATCGCCCGGCCCGGCGATCGCCAGTTCGAGGGTGGCGCCGCTGTCTTCCAGATAGTTGCCGACGATATCGAGGGACTGCGGATCGCCGGGAGCGACGATGCCGGCATTTTCGACGTTTCCGTTGATGGTGCCCGAACCGGCGAGGACGCCGCCGCTGTTGACGAGGATGGGGCTGGCGGTCGAGCCGGTGATGACAAGTTTGCCGGCGTTGACGGTGGTAAGGCCGGTGAAGGTATTGTTTCCGCCGAGGGTGAGGGTGCCGGTGCCGGTTTTGGTGAGCGCCCCGCCGGCGCCGCCGCCGTTGCCGCCTTGTGCGCAACCTCTGCCCAGCCTAAACCGCGGTACATTGGGGAATCTCGGCCACACCGCCCGTTCTCAAGGCGCGCCGTAGCCCGCCCCCATCACCACTCGCGAAAAATGCGTTGAGCTGATTCATTTGTGCGGCTGGGGCCGGTACAATGGTCGTTTCGCCCCAGGTTCCCAGAAGCCTTGCCTAGGTTTCGCCCGGTGGCGGGCCGGTTGAGCGATGACGCCGGCATGTGGGTCGCGCGCGGGTGTACCGCACGCGGCGGACAAGGTTCATCGCGAGAACGAAAGGTTCCCTCTTAATGGTTAATTACGCTCTCCTCCGCGATCTTGGCTTTGATGAACAGCAATCCACCACCGCCATGACCGAGGAATACAAAGATCAATTCAATCCCGACGAAATCGGGGCGCTGCTCGAATCCACCGGCTCTTCCTTCGCCAACGGCACCATCCTGAAGGGCAAAATCGTCAACATTCACGGCGACGACGTGGTCGTCGAAATCGGCCTCAAGAGCGAAGGCGTGCTGTCGCTTTCCCGCGAATGGGACCCCGATCAGCAGGCCGACGTCGAAGTCGGCGACGAAGTCGAAGTGCTCCTCGAGCAGGTCGAATCGGAGAACGGCCTGGTCGTGATCTCCAAGCGCAAGGCCGACCGCATCTCCGGCTGGAACAAGATCATCTCCACCAAGAAGGAAGGCGATCCGGTCCAGGGCAAGGTCACCCGCAAGATCAAGGGCGGCCTGCTCGTGGACATCGGCGTGCCCGTGTTCCTCCCCGCGTCGCAGGTCGACATCCGCCGGCCCGCGGACATCGGCGAATACATCGGCCGCACGATCGACGCCGAGATTCTCAAGATCGACCTCGAACGCCGCAACATCGTCATCAGCCGGCGCAAGCTGCTCGAGAAGCAGCGCTCCGAAGCCAAGCAGCGGCTCTTCGGCGAAATCATCATCGGCCAGACCCGCAAGGGCACCGTCAAGAACATCGCCGACTTCGGCGCGTTCGTCGACCTCGGCGGCGTCGATGGCCTGCTGCACATCACCGATATGTCCTGGGGCCGCATCAATCACCCCAGCGACATGGTGAAGCTCGACCAGGAAATCGAAGTCGTCGTGCTCAACGTCGACAAGGAAAAAGAGAAGATCGCCCTGGGCCTCAAGCAGAAGCAGGCTTCGCCGTGGGAACATGCCGAGGAGAAGTATCCCGTCGGCACCCGCGTGAAGGGCACGGTCACCAACATCATGTCCTATGGCGCGTTCGTGAAGCTCGAGGAGGGCGTGGAAGGCCTCGTCCACATCTCCGAAATGAGCTGGACCAAGCGCATCAACCACCCGAGCGAAATGGTCAGCGTCGGCGAGGAGATCGAAGTGGTCGTCCTCGACGTCAACAAGACCAAGCAGGAAATCTCGCTGGGCATGAAGCAGACGGAAGCGAATCCGTGGACGCTGCTCGCCGAGAAGTATCCGCCGGGCACGGTCATCACCGGCAAGGTGCGGAACCTCACGAACTACGGCGCTTTCGTCGAAATCGAAGAAGGCATCGACGGCCTGCTGCACGTCAGCGATTTGTCCTGGACCAAGAAGGTCGCTCACCCCAGCGAACTCTTGAAGAAGGGCGACGAGATTCAGTGCGTCGTGCTCTCGGTCGACCAGGAAAAGAACCGCGTCGCCCTCGGTCTCAAGCAGATGACCGAAGACCCCTGGCTCCACGCCATCCCGACCAACTACCAGCCGGGCATGATCGTCCGCGGCAAGGTCACGAAGATCACCAACTTCGGCGTGTTCGTCGAACTCGAACCGGGTCTCGAAGGCCTGCTGCACGTCAGCGAGCTTTCCGATGAGAAGGTCGAGAACCCGACCGATGTGGTGAAGATCGGCGACGAAGTCGAGGTGAAGATCCTCCGCGTGGACATCGAGGACCGCAAGATCGGCCTGTCGCTGAAGCGTGCCCAGTGGGGCTCCAGCGGCGACACCACCGAATCCAGCGAAGATTCCGAACGCGCCACCAAGAAGTACAAGGGCGGTCTGGAAGGATAAGCGCCGCCCGGCCATGCCATGTGAGGGCCGCGGCTTGCAGCAAGTGCAAGCCGCGGCCTTTTTTATGGCCGGCGCAATGCCCTCCGGCCTCAACATATCGCCGCCCCTCTGGACCAACGGAGTCCGCCCGTCCCTCGGGTCTCCACAAAGATGCCCACTTTTTTTGTTGCAATTTCTCCGCGTTTGCGGCGTACTACGCGGCGGGGGTGTAGGCGCGGGTTTTCACAGAAGGAGGTTTTCCATGCGGCGGATGGTGTGCGGCGTGATGGCCGCGGCAGTAATCGGTCTCTTCGGCGGCCTGGCGTTCGGCGAACAGGTCGACAACCCGGCCTATAAGGCCTGGGCCAGCCACAAGGTCGGAACCACCGTCACCTACAAAAACGCGGTGGATTTCGGCGGCAACAACAACGAAAGCACCGTCACCTACAAACTCATGTCCGTGGCCCCTGACAAGGTCACCGTCGAAATCACCCGCGAGGGCGGCTTCGGCGGGGGACAACCCCAAACGATCGACGTGGACGCCAAGGTCGACAAGGACCAGCTCGGGGTGTCCAACATGGGCTTCGGCCGTGGCGGCCGGGGGGGCCGCGGTGGCCGCGGCGGCCGAGGCGGCGGAGGTCCCGCCAGCCAGCCGGCGCCGACCGATTTGAAGCAGGGCACCGACAAAGTGGATGTCGGCGGCAAGAGTGAAGACGCCACCACCTATGAATACTCGATGGCGCTCCCCGGTCGCGGCGGCGGTGACGGCGGCGGCGGTGGTGGAATGACCATGCATGTCAAAAACTGGTACGTGCCCAGTGTTCCCGGTGGGCTGGCGAAGTCGGAGACCAAGAGCTCCGGCGGCATGGGCGATTTCTCCATCACCCAGACCTACGAGAAGTCCGAAGAGGGCAACGGCACCGCCACGCCCACTCCCGCCGCGCCTCCCCCCGGCCAGTAACCTCTCCTCCTGACGTCTTCACAAGGCCGGACCGATCGGTTCGGCCTTCTTTATTTTTGCTCCGTGTTTGCCCGCAAGTGCATCGGCATGCTTGAGCTTCGCGTTGCGCCCGGGAGCCGCCCCCCGTCCTGTCGCTGATGAGCCGCCGGCGCTCGGCGCGCGACACGGCGGGAGCGCCGTTCGGGCGGCGCCGGTCCCGTTTTGCTCCGGATTTTCGGGGCATGAAATAACTGACGCTTATCGACCGCCGGCGGCGGGAAGATGATTTTTTCCTCCAGGAAACTTCTGTGCGCGCCGCCCCGTTCTTTAGACGACACATCTGAAACGCCTGCCACGGATTGGCGGCCGGATGTGTTTTCGCGAAAAGGGTTCAGGGATGGACCAGGCGCTCATCGATGCGGGATGGGGAACCTCCAGCCACAAATGGCTCCGGAAAGAGCCGCTCCCCCATGCAGGGGGTTGCGTTCCCCGGCCGGTCATGCGCGGGCAGGACCCGTCGGTCGTCTGGCGCGACGGGTGGTTTTACCTCGCACAAAGTGAAAACGGCGAGCGCGGCGTCACCGGCATCGTGATTTATCGCAGCCGCACCATCGACGGTTTCGGGCGGCCGGCGGAGTCTGAACGCCGTTGCGTGTGGATCGCCCCGCGCAAAGGTCCGATGAGCCGCAATGTCTGGGCGCCCGAGCTTGCCTGGGTCGAGGGCTTTGCCGGCGACGGTGAAGGTGCGGGCCGGGGGGGACGCTGGTACCTCTATTTCGCCGCCGACGATGGCCGCAACGAAAACCACCGGATGTACGTGCTGCAAAGCGAAACCGGCGACGCCTGCGGGTCCTACCGGCTCAAGGGCAAAGTCGCCGCGCCGGGCGCCGATCGCTGGGCGATCGATGGGGCGCTGATCGACGTCGAAGAACCGCTCGGCGGCGGCCGCAAACTTTACTTCGTCTGGAGCGGCTGGAAAGGCGCGGGCAACGGCATGCAGCGGCTGTATGTGGCGCGCATGAGCGATCCGTGGACGATTGTCGGCGAGCGCATCGAGATCAGCCGGCCAGACGCCGCGTGGGAATGCCGCAGCGGGCCGCATCCCTGTTACGTCAATGAAGGTCCGGCGGTCGCCGTGCGCGGCGGCAAGGTGGTCGTCGGCTTCTCGGCCAATGGGTTCTGGAGCGATGATTACTGCGTTGGTCTTTTGAGCTGCGATGTCGATCGCATCATGGATCCCGGCGCGTGGCACAAGAGTTCCGGTCCGGCGTTTTGCAAAACGGATTCGCTCTTCGGGGTCGGGCATAATTGCTTTGTGAAGGCGGGCGACGGCGCCGATGCCGCGTGGTGGAACGTTTATCACGCGGTGCGGAAACCTGGCCGCGGCGGGAAGGGGCGCGAGATTTTTGCCCAGCGGATGACCTGGGAAGGCGGGCTTCCGCTGCTCGGGCGGCCGGGCGATGCGGGCGTGCATCCGCATGTTGCGGCGGTGTGAGCGGCGGGCGCGGGAGCGTTATCCGCCGATGCCCTGGTTCAGGTCCTGCACGACGCGTTCGTCTTTTACATACAGATAATTCTTGCCGTTGTATTCGGTCACTTCGCCGGAGACGCGGAATTTCGTCGGCACGGTTCCGTCCTTGGATGCCTGCTGCATGGCCATGAGCATGCGTGAGGGCACGAGGCCCATGGGCGGATCCTGCATGCGTTTGCCGTCGGAATCGAACACGAAGAGCCATTCGCCGGTTTGGTCATCCCTGGTAAGGCGGCCGACGGCGTTCCAGACGAAGTCGCCTTCCGGCTTGCGTTTAACCACCGGTTCGTTGGGCGCGGCGCTGTTGCCCTGGAGCCCGGCGGCGGCGGTGGTTCCGCCAGCGGGCACCGGCGCCGGTTCCGCGGTGGAGGGCCGGGTGCTGAGCAGATTTTCGAGCACGGCCTGCGCGGAGGGTTGCGTGGTGGAAGACGAAGAGGCCGCGGCGGCCGGTTGCGTCGCGCCGGCCGCGCGGGGCGTTTCGTCGGTCACGTCGGGCGAGGGCGCGGGGTTTGGCTCGGGCGGGGGCGGCTGAATCTGCGGCTCCGGGGCGGGCGTTGGCGCGGGGGCGGCGGCGGGCGGAGACGATGGCGACGGCGGCGGCTCGATCGACACCTGCGCCAGCGCCGCCATCGGCCAGAGCAACCCCACCGCTGCACAGAGCAGCCCACGCCCAACGTGCTGGCTCATCTTCCAATCCTTGGCAAAAACTCCATGCATCGATTGTCGAATCTCCCCGCCGGGCCGTCAAGAAAGCGGGCCCTGGCCGCTACGTGTCCGTCGCGTTCTCGACCGCCTCCCGGTGCTCAGGGGTTGTCTTTTTCCCACCTGGCGTACTCCGTGGCGACGTCGGCGCCCCAGTTTCCGTACCACGCGTAACCGGCGCGGCGCTCGCGCTCGATCTGGGCCAGCGCGTTTTTCTTGATGCCGTCGCGGCCGCAGAAAAACGGCTTCTGGGTCTGCAAATCGTAAAAGCGCGCCCACAGCGGCGGCGCTTTGGGATCGGTCACCACCACGCGGTCGGGCAGGCCGGTCGCGGGATCGGTCGCGGGCTGCACGCGAATGCCGGTGATCTTCACCTTGTCGAACCACGCCGCCGCGCCGCGGACGGCGGCCTTGATGCGCGCGTCTGGATGCTTCTGGCGCATCAGGAAAATCGCGAGGTGGGCGCCTTCCGAGCCGCTGAAGGAGGGCAGCTCATATGTGCGGGCTTTGGCGGGCGCGAGCGTGACCTCATCGTGCTGCGCGCACCAATCGGTGGGCTTGCCGTCGACGACGATCTGGCATTTCAAAATGCAGTCGAGGCCTTTGTCGAAGGCGGCCCTGGCCTTGGCGCGGCGGCCGTCATCGACGAACGCATACTGCGGCGCGCCGTCGATGATTTCCTGGAGGAACACCATCACCTGGGTCATCGCGTCGTCATTGAAGGTGATATGCCGGCCGTAGGGCTCGTCGCTGGTGGGGAACCGTTGCGGCCACCCGCCGTTGGCGTACTGGGCGGCGAGCAGGGTGTCGAAGCCTTTGAGGAAGGCATCGACGTAGCGTTTGTCGGGCCTGGCGGCGTTGGCTTTGGCGAGGATGCGCAGTTCGGAATAGGTGGCGCCGTTGTCGATGGTATCGACGCCGACCCATTCGCCGAAGGGCGTGCCTTGGGGATGGGGGTTGCGGGCGTCGTAGTTTTTGTCCCAGCAGCCATGGGGCGTCTGCCAGGTGAGCACGTTCTCCGCGATTTGCCGGCCCTGGGGCGAGGCGAAGAAGGCGTCGGGCTGGCGCGGGTAATACTCAATGGAAACGCCGCGGGGCCGGGGCGCCGGGCGCATGGCCGGGGCGCTTGTCTGTCCGAAGGCGATAGCAGTGGCAGCGATGGAGAATGCCGCCAGGAGTGCGAGTTTCACGGGCTGATTTGGCACAGGAGGTCCTTTCATCTTTGCGCTTCGCCTTTGAGTAGTTCCCGCCTATCCTAATGTCAGCGGAGCAATTTTTATGCAAGCAGCGGTTCCTGCCTCTTCTTCGAGCGACCCGGCGCGGGATGCGCCGCTGAACCATGCGCTCGAGGCGCTGGACCCGACGAGTCCGGCCATTCCGGCGGCGCCGCCGCAGACGCAGACGGCGATGGTGGCGGGTCAGGAGCTGACGGTGTTCGTCGAATCGCCGCCGCTGTTTGAAGCGTTGCTCAAAGACATCGTGGGGGCGAGCAAGCGCATCTGGATCGAGGTGTACATCTTCTTCAACGATCCATCGTGCGTGCGGGTGTCGCAGGCGCTTCAGGCCAAGGCCCGGGAGGGCCTGGACGTGCGGGTATTTTACGATGCGTTGGGATCGGCCTCGACGCCGGGGGCTTTTTTCAACGAGATGATCGACGCGGGCGTCCGCGTGCATGCTTATCACTCGCTGATGGAAGGGTTGCGCCGCTTTCGGCCCTTCACGATTCTCAATCGGCGCGATCACCGGAAGATCATCGTGATCGACGAGCGGATCGGGTACTTCGGCGGGATGAACCTGGTGGAAAACGTGCAGGGTGACGCGCGTGAAGAGAAGGCGCAGGACAAGCCGACGTCGTCGGGCTGGCGTGACATTCACGTGCGTCTGGTGGGGCCGCAGCAACAGGAGCTGGCGATCAGTTTTGAGCGGTCGTGGCTGCGGGCGCAGGGGCAGAAGCCGCCGCGGCGTTCGCGTGCGTACCGGCGTGCGTTGCAGGCGACGGCGGCGACGAGCGGGGAAGAGGCGATTCACTTTTTCGATTCGGGCCCGGGGCGGCGTTACTCGCGTGCCGGGCGGGTATTCACGCGGCTGATCCGCAAGGCCCGGCATCAGGTGACGCTGTCAATGGCGTACTTCATTCCGGTGGGGGCGCCGATGCGTGCGTTGCTCAATGCGCGGCGGCGCGGGGTGCGGGTGCGGGTGATCGTTCCGGGGAAATCGGACGTGGCGATCGTGCAGCGCGCCAGTTGCCACTTGTACGATCAGCTTCTGCGGCGCGGGTTTCGGATTTATGAACGGCGGCAGCGGATGCTGCACTCGAAGACGATGGTGGTGGATGACCAGTACACGGTGGTCGGGTCGTGCAATCTGGATCCGCGATCGCTGTACATCAACCTGGAGTTTCTGGCGGTGATCCGGTCGCAGCATTTCGCGCGGATCATTGCGCGGATCTGCCGATTTGAGGCGAAGAATTCCAACCGGGTGACGCGGCAATCGTGCCGGCGGCAATCGCGGTGGCAGCGGCTGCTGGATCGGCTGGCGTGGGCGGTGCGGTGGTGGTTGTAGCTGGCCGGGGGTCATTTCCTTCTCCTTATTGATTGTGGGCGGGGCGGGTGATTCCTTTTATGCGCGCATGGATTCGGGATCGACGTTCTGGGCGCGGCACCAGTCGGCGTAGGCGAGGGGGGAGATTTCGGAGGGTTTGATTTCGCTGCGGCCGCCCCAGAAGACGTTGGTGTAAGCGACGGGGATGCCGATGTCGGCGAGGTGGGCGTCGATGGCGGCTTTGTGGGCGAGGACGCGTTCTTTGTCGGTGCCGTGGGCGACGGCCATGATGTTGACGCCGTTGAATTCGGGGCCGCCTTCGCGCCAGTAGGCGTGGGTGATGATGTGGAAGCGTGCGACCTGCTGGCCGGTTTCGATTTCGCGGCCCCTGGGGACGGCCCAGTGGAAGAGGGCGTTGTAGGTGGTGACGCGTTCTCCGGCGGCGTTGGGTTTGACGTGTTCGAGGAAGGTGGAAAAACGGCCGATGACGCCGAGTTCGTGGAGGCCGCGGGCGGTGGCGAGGAATTCGGGGAGGGAGAGCTGGGCGTCGGCGGCGCGGGATTGCCAGAAGAGGTGCGGGTCGCGGGCGGCGGCGGCTTCGATTTCGTCGGGGGTGAATTCGCGTTTGAGGGCGATGAGGGTTTGCCACTGGATGGGGGAGAGCTGGACGTAGCGGGTGTCTTTAGGTTCGGCGAGGGAGTCGGATTTGGCGCCGGGTTCCATGCCGCGGCGACGGACGTGGCCGACGCCCAGGGCGAAGATGCGGGCGGCGGGCATGATCTTGAAGGTTTCGGCGCCGGTGAGGCGGCAGAGGAGTTGGCAATGTTTTTCCATGGAGTAGCCGTCGGGGATTTTGAGGGTGGTCCAGAGGCGGTATTGGCCGCCGCCTCCGGGCGTGTCGCGGTCGGTGGAGCGGATGACGATGTGGCCGGAGAAGGGATCTTTTTCCCACATGAACTCGAAGGCGGCGTTGAGGAGATCGGGGGGGACTTTCCAGGCGACCAGAGCGCCTTTGGCGAGGTTGATGGACATGAGGGTTTGGCGGACCCGGCGGATGGTGCCGGCCTTGAGCATGGCGGCGATGCGGGCGGCGACGATGGGGATCGGGATGGCGGATTTCTGGGAGATCTGGGCGAGGGGGTCGGGGACGAAGCCCTGGATTTTGTCCTCGGCGATGGCGAGGATGGCGGCGTTGGTGGGGTCGGCGGTGTGGATGGGGAGGGGGGCGGACGGGATGGGGGTGGTGGTCATGGGTGGGGTCCGGGGAAAAGGGGCCATTATAGCGGAAGGGGGGTAATGGAGAATGATGAAGGGATAGTGGGAAATGACAAATTTGGGGTGTGGGGCGTTGGGGAGGTGGGGTTTTGCTCGTGGATTTTGAGATTTTTGCAAAAAAGGTGAGTTTTTGCAGGAGAAGGGACCGACGGGCCAGTGTTTCAGGGGGTTGGCGAGGGTCTGTTTGACGTGGACGTTCGTGTGGGGAGAGCCATTTTTCGAATCGCCGCTAAACGTGGGGAGGTGGTGATGGGGACGTTTTTGGGGAGAATTGGGGTGTCTTGTGAAGCGGGTGCACATTGGCCCCACCCCGCGGAGGGGGTGGGTTTGGGTTTGAGGCCAGTAGACCCAGACGGTGGTTTGGGGGCGTAACGGGGATTGGAGGCATGGGGCGGTTCTCCGTCAGATGGTACGTGAGGGGGGCGACGGGTCAGGTGAGGGTGAGGGTGGGGGCGTGTTTTGATTCGTGGGAGAGGAGGGCGTGTTTGTGGGGGAGGCCGGAGGCGTAGCCGGTGAGGGTGTTGTTGGCGCCGATGACGCGGTGGCAGGGGACGACGATGGCGATGGGGTTTTGGCCGTTGGCGGCGCCGACGGCGCGGGAGGCGGAGGGGCGGCCGATGGCGGTGGCGAGTTGGGCGTAGGTGATGGTGGTGGCGGGGGGGATTTGGCGGAGGGCGGCCCAGACGGATTTTTGGAAGGGGGTGCCGTTGGTGGCGGTGGGGATGGCGGCAAGGGCATCGAGGTGGCCGGCGAAATAGGCGTCGAGGGCTCGCGTGATGGGGGCCGGGGCGGGGGCGGGTTCGAGGGTGTGGGTGGGGTAGTGGGAGTTGAGGAGGCGGTGGAGGCGGGGTTCGTGGGTGGCGAATTCGAGGGCACGGAGGGTGGCGTCGGTGTCGGTGACGAGGAGGAGGGCGCCGAGGGGGGAGGGGTAGCGGTCAAGCTGTAAGCGCATGGGGGGGCTCCTGTGTGGGGAGTTGTGTGGTGGATTCGGAGGTCCAGAGGTGGAGGGCGGCGTAGGCGCGCCAGGGGCGCCAGCGGTGGGCGTGGAGGAGGAGTTGGGAGGGCGAGGGGCGTGGCATATCTGGGGGTTGGGGGAAGGCGCGTTGGAGGCCGACGTCGGCGGCGAGGAAGGCGTCGGGTTCGTTGAGTGCGCGGAGTGCGATGTAGTGGGCGGTCCAGTTGCCGATGCCGGGGAGAGTGCAGAGGTGGGCGATGGTCTGGTCGAGATCGGGATGGGGATCGAAGAGGTGGGGATCGGCGGCGACGGTGGCGGCGAGGTTGGCGAGGGCGGCGGCGCGGGGGCGGGTGATGGGGAGCGGGGCGAGGGCGGCGGGGGTGAAGCGTTCGGGCTGGGGGAAGGCGTGGGTGAGGGTGGGGAGCGCGGGGGTGGCGGGGACTTTGGGGCCAAGGGCGGCGACGAGGCGGGAGGCGAGGGTGGTGGCGGCTTTGACGGAGACCTGCTGGCCGAGGATGGCGCGGACGGCGACTTCGAAGGGGTCCCATCCGCCGGGGACGCGCAGGCCGGGGCGGGCGGCGATGAGGGGGGCGAGGAGGGGATCGGCGGCGAGGACGGCGTTGATGGCGATGGGATCGGCGGCGAGATCGAACATGCGGCGGATGCGGGCGATGATGAGGGAGAGATCGCGGAGGCGCGGGAAGCGGACGACGGCGCGGAGGGCGTTTTGGTCGGGGGTGTGGGAGATGGTGAAGGAGCCGGTGGTTTTGTGGAGGTGGATGGTGCGGGAGTAGGAGGAATCGGTGATGTGTTCGAGGCCGGGGATGGCGCGGGCGCGGAAGAAGTTGAGGAGGGAGGACCAGTCGTAGGGCGGGCGGTAGGGGAGGAGGAGGGAGATTTCGGGGGAAGGGGTTGGGGCGGCCTTGCTGCGGCGGAGATCGGAGGGGGGGCGGTGATAGAGACGTTGGAAAGTTTCGTTGAAGCGGCGGATGGAGCGGAAGCCGGAGGCGAGGGCGATGTGGGTCATCGGGAGATCAGTCTGGTGGATGAGTTGTTTGGCGAGGAGGAGGCGTCGGGTCTGGGCGACGGTGACGGGTGCGGCGCCGACGTGCTGGCGGAAGAGGCGGCGGAGTTGGCGCTGGCCGATGTGGAGGTGGCGGGCGAGGGAGGTGATGGAGGCGGCGTCGAGGGCGCCGGATTCGATGAGGCGCAGGGCGCGGGAGACGGTGGCTTCGGTGCCGCGCCATGCGTCGAGTGCGGGGGAGGATTCGGGGCGGCAGCGCAGGCAGGGTCGAAAGCCGACCTCGGAAGCGGCGGCGGCGGTGGGGAGGAAGATGCAGTTCTGGAGTTTGGGTGGGCGTGCGGGGCAGATAGGGCGGCAGAAGATGCGGGTGGTTTTGACGCAGGTGAAGAAGCGGCCATCATAGCGAGGGTCGCGGGCGAGGACGGCACGGTAGCAGGCGGCGGGGTCGAGGTTCATGTGGGTGATGATAGGGGGGCGGGGGGTGGGGTGCTGGCGGTTTTCGGACGTGGATGTAAAAACGGCAAATGGCAAGGGAGGACGATGGAAATGGCGCGGCGAGGCCGCAATCAAAAAACACGGAGTACACGGAGGGACGACGACGACGATCCCCCCCCGACGACGTAAATTGGCCACGAAAGGCACCAAAGACACGAAAGTTGCGATCTAAAAATTTTGCCGCGGCGTGAAGAAATGGCGAGATAGTCGTGCGAAAGCGGGCGAATTTTTGAGTAGGTCGAGAGAAACACTCGCGATGGTGTGGGCGGTCGGTGGGACGAGGGGATGCAATTTGTGATATGGGGGGGTCGCGACGACGCAAGCGTTGGTGCGTGCACAGGTGTTGATCGGGAGGGGAGTGGGGCGGCGTGCGACGGGGGGTTAGTAGTGTTCGCCGAGGATGGGGCCGATGTGGCGGTGGCCGTAGGTTTGGCAGAAGCGTTGGTAGAGGCGGCCGTCGGAGAGTTCGGATTTGTCGGACCAGCCGCCTTCGGCGAGCCAGAGGGAGCGTTTCATGACGAGTTGCATGGCGTCGATGTTTTGGAGGGTGGGGGGGATGCCGGTGAGGATGATGTAGAAGTTTTGGTTGGTTTTGGATTGGAAGGTGAGATGGCGGAATTTGAGGAGGCCGTGCATGAGGATGGGGAAGATGATGATGTCGTTGGTGTCGAGGGGTTGGCCGGTGTCGGTGAGGAGGCGCGGGGGGCGGGCGATTTCGTCGGCGATGGTTTGGAGGGCGTGGGGGTAGAGGAGGTTGTCGGGGTTGAAGTGGAGGATGTAGTCACCGGTGGCTTCACGGATGCCGCGGTCGCGGAGGGAGTGGCCCCAGTCGTTGTGGCGGACGGGGGTGGGGGTGATGGGGATGGGGAAGTGAAGGGAAGGATCGAGGAGTGGGCCATCGTGATAGACGAGGAGCTGGAAATCCTGGAGGGTTTGGGATTGGAGGCATTTGATGCCGCGGAGGAAGATGTTGTGGGGGATCGTGCCCTGGAAGTGGGGGACGATGATGGAGAAGAGGGGCATGGGGAGAGAGGTTAACGGGGGAAAGCGGCGAAGGCGAGGGTGATCCAGACGATGAGTCCGCAGCCGATTTTGGCGACGAGTCCGAAGCCGCGGCCGAGGGCTGCGCCGAGGGCGGCCCAGGAGGCGTCTTTGAGGGGCCGGTTGTGCATAAGTTCGGTGAGCCAGGCGGCGAAGAAGGCGCCCAGGAGTGCGCCCAGGACGGGTCCGATGAGGGGGACGGGGACGCCGATGAGGGCGCCGGCGATGGCGCCGAAGACGGCGGCCCAGGTGGCGGATTTGCTGGCGCCGAATTTTCTGGCGCCGAGCATGGAGCCGGCGAGTTCGATACCTTCGGCGGCGAGCAGGACGATGAGGATGAGGATGAAGATGACGGGGTGGGGTGCGGTCCAGCCGGAGAGCCAGGAGACGAGGAGGGCGGCGAGGGCCATGATCCAGTTGCCGGGGATGGAGAAGATGTTGAGGGCGATGGCGATGAGGGAGAGGAGCATGAGGAGTGCGTAGAGGAGGTAGGACA
>DASZZD010000065.1:0-43537 GCA_035545015.1 Phycisphaerae bacterium
CCCCTGGCTCGGATCCGCCGGCGTCGTGTACCACGACGGGTCCCCCACCGCTGCCCACCGGTCCGGAAACGGCCCCGCGCTCGACTGCCCCATCAACCTCTCCGTCGCCGACGTCTCCTGGCCCGTCAGCAAAATCGAAAATGACGACGGATCCCCACTCGCCGCTGTATACGTCAACGACAACCCCGACGTGTCCACCGTCAGCGGCGGCACGCTGTACGTATATACTTCCGAATACGCCGCCCCCGCCTTCGTCAGCGTCCGCAGCCGAATCGCATAAGTCGCCCCCGCCTGGAACGTATCGGTATTGCCATCCCCCGGAATATCGCTGAACGTGCTGGTATTGCCCGTCACGTAGCCAATCGTAAAGAAATTCCCCTCATCCCCGCTATTGCTCAAACCGCCCTCCTTCACCTCAATGTATGTCTTCAGAATCCCCGGATCATTATTCGTCCACGTGATCGTCACGCTCCGGCTTCCCAGATACCCCGTATCCAGCGACAAATCCGCCGTCGACACATCCGTAATAACCGCCGGCGATATCCCAATCACCGACAACACCAGCGACGTCGACGAATACGTCGCCAGCCACCGCAAACCAACAGGCAGGATCGGCAACATCCCCGACCGCGGATCAGCCGGGTCCGGCAAAGCCTGCACCCCCGCCGCAAGATTCGAAAAGGTCCCCGTCAGCCCCCCGTCCGCTGTTAGCATTGTGAATGAGTCCCCCGCGTGAAACGAATCCGATGTGGTGTAATTTGCAAAAAATAGCGAGATCGTCCCCGCAATCGTCGCCGTCCCACTCACGTGCAACAGCGAGCTCTCGTGAGAACTCGGATCAATATAAGAATCCAAAGTCATAGCCCGGGAAGCGTCCAGGTTGCCGGCAATAGTCAACGGTCCCAGTGACGCCCCGTCATTTATATGCAAAGTGCCATCCGGTGCGCGCGTCAGCACGTGCCCAGGAAGAATGTCCGCATTCACACCCTCCGTGAGCACGAACTCGTCCCCGGTTTCAATAACCCCCGTGCCATAAATATCCGCCCCGGCATTCTTCTGAATCCCCCCCCCACCATCAGCCGTCACAGTACCATCCACCTCCAATACACCAGGCTGCAGCAGGAACAGCGGCTCCGCACCGACCACCGAAAAACTCCCGCCCGACTTCACGTACACAAAAGCTTCACCGACCGTCGCCGTCACCGTCGCAAATGAGGAACCATTTCCGACATCGATAGTATTTCCGGCTGACGGAATCACCAACGGAAGATATTCCGGCAAATCCGCGGTGGGTCCAATCTGGCTATCACCCTCTACCGTCATGGCCGCGCCGTTCGTAAGCGTGACACTGTCCCCGTAACCATCGATATGCAATAACTGTGCATCGACAGTCGTGCCGGCGGCAAGAATCGCGCCGGTACGCACCTCCAGCAGCCCCTGCATTCCGCCTTCTCCGCTAAGCTTCAGCGTGGACCCATCGATGACACTTACATTAAACAGGTCGCCCGTGTCCACTTGCGCATCAATCAGCAGCCGATCTTTCACGGTTGCGACCGTCTCAAAATCTAACTTCATATCAACGTCAAGCTGACCCGATCCCACTTCCACGTCCGTCGCGTTTAACGCCGAATACTGCGCCCAGAGTACAACATCCCCCTCACTCGCCTGCGCTCCACCAAGCGTCAGCGACGCCGTATCAAACTCCGAATCAAAGATGTCGAATTCAACAGGCGCCGTCACTGGATTACTTTGATTATAAATAGCCGTATTCCCACGAATCACGAAGGCTCCGTCGTTCCGCCACGTGCATCCAGTATCCAAATCCACATATACTTGCCCGCCGTTAGCCACATCGTCCCCTCCCCGAATCCCATTGATCGCTACTGAAGACGTATGAACTGTCGCCCCATTCGTGACAGACATCGACCCGCCCAGAAGGTCGCTATCCCCGAGAGTGAGCGTCCCCAAATCCAGGCTCGAGCTTCCATCCGCCTCAATTGCGAACGGCGTGTTGGCGCTAAAGAGGCCCGCCACGCTCGTCGAGTCCGACTTGAACGAACCCGAGGTCACCGAAATCTGCCCGGTACTCAACTCGCCGCCCACGGTCGCACTGTCGACCTCGACGGACCCCCCATCCTGAATCAGCAAAGACCCCGTATCGCCCACGGCGCACGAAACATTCCCAGCCAGTCCCGTGTGGTCACCGATCGTCAGCGTCCCGTCCACCGCAACAGAGCCCGTGCCATGGTCATTGACCCAGTGCCCAAGGCCTACGCTCGTCATCAGGTTGCCGTTATCATTGATCGTCAGAGTCGCGCCCACCCCAACCTTGAGCGCGTCCCATATCGCAAAATTATTGCCGTTCAAGTGTAACGTCACGACGGCGTTATTTTTGACCGTGAAATCGTTCACCACGGGAATGTTCGGCGCGGTGACGTACCCCGCGTTCAAGTTCACCTCGGCGCTTGTCTCAAAGGTTACATTATAGTCGCTCGTCGTCGGAGGAACCGTGGCCACCTGCTGAATAACGGAGTCTTGGGCGTCCACGACTTCCCAGTTATCAGCTTTGAGAAAATCATCTGGATGCTGTTGATCCCTCCCTGTCCAGACATACTCGGTCGTCAAAAGAATGCGTGATTCGAGGCACTCAAGCGACAATTTTCCCCGATGAGTACGTGAGCGGCGCGTTCTCGATACGCGTGAAATAGATGCAATTTTCATGTTCATCCTTCCCTTCGCCGTTGTGGCGAAAAAAATGTTGCAAACAGGAATTGACAAGAGATATTGTAAGTTAACTTGCTACTACTGAGGTAGGGAAAACGCCGTGACAAATCATCTGTGGATATTCTCAACATGGTGGCTCTTGATCCCGGCCACCGTTTTGTTGACCGCGGCAGTGCTGTTCATCATGCTTCATGGTCGACGGCTGAGAGTGTTGGCTATTTCGTCTCTGATAACAATGGGCTTGCTGATTATCCTCTGGCCTGTCAGCTATTTCGGGGCGATGTCCATTTCAACCACCGCAGGACGACGACATCCTGATTCCTTTGACGAGGGGAGATGCGGCATCGCGTACGAAAAAGGCGTGATCGGCGCCGGCTGCCACATCAACCGTTACCAACATACCGCACAGGGTGGCGATGATTGGATAAAGACCGCTGACAGCACGAGCAAGCTGCTGCCCGAAACCGATTTTTTCTGGGATGCCACATCAGTTAGGCCTGGAACGCCTGATGCCATCCCTGCGTCCAAATGGTCGAATCGGCGTGTATCGCCCCCATGGTGGGCGTACCTCGTTGATGGGAATTACCATCCATGGAAGCCGCCACCGATCGGACATAGCGGCACGCTGCTCCAGGTCAACCTCAACCTCCGCGTATGGCTGCTGTTCTTCCCATTAAGCCTCTTTCCGTCACTCTGGCTGCTCGGAAAATACCGCGGCATCCGCCGCGAACGCGCCGGCCACTGCGCAAAATGCAATTACGACATGCGCGCCTCGCCGAACAAGTGCCCCGAGTGCGGCACCATCCCCCGTCGGAAGCATACGATTCCCACCCCTCCCCAACCCACAACTATCCGCTAACCTCAAATTGTCAAAGAGCCACTCCAGAGACGCCCGCCGCGGCAAACCCACGCGCCGTTCTTCTCCGCCGCACCTTCTACCTCGCCTCAGCCATTCAACGCAATACTTTTTTCTAAAGATTTCCCATGCCTCACAAAATCCGTCGCAATCACAACACCTCATTTCTATAAACCGTCAAAAACCACAGGGGAGTCCAGGGGAGTCGCCAGGGGGATACAGGGGGATCGCCAACGCCTCCCGCCGGAGTTACCCCCAACCCTCACCCCACCCGCCCTCCCCTTGTCCCACACCCATCCAAATCGCGACGCCCACCCCCGCAACCCCAGGCGCGCACAACTTGGCGCGCCGCAAAAACATTCGCGCAGCAAAATTGCCACCCCAACCCCCGCCTCCACAACCCCTTACCCCGAATTTCGCAAAGCTGTGTGCGCACAAAGTGGGCGCACCATCCTTCTAATAGAGGAGCACTGCGCCATGACCAACAACTCCAAATTGCCTTCGTGGTCCTTCACCCCTTCACGACTTCGTGTTTCCGTCGTCGCCAGGCGGGGGGGAACCCTGTGTCGAATTCCCGCAAAACCCTCGTACACAAGCACAAAAACCCCACATTTGCAAAAACACAACGGCAAAAACTCAACCTTTTTTGCAAAAACCTCAAATTCTACGAGCAAAACCCCACATTCCCTTCCCGCGCCCCCGCCCAACCCCGCGCCGCCGCCCCCATTTACCATTTACCATTTACCATTTACTATTTACGATCCCCCTCATGCTCACCGTCCTCGGACAACCCCGCGCCCTCGCACAGCTCCAACGCTCCCTCGCCTCCGGCCGCCTCGCCGCCACCTGGATCTTCGCCGGACCCCCGGGCGTCGGAAAAATGCGCGCCGCCATCCAACTCGCCAAAACCGTCCTCTGCGACCACCCCCGCCGCCAACCCAACGGCGACACCTTGCCAACACTGCCGCCGGACTTCCCCCTTACCCTCCCCTGCGACGCCTGCGAATCCTGCCGCGCGGTGGACAACAGGGGGGGGGGCAGCCACCCCGACCTCCACCTCGTCACCAAGGAACTTATCCGCTACCACGACAAAACCGGCACCAGCAAGGGAACCACCCTCTCCATCCACGTCATCCGCGGCGAAATCACCGGCGACCCCGCCGAAAACAAAGAAGCCAAAATCGCCAAACGCTCCTTCCGCGGCAAGGGCAAGTTCTTCATCGTCGACGAAGCCGAACTCATGGAACTGCCCGCCCAAAACGCCCTCCTCAAAACCCTCGAAGAACCCCCGCCCCACACCTACCTCATCCTCATCACCCCCAGCCCGCAAGACCTCCTCTCCACCATCCGTTCCCGCTCGCAAATCGTCACCTTCAGCGAGCTTCCCACCGACGTCATCATCCGCGGCCTCATCGGCGCCGGCGTCCCCAGCAACGACGCCGCCCTCCTCGCCCGCCTCGCCCGCGGCTCCCTCGGCCGCGCCCTGCGCTGGGCCGGCGACATCCGCATCATCGACGAAAAAAACGCCAAAGCCGCCGACCGCAAAGCCAAAGCCAAAACCGACGCCCCCGACGACGAGGACGACGACACCGCCCAGCCCTTCACCCCCGGCGGCATCCTCGGCTGGACCCGCGACCTCGCCGCCGCCCTCGACGCCCTCGTCGCCGGCCGCGAATCCGCCTCCGCCGTCGCCGACGTCATCGCCAGCGCCGCCGCCCAATACTCGAAGCTCCACCTCGTTCACGACAAGCTCGCCTCCGCCGACCGCGCCCGGCGCGACGGCATCGCCCTCATGATGGCCATCGCCGCC
The DNA here is from genome assembly GCA_035545015.1 of Phycisphaerae bacterium. GTDB lineage: Bacteria > Planctomycetota > Phycisphaerae > WQYP01 > WQYP01 > CALCHA01. The sequence continues at coordinate 5,391 of DASZZD010000065.1, forward strand.
GAATGGTTCGCCGACCGCCTCCGCCACGGCCTGGGCGTCCCCTCCGCCACCCTCCTCCCCGACCAAACCGGCGCCCTCGACCACGCCCTGGTCCCCAAACTCATCGCCACCGCCCGCGCCGCCGAATCCGAAATCGACCTCAACGCCAACGACAAAATCCTCCTCGCCGCCACCACCATCATCTGGGAAAAATTCCTCCACGCCGACGCCCGTTGATGCCTATTTGTCTTCCGTGCGGATCACCCCATGAACTTCTTCAAGAGATGGTTCCGACGCAAACCCGCTCCGGCCCCATCTCTCACGACCGTTCCCACCACGACGCCCCCCGCGCCCGCCGCGCCCCCCGCTCCACCGGCGCAGCCCGCCCCTCCCTCAGACGGACAAATCCGGGTCTTCGACAGCTATGGCCGCGAGTTATTCTTCACCCGCGAGCAGTGGCGCACACGGATCCTCCCCGACAATCTCAAGCGTGTCTGGAACGACCCCGATCAGCTTTACGCGTTCATCAGCAACGCGATCACAGACGGGTTCATCGCCGATGTCGTCCCCGCCGCCCGGCACATATACGAGATGGAAAAGTCCTCCCGCACGGTCAGCCTCATGAGCCACATCCTCATCGAGCAACGATCCTTCGACCAAGCCGAGGCGCTCTGCAATCACTTTCTGGAAACGTTCGGCGAGGACGCCTACGTCCTGACCAGCCTCGCCAGAATCCATGGCGCCCGCTATCGTGAAAACGCAGCCATCAACATGCTCTGGCGCAGCCTCCAGGTGGACCCCAACCAGCCCTTCGCGGTTCTGTGGTTTCGGGATCTTCACGCGCAAGCCGGGGGAGCGGACGCAGGCCTCAACGCGCTGAAGCGCGTCGCGGCGCTCCCCAAAAGCTGGCGTGCCCAGCTCTGGATCGCGCGGACCGCCCTCGAAGCCAAGGATCTGCCCGCCGCTCTCGCCGCTTATTGCCAGGCCCTCGATCACGCCGGCGCGCCGCCGCCGGCGGAACTTCTTGAGCAACTCACCGGCGATCTTGGCCAGCACGGCCACATCGAAGAACTTCTTTCCCTCGCCACGCCGGTTTTCGACGCCAGGCTTCACGGCATCGTCGTGGGCAACAATATGATCAAGGCCCACCTCGACGCCGGGCAGATTGATGAAGCGAGAGAGATCCTCAATCAGGTTTCCGCGATTCAGCTTCCCGACTGGAAGCAGACCCTCGCATTCTGGGAAATGGAGATCACGAAGGCGCGCGTCGAATCCACCGAGATTTCGCCTGCCGATCCGATGAGCGTCACGATGATGTACTTCGAGGGGCCGATCTGGGCGCCGCCACAATCACCGTTGCTCGAGCTTTTTCCCGGCAAGTCTGAAAGCGCGGTCCGGATCGCGTTTTTGCCTGCGAGCGTCAGCGCCCCCGAAGACGCTCCCAGGACGATCAAGCACCAGGTCGCCGATGGCCGCGGCCGGCTCAGCCGCGCGCTTCCGCTGTTGCTTGTCGAGCAAGTCCATCTCCAGACCGAAGCAGCGGCCAGCGCGATTATTCCCTGGGTGCTCAAACCGACAAAAGGCTTTATCCTCGCGGGCGGATCCTCGAGCGACGAAGATGCCGCCGCCCATGCCCGGCAACTGGACCCTCCGGCGGACTACGTCGTCGTCACCCACATGGCCGCTCCGACCGATGCGGCCGCGGTCGAGCTTCGCATGGTCCGCACGATCGACGCCCATTGCCTGGGGCGTTTCAGCGTTACCTGCAAGTTCACTGATCCGCAGGAAGGCGTGCGCAAGCTCGCCAATCTGCTGCTTGCTCTCATTGCCGAGCACGGGCTCGCCGAACGGTCTGCGGCGCCGGATTTCTACAAACTCCCGGATGGCGAACAGGTGAACAATTATCTTCTGCGGCTTGAGCAACTCCTCGCCATTCGTTGCGCCGCCGTTGACGATAAAGACACCGATTTCCTCTATGGCACGCGCGGCATCGTCGATGGGAACCTCCAGCTTTCCCTCCACTATCCGCAGAACCCCCTCCTGCGATTCCTGCTTGCCCAGACGCTCCGATCGCTCAGGCACGTTCAGCCCGAAGTCGTGGCCGAGTTCCAACCCAAGATCACCATGCTTCAGCGGCAATATCCCCTTGCGGTTCCTTTCAAAGGGATTGCTCAGAAACTTTTCGATGAGGCCCTGGCGGTGCAACCTTCATGAGCGAACCCCGCCTCATCATCGGTCTCATGTCCGGCACCTCGGTCGACGCGATCGACGCCGCGCTCGTCCGCGTCGGCACGACTCCGGATGGACGCTACCGCGCGAAGGTGCTCACACATTCCGCAATGAAATGGCCCGATCGGATTCGCGAGCGGCTCCTGGCGGTGATGGCGCCCGCGAAAACGACTACGGAAGAAATCTGCCGGCTCAATGTCGTCGTCGCAGAGTGGTTCGCGCGTGCGGCGTTCGCGTTGATGGGGACGACGGACCTCCGCAGTAAACGCATCGCCGCCATCGGCAGCCATGGGCAGACGGTCTGCCATTTGCCGCGAGGGAGAGTCTCGAAGGATACATCCCCCTCGACGCTCCAGCTTGGCGATCCTTCCGTTCTCGCCACGCTCACGGGCGTAACGGTTGTCGGCGACTTCCGTCCCGCCGATATGGCGGTTGGCGGGCAAGGCGCACCGCTGGTTCCCTTTGCGGATGACGCGCTCCTCTCTCATCCGACAAAGACCCTTGCGGTGCAAAACATCGGCGGCATCGCGAACGTGACCTACCTTCCGCCGCTCCATGAAAAGAATCGCCGGCTTCTGGCGTTTGATACCGGTCCCGGCAACATGCTTCTCGATGCGATGGTTTCGCTCGGTACCAATGACAAGAAGCGCTTCGACAAAGACGGCCGCCTCGCCGCAAAAGGCTCGCTCGACGCCCGACTTTTCCGTGAGCTTCAGGCCCATCCGTTTTTTGACCAGCGCCCGCCGAAATCCACCGGCCGCGAAGATTTCGGTCTCCCGTTTGCCAGGCGTCTCATGGGCCAAATTGAAAATCGAAAATTGAAAATTGAGAATCTTCTTCACACCCTCACGCGCCTCACTGCCTGGTCGATCGCCGATGCCTATCTGCACTTCCTTCCGGAAATTCCGGACGAAGTAATTCTTTGCGGAGGCGGCGCGGACAATCCGACGCTCGTGCGGATGCTCGGGGAGGAATTTTCGGCGCTCGGCTCCGCGCAGGTCGGCACGCCCCCGCCGAAAATCCGCCGCATTGACGAGTTCGGCATTCCCAACAAAGCGAAGGAAGCCGCCAGTTTTGCGATTCTCGCCGCCGCCACGCTCGATGGCCGTCCTGCCAACCTGCCCTCGGTCACCGGCGCTTCCCGTCCCGTGATCCTGGGCGTCATCGCTCGGCCCACCCCTCGCCACTCCATGCGTTTGTCGGTAAACTCTGGCTTTTAACCCCCCTACCGGAAGTACCCCGATGTCTGACGCGACCATTTCCACCCCTGCGCCATGCGATCCCGCGCTTATTTCCAGCCTCGGCAACACCTCGATCGTCGGCTTGCAGTGGGGTGATGAAGGCAAGGGCAAAATCGTCGACCTGCTCACCGAGCATTTCGATTACGCGGTGCGCTGGAACGGCGGATCGAATGCCGGGCACACCGTGAAGGTGCACGAAAACGGGCGGGAGAAAAAGTATGCGTTTCATCTGATTCCCTCGGGCATTTTGCGGCCGGACTGCACCTCGGTGATTGCCAACGGGGTGGTGATCGATCCGCTGAAGCTGCTGGAGGAAATCGACACGCTCATCACGCAGGGCGTGAAGATCGAGACGAACCTCAAGATTTCGGCCAACGCCAACATCGTGCTTCCGTATCACAAATTGCAGGACCAGCTTGGCGAGGCGGCGGCGGGCGGATCGAAGATCGGGACGACGGGGAGGGGAATTGGGCCATGCTATGCGGACAAGGCGAACCGTTCGACGGCGATCCGGCTAATCGATCTGCTGGACGATGGGCGATTGAAGGAGAAGCTGCCGCGGATCGTGGAACAGAAGAACGCGCTGTGCCAGGCGCTCTATGGCGCGGGGCCGGAGCAGATGCTGCGGTGGGAGCCGATGTTTGAGCAGTATCGGTCGTGCGGGGAGCAGCTTCGGCCGTTCGTGGCGGACACCACGCGATTGCTGCACGGTGCGTGGAAGGCCGGGAAGCGGATTTTGTTTGAAGGCGCGAATGCGGTGCTGCTGGATCTGGACCATGGGACGTTTCCGTTTGTCACGTCGTCGAATTGCGGGACGGGGCTGTCGGTGGGCACGGGGCTGCCGGGGAAGGCGGTGGATTCGACGGTCGGCGTGGTGAAGGCGTATTCGACGCGCGTGGGCGCGGGGCCGTTTCCGACGGAGCAGGACAACGACACGGGCAACCGCATTCGGGAGCGGGGGCACGAGTATGGCACGACGACCGGGCGTCCGCGGCGCTGCGGATGGCTGGATGCGGTCGCGCTTCGCTACACGGCGGCGATTTCCGGGGCGACGGCGCTTTCGGTGATGCTGCTGGATGTGCTATCCGGTTTTGACGAGTTGAAAATCTGCACGCATTACAGGATTGGCGGAGAAACGACGGATTGGTTTCCCGCCGACGCACTGTCGCTGCAGCTCGCGCAGCCGGTGTATGAGACGATTCCCGGCTGGCAGGAACCGCTGGAGGGCATCACGACGTTGGACGCGTTGCCGGTGGCGGCGCGGAATTACCTACAGCGCCTCAAGCATCACATCGGCGTGCCGGTGCGAATCGTATCGATCGGCGCTTCGCGCCATCAGACGCTGTTTTGCGCGTAGGCGGCCGCGCAGTGCTGTGAAGGCAAAGCCAGATGAGCAACGAATCCTCCGCGGCCACATGGTATTTTCGCCGGAATGGGCGGCAGGTTGGGCCGCTGACGTGGGAGGAACTGGCGGCGCTGTGTGCGGCGGCGAAGGTGGTGCCGGCGGATGAGGTGTCGTCGGACGGGGCGCAGTGGATGCCTGGGGCGGCGGTGACGGGGTTGCCGTTCAGTGGCGGGAACACGCTGGATTATGAGTCGCCGCGCGAGCGGCCGACGGTGATGACGGGGTATGCGTGCGACATGCTGTCGCAAACGTCGCCGTACGTGCGGATCATCTCGTTGTTCATGTTTCTGGCGGCGGCGATCATAGGCCTTGCACCGCTGGTGATGCAGAGGCGCGAAGCGCCTTTCAGCGGGTCCGGATTCAGCACGGGCTACATGATGGCGAGCATCCTCGTGGCGATTCTTTACGTGATTCCTGCGGTGTATCTGGCGCAGTACGCAACGAATGCCCGCCGCTTCGGCAAGTTGCGGGACGCCCGCGCCCAGGAACGTGCGCTCAAGGCGCAGAAGTCGTTCTGGAAATTCATGGCGATTCTGGCGGTGATCGTGATTGCGCTGTATCTGGCGCTGATGGCGGTCGCTTACGTCATTGCGTCGATGCGTTTTTCGGCGGTTTAAGGCGAACAAGCTCAGCGGTGGACATTCGAGAATGTTGGTTAAGGCGGCGCGGATGTCTATACTTCGCACGCTTCATGCGTCCGGGAGTTTCGCCATGTCTTCGCCGCTGCGGGTGACCATTTGGAACGAGTATCGGCACGAGCGCGAGAGCGCCGCGGTGGGCAAGGTTTATCCGGAGGGGATCCAGGCGGCGATTGCCGGCGGCCTTCGGGAGATGCTTCCAGCGGAGGCGGTGATCCGCACGGCGACGCTGGATGAGCCGGAGCATGGGCTGACGGAGGAGGTGCTGGCGGAGACGGATGTGCTGACGTGGTGGGCGCACAAGGTACACGCGGCGGTGAGCGACGAGGTGGTGGAGCGGGTGCACAAGCGCGTGCTGGAAGGGATGGGGCTGATCGCCTTGCATTCCGCGCATTATTCGAAGGTTTTCAAGCGGCTGATGGGAACTGGATGCGGGCTGAAGTGGCGGGATGTGGGGGAACTGGAGCGGGTGTACGTGGTGGATCCGGGGCACGCGATCGCGGACGGTCTGCCGGGGGTTTTCGAGATTCCGCGGGAGGAAATGTACAGCGAGTTTTTTGATGTTCCGGCGCCGGATGAACTGGTGATGCTGTCATGGTTTGAGGGGGGGAACGTGTTTCGGTCGTGCTGCACGTGGCGGCGCGGGAAGGGGCGGGTGGTGTATTTCCGGCCGGGGCACGAGATGTTTCCGACGTTCTTCCAGCCGGAGGTGCGGCGGGTGATCGCCAACGCGGTGAAGTGGGCGGCGCCGCGGTCGAGCAGTCCGTATTCGCTGGAAAGCCCTTACGAGCGGCCGAAGTCGCCGATCGCCCGCGTCAGCGAGGAATAGGCGGGCGGGGATTACTTCGCCGGGGCGGCGGGAGACTGGGTGACGCTGGGGTTGACCTCGACGCCTTCGGCGAGGCGTTCGCCGGGGTTGGTGATGACCTGGTCCTGGAGCGAGAGGCCCTGTAGGACTTCGATGGCGGTACCCAGGTCGTTGCCGATGGTGACATCCTGGAAATGGACCTTGTTGTCCTTGACGACGGCGACCTGCGTGCCGGTGGCATTAAAGAGCATGGCGCCGACGGGCACGAGAAGGGCCTGGGGCGGATTGGAGAGCGGGAGGCGTGCCTCGGCATACATGCCGGGCAGGAGGCGCTCGTCGGGGTTATCGAAGTGCAGTTCGAAGGGCATGGTGCGGGTGGCGGCGTCGACGGCGCTGGCGGTGCGGGCGACGGTGCCTTTGAAGGTTTCGCCGGGGAAATTGCGGACGGTGAGGAAGGCGTCCTGGCCGGTCTTGATGCTGGTGGCGTAGACCTGGGGGACGTTGACGAAGACGCGCAGGGTGCGGTACTGCTGGATGCGGAAGAGCTCGTGGGCCTGTCCGGCGGTGAGCAGCGCGCCGATATCGAAGTTGCGGGCGGTGATGACGCCGTCGAAGGGGGCGGTGATTTTTTCGAATCCCTGGAGGACTTCGAGGCGCTTCACGTTGGCCTGGGCGGCGGTGACGTTGGCCTTAGCCTGATCGACGGCGGCGGCGGCCTGGTCGCGGGCGGTGGTGCTGGTGTCGAGTTCCTGTTTGGTGACTTCGGTGTGGACATTCTGGAGGCGCTCGAGGTTGCGCTGGGCGAGGTCAAGGTCGGCCTGGGCTTTGGTGACGTTGGCGTCGGCCTGCACCTGGGCGGCGCGGGCCTGGAGCAGCTCGGCGTCGACTTCGGGAGTGGAGATTTCGGCGAGAAGCTGGCCTTCCTTCACGTGGTCCTGAATGTCGACGTACAGCTTCGAGAGATAGCCGGTGGTGCGCGGAACGATCAGCGTGTCCTGGTTGGGACGGATGGTGGCGGGCAGCTTGATGTCTCGGGTGACCTGGGCGCGGGTGGGGGTGGCGACGGCGACGGTGAGGGTCTGGCCGGCGGCTTCGGTGGCGTCGGCCTGGGCCTGTTTTTCGGCTTTTTCGTGCGGGAACCACCCGAGGGCGGCGAGCCCGGCGAGCAATCCGATGAACACGAGCACGACGAAAATCACGGTGAGCGGGTGCGGTTTTCTGAGGTTTTTGGGAAGGGCTTCGTGCTCATCGTGAGGCGCGGGGGGCGGGGCGGGGGGGGGCGCGGCATCGTCGTGGGATGCGGGGGAGTCGGGGCGGGGGCGCGGCGGGTGCTGCTGTGCGGCGCGGCCGGGGGGAGTGGCAGGAGCATCGGGGGCGGCGACGGATTGGGCGGTATTCATGCGAGGAGCTCCTGATGGAGAGGGGCTTTGCGGGGCTTTTTGCGGAGTGCGGAATAGACCACGGGGACGAAGAAGAGGGTGGCGAAGGTAGCGAGGGAGAGGCCGCCGATGACAGCGCGGCCGAGGGGAGCGTTTTGTTCGCCGCCCTCGCCCATGCCCAGGGCCATGGGAAGCATGCCGATGATCATGGCGGAGGCGGTCATCAAGACGGGCCGGAGGCGTGTGAGGCCCGCGGCGAGTGCCGCCTGGCGGGAATCCATGCCGAGTTCGCGCTGATCGTTGGCGAAGGTGATCAGGAGGATGGAATTGGCGGTGGCGACGCCGATGGACATGATGGCGCCCATGAGCGCGGGGACGGAGATGGTGGTTTGCGTCGCCCAGAGGATCCAGAGGATGCCGCAGAGGGCGCCGGGGAGGGCCATGAGAATGATGAGGGGATCAAGCCAGGACTGGAAGTTAATGACCATGAGGAGGTAGACGAGGAGGACAGCGAAGATAAGGCCGAAGCCGAGGGCGGTGAAGGATTCAAGCATGGACTGGACCTGTCCGCGGAGGACGATTTTGGTGCCGCGGGGGAGGTCGTTCTGGTATTTGGCGATGACGTTGCGGATGGCGTCGGCGGCGGAGCCGAGGTCGGTGCCCTGGACGCCCAGGAGGACGTCGTAGGTGGGGGAAGGGTTGTAGTGGGTGATGTTGGTGGGCGAGTAGCCACGGTCGGTGTAGGCGAGGTTGGAGAGGAGCTGGGTATTTTCGGGGGTGGCGGTGAGTCCGGTGGGCACGATGGGGGTGTTGTCGAGATCGTTGAGGGAGTTCATGTGGTACTGGGGCGTCTGGACGTAGATGGAGTAGTTGATGCCGGTCTTGGGGTTGAGCCAGAAGTTGGGAGCGACCTGGTTGGAGGAGGAGAGGGAGATGAGCAAGTCGGAGGCGACGTCGCGCTGGGTGACGCCGAGCTGGGAGGCGAGGGTGCGATCGACGTTCACTTGGATATCGGGGGTGCGGGGCACCTGCTGCATGCGCATGTCGACGATGCCGGGGACTTTGCGGAGGTCGGCCATGATGTCTTCGGCGATTTGTTCGTCCTTCTGGTTGTTGGCGCGGAAGCCGGCGACCTGGACATCGACGGGGGCGGAGATGCCGAAGTTGAGGACCTGGGTGACGATATCGGAAGGTGCGAAGAAGAAGATGAGATCGGGGAATTTCTGGGCGAGGTCCTGTCGGAGGAGGCGCATGTACTGGGCGGTGGGGTGATGGTTTTCGTTGAGGGAGATGAGGATTTCGCCATCGGCGGGGGACATGACGGAGCCGTCGGAGAGGGAGAGGTTGATGGAGGAGTTAGGGATGCCCATGTTGTCGAGGAGTGTGCCCAGCTCGCTGGGGGGGATAATTTTGCGGATTTCATCCTCGACGCGGGCGAAGCGGTTTTCGGTTTCTTCGATGCGGGTGCCGGGGGGGCAGCGGACGTGGAGGCGGAGCTGGCCGGCGTCGACGGAGGGGAAGAAATCCTGTCCGACGAAGAAGAAGAGGGGCAACGAGACGAGGACGAGGAGGGTGAAGGCGCCGGTGGTGAAGAGGCGGTGGTCGAGGGCGAATTCGAGGAAGCCGCCGTAGACGCGGCGGAACTTTTCGAAGGCCCAGTTGAAGCCGCCGTGGACGATTTCAACGACGTGGAAGGCGGCGATCAGCCAGAGCAGGCAGACGGCGGCGAGGGTGACCATGGACCATCCGAGGATGGCGAGGCGGTTGGCGAGGATCCATTTGTTGAGGCCGGCGAGACCGAGGCGCTGGCCTGCGGGGGTGAAGGAGAAAGCGCCGACGGCGCCGACGAGGAGGATGAGCGAGCCGATGACGATGGGTGCGAGCCAGCGGGCGAATCGGCCTTTTTGGCGGGCGTAATCGAGCGTGGGGTATCCGGCTTCCTGGGCCCCGCCATAGCGGCCCACCTCGGCGGGCAGGAGGTAATTGATCATGGTGGGCACGAGGGTCCGCGAGATCACGTAGGAGGTGAGCATCGAGAAGACCACGGCCTCGGCGAGGGGCGTGAAGAGATACTTGGCGGCGCCGGTGATGAAGACAACGGGGACAAACACGATGCAGATGCAGAGGGTGGAGACGAAGGCGGGGACGGCGATCTGCGCGGAGCCGTCGAGGATGGCCTGGATGAGGGTTTTTCGCATGTGGAGGTTTCGGTGGATGTTCTCGATGGCGACGGTGGCGTCGTCGACGAGGATGCCGACGGCGAGGGCCATGCCGCCGAGGGTCATGACGTTGAGGGTTTCCCCGAGGAGCGCCAGGACGATGATGGCCACGAGGATGGAGAGGGGGATGGAGACCATGACGATGAGGGTGGAGCGCCAGGAGCCGAGGAAGAGGAGGATCATGAGAGCGGTGAGGACGGCGGCGATGGCGCCTTCCTTGACCACGCCGAGGACTGAAGCGCGGACGAAGACGGATTGGTCGAACATGGGGGTGATTTTCAGATCGGGGGGCAGCGCGCGGCGGATGTCGGGGAGGGCCTTGCGGACGGCGTCGACGACCTGGAGCGTGGAGGCGTTGCCATGCTTGAGGATCGAGACGAGCACGCCGCGTTTGCCATTGGTGTGGACGACATTGGTCTGGACGATGAAACCGTCGCGGACGGAGGCGACATCGCGGACGTAGGTGGTGGTGTTGCCGGTGGATTTGATGGGGAGGTTGTTGAGATCGGCGGCGGTCGGGGGGGAGGAGTTGATGTGGGTCTGGTATTCCTGGGTGCCGATTTTGATGGAGCCGGAGGGGAGGATGAGGTTCTGGTTATTGATGGCGGCGGAGACCTCGGCGGGGGAGACGCCGTGGGCGAAGAGTTTTTCGGGGTCGAGATCGACGATGATGTCGCGTTGCTTTCCGCCGTAGGGATAGGGGGATTCGAGGCCGGGGATGGTGATGAGGAGCGGGCGTAGCTGGTTGATGGCGATATCGAAGAGCTGGTTTTCGGGGAGGGTGTCGGAGGAGAGTGAGAGCTGGATGATGGGGACGTCGGCGGCGTTGTATTGGATGATGAGAGGCGGCTGGGTGCCTGGCGGCATGGAGCGGATGGCGGTCTGGGAGATGGCGGCGACCTGAGCGATGGCCTGTTCGATTTTGGCTTTTTTCTGGAAATAGATTTTGATGACGCCGATGCCGTAGAGGGACTGGGATTCGGTGTGATCGATGTCGCTGACGGTGGTGGTGAGGATGCGTTCAAAGTTGCCGACGATGCGTTGCTCCATGTCGGTTGGGGACATGCCGGTGTAATTGAAAGCGACGGCGATGACGGGGATATCGATATTGGGGAAGATGTCGGTGGGCATCTGCTCGGGGGAAGGGATGGCGATCAGGAACACTCCGACGATGAAGACGAGCAGCGACGCGACGAGGAAGGTGTAGGGGCGTCGGAGGGCGAGTTTGACGATCCACATGGCGGCATTATCCGTGAGCGGGTACGACTTTGGGGAGTTTACGGGGCGGGAGCGCGGGGGACTGGGCGGATTTTACGACCGCCCGGTTGGAACGGGCGTGGGCGACGAAGTCGGCGAGGATGCCCATGGCGCGGCAGACGGCGGCCCGATCGGCGGGCGGGACGAAGGCGAACTCGAGTTCCATCTGGGCAATGGAAGCGGCGCGGGCGGCATCCACGACGGAGGCTCCGCGGCGGGTGACGGCGAGGGTGATCTGGCGGCGGTCCCGGGTGCTGGCGGTGCGTTTGAGGTAGCCTTTTTGCACCAGGATCGCGACGATGCGCGAGGTGGTGGGCAGGGAGGCGTCGAGATGCTCGGCCACGCAGGAGAGGGAGATGTCGGGGGATTGCTGGACTTTGACGAGGGTGCGGAACTGGGGGACGGAGAGGCCCTTGCGGTGGCTGCGCATGTGGCGGCGGACATACCAGAGCAGGCCGGGGACGGTGTGGAGGATCGCGGCGGCGCAGCTATGGGCGTCGGAACCGCGTCGAGACACAGCAGCCGCGGTGCGGCGAGCGCCGTTAGTTGTGTTCGTCAATGATTGCATGCGGCAACTATAAGCGCGGGACGGGGGACGTGTCCAGCGCCGTTTTTTGAAACGGCCGCCAGGAGGGGGCTCGCGCGGCGGCGCGCGGGCGTTCATCGGCGGCGGACCGGAGCGTTCACTCCGCCCGCACGCGCGGAGCGGGCGGCGCGGGGGGGGCGGCGAAGGGGGGAGCGCCTCCGCTGAGGCAGCGTCCTCATTCGCGAAATCGTGGGAATTGTTGGTGGGGTTGGGGGGGCGAAGATGGTATAGTGGATTCTCTTACCTTCCCGCGACGGTCATTCATGTGGATTGCTTTTGCTGGAAAACCAAGCTGCATCCCGTGAGTGGTCAGCGATTCCTGTTGGAGACGTATGGGTTTTGAGATTTTCGGAGTGCATGCCGAGCTGTTGCGCGCTGTGGAAGGGATGGGTCTGGTGACGCCAACGCCCATTCAAGCGGAGGCGATACCGGCGGCACTCACGGGGCGGGACGTGGTGGCGAGCGCTTCGACGGGATCGGGGAAGACGGCGGCATTTTTGTTGCCGACGCTGGATCGTCTGCTGCGGGCGCGGGCGGAGACGGCCGGGAGCGGGGCTCTGGGCACGCGGGTGCTGGTGCTCTCGCCGACGCGGGAACTGGCGCTGCAGACTCAGGAGCAGGTGGTGAAACTGGCGGGAGCGGCGGGCATCAGCAGCGCGGCGATTTATGGCGGAGCGCCGATGGGGCCGCAGGTTCGGGCGCTTCGGGGCGGCGCGAACGTGCTGGTCGCCACGCCGGGCCGGCTGCTGGATCATCTTCGCCAGCCGTATGCGAAGCTCGATCGCGTGGATGTCCTGATTCTGGACGAAGGCGATCGGATGCTGGACATGGGGTTCCTTCCGGACATCCGCCGCATTTTGAGCCGCTTGCCGGCGGCGCGGCAGACGCTGCTGTTTTCGGCCACGATGCCAGGGGAGATTCGGAATCTTTCGAAGGAATTCATGCGCGATCCGATGGTGATCGACAAGGCGGTGAAGGCGGCCCCGGCGGCGGGCATCACGCAGGCGGTGTATCCGGTGCCGCATCATTTGAAGAGCGGGCTGCTGGTGCGGCTGCTGGAGGATGCGGGGCTGGAGTCGGTGATCTGCTTCGTGCGGACCAAGGCGCGGGCGGACCGGCTGGCGCGGACGCTGATGGCGGCGAACGTGTCGTGTGCGGCGATCCATGGCGATCGCAGCCAGGGGCAGCGTCAGCGGGCGCTGGAGGGATTCAAGCGCGGGCATACGCGGGTGCTGGTGGCGACGGACGTGGCGGCGCGGGGGATCGATGTGGCGGAAGTGTCGCACGTGATCAACGTGGATTGTCCGCCGCTGGCGGAGGACTACATCCACCGCGTCGGGCGCACCGGGCGCGCGGCGGCGACGGGAGACGCGTTTACGTTTGTATCGCCGGATGAAGAGGGGCACCTGCGGCTGATTCAGCGGGCGCTGGGCAAGCCCCTGCCGCGCGTGAAGGTGGAGGGATTCGATTACGACCGGCCGGCGCCGGACCATCACGCGGGATCGGGCGGGGTGCATCGCGGAGCGAGCGGGCGGGCGATGCACCCGTCGGCGCAGGCTCATCGGGCGGAGCATGGGCCTCGGGCGGGGGGAAAGAAACCCTGGGGGGGCAAGCCATGGCGGCTGTCGAAGCGGCGGGGCCGCGCGGCGGCGCGGTGAGGGAGCGGGGGGATTTTGAGCATCGGGCGCCGTGCCTGATGCGCCCAGTGGTCGTGGGCGGCGGTCCAGTGGCCGGCGGCTTGCGAAGTTCAGGCAGGAGCATGTGATGAGCCAGGCGCAGACACAGACGAAGCGGATCAAGAAGCAGCAGCCGGTGAAGGTGAAGCCGGTGAGTTTGAGCAGCATTGCGGCGCGGGTGCTGGGGCGTTGCCGGGTGATGGAGGGGGGCTCGTTTCAGGTGCGGTGGGCGGTGCGGGAGTTTCCGACGCTGAATGCGACGGAGCTGGAAGCGGTGCTGGGGGAGCTGGTGGACAATGAGCTGGTGACGGAGAGCGGGGAAGGGGAGCAGGCGCGGTATGAGATGACGGAGCGGGGGCGGGCGGCGCGCGTGACGGTGGTCTGACCGGCGCGGCGCAAGCATTGGGAGCGCCAGGGGAGAGCGCCGGCATCGTCCAAAAGAAAAGGCCCAGGATCCATGCGGATCCCGGGCCTTTTTCATTTGCCGTATACGTGGGCGCTTACTTGATGTGGAGCGCTTCCTTGGCCTTGGCGGCGATCTGGTCGAAGGCGGCCGGATCGGCGATGGCGATTTCGCTCAGGGATTTGCGGTTGAGGGTGATGTTGGCCTTGAGCAGGCCGTTGATGAGCTGCGAGTAGCGCAGGCCGCGCATGGTGGCGGCGGCGTTCAAGCGGGTGATCCAGAGGGCGCGATACTCGCGCTTCTTGAGCTTGCGGTCGTTGAAGCGGTGGTTGCCGGCGCGAAGCAGGGTTTCATGCGCGGTCTTGTAAAGTTTCGAGCGACCTCCGACGAAACCTTTGGCACGTTCGAGGAGGCGTTTATGACGTTTTTTGCGGGCAGCGCCGATGCGGACGCGGGGCATGGTGGACTCCAGGGGTTAGTAGTCAGAAGTCAGTAGTCAGAAGTCAGAAGGTTAACGGCAATCGTTATGATCAGCGGGCGCCGGGGCCGAGGAGTTCGATCATTTTGTCGGCGTAGGGGCCGGTGATGGTGGTGGTGCCGCGGAGACGGCGGCGGCGGTTGCCGGACTTGTTGGAGAGCAGGTGGCCCTTGTTGTGCTTGTGGAATTTGACTTTGCCGCGGGCGGTGACCTTGACGCGTTTTTTGATGCCCTTGTGGGTCTTGAGTTTGGGCACGAGGGTGCCTCCGTCTATACACCGGGAAGCGGGCCGACGGGGCCGATGCTTCCGCAAACGAGCTCGCAGGGGGGCGTGAGACGCCGCTTGTGACCCCGGCCCGGTGTGGGGAATCGGGAAGTATACGGGGTGGGAAAAATTAGTTCAATTGGTCTGATTGTAAAATTGGACCATATCTTGATGATCAGGCGTAAAGGCGGTGGGTGGGGATGCCTTTTTCGCGGAAGGGGGCGGTTTTTTGCCAGAGTTGCTCTTCGAAGGTGTCGGAGGAGAGGACGATGGGGAGCGGATGGGATTGCTGGAGCGCGGCGGAGGGGGAGAGGACGGGCAGGTTGAGGTGGGTGCCGCCGTGGGCGAAGCGGGGGTGATCGTCGATGAGGGCGGTGACGCGGTGGCCTTTGGATTCCCAGCGGTGCTTTTCGGCGAGAAGTTTGGCGGAGTGGCGGCCGGCGCCGTAGAGGGCGACGTCCAGGGGTTTGTCTGGGGAGATGGCGTGCAGCAGGTTGGCGAGGCGCGTGCCGGGGGTTAGGGGGGCGGCGGCCAGGGGGATGTTGAGAAGGGTGTGGGTGAGCAGGAGGAGGGGATGGAGGAGAGGATTTCCGATTTCCGATTGCCCATTGCCGATTGCTGGAGACGTGCGGGCCTTCTGGTAAAAAGTGGTGCGTTGGTGGGCGATGGCGGCGGGGTGGAAGAGGGTGTGCGCGCGGGTGTGGGCGGCGATGGAGAGGGTGGCGATTTTCTGGGGATTGTTCCAGAGGGCGGTGAGGGCATTGGCGAGGGCGGCGGGGTTGGCTTTTTCGAAGGTGATGCCGGCATCGCCCATGACCTCTTCGAGGCCGGTGGCGGCGGAGACGATCGCGGTGCGGCCGAGGGAGAGGGCCTGGGCGGCGACGTTGGAGAAGTTTTCGAATTTGGAAGGGAGGCAGAGGAGACGCGCGGCGCGGATGCGGTCGGCGACGGCGGGCGGGGGAAGTTCGCCGGTGAAACGGACGCGCGGGAGGAGGGCGGGGTGAAGGGTGCGCTCGATCCATTGCCGCATCGATGCGGCCCCCCCATCGTTCGTGGATGGGGCGGTGTTGGTGTCTGGGCCGACGAATTCAAGCGTGGCGTTGGGGCATTCTGTGAGGAAGATGTTGGCGGCGTAGGTCAGGGTATCGACGCCTTTGAGGGATTCGAGCCGGCCGACGAAGAGAACGGGACCGTCGGCGGGCGGTGGGGTGATGTCTGCGGCGGGGGTTTGGGGAATGCCCAGGTGGGTGGTTTCGATGGGGCGATCGAGCGGGAAGGAGATGCGGGATTCGCGCGCGACGGCGGCGGTGGTGGAGCAGGCGGCGGTGGCGGACATGATGGCGGCTTGTTCTAGGGCGTCGATGGCGAGGTCGTCAGGGGTGGTGGGCAGATTGTTGCCGCGGCGATTGATGGCGGAACCGGAGTGAATGTGGGTGATGGTGGCGGGGGGATTCGGGATCGTCGCGGTGGCGAGGCGCCAGATCAGGGGAAGGATGAGCGCTTCGTAGTCGGGGGCTTCGACGATGTCGAAGGGGGCGTGGGCGTGGGCGGCGAGGAGGGCGTCGGCGAGAAGCGCGCCTTGAATGAGGAAGTGGAGCGACGGGCCGGCGGATTGGGCGGCGGCGGCGAGTTCGGGGGGAACGGCATTGTCGGCAGTGCGCTGGGCGAGGTCGGGGATGGGATGAAAGGTGATGTTTGCCGGGAGCGTGGCGAGGAGGTCGGGCGGGAGGTGGAAGGTGAAGAGGTGGATGTCGTGGCCGATGTCGGCGAGGCCGCGGGCGATGGCGAGGGTGTTGGAGCCGATGCCGCCCATGCGGATGCCGGGGAATTGGGAGGTAAGGAAGGCGATGCGCATACGAGGGTAAATGGCCACGAAAGACACGAAATGGGGATGGCGCGAGGTTTTGGAGATTATCGGCCGGAGGGGACGGAAAAGTTTGAAGGAGTTGGGAGCCACAGCGCGGGGAAGCGGGAATTGCGCATCATGCGCGGCGGGGGTTGCGCGATCGGAGGGAGTGGTCATGGTTTTCGGGGGCAATACGCATGTTTTCGGGGGTGGTATGGAGGTTGCAATGGGGCGAGGTGAATCGATGGGAGTTTTCTGATGTTGTTGATTGCCGGCAGCTTGGATTTGGAAAGCGTGGGGCAGCGGATTGTGGAGCTGATGGAGCTGGCGGTGCGGGAACACCTGGAAGGGGTAGGACGGAGCCAGGCGGAGCGGCTGATGAACATGGTGGAAGAAGAATCGTGTGACCGGTGGCGGGAAGAGTGAGGGGCGGGGAAGCGTGCCGGCGGCGGAGCCGCGGGCTGGATCAGATTGTGCGGGTGGAACCATGGAAGGAGCCCCCCATGTTGTATGGACTGTATCTCTCGGCCGCGGGCCTGCAGGCGCAAGAAGCGAAGCAGGCGGTGATCTCCAACAACATGGCCAATGCCGAGACGGCGGGCTTCAAGCGCGACCTGGCGGTGATGCGGTCCCGGCTCAACGAGGTGCATGAGAACGGCCTGATGGCGGCGTATCGCACGCCGATCCTGGAAGATGAGGGCGGCGGGGTGACCATCGGCAGCTCGGTGGATTTGAGCCAGGGGGAACTGAAACAGACGGGCAATGCGACGGATGTGGCGCTGGTGGGCAAGGGGTTCTTCACCGTGCAGGGGAAGGATGCGGGGCAGAAGCTGCTCACGCGCGACGGACGGTTTCTGGTCAACAATGACGGCAATCTCGTGACGCTCGATGGGCGCGCGGTGCTGGGGACGGATGGCAACCCCGTGCAGATCAAGGGAACCGGGCCGATCACGATCGACGGGACGGGCACGATTTCGCAGGGCGGGGCGGTGGTCGCGAAGCTGGGACTGGCGGATGTGAACGACCCCCGGCAGCTCGTGAAGATCGGAGACAACCTGCTGGCAGCGGATGATCCGCAGGCGCTGCGCGATGTGCCGGCGAAAACGGTGGTGCGGCAGGGACGGATCGAAAGCAGCGGCGTCGATCCGATGGCGGAAATGGTCAACATGATGGAAGGGCAGCGGGCGTTTGATGCCAATGCCAAGATGATTTCTTATCAGGATACGATGCTGCAGGAAGTTAATACGATTGGCAAAGTGGCCTGAACGGCGATCAACCGTTAAACGCAACAGTCTGGCAATACGAATCAAGAACATACGGAAGCAGAAGGGCGTAAAGAATGGCGATTATCGCGATGAATTCGGCGGCGACGGGGCTCAAGGCGCTGTCCACGCAACTGGATGTGATCTCCAACAACATAGCAAATGCGAATAACGACGGTTTTAAGTCGAGCCGGGCGAATTTCGAAGATGTGTTTTACCAGTATTACCAGGAACCGGGCGTCAAGAATAATGACGGTGATATCCGACCCATCGGCCTCGGCGTCGGGTACGGCACGCGCATCTCCGGCACCGAGCTGGACATGACGCAGGGAACCGTGACGCAGACGGGCAACCCGCTGGATGTGGCGATTCAAGGTGACGGATTTTTCCAGGTGAAAACGCTCTCGACGCAGGGCGATGGACTGGCCTATACGCGGACCGGTAAATTTTTCGTGAATCCCGATGGCAACCTGGTGCTTAACAGCAACGATGGGTACCTGCTCCAGCCGCCGGTGAATATTCCGCAGGGGGCGACGGGCATCACGATCGGCAACGACGGCCGCGTGAGCTACATCGAGCAAGGCGCGACGACGGCGACGCAGGGTCCGCAGATTCAACTCGCCCATTTCGTTAACTCCCAGGGCCTCGTGCAGCTTGGCGGAAACCTCTATCAGCAGAGCGATGCGAGCGGGCCCGTGCAACTCGGCGCACCGGGCGCGAACGGCACCGGCTATTTGAAGCAGGGCTTCACGGAGAATAGCAACGTCGATCCGGTCACCGAACTGGTCAACCTGATCAAAACGCAGCGGACGTTCGAGCTGAACAGCCAGAGTATTCAGGCGGCGGATCAGATGCTCCAGCAGGTGAACAACCTCCGGCACTGAGCGAGTAGTCAGTAGCAGTGGTCAGTAATAGTTGTCGGAAGCAGGTGATATGTCATGCGGGTTTTGGTTGGAATGATCGTGGCGGGGATGCTGGGCGGGATGGCGGTGCCTGGGGTGGCGGAGGTGGTGCGGCTTCGCGGCAACGTGGTCGTGGAGCGTGGCGCGGATGTGCGGCTGGGCGAATTGGCGACGGTGTCGGGAGGCGGCACGCAAGGGGAAAAGCTGGCGAACGTCGTGGTGCTCAGCGGCGTGCAGGGGCCCGTGAAGGTGAAGGCCGAAGCGATCCTGATGGCGGTGATTTCGCAGCAGGGGGCGGCGGCGACGAACGATCTGGAAATGTCGGGCGCGGCGACGTGCGAGGTGAAACTCGCCGGCGCGGCGCCTGCCGCACAAGTATCCGCAGCGCTCGCACAAGTGGCCGCGCCACCGGCGCCGGTGCTCGCAGCAAAGCCAACGGAAGCATCGCCGGCGAAATCCGCGACCGCCTCAGCCGCCGGACCGTGCCTCACGGACCTGATCCGGGCGCGCGTGATCAAGGAGCTGGGCGCGAAGGCCGAGGATGTGCACGTCGATATCGAGACGATCAATCCGCTGGTGGCGGAGCCTCTTCCGGCAGGACGAAATTGGCTGATCCGGCCGCTCACGCGCACGTTCGTGGGCGCCATGCAATTTGAAGCGCAACTGGTGGAAGGGGAAAAAAGCCTCCAGCGGCTGACGGTTTCGGTGGATGTGGAGAAGAAGGCAAAAGTAGTGGTGAGCACGCAGCCGCTGGGGCGCGGGGATGTGGTATCCGCGACGGCGGTGGAGGAGCGGGAGGTATGGCTGGACCGCGACATGCCGACGCTTTTCGACGCCTCGGCGGACGTGGTGGGACTGGAGGCGAAAGTGCCGGTGCCCGCGGGAACGCGGTTAGACCAGCGGGATTTCAAGGCCTGCGAGATGGCGGCGCGCGGCGATGCGATCACGGTGGTGTTTATCTCGTCTTCGCTGCGTGTAAAGAGCCAGGGCAAGGCGCTTGATGGCGGGAAATTGCACAGCATGATCCCGGTGCTCAACGAGCAGACCAAGGAACAATACCAGGCGGAATTGATCGGCAAGCGGCTGGCGGTGGTGGGCGGCCCGCTTTCGCCGGATGAAGAGGCCAAGCTTCGTGAGGTGGCGCAATGAAATCCACGGCACTCCTGATGGCGACGGTGATGGGGTTCTCGGCAAGCGCCGTTCTGGGAGAGAACGGCGGCGTGGCTGGGGCCGGCGATGTTCGGCCAGGCGAAAAGACTCCGGTGTATACGGTCGCTCCGACCGGACCGATCCGCGGGAGCCTGTTCAAGCAAGGCGCCGAAACGCCGCCGCAGGTGGATGCCGAGGGCATGCCCATGGGCGGCGCGCCGGTCAGCTTCACCGCGGTCGAACCCACCAAGCCTCACAAATACCAGAAAAACGACATTGTCACGGTGATCGTGCGTGAGGATGCGTCCAGCACCACCACCGGCGACGCCACGAGCAAAAAAGAGCAGGATTTCGATACGGCCCTTCAGCAGTTCATCCAGCTCGCGCTTTCCCAGAGCGGCGTGCCGACGGTAGGCACCGTGGGCAATCCCAGCAATCTTCCGGAAGTGAAATTCAAGTATCAGAACGATCGCCAGAATGATGCCAGCCAGGCGCGGACGGATTCGGCGAGCCTCCGCATCAGCGGCACGATTGTCGATGTAAAACCCAATGGCACGCTGGTGATCGAAGCGATCAAGAACATCGCGATGGACCAGGAAGTGCAGCACTACACGCTGACCGGCGTGTGCCGGGCGGAAGACATCGCCGCGGACAACACGATCCTTAGCACGCAGATGGCGAATCTCACGCTGAACCGGAAGACCAAGGGCGAAGTGAGAGACGGCACGCGGCGCGGGTGGCTCAATTCGATCATCGACAACTTGTCTCCCTTCTGATGCCGCACAGATGCCGAATCCCGCAACGTCATAAAGTTTTGAAGGCCGCGATTTCTCCCCGCCATATCGGAAAGAGGTTTAAGATGGGACGCAAGTTTGCAACAGGCATCGTGATGGCGGCGATCGCCGCCGCGGCGATGATGGCGGGGAGCGCACGGGCGGAAAAGATCGGCGATGTGGTGCGGCTGAAGAACGATCAGCCCAATGAACTGGTGGGGATGGGGCTGGTGGTGGGGCTCAAGGGCACCGGCGACGGCGGGGATTTCAAGCCTGCGATGCGGCCGCTGATCCAGATGTTGAAGCGGTTTGAGGATCCGGTGCAGGTCGATACGGAATTGAAAAATGCGAACAACGTGGCGATCGTGTCGCTGTCGGTGAAGCTGCCGGCGCATGGCGTGAACTCGGGTGATCGGCTGGACGTGCGGGTTTCGGCGCTGGCGGCCAAAAGCCTCAAGGGCGGTCACCTGTTCATCGGGCCGCTGGTGGCGCCGCGGACGGACGTGAAGATGATCCTGGGCTATGCCAGCGGCGAGGTGCTGATCGATGATGATTCGGTGCCCACCGGCGGGGTGATCAAGGGCGGGGCGGTGATGACCGAAGACGTGCTGCCCGAGGAAGTGAAGGGCGACACCTTCACGCTGGTGCTGCGTCCGGAGGCGGCGAGCCTCGAACGCTCGAATGCGGTGGCGGACACCATCAACAGCCTGGATGAAGTCTCGACGCAGACCGGCGGCCAGCCCGCGGCGGTAGCGGTGGACGCGACCAGCGTGAACGTCACCATTCCCAAGGCGGAGCGCGCCAATGCCATGGCCTTCATCTCGCGACTGCTGGAACAGCCGCTCACGGATGTCAGCGAGCCGGCCAAGGTGTGCATCAATCTGAAGACCAAAACGATCGTCTTCACCGCCGGCGTGGAACTGGCCCCGACGACGATCAACCAGGGCGGCATGACGATTTCCATCGGCAAAGACGGCACGCCCACGAAGCTCAAAGACCTGATGGACGCCTTCGACCTGATGAAGGTGAGCGGCGACGATCGCATCGCGATTGTGCGGATGCTTGCGGAAAAGAACGTGCTGCGGGCGGCACTGGAAGTGGAATGAGCAGGAGGGGATGAGGCGGGGAGCGCCGGCTGGAGGCTGGCGGATTTTGCGAGGATCGCGTGATGGACATTGCCGGGATCATGGAAGGTCGAGGGGCGACGGGAGGGTCGAGCGCGGCGAGCGCGCTTGCCGGCCTTGGAGGGAATGGAGCGGGGGCGGCGCTGGGCGCGCCGGCGCCCGGCGCGGGGGGATTTGCCGCCGCGCTTCAGCAGGCCAAGGCCCCGGAGCTGACGGCGGCGGAGGCGGCGGCGCGGAAGAAGGCTCATGAACAGGCGGAAAACGCGGCCGGGGGGTTGGTGGCCAACGCGCTGATTTTGCCGATCCTCAAGCAGGTTCGGCGCTCGCCCTGGTCCCAAAACAACGTTTTTTCGGGTGGAAACGGCGAAAAAACGTTTGGTCCGGTTTTTGATATGCAGATCGCCGACCGTCTCGCTCACAGTCCGAACATGGCCGTTACGCATGTCCTGGCAAAGCGGCTTGAAAAGCGGGCCGCGACGAACGGCAAAACGAAGTTGGATGTTCATGGATAAGATCGCACTCGAACTCATCACCCTGCTGCGGGAAATGCTCGAAGCGCAGCGTCGCCTCCTGGCCATCGCCATGGGCCGACGGCAGGCGATGCAGGCCTACGAGATGGAGCGTCTGCACGCTTTTGCGGAACAGGAAAAGGCGGAGACCGAGCGCAGCGCCCAACTGGAAAAGAAGCGCACCGATCTGGCCGTGGGGTTTCGCCAGGAGACGCTGCGGATGGGACAGGGAAACGTGCCCTTCTCGGTTTCGGAAATTGCGAAACGCTGCCAGGAACCGGCGAAGAGTCAACTCCTGGTCCTCGCCGCGGAATTGAAATCCGTGGTGGAGCAGGTGGAACGCCACATGCGAATCAATGCGAAAATCTCGGATGCCGTCGTCAAAGGCATCTCCCGCGTGCTCAAGGTGGTTACCGGGATGGCCCAGCACGCCGGGCTGTACATGCGGAACGGCCGCAAGGCCGCGGTCGCCGGGATCCATCTGCTGGAAGTCACTGCTTAATTGCAAAGTTTCCATACTCTTTTGAAATGCACTGAAACAAGGACGATCTCGTGAGTTTGCTTGGAGCTTTACATACCGGTGGATCCAGCCTGGCGGCCCAACAGGCCGCGCTGCAGGTCACCGGGAACAACATCTCCAACGCCGGCACCGCCGGATACTCGCGGCAGGTCGTCGATCTGGCCTCCACCGGTCCCGCCGACATTGGCAACGGCCAGTACACTGGCAACGGCGTAGGGGTGCAGTCGATCGAGCGCCAGGTCGATGCCGCCCTTAACGAAAGCGTCCGCGGCGCCACCAGCGATCAATCCTCCGCCCAAACGTCCAATAGCGTCCTGAGCCAGCTCGAAACCACCTTCGGCGCCCTCAACGACAACGATCTGGCCTCGCGGATGACCGACTTCTTCAACAGCTTCTCCACGCTCGCCAACAACCCTTCCGATGCGGGCCAGCGTGCGGTCGTGATTCAAAACGGCTCGACCCTCGCGAGCTATCTGCAGCAGCTTCGCAGCCAGGTCTCGACGATCGGCGCCAACCTCGACTCCCAGGTCACCAGCAACGCCCAGCAGGCCAACAGTCTGGTCAACCAGATCGCTTCCCTCAACAAGCAAATCGCCTCCACCGGCACCGCCGGCATCGGGGCCACCAACGCGCTGCTCGATCAACGCGACCAGGACCTCACGCAGCTCGCCGGCCTCATGGACATCAAGGTGATCGATCAGGGCGGCGGCAATCTCAATGTCCTCGTCGGCGGGATGCCCGTGGTGGAAGGCACGGTCTCTCGCGGCGTGCAGGTCGGCACCACCACCGACGCCAATGGCAACCTCGTCCAGCAACTCCAGTTCGCGGACAACGGCGACAACATGAACGTCTCCGGCGGAACGCTCGGGGCGCTGCTCACCGCGCAAAGCCAGGACGTCACGCCCGCGCTCAACGAAATCGATTCCATCGCCGCCGGCCTCATTCAGGCCGTCAACCAGATTCACACCCAGGGACAGGGCTCCGCCGGCTTCACCAGCGTCACCGGCACCACACAGGTCACCGATCCCACGGCCGCCCTCAACGCTCCCACCACCACGACCGGCATCACCTTCCCCCCCACCAACGGCACCTTCAACCTCTACATCACCGACAGCAGCGGCCAAACAACCACGCAGCAAATCACCGTCAACCTTTCCGGCCAGGGCACTCAAACCACGCTCAACTCGCTGGCCGCCGGCATCACCGCCGCGGGCGGAGGAACCGTCTCCGCCACCGTCGATTCCTCCGGCCACCTGCAGGTTTCCAGCAGCGACCCCAACGTCACCTTCGGCTTTGGCGACGACACCAGCGGGGCGCTCGCTTCCCTGGGCGTCAACACCTTTTTCAGCGGCAAGAACGCTTCCGATATCGCCGTCAACAGCGTGTTGACCAACAACCCCGACTACCTCGCCACCGGCCGGGACAATGTCGCGGGCTCGAATCGCAACGCCCAGGCCCTCGCCCTCGCCGGCAGCGCCGCGGTCGCCAGCCTCGGCGGAAAAAGCGTGCAGGATTCCTACGCCGCCTATACCGCGGACCTCGCCACCAAAACCCAGACCGCCTCCGACAGCGTCACCGCCACCACCAGCATCTATCAATCGCTCTATGCCCAGCAGCAGTCCATCAGCGGCGTTTCCCTGGATGAGGAAGCCATCAACCTCACCCAATATCAGCGAGCTTTCGAAGGCTCCGCCCGCTTCATCAACGTCGTCAACCAGATGATGGAAACCGTCATGACCCTCATTCAGTAATTCCCCCGCGTCTTTTGGAATCGTGAAGTAACATGAGTGTCGCCCCCCTACAAATCGGCCGTGTCAGCATGCAGATGACGGGAACGCTGCTTGCCAACACGCTCAACAACACGCAGAGCAACCTGCTTCAGGTGCAGCAGCAGCTCTCGACGGGCCAGCGGCTCTCTCTTCCCAGCGATGATCCCACCGCAGCCATCGGCATTATGCAGCTCAATCGCCAACTCGCCGGCAACACCCAGTACACCGCCAATCTCAATTTCGCGAATTCCTTCCTGTCGCAGGCCGACAACACGCTGGGCAGCGTCTCGAACCTGGTCAACCAGGCCAGCAGCATCGCCAGCAGCGAAGTGGGCGCCGGTTCCTCCGCCAGCGAGCGCTCGTCGCAGGCGCAGGTCGTCAACAGCATGATCACGCAGCTCCTTTCCCTGGCCAACACGCAATACGAAGGCCAATCGGTTTTCGCAGGGGCGGCCACCGGCAACACCGCATTCGTCGCCGCCGGCGCGGGATACCAATACAACGGCTCCGCCGGCTCCCAGGGCATCCTCGGCGAAGACGGCTCCTCCATCGATTACACCGTCAACGGCGGCGAGGTCTTCGGCGGCCTGAGCGCCCAGGTCACCAGCACGCAATCCCTCAATCCCGCGCTCACCACTTCCACACGCCTCGCCGATTTGAACGGCGCCGCCGGCAACGGCGTCACCGCCGGCCCCATCACCATCACCGTCGGAGCGACCACCGTCACCGCCGATCTCTCGCCTGCCGCCACCGCGGACGATGTCGTCAACATCCTCAACGCCGCACTCACCGGCGCCGGTTCGGACGCCACGGTCGGGCTCTCCGGCGGCGCGTTCGTCGTCAACGGCGATTCCACCCAGGCCCTCTCCATCGCCGACGTCTCCGGCGGATCCGCCGCCAAAGATCTCGGCATCGCCGGCGCCGTTGCCGCCGCCGCCACCCTCACCGGCACGAATGTCAGCCCCAAAGTCACCGCCACCACGCCCCTCTCCGCGCTCAACGGCGGCGCGGGCATCGATCCCTCCGGCCTCATCATCACCAACGGCAGCACCACCGCCACCATCACCCTCGCCGGCCTCAATACCGTCGGCGATCTGCTTAACGCCATCAACAACGCCGCCAACGGAAACCTTCACGTCCAGGCTTCCATCAACGCCAACGGCACCGGCATCAACCTCCTCAACCCGGTCTCCGGCTCGAACATGACCGTCGGCGAAAACGGCGGCACCACCGCCAGCCAGCTCGGCATCCGCAGCATGGACGCTTCCACCAAAATCGCCGACCTCAACGGCGGCTCCGGTATCACCACCGCCTCCGCCTCCATGCAGGGGCCCTCCGGCCAGATCGTCATCACCAAAACTGACGGCACCTCTTTCAACGTCACCGTCGACGGCATCAAAACCGTCAACCAACTCATCGCCGCCATCAATTCCGCTTCCGGAAATTCCACCGTCACCGCCGCACTCAACCCCACCGGCAACGGCATCACCCTCACCGACACCTCCGGCGGCGCCGGAAATCTCAGCGTCGCCGGCGCTTCGAATTTCAACAGCAACGGCAGCCTCCTGGGAATCTTCCAGACCGGCGTCGGCGCCACCCTCACCGGCTCCAACATCACCTTCTCCACCGACGATTTCCGCATCACCCGCCACGACGGCACCAGCTTCTCGGTCAACGTCTCCGGCGCCGCTTCCATCCAGGATGTTCTCAACGCCATCAACAACGCCGACGGCAACACCAACCCCGCCACCAAAGTCACCGCCGCGCTCAATGCCACCGGCAATGGCATCTCCCTTACCGATGCCTCCACGGGATCGGGTTCGCTGGGCGTCGCCTCCACCAATGGCTCCTCCGCCGCCGCCGATCTGGGCCTCACCGGCAGCACGTCGGCCGCCACGCTCAACGGCCAGGATGTGAATCCCATCTCCCCCACCGGCTTGTTCAGCTCGCTGATCATGCTGCGAAACGCCTTGCTCAACAACGACACCGCCGGCATCGAGCGCGCGGGCACGCTGCTCGCCCAGAACAGCACCCAGATCACCACCGCCCATGGCGTCGTCGGGGCGCGCGAGCAGGACATCAGCTCCCGGCAAACCGCCGCCACCAGCGAGAACACCGCCCTGCAATCCGCCCTCACCACCCTCTCCGGAACCGACATGACTACGGCCATCACGCAGTTCCAGCAGCTCCAGACTTCCTATCAGGCGGCGCTGCAAACGGCGGAAACCACCAGAAACCTCAGTCTGCTGGACTTTCTCACCAGCTAACCCCTGAATATTTTTCGAGTTACGATGCAAATTTTTAAGTTTTTACATATGAACAGTCGATAAAATGTGTGACGGATAGCGATCGTCCGGCACAACAGAAAATGGCTCGCCCGCAACAGGGTCGTTCGGGATGTAACGAAAGCAGCCGCCAGGATGCATCGATCGCCTAGGAGTTTCCCATGATTGTTCACACCAGCAGGTTCGGAACCGTCGAAGTCGATGAGGGTCGCGTCATCACCTTCCCCCGCGGCATCCTCGGCTTCCCCCAGCACAAAGACTACGTCCTCATCCAGCCCGAGCCCGACGCCACCTTCTACTGGCTCCAGTCCGTCGGTTGCGCCGACCTCGCCTTCGTCGTCACCGATCCCCTGCTCTTCATCCCCGACTATCAGGTCCCGCTCCGTGAGGAAACCCGCGCCGAGCTCGGTCTCCGCGACCTCTCCGAGGCCAATGTCCTCGTCATTGTCAACAAGGTGCAGGACACCCTCACCGCCAACCTGCAGGGCCCCCTGGTGATCCACGCCACCACCCGCGCCGCCGCCCAGGTGGTCATCAGCGAAAAGAAATACCAGACGCGCCATCCCATCATGCAACTGCAAAAAAGCGCGCCCCAGAACTACGTCAGCAAATCCGCCTGACCGGCTCAGCCAATCGCCCGGTGGATTTTTATAGAAGTGAATACATACGTCTGAGCCGCAAGGAGGCGGCCGAGGGAATCCCGGAAGCGGAGCGCTACAATGACCCAGGATGGGTCTGGCTCCCAAGCGAATTTGTGATTCGCCACCGCCGGAGTGACCCTTGCAACACACCCCCATGCCGACTGACTTGGAGTAAACGGCATGGGTTGGGAAGGAGCCCACAGATGCTGGTTCTATCAAGACAGCGCGACGAAACGATCATGATCGGCGATGACATCGAGATCACGGTCGTTGACATCCGCGGCGACAAAGTAAGGTTGGGCATCACCGCCCCCGCCACCATCCCCGTCCACCGCAAAGAGGTGTACGAGGCCATCCAGCGGGAGAACCGGGAAGCCTCCAAGGTCAAAATGGAAGACCTCGGCCAACTGCCCAAAGGCCCCTCGAAAGGCCCTCGGAGCATGCCCCTCACCCGCCCCGGACACTCCGTCGCCAAGCCCGGCGCGCCCTCTTCCACCGACGCGCCGCGAAAACCCGGCGGTCCCGCCGAACAGGCACCGCCAGCACCGGGAAACGGCGCCAACGCCGTGCCCCCCGGTAATCCGCAGTAAACTCGGAAAATCGCCGCACCCGCGGCATGGCCAACACAGGCCGTTGACGGATCGGCCAGAAAGAATATCCGTCCCCCTTCGGGCAAGGCCCGGGCGCGAAAGCGCGAGGCGGCAGAGGATGCCGCCGGGACCACGCCCCAAAAGCCAGAAAGTCAGGGAGGATTGACATGGCTCGCATCAATACGAACGTCGGATCGCTGGTCGCCAATGTGAACCTGTCCAAAAGCCAGGCCGCATTGAACACTTCCTTGCAACGCCTCTCCAGCGGCATGCGCATCAACAGCGGCGCTGACGATCCCGCAGGCCTCATCGCCAGCGAGCGGCTCAAGAGCGAGGTGCAGGGCATCTCCACCGCCATCGCCAACGCCACCCGCGCCACCAACGTCATCAGCACCGCCGACGGCGCGCTCTCCGAAGTCTCCAACCTCCTGGTCTCCATCCAGGGACTCGTCGTCGGCGCCGCCAACACCGGCGGCATGTCGCAGGACGAAATCAACGCCAACCAGCTCCAGGTCGATTCCGCCATCGCCTCCATCACCCGCATCTCCAACTCCACTTCCTTCGCAGGCCTCAGCCTCCTCAACGGCTCCCTCGACTACGTCACCAGCGGCATCACCACCAGCGCCCTCCACGATGTCGAAATCTCCAACGCTGAGTTTGGAACCGCCGCCACCATCCCCGTCGTCGTCAACGTCCTCCAGTCCGCACAACCCGCCAGCCTCCGCTTCCAGGCCTCCGCCATCTCCGCCAGCGTCACCATCCAGGTCTCCGGAAACCTCGGCGTTCAGGTCCTCAGCTTCGTCAGCGGAACCAAGGCCTCCGCCATCGCCTTCGCCGTCAACCGCGTCAGCGATTCCACCGGCGTCGCCGCCGGCGTCACCTCGGCTACCAACCCCTCCAGCGGCCTCACCTTCACCACCCTCGGCTACGGCTCCAAGCAATTCGTCTCCGTCTCCGTCCTCGGAAATTCCTCCGCCTTCACCACCACCAATTCCCAGGGCGCCGTCCAGAACCGCACCACCGGCCGCGACGTCACCGCCAGCATCAATGGAACCGCCGCCATCGGCGACGGCCTCAATATCAGCGTCAACACCCCCGCCCTCAATATGTCCCTCAACCTCGATTCCGCCTTCGGCACCGGAACCGAGTCCTTCACCATCACCGGCGGAGGAGCACTCTTCCAGCTTGGACCCCAGGTCCAATCCAACCAGCAGGTCAGCATCGCCATCGGTTCCGTCGCCGCCAGCAACCTCGGCGACGCACTCGACGGATATCTCAGCGATCTGACCACCGGCGGCTCCGCCAGCTTGAACAACGACCCCGGACGCGCCTCGCGCATCGTCACCGCCGCCATCAACCAGGTCTCGAAACTCCGCGGCCGGTTGGGCGCCTTCGAGCAGAACACCCTCCAGACGAATATCAATTCGCTCCAGGTCGCCATGGAAAACGTCAGCTCCAGCGAGTCCACCATCGAAGACACCGACTTCGCACAGGAAACCAGCAACCTCACCCGCAACCAGATCCTCGTCCAGGCCGGCACCAGCGTCCTGGCCACCGCCAACCAGACGCCCCAGACCGTCCTCAAGCTCCTCGGCAGTTGATCGCTGAGCCACACCACCTGATCCCCCGCGGCCGACACACACGTCGGCCGCTTTCATTGGCGCTGCGAAAACGCCTCACCCGCCCATGCGTGCTGCTCGCAAAACGGTTGATCTTCCCGCCCCGCGCCACCATCATGTCCCCGTGCGCCTCCCAAGGAGTCCCTCATGAAACGCAACGCCTTCGTCATGAAGCTCAAGCCCGGTTACGAAGCCGAGTACAAAAAGCGCCACGACGAAATCTGGCCCGAGCTCGCCGCCGAACTCCGCGCCGCAGGCGTCTCCGACTATTCCATCTTCCTCGACGAACGCACCGGCAACCTGTTCGCCGTCCAGAAACTCACCGACGACAACCACGCCGCCGACCTCCCCCACACCGCCATCGTCAAAAAATGGTGGGCCTACATGAAAGACATCATGGACACCCACCCCGACAACTCCCCTATCGCCATGGGTCTCCGCGAAGTCTTCCACATGGATTGACCCGCACAGCGCAAAGCTCGTTTTCCGCCGCCTACACGCTGAGAAAGCGGTTGCTTTCCATCCGTACTCAATTTCGATACACTTGTACCCGATATGAGTACAATGCTCCGCGACACTCTCGGGACCGCCCTCTTCTCTCCCGCCCGGCTGACGCTCCTGGGCCTCTTGTTCGCCCATCCCGATGAAAGTTTCTACCTGCGGCAAATCGCCCAGCGCACCGGGCTGGCCATCGGACAAGTCCAGCGCGAAACCCAGCGCCTCGTTCAGGCAGGCATCTTCCAGCGCTCGCTCGTCGGCCGCCATGTGTTCTTCCGCGCCGCCCCCGATTCCCCGCTCTACGAAGAACTCCGTGCCATCATCCGCAAAACCGTCGGAGGCGCCGGCGCCGTTCGCTCCGCCCTGCTCCCCCTCTCCGATCACATCCGTTTCGCCTTCATCTTTGGCTCCGTTGCCCGCGGCCAGGAACGCTCACCAAGCGATCTCGACCTGCTCGTCGTCGGATCGATCACCCTCCGGGAACTATCCGCCGCACTTCGCCCGGCCCAGGACCAGCTCCACCGCCCCATCAACCCCATCATCTACACGCCCGAGGAATTTGCCCAAAAGACCGCCGAGCGCCATCATTTCCTCGCCACCGTCCTTCGGACCCCAAAACTCTTTGTCCTTGGCGACGAACATGAACTTCGAAACTTATCTTCGCAACGGCTGGATCAAACCGCACCAAACCTCCGCCGACGAAATCACGCGGCTGCTGGCCGTCGCCGATCGTGACATCGCCCAGGCACAGGCCCCATCCCTCCAACCCGAATGGCGATTCGATATCGCCTACAATGCCGCTCTTCAACTCGCCACAGCAGCGCTCGCCGCCAGCGGTTATCAGGCCGAGCGACAGAACAAGCATCAACGCACCATCGAGTGCATGGCCTTCTCATTACTCGCCGGCCGCCCGGAAGATGTGGATTTCTTCAACACCTGCCGCCAGAAACGCAACACCTCGGTTTATGAGCTCGTCGGCGCCATCTCCTCGCAGGAAGCACAGGAAATGGCCGCCTTCGCAAAGGAAATGCGCCAACTCATTCGCCGCTGGCTCAAACAGCATCACGCCAACCTGCTCAAATAGCAATTTGCGATCATTCGTCGACAGCTTTTTGTGCCATCGCCGCCTTTGACCGCCGATCAATCACGCGCCGCCGGCGCCTGCAATCCCCCAATAAGCTCCCGCACATCCTTCTTCCCCTTCCGTGACAGAAAATTCCGCAGCCCCTCCAGAATCTGCACCGGAATGTTCGGATCCAGAAACAACGCCGTCCCCACCGCCAGCCCCGTCGCCCCGGCCAGCAGAAATTCCACCGCATCCTGCCACCGCTGAATCCCACCCATCCCGATGATCGGAATGTTGTGCGCCTTGGCCACCTGCGTATACACCCGGTGCGTCATGAACACCGCGATCGGTTTGATCGCCGGACCCGACAACCCCCCCGTTCCGTTCGCCAGCATCGGCCGCGCATTGTCGATGTCGATCGACATCGCCGTAAACGTGTTCACCAGCGACAAACAGGTCGCCCCCCCCTCCACCGCCGCCTTCGCCGTCACCGCCACATCCGCCACGTTCGGCGACAGCTTCACGATCAGCTCCGCCCGCGTGGTCACCTTCTTCACCGCCGATACCAGCTCAAACAGCCGCGCCGGATCCGTTCCGAACGACAGCCCGTTCTTCACGTTCGGGCACGACACGTTCAACTCGATCCCCCCCACCGCCTCCTCCTCGTTCAATCGCGCCGCCACATCGACATAATCCTCTGTCGACCACCCCGGCACGTTGACGATCACCGGGATCCCCATCTGCTTCAAAATCGGAATCTTGTCCCGCAGGAATACCTCCACCCCGATGTTCGCCAGCCCGATCGCATTGAGCATCCCCGCCCGCGTCTCCACGATCCGATACGCCTCGTTCCCCTTCCGCGGCGTCTTCGAAATCGCCTTCGTCACAAACGCTCCCAGCCGCGTCAGGTCCGTGAAGTCGCCATATTCGTTGGCATATCCGCACGTCCCCGAGGCCGTCATCAGCGGATTCTGAAGCCGCATCTTTCCGATGTTCACCGCCAGCGACGGCGCCGTTGTTTCTTTCGTAGGCATAGCGCGGCCAGTTTCGCAGGAATGCGCAAACGACACAAGCGACCCCAATCCACTGCCGCGGGCGCCTGCCCCCTTCCCTCGATCGCAAAAACAAAAACCCGCGGACACCTTGTCAGATGTCCGCGGGGCGTGGTGGGGGGAGGTAGGAAGGAATCCGTCTCGCGGCGCCGCCGCGCCGCATGCTCAGTATTTGTTGTTGATCGACCCGTCGATGTTCCGCGCCATGAACGTGAACCCGATCCCGTTGGGCTGGTAATACCACCCCGCGTTCGCGTCCACCGATGCGGAGGTCACATTCGTCAGATTGTTCAGCGGATTGATCGCCGCCGACAAAAGGTATGGCCCGAACCGCGTCCCCGTCGGATTCGCGATCGCCGTCTCCGTCGTGTCGGAACGCCCCGTCATCAGCGTCCACATCCCCGTCAACTGCGGCGGCTGATCGTTGTGTTGCCCCTTGAACACCTCGATCTGGTTCCGCACCGAAGCCAGGGTCGTCTGCAGGTTGCTGTTCCGCGCGTCGCCGCTGGCATTGGAAAACTGCGGAATCGCGATCGCCGCCAGAATCCCCAGGATGATCACCACGATCAGAATTTCCACCAGCGTGAAGCCTTTGGTTTCAACTGGTCGTTGCTTGGTCATTTCTGCCGCTCCAAGGGAACTCGGGGACCATCCACAGGTGCGGGCCACAAAAGTGCCTCCTTGACTTTTTCGTGCGAAATACCGGGCAACTTGGGTACAATCGAGAAAATTTCCGCTTATCAGACTTTCCTGCTTTCTCCTCTCCTCTCCCGCGTTCTACTTATCGGAAGCACCACTGCCTGCCGGCGCCTCTCCCATACCTTTCGGCGAAAAGGAGCTCGCCTTGAACCAGCAAATCTCCTTTACCCTTAATGGCAAACCACACAGCCTGGCCACCGACCCCGACCGACCCCTCATCGGCGTCCTCCGCGAAGACCTCGGCCTCCACGGCACACGCTTCGGATGCGGAGAGGCACAGTGCGCCGCCTGCACCGTCCTCGTCAACGGCGAGCGAACTTACTCCTGCCGCATGGCTGTCTCCGAAGCCGATGGCCAGCACATCCAAACCATCGAAGGCCTCGCCACAGGCGAAAAACTCCACCCCGTCCAGCAAGCCTTCCTTGACGAAGGCGCCTACCAGTGCGGCTACTGCACCTCCGGCATGATCATGGGCGCCGTCGCCCTCCTCGCCGATAACCCGCACCCCACCGACGACCAGATCATCCAATTCATGAACCGCCACCTCTGCCGCTGCTGTGGCTATGTCAAAATCATCGCCGCCATCAAACGCGCCGCCGCCACCGGAGGTGCCCAATGACCACCCTCCTTCGCAGCACTCGCCGCGGTTTCCTCCAGGGCCTCGGTGCCGGCCTCCTCATCACCATCACCGACACCCGCCTCTTCGCTCAGGCCGAAAGCGGCTTCCAGGGCCGCCGCGGCGGACGCGCCGGTCGCGGCGGTGCCTTCGGCGGCGCTCCCGTCCCCATCTCCGCACGCATCCACATCGCCCACGATGGCGCCGTCACCGTCCTCTCCGGAAAAGTCGAATGCGGCCAGGGCGCCCGCGCTGAAATCGGCCAGGCCGCCGCCGAAGAACTCCGCCTCCATCCCGACCAGATCACCGTCCTCCTCTGCGACACCACCCTCTGCCCCAACGACGGCGGCACCTTCGGCAGCCAAACCACGCCGCGCACCATCCCCGTCATCCGCGCCGCCGCCGCCGCCGCTCGCCTCGCTCTCCTCGAACTCGCCTCCCGCGCCTGGAGCGTCCCCGCCGCCGAACTCGACACCCACGACGGCAAAGTCCTCCACGCCGCCAGCCACCGCGAAACTTCCTTCGGCGACCTCGCCGCCTCCGACCAGGCCGCCCAGGCCTTCTCCCAAATCCCGCGCAACGTCACCGTCACCCCCGTCAAAGACTGGAAAGTCATGGGCGCCCCCGCCTTCCGCCATGACCAGCGCGATATGGTCACCGGACGCCACGCCTTCCCCACCGACATCACACGCCCCGGCATGCTCTACGGCAAAATCCTCCGACCGCCCGCCCTCGGCTCAACCCTCACTTCCCTCGACGCCACCACCCCCATCGACGGCGTCACCCTCGTCCACGACAACGATTTCGCAGGCGTCGTTGCCCCCACCTCCTTCGCCGCCGACAACGCCATCGCCGCCCTTGCCCCCGCCGCCAAATGGTCCGCGCCACCCACCAACTCCAGCGAAACCCTCGCCGCCGATCTCCGCGCCTCCGTCCGCGGCGGCGTCCCCACGAACCCCTTCCCCGCCCACGCTCCCGACAAGCTCTTCCAGCAATCCTATTTCACCCCCTACATCCAGCACGCCCCCCTCGAACCCCGCACCGCCGTCGCCGAATGGGCCGGCTCCAAGCTCACCGTCTGGACCGCCACGCAAAACCCCTTCAGCGTCCGCTCCGAACTCGCCCGCGCCTTTTCCATCCCCGAAGACGACATCCATCTCATCGTCCCCGATTTCGGCGGTGCCTTCGGCGGAAAACACACCGGCGAATGCGCCATCGAAGCCGCACGCCTCGCCAAAGCCGCCGGCAAGCCTGTCATCCTCCGCTGGAGCCGCGCCGAAGAATTCACCTTCGCCTACTTCCGACCCGCCGCCGTCATCGATGTCTCCGCCGCACTCACCCCCGCCAGAAAAATCGCCTCCTGGTTCTTCGTCAACATCAACTCCGGCAATTCCGGCATCGATTCCCCCTACGCCATCCCCAGCAAACGCTCCCAATACGTCACCTCCGCGCCGCCCCTCCGCCATGGCTCCTACCGCGGACTCGCCGCCACCGCCAACAACTTCGCCCGCGAATGCGCCATGAACGAACTCGCCGCTCTCGCCTCCGCCGATCCGCTCGACTTCCGCCTCAAGCACCTCGACGACTCCCGTCTCCGCGATGTCCTCCAGGCCGCCGCCGACAAATTCAACTGGGGCCAAAAACTTCCCGAAGGCCACGCCGCCGGTCTCGCCTGCGGCACCGAAAAAGGCTCCTACGTCGCCGCCTGCGCTGAGGTCTCCCTCGACAAAAACACCATCACCGTCCACCGCGTCGTCCAAACCTTCGAATGCGGCGCCATCGTCAATCCCCTCGGCCTCACCCAACAAGTCCAAGGCGCCATCACCCAGGGCCTCGGCCCCACCTTCTGGGAACAAATCCGCTTCACCAACGGCCACATCGAAAACGCCGCCTTCGCCAAGTACCGCGTCCCCCGCTTCTCCGACCTCCCCCAGATCGACGTCCACCTCCTCGACCGCAAAGACATCCCCAGCGCCGGCGCCGGCGAAACCCCCCTCATCTGCATCGCCCCCGCCATCACCAACGCCCTCACCGCCCTCACCCACACCCCCCTCCGCGCCCTCCCCCTGCACGTGTGACGGCATTCCATCCCGCCCCCCGACGTTGTTACCATGCAAAAAGGTCGCCTCCCTCCGAGCACAAAATCCGACCCTACGAGGAGAACCATCGATGCGCGAGATCCGCGCAAAAGTAACATTGACCAATGCCTTGGACGAAATGCTCGCCCGCCGCGGAAAGCTGCCCCTCGACCAGGTCCGCAGCACCCAACTCGAAGCACTCGTGGACACCGGCGCCGTCCGCTCCGTCCTCCCACCGCAGATCGTCCAGGAACTCGGCCTCGAAATCCGCGGCCAGCGTGTTGCCGAATACGCCGACGGCCGAAAGGAATCCGTCGGCGTCACCGAACCGCTCGTTATCGAATGCCTCCACCGAGACACGCTCGAAGAAGCCCTCGTGCTCGGCGACGAAGTTCTCCTCGGTCAAACCGTGCTCGAAAAACTCGACCTCCTCGCCGATTGCGCAAATCAGCGACTCATCCCCAATCCCGCCCACCCCAACCAACCCGTCACCAAGGTGAAGTAACCCTCCATCACCACCGTTCCCTCGCTGAATTCATTTGCCGCCCGCGCCCCTCCGCCGTATCTTTCCCTCCATCCACATCCCGCAAACAGGAGCTCGCCCATGGCCGAAAAAACCGCCGCCAAAAAACGCGCACCCCGCCAGCAGATGCTCGACGCCCTCGCCGAAACCGAACCTCGCGTCGCCGAACGCCGTGAAGCCGCCGCCCGCCCCGATGAAAAAACCGAAGCCAGGGCCGTCGCCGCCGCCGTCGCGATCGCCGAAGAAATCTCCACCCGCGGCGTCGTCGAATCCATCGGCGAGCTCAAAGCCACCGTCTCCAAAACCCTCGCGACCATGTCCGATCGCCTCGAAGAACAGGTCGCCCGCTATATGCAGTTCCAGCGCGCCATCGCCGCCAAAGAACAGGAACTCAAGGAAATCTACGACATCCAGCGCGCCGCCACCACCCTTACCGCTCTCTTCGAGGCTCATGAAAATAAAAAGACCGCCCTCGAAGCCGAGCTGACCGCCGAGCGCGAAAACCTCCAGCAGGAAATTGAGCAGACACGCGCCCTCTGGGAGCAGGAACGCAAACAGCGCGAGGCCGACATCAAGGAACGCGATGCCGCCGAAGCCAAGCGCCGCGAGCGCGAAAAAACCGAATACCTCTATGCCTTCACGCGCGAGCAGCAGCAGGCCAGTGACGCCTTTGCCGATCAGACCGCCAAACAGGAAAAGGAGCTTGCCGAGAAAAAGGCTGCCCTCGAAAAGGATTTCGCCCAGCGCGAACAGGCGCTCGCCTCGCGCGAACAGGAACTCGCCGCCCTCCGCGCCAAAGCCGAAGCCTTCCCCAAAGACCTCGACGCCGCCGTCGCCCGCGCCATCAAAGACACCACCGCCCGCCTCACCCAGGAATCCACCGCCCGCGAAGAACTCCTCAAACGCGATCACGCCGGCGAAAAAAACGTCCTCACCACCCGCATCGCCTCCCTCGAACAAACCGTCCACGACCAGGCCCAGCGCCTCAACTCCCTCCTCGCCCAGACCGAAAAAGCCTACGCCCAGGTTCAGGAAATCGCCGTCCGCGCCGTCGAAGGCTCCGCCGCCGCCAAACAACTCGCCGGCCTCCAGCAACTCCTCGCCGATCAGCCCCGCAAAAGTTCCGCCGAACGCTGAGCGGACACAAATATCCATCTCCCCGCACGGTTCGCCGGGATCGATACCCTTTCCGCAGAGCCCGTGCCGGAATCGCTACTTGGACGATTCCCGCCGCGCATCGACCAGCAGACAGTCTTCATCGCCATCATGCCGCGCTTCCAACACCCGGTGCCCAGCGACGCGAAAGCCCGCCTCGGCGAGTTCCTCCAGAATGCTCTCCGCCGTTCCAAAATAACGCCGGGCCACCCCCTGGTGAATGATGCAGCCCGACCGCGGATCGAACCCCGCGGCATTGGC
The DNA here is from genome assembly GCA_035545015.1 of Phycisphaerae bacterium. Classification (GTDB taxonomy): domain Bacteria; phylum Planctomycetota; class Phycisphaerae; order WQYP01; family WQYP01; genus CALCHA01. The sequence goes on from DASZZD010000065.1 coordinate 42,891, forward strand.
TCCGTGCGGCGTCCCGCACATCGTGTTCACGTGAAAAAGGCCGCCGGGCCTCACGCAGCGGTGGGCATTGCGCAGAAAGACCCGCCGGTCCTTGCCGATGATGCAATGGAGGCAATGGCCGTCGAGCACGACGTCCGCGGCCGGCGGCGGCGATTCGAGTTCCCGCGCCAAATCAGCGACCATGAATGTCGCCGCCACCCCCCGCCGCGCCGCCTTCTCCCGGGCCCATTCGATGGCGAACGGCGCAATGTCGATCCCGAGCGTGTTGAATTTGTGCGACGCAAAGTAAATCGCCAGGTCCCCGGCGCCGCAACCAAATTCGATGAGCGTGGGCACATCGCTTTTCACCCGGGGTACCGGCCCTCCCCAAAACGCCTCCATCGCCGCAAGTGTCTGACGAAAGCTCCCCTCCTCGTCCCACCCCTGCCTCCCCATGGAGCGCCGGCGGCGATATTCCGCATCGTGGCTCAAATAATCTGTAGCGGCTGCCATGCGCGATGATTGTACCGCAACACGCGCAGGCAAAAAAAACAAAAACGGCCGCCCTCTTTCAAAGGCGGCCGTTTCGCTTAAACAGTCAACACGGTTTGTTTGCATGCTTCGGGTGTTCTCCCGCGAGGGAGCACACGGAAGCTTGGACGCCACCA
>DASZZD010000066.1:0-28632 GCA_035545015.1 Phycisphaerae bacterium
CTGCTCCGCCAGCGCCAATGCCTCCCGCCGCGACCGCACCGCTTCCGTCACCTCATACGCCTGAATCAACACATCCGCCGGCCCCGCCTCCTCCGGCCCCGCCAGCGGCGACATCTCCACGCGCCAGTACCGCACTCCCCCGGACGCGCTCCCATATTCAAATTCCGGAAACGTCAGCGTGCACCGCTCCCCGATCACCCGCAGCAGATTCGCCTCCAGCCCCACCTTCCGCGCCTCCGGGAACACATCCGTATACGCCGCCCCCGCCACCCCGCGCGTCCGGTAGGGCTCCTCCAGTTCCCGCTGATACGCCGCATTGCACCACCGAAAACGCTGCCTCCCCCCGTCGATCACCGCCATCGCCGCCGACGTATGCGCCATCACCTCGCGCAGCACTTCCGACAACGAATCCGACGCCATACCTGCACCCTGCTCCATCGACGCTTTACTCAACTGTACCCCTAGTATACGTTCCATCCCACGCGTGTCGCACCAGCGCACCGACCCCTGACTTCTGACTTCTGACTACTGACTACTGGCCCCTCCCATGCCCCCCCTCGTCATCCTCGGCTGCACCGCCTCCGGCAAGTCCGACCTCGCCGAAGCCCTCGCCGCGCGCACCGGCGCCACCCTTCTCGCCGTCGATTCCATGCAGGTCTACCGCGGCATGGACATCGGCACCGCCAAGCCCTCCGCTGAGACCCGCGCCCGCATCCCTCACCTGATGATCGATGTCGCCGACCCCTGGGAAACCTACTCCGCCGCCCGCTTCGCCGCCGAAGCCCGCCCCCACATCGCCGCCGCCGAAAAGCAGAACCGCCCCCTCATCCTCGTCGGCGGCACCATCCTCTACCTCCGCGCCCTGATCGAAGGCCTCTTCGAAGGCCCCAGCGCCGATCCGGCCATCCGCGCCGCCCTCCACGCCCGCGCCCACACCGAAGGCAGCGCCGCCCTCCACAAACAACTCGCCGCCATCGACCCCGCCGCCGCCACCCGCATCCACCCCAACGACCTCCGCCGCATCGTCCGCGCCCTCGAAGTCCATCAGCTCACCGGCACCCCCATCACCACCCTGCAAACCCAGTGGTCCGCCGAACACCCGCAACTCCGCGCCCGTTACCTCGGCATCCGGCGCGACAAGGACGCCCTCAACCGCCGCATCAACGCCCGCGTCAAAACCATGATAGCTGCCGGCCTGCTCGACGAAGTCGACCGCCTCCGCAAAGACCCCCGCGGCTTCTCCCCCGAAGCCGCCAGCGCCGTCGGCTACAAGGAACTCCTCGCCTGGTTTGCCGGCCGCCAGACGCCCCAGGCCCTCGATGACGCCGTCGAGCAAATCAAAATCCAAACCCGCCACCTCGCCAAAATGCAACGCACCTGGCTCAAACGCTGGCCCCCCGCGCCAAGCACTGTACACTGGCTCGACGCTCCCGAAGATGCCGCCCCCGATGCACTTCTCGAACAAGCCCTCCCTCTCGCAGGAGAACCCTGATGCCCCGTTCCGCTCTCGCGCTCCTCGCCCTCCCGCTCCTCCTCGCCGCGTGCGCCTCCCACAACGCCGCCTCGTCCGCCCGCCCCAACGACCCCGCCTATCGCGCCTTCTCCGGCAGCATCATCAGCCTCCGCTTCACCACCTCCACCATGATCATCAGCGAAAATAATCCCGGCGGCGGCCAACCCGCCATCCCCAACATCGTCGAAGTCAAATACGACGCCAATACCAGGTTCTTTCTCGACGGCCACCCCACCACCCTCGACAAACTCGACCGCTACATGCCCGTCCATGTCGAAGGTCACATGCGCGACGGCCAGATGTTCGCCGAATCCGCCCGCTTCTCCAGCGCACTGCCCGCCGGCATCAAGCCCAGCACCGTCGAGCCCGGCCCCGCCCCCATCAAATCTTCCCCCTGACGACGGAATTTATCCACAAATGCACACCAATCACCACAAATAGGTTGTCACAGCTCGCCCTTCCCAACTGTCGAGAGAAAACAGTATCAAAGCAAGCAATTTTCCGGAAAGGCACCGCGCGCGACCGGAACGCGCACCACAACGAGCGCATTCGTGCGCATTTGTGTCCATTTGTGGATAATTCCCGTTTCGTGCCCCTCGTGTTTTTCGTGGCCATTTACCGTCGCCGAGTAACCATGCGCATCCTCGCCCTCGATATCGGTTCCTCCTCCGTCAAAGCCGGCTACTGGGACGGCCGCCGCTTCGCCGCCCGCGCCAAAGCCGCCTACCCCACCCATTTCGATGGCCCACGCGTCGAGGTCGATCCCGCGCGCCTCTTAACCGCCCTCGCCAAAGCCGCTCGCGAAGCCACCGCCGGTAGGGGGGCTGTCGACATCCTCGCCTACGGAACCTTCTCCAGCGGCGTCATCATCACCGATTCCGCCGGCCGCCCGCGCACCCCCATCATCACCCACCAGGACCGCCGCTCCACCGACACCGCACGCCACCTCCTCACCCGCCTCCCACAGCGCACCTGGCTCTCACGCCTCGGCAACCTCCCCTATCCCGGCGGCATCGGCGCCTCCACCCTCGCCTGGATCGCCCAGCATCAACCCGCCACCCTCAAGCACGACGCCCGCGCCGGCCAACTCTCCTCCCTCATCGCCCACCACCTCACCGGCCAATGGGTCATCGATCCCTCCAACGCCGTCTTCCTCGGCCTCTGCCGCATCACCGATTTCTCCTGGGACCCCGCCGCCTGCGCCGCCGTCGGCATCCTCCCCAACGCCCTCCCGCGCGTCACCTGGGCCGACGACATCTCCGGCCACCTCACCCCCGCCGCCGCCCGCCGCCTCGGCCTCACCCCCGGAACCCCCGTCACCGGCGGCTTCGTCGATACCTCTGCCGCCATCATCCAAACCCCCATGCGCCCCGGCCAACTCTCCCACAACGCCGGCTCCACCGACGTCCTCGCCCTCTCGCTCCGCACGCCCGCGCCCGCCGAAGGAATCCTCACCCGCCCCGTCGGTGTCGGACGCCCCCACGGCCCCTTCGCCGCACGCGCCACCTGGCTCGCCGTCCGCACCATCGCCGCCGCCGGAAGCGCCACCACCTGGGCCCGCCGCGAATTATTCCGTGATCTCTCCGAACCCCAGTGGTGCGCTGCCCTCCGCCGCGACTGTCGCGCCGCCTCTGAAATTCCCCACGACCCCCTCGCCCCGCGCTGCCTCCCCGCCTTCGCCGGCCAGCGCGCCGCCATCCCCGCGCCCGACGCCCCCATCGGCGCCGCCTTCGACCGCATCACCCTGAGCGCCACGCGCGATCAACTCCTCGAAGCCATCCTCCGCGGCCTCCTCGCCGAAAGCCGCCACAACCTCACCCTCCTCGCCAATCTCCACCCGCTCCAGAAGCGCGTCTACGAAATGGGCGGCGCCTCCGACCTCGCCGCCGCCATGCACAAAACCTGGAACGCACCTCGCACACGCCACATCTTCACCCGCCTCCCCGGCGACGGCATCCGCGGCCTCGTCCGCCTCGCACACTCCCTCTAATCCATTAACCCTTCAACCCTCGCTACCGAAACAACCGCACCCGCCCCAGCGGCCAATAAATCGCCGACACCACCCCCTCCACATCCTTCCGCTTCACAGGCCCCGTGAAACGCGAATCCACCGATTCCCGACCGGCGTCTCCCACCAAAAAGTATTCATCCGCGCCCAGCGTCACCGTCTTCCCCGGCGACAGGTATCGCTCCGGCAATTGCTGCCACTGCGCCGGCCATGGAAATGTCGTCGGCCCCGTCGGATCCGCGCTCACCGCAGCACCATTGATGCTCACATTCCCCGCCGCATCGATCATCACCGTCTCCCCCGGCAACCCCAGCACCCGCTTCACCCACGCGTCCCCCTTATGATTCATCGTCACCACATCCCACCGCCGCGGCGTCAAAAACCTCACCGCCAAAACCCGATCCGCGGGAAATACCGGCCCCGCCTGCGACACCGACGGCATGGTGATCCACTGCCCACACGTTTCGCACACCATTTGCGACCCCGCGCCGCGCTTCAGGCGATCCACATCCAGATAAAGGTCCGCCCCGCACGACGGGCACTTGAACAAAACCCCCTCCGCTCGCAACGTCGGCACCATCCCGTTGGATGCCGTCACGTACGCCTCCGCCACCAGCGGCCGAACCACCAGCTGCGTCCCCACCACCGCAACCACGCTCCCCAAAACCACCAACCCCATCCCCGCCGCCGCCCGTCCCACCGTCGTGCGATGCATCACCTTTATGAGCCACCAGATCCCTGCCAGTTCCACCAGCAGCGCCGCCGCATACCCCACCCTCACGCTCTCCGGCGTCAACAACTCCCCCGCCCTTATCGCCGCCCCAAACACCAGCAGCACCACCGCCGTCAATAGCGCCCGTGAAAATGACGCATTTCCATATTTCAACCACTTCCCCGCACCCGCCAATATCCCCGCCGTCATCAGCAGCCCCGCCCCCAGCGCCGCCGCCAAAATCAAAACCGCCCACACACGACGCCTCCTTCATCCCCGCCGCCTTCCCTCGCCACGAATCGCCCATTGCGTGTCTTTCGTACGACTATCGCGCCAAGTCTTCGCACCGCAACAAGATTTTTAGATCGCGACTTTCGTGGGTGTGGCCCTCTTTTGTGGCATCGGCCTTCCGCCGATGTTCGGCCCAAGGCCGATGCGCCTAGGGCACAAGCATCTTTATTCCGGACACAGCGGCCTGCGGGCCGCCATTGGCGGAGACGCCAATGCCACCATTGACTGCCATAAAAGATGGCCGCACCCACTTCGTGTCCTTAGTGTCTTTCGTGGCCAATTTACCTCGTCGTCGTCGTCGGTGGAGGGGGCGTCGTCCTTCCTCCGTGCCCTCCGTGTGCTCCGTGTGCTCCGTGGTTTTTCGGTTGCAGCTTCGCCGCGCTGTGTTTTTCCGTCGTTCGTGTCGGCGCCCGTCCATTCGTGGCCAATTCCCTTCACGCCACCGCCGTCTCCCGCATCACGCGCGTCGGACGCCATCCGAACTGCCGCAGCGCCTCGGGCAAATACGTCACCTTCGGGATCACCACGTCCGGCGCACGCCGATGCGGCGCATCAGGCGCCTGCGCAAATGGCTTGTTCCGCGCCGGCTTCCAGATCGTCCGCATCCCCGCACGCTTCGCCCCGAAAATATCCGTCGCCAGCAAATCCCCGATGAACACCGTCCGCGACGCCGGCGTCCCAATCTGCGCCAGCGCCATCTCAAAAATCCGCGCGTGCGGCTTCCGATAACGCACCGCCGACGAATACACACGCACCGGAAAATACTCCAGCAACCCCTCCTCCTCCAGATGCTGATCCAGACAATGCGCCGGCACCAGCGTGTTGGACACAATCCCCAGCTTCGTCCCCGCGCGACGCAACTGCTCCAGCATGTGCCGCACCCCAGGATCCGTATGCGACGTCGCACAGATCGGCCGATACCACAGCCCCGCCAGATCCCGCAAATCCCCATCGCTCAGCGGCAACCGCAACGCCCGCGCCGCCGCCCCCAGCACCTTCGCATACGAAAAGTCCCGCCGCGTCACCTTGGACCACACGTACGCACGCCTCATCCGGCCGTAATGCGCGTTGAAATACACCTCAAAACTCGGCACCCGCAGCCCCCGCGCCGCCAGATGCTCGTACGTCAGCCGCGCCCCCCGGCGAAACAATATCTCCGCCTCGCGCCGGCCGACGCCGAAGTCAATCAGCGTGTCGCCCAAATCAAAAAGGACGGCTTCGATCATGCGCAAGTGCCTGTTAATATGCCAAATGGGATGCGCTAAGACTACCGGCCCATCCCACCCCTTGCAAGACGCACCCCGCATTCCCCCCGCCCGACCTCCCCTTCTCACGACCGCCAGTGCCCCAAAGTCTCATTCTTTTCCGGACGAATTGCCGTGCCTCACCGCCCCAGCGCCGGCGCACTCGCCGGTGCCGTCATCGCCTCTCCGATCGCCGGCATCGTCCCCGCAGGAAGCGTCGCCGCTCCCGGGAACGGCACCGGCATCCGTGTCGGGTCCGCCTGGTTCCACGCCCCGCCCAAACTCTTGATCAGCAGCACCGTCGACGTCAGCCGCGCCGCCTCGATCTGCGCCTGCGTGATCTCCGCCTGCTGCAGCGTCCGGTCCGCGTCGATCAGCGTCAGCGCGTCGATGATCCCCTGGCGATACTCCACGTCCGAGAGTTCCCGATACTGCCGCGACGCCGTCACCGCCCGGTCCGCCGCCGCCGCCGATTCGGCCCGCAGGTGCAAATCCGACAGGTTGTCCTCCACATCCTGAAACGCCGTCAGCACCGCCTGCCGATAGTCCGCCAGAATCTCATCGTACTGCGCCTTGGCCTGCCGCAACTGGCCCGTCAACCGGCCGCCGGTAAACAGCGGAATCGACACGTCCGGACCCAGCGACCAGAACGTGCTCTGCCAGTTCGCCACGTGCTGCAGGTCGAACGACTCAAATCCCCCCGCTCCCGTCAGCGTCACCACCGGATAAAAATTCGCCATTGCCACCCCCACGTTCGCATTGGCCGCAATCAGCGTTTGCTCCGCCTCCGCCACGTCCGGTCGCCGATACAGCAAATCCACCGGCAGCCCCGCTGGAATCGCCGGCGCCGCCAGCCGCTGCTCCCGCACCGGCAGCGAAAACTCGGCCGGCGGCACGCCCAAGAGCACCGCAATCGCATGCTCGAAGTCCGCCCGCTGCCGCCGCAGGTCCGCCTCCTGCGTGATCGTCGTTTCCAGAACCGATTGCACCTGCGCCAGGTCCAGCTTGGAATTCGCGATCTCCGCGTCCACCTTCTGCTGGATCAGATTCTCCTGCTGCCGGTATTCGTCGATCTCGCGCGTCAGGATCGCGCTTTGCCTGTCCAGCGACCGCAGCGAAAAATAATCCGACGCCACATCCGCCTCCAGCGTCTGCAGCACCACCGCGAACGCCGCCTCAAACTCCTTCACCTGCGCCTTGCCCGCCTCCACGCTCCGCGATATCCGCCCCCAGATGTCCACCTCATACGACACGTCAAACGGTATCCGGATGTTCGTCGCCGTCGCCCCGCTCCCGCTGCGTCCAGCCGCCGAACGCGAACGCGTCACCGACGGATCCGCCGTCACCACCGGATAAAACTGGCTCCGCGTCACCGTCAGCGCCGCCCGCGCCTGCGCCACCCGCGCCATCGCCGCCTTCACATTCTGATTCCCATACACCGCACGCTCCTCCAGCCCGTTCAACTCCGCATCGCCGAACACCACCCACCAATCCTGCCCGAATCCCGGCTCCGTCGAAGACTCCATCGTCGTCGCTGATTTGTATCCCCCCGGCACCTCCAGCGGCGGCCTCTTGTAGTCCGGACTCACCTTGCACGCCGGCAAAAGCGCCGCCGCCGCGCCTGCCAGCGCTGTCAAAACGCCCGCGCCAAGCCGCTTCCTCACCGTCCCACGCCGCACGCCCGTCGCCGTCAATCCCTTCATGCCGTCCATTCCGCCTTTCATGCCTCTGCCGGTGCCCCCACCGGAAAACCATGACCATGCCCATGATGCGTCGGCGGCACCTGCCCGCCGCTCGCCTCCTGCCCCGTCACCCACAACCGCAGCCGGTCCAAATACAGATAAATCACCGGCGTCGTGTACAGCGTCAGCATCTGCGAGAAAATCAGCCCCCCAACGATCGCGATCCCCAGCGGACGCCGCAGCTCCGAGCCCGTCCCCGTCCCCAGCGCCAGCGGCAACCCGCCGAACATCGCCGCCATCGTCGTCATCAGGATCGGCCGGAACCGCAGCAGCGCCGCCTGGTAAATCGCCTCCGCCGGCGACGTCTTCTCCCGCCGCTCCACCTCCAGCGCAAAATCGATCATCATGATCGCGTTCTTCTTCACGATCCCGATCAGCAAAATGATCCCGATGTCCGCCATCAGGCTCAATTCCACGTGGAACAACAGCAACGCCAGCAACGCCCCCACCCCCGCCGACGGCAGCGTGCTCAATATCGTCACCGGGTGAATCAAGCTCTCATACAACATCCCCAGAACGATGTACACCGCCACGATCGCCGCGATAAACAGCAGCGGCAACGTCGCGAACGAATCCTGAAACGCCTGCGCCGTCCCCGCAAACGACCCATGCAGCGACGCCGGAACGCCCATCTCCCGCTCCGCCGCCTGGATCTTCTCCACCGCATCCCCCAGCGATACCCCCGGCAACAGATTGAACGACAGCGTCACGCACGGAAACACCCCCTGGTGCCCCACCGATGTCGCCGTCGCCGCTCGCGAATAATGCACCAGCGCCGACAGCGGCACCTCCGTCCCGTCCGCCGCCTTCAAATACGTGTAATCAAAACCGTCCGGCGACTGCGCGAACTCCGGCGCCACCTCCATCACCACGTGATACTGGTTCAGCTCCGTGTACATCGTCGAGACCTGCCGCTGCCCGAACGCGTCGTACAACACCGAATCGATCTCCGACGTCGATATCCCCAGACGCGCCGCCGTCTCCCGGTTGATCTCCAGATGGGCTTCCACGCCCGCGTCCTGCTGGTCGCTGTTCAGGTCCACCACCCCCGGAATCTTCTTCAACTGCTCCAGAACCTTCGGCGCCCAGCTCTCCAGCTCCTGCAGATTGTCCGACGTCAACGCGTACTGGTACATCGCCCGGCTCGATCGGCCCCCGAATCGCAGGTCCTGCTGCGCCGCAAGATACAACGTCGCCCCGGGAACCCCCGCCAGCTTCCGCCGCAGCCGGTTTATCACCTCCCCCACCCCCACCCGCTCGCTCAGCGGTTTCAAGCTCACGAAGAACCGCACGCCCCCAGTGTTCGCAAACGCCATCACGCTGTCCACCGCCGGGTCCTGCCCCACCACCCGCGCGTACTGCGACTGCAATTTCGTCATCGATTGAAACGACGCATCCTGGTCCGTCTGCACCGATCCGCCCAGCCGCCCCACATCCTGCTCCGGGAAAAATCCCTTGGGCACCACGTAAAACAGGCACCCCGTCACCACGATCGTCAGGATCGTCACCACCAGCATGATCAGCCGGTGCCGCAGCACCCACGCCAGCGACCATTCATAAAACCACAGCACCCGGTCGAACACCCACTCCGAAAAGCGATATATCCGCCCATGCTCCTCCGGCCGCCGATGCTTCAGCAGGATCGCGCACATCATCGGCGTCGTCGTCAGCGACACGATCATCGACATGAAAATCGCCACCGACAGCGTCACCGCGAATTCCCGGAACAGCCGCCCCACGATCCCCCCCATCAGCAGGATCGGAATGAACACCGCCACCAGCGAGATCGATATCGACATCACCGTGAAGCCGATCTCCTGCGCCCCGCGCAGCGCCGCCGCCATCGGCTTCATCCCCGCCTCCAGATGCCGCGTGATGTTCTCCACCACCACGATCGCGTCATCCACCACGAATCCCGTCGAGATCGTCAACGCCATCAGCGACAGGTTGTCCAGCGAATACCCCAGCAAATACATCACCCCCGTCGTCCCCAAAAGCGACACCGGCACCGCCACCCCCGGAATCAGCGTCGACCGCCAGTCCCGCAAAAATACGAACACCACCAGCACCACCAGCAGCAACGCCATCAGCAGCGTGAATTCCACATCGTCCACCGACGCCCGGATCGTCGTCGTCCGATCCATCACCACCTTTAAATCCATCGCCGCCGGTATCGACGCCCGGAACTCCGGCAATAACGCCTTCACCCGGTCCACCGTGTCGATGATGTTCGCGTCCGGCTGCCGGAATATCGCCAGCAGCACCGCCGGCTTCCCGTCCGCCAACGCCGAATTGTGCACGTCCTCCGTCGAATCCACCACCGTCGCCACATCCCCCACGCGCACCGGCGCGCCATCGTGCATCCCGATGATCAGGTTCCTGTACGCCGCCGCTCCCAGCAACTGATCCGTCGTCCCCAGCGAGTACGACAGCCGCGGCCCCTGTATCTCCCCCTTCGGACGGTTCGCATTCGCCGCCGCCAGCGCCGTCCGCACATCCTCCAGGCTCAGCTTCCGCCCGTTGAGCGCCGTCGGGTTGATCTCCACACGCACCGCCGGATTCGCTCCCCCCCACACCGATACCTGCCCCACCCCGTCCACCTGCGACAGCTTCTGCTCCAGAATCGTCGTCGCCACGTCATACATGTGCGCCCGGTCATACGCATCCGACGTCAGCGTCAGCATCAGCACCGGCGAATCCGCCGGATTCACCTTGCGATACCGCGGCAGCCCCGGCAAATTCGCCGGCAGGTTCCCCAGCGCCCCGTTGATCGCCGCCTGCACGTCCCGCGCCGCCGCATTAATGTCCCGGTCCAGCGAAAACTGCAGCGTGATGTTCGTCGACCCCAGGCTCGACGTCGACGTCATCTCCGTCACCCCCGCGATCCGCCCGAACTGCCGCTCCAGCGGCGTCGCCACGCTCGACGCCATCGTCTCCGGACTCGCCCCCGGCAGCCCCGCGTTCACCGATATCGTCGGAAATTCCACCTCCGGCAGCGGCGCCACCGGCAATAAAAAATACGCCAGTATCCCCGCCAACGCTATCGCCGCCGTCAACAGCGACGTCCCCACCGGCCGATGAATGAACGGCGTCGAAATGCTCACGGCATGCCCCCTCTGCCGCCACCGCCGCCCGCCGGCAGCAGCGGCGCTTCCTCCGGCGCCGGAAGCGCCGGCAACCCCTCCTCCTCGCCCGCTCCCGCGCCCTCATGCCGCTTCCCGCTCACCTTCCGCGCAATCGCGTCAAACGCCAGATATATCACCGGCGTCGTATACAACGTCAAAAGCTGCGAAAAAATCAGCCCCCCCACGATCGCTATCCCCAGCGGGCGACGCAGCTCCGACCCCGTCCCGCTCGACAGCGCCAGCGGCACGCCCCCCAGCAACGCCGCCATCGTCGTCATCAGGATCGGCCGAAACCGCAGCAGCGACGCCTGGTAAATCGCATCCAGCGGGCTCTTCCCCTGCGTCCGCTCCGCGTCCAGCGCGAAATCGATCATCATGATCGCGTTCTTCTCCACGATCCCGATCAGCAGAATGATCCCGATCAACGCGATGATCGAAAAATCCTGGTGGCACAGCATCAACGCCAGCAACGCCCCCACCGCCGCCGACGGCAACGTGCTCAAAATCGTCACCGGATGCACGTAACTCTCGTACAACACCCCCAGCACGATGTACACCGTCACCACCGCCGCCAGTATCAACAGCGGCGTGTTCGTCAGCGACGCCCGGAACGCCGCCGCAGTCCCCTGGAACCCCGCCTGCACGCTCGCCGGCATCCCCAGTTCCTGGCCCACCTTGTCCACCGCGTTCACTGCGTCCCCCAGCGACGCCCCCGGCGCCAGATTGAACGACAGCGTCACCGCCGGAAACTGCCCCTGGTGGTTGATCGTCAGCGGCGCCGTCTCCTTCTGCCAGCTCGTCAACACCGACAGCGGCACCCGCGCCCCGCTCGCCGGATGTACGTACACGTCATTCAAATCCCCCGGCTGGTCCCGGAACTGCGGCGCCACCTCCAGGATCACGTGATACTGGTTCAACTGCGTGAACATCGTCGACACCTGCCGCTGCCCATACGCGTCGTACAAAGCGTCGTCCACCATCTGCGGCGTCACCCCCAGCCGCGCCGCCGTGTCCCGGTCGATCACCAGCTTCGTCTCCAGCCCGTCGTTGAGCTGGTCGCTCGCCACGTCCGTGATCTCCGGCAACTGCTTCAGCTTCGCCTCAAACTTCGGCGCCCACTCCGCCAGCTCTTCCGACGTCGGACTCTCCAGCGTGTACTGAAACTCCGTCCGGCTGGACCGCGTCTCCACGCTCAAATCCTGCACCGGCTGCATGTACAGCGATATCCCCTCCACCTTCGCCAGCGCCGGCTCCAGCCGCCGGATGATGTCCGTCGCGAATATCTTCCGCTGCTCGATCGGCTTCAAATTGATCTGGATCCGCCCGCTGTTCAGCGTCGTGTTCGTCCCCTCGATCCCGATGAAGCTCGACAAGCTCGCCACCGCCGGGTCCTTCAGGATCACCGCCGCCAGCTTCTTCTGCCGCTCCTCCATCGCATCGAACGAAATGTTCTGCGGCGCCTCCGAAATCCCGATGATCACCCCCGTGTCCTGCACCGGGAAAAACCCCTTCGGAATTTCCAGGTACAACACCGCCGTCAACGCCAGCGTCATCACCGCGATCAGCAGCGTCACCGGCTGATGCCGCAGGCACCACCCCAGCGTCACATCATAAAAATCCAGCAGCTTCTGAAACCCCCGCTCCGACACCCGGTACAGCCACCCATGCTCCTCCGGCCGCTTGTGCTTGAGCAACAGCGCGCACATCATCGGCGTCAGCGTCAGCGACACCACCGCCGACACCACGATCGTCATCGACAGCGTCACCGCGAATTCCCGGAACAGCCGCCCCACGATGTCCCCCATGAAAAGCAGCGGTATCAGCACCGCGATCAGCGACACGCTCAAGCTCAAAATCGTAAACCCGATCTGCTCCGACCCCTTCAACGCCGCCGCCAGCGGCGCCTCCCCCTCCTCGATGTACCGCGTGATGTTCTCGATCATCACGATCGCGTCGTCCACCACGAACCCCGTCGATATCGTCAACGCCATCAGCGTCAGATTGTTCAGCGAATACCCCAGCAGGTACATCCCCCCGAACGTCCCCACGATCGCCAGCGGCACCGCCACCGACGGGATCACCGTCGCCGCGATCGTCCGCAAAAACACGAAAATCACCAGTACCACCAGCCCGATCGTCAGCAGCAGCTCGAACTGCACGTCGTGCACCGACGCCCGGATCGTGTTCGTCCGGTCCGTCAGAATATCCACCTTTACCGACGCCGGCAGCGACGTCTTCAACTGCGGCAGCAATGCCGTTACCCGGTCCACCACCTCGATGATGTTCGCCCCCGGCTGCCTCTGAATGTTCACGATCACCGCCGGCGTCAGGTTCATCCACGCCGCTTCCCGCTCGTTCTCCACCCCGTCCACCACGTTGGCCACATCCGACAAATGCACCGGCCGCCCGTTGCGATACGCAATCACCAGCGGCTTGTAATCCGCGCTCGTCAAAAGCTGGTCGTTCGCACCGATCGTGTGCGCCAGCCGCGGACCGTCAAACGTCCCCTTCGCCTGGTTCACGTTCGCCGCCGTGATCGCCGTCCGCACGTCATCCATCGACAGCGTCCGCGACGCCAGCGCCGTCGGATTCACCTGGATCCTCACCGCCGGCTTCTGGCCCCCCGAAATGCTCACCAGCCCCACCCCGGGCACCTGCGAAATCTTCTCCGCCAGACGCGTGTCCGCCAAATCCTCCACCTTCGACAAAGGCATCGTCTCCGACGACAACGCCAGCGTGATGATCGGCGCATCCGCCGGGTTCGTCTTCGCATAAATCGGCGGGTTCGGTAAATCCCTCGGCAAATACGTCGTCGCCGCGTTGATCGCCGCCTGCACCTCCTGCTCCGCTATGTCGATGTTCAACGCCAGGTCAAACTGCAGCGTGATCACCGAACACCCTTCCGACGATGTCGAGATCATCTGCGCCAGCCCCGGCATCTGCCCGAACTGCCGCTCCAGCGGCGCCGTCACCGACGTCGCCATCACGTCCGGCGCCGCCCCCGGATAAAACGTCTGTATCTGTATTGTCGGATAATCCACCTCCGGCAACGCCGACACCGGCAACTGCTCGTACGCCACCAGCCCCACCAGCAGAATCGCCACCATCAACAGCGACGTCGCCACCGGCCTTAAAATGAACTGCCTCGAGGGACTCATCGCGCCCTCCCCGCCCCCGATCCCGACCCGCTACCCCCCAACCCCATCGCCGGAGCGCTGCTCGCTGAACTCCCGCGCCGGCCCCCGCGCCCGCCGCGCCGGCCCCCCGCCCCCGCCGCTCCCGTCGCCGGCTGCGACCCCGACTCCGTCGCCGACTCCCCAGCCTGCCGCACCGTCACCTCCGCGCCATCATGCAGCTTGTCCACACCGTTCACCACCACCATTTCACCCGGCGCCACCCCCTTCTCAATAACCGTTGTCTCCCCCTGCGCCAGACCCGTGGTCACCTCTCGCATCTCCGCCTTCCCATCCTTCACCACATACACGAACCATCCCGATGGCCCCTGCTGCACCGCCGCCGACGACACCGTCACCACCCCCTCCAGTGTCTTGACCAGCAGCTTCACGTTCACGAACTCGTTGGGAAACAAAATCCGCGGATCGTTCGCCACCACCGCCTTGAACCGCGCTGTCCCGCTCAACGGATCGATCTGGTTGTCGATCGTCTCCAGCGTCCCGTCCGCCAGCTTCTTCGTCGGACCCTGATCCCACACCTCGATCGGCAGCTTCGCCCCCGTGTTCATCCGCTGCACCACCTCGGGCAAATCCTCCTGCCGCAGATAAAACAGCACCGAAATCGGCTGCTCCTGCGTAATCACCGCCAGCCCGTTCGCATCCGCCGCGTGCACCATGTTCCCCACGTCCACCTGACGCAGCCCGATGTATCCCGTGATCGGCGACGTGATCGTGCAATACGTGATGTTCAGCTTCGCGTTCGCGATTACTCCCTGGTCCGTCTTGATCGCCCCATCAAATTGCGCCACCGACGCCGCCGCCGTGTCGATCTGCTGCTGCGATACCGCCGCCCGCGCCGCCTGATACCGCTGCAAATCCTGCTGCGCGTTCTCCAGCGACGCCTCATCCCGCGCCAACTGACCCTCCGCCTGCGTCAACTGCACCTCAAACGGACGCGCATCAATCTGCGCCAGCACCTGCCCCTCCTCCACCTTGTCCCCCTCCTGGAAATTCACCGACATCAACTGCCCATCCACCCGCGTCCGCACGTTCACCGTGTTGTATGCCGTCACCGTCCCCAACGCCTGCAAGTACACCGGCAGATTCTGCCTCCGCGCCGGCAACGCCACCACCGGCACCGGACGCGCCGGCGGTTGCGCCGGCGGCTTGGCGTTCTTCTGATGCTCATAAAAGAAATACCCCCCAACCGCCCCCGCCACCAGTAACGCAACCACCACCAGCCACGTCACCAGGTGCGACCCATGCCCATGCTCCACGCGCCCCACCCCGCGCCCCACCCGCCGCTCCTCCGCACCCCCGCCTGCCCGCTCCCCTCCCCGATCGCCCGGCCCCCCCGGCCCCCCCCCGCCCGGCGCGCGCGCAGGCGCCTCCGACGCAGATTCCGACGGAGATGGGCCTCGGTCCACCAGCTTACTGCTCATGTATGTCGCTCTCGCCGATAGGGGAGTCTTCCTGAGCGCTTCGGGCGTCCCGGCCTCACGCCCAGAGCCACGTCCAGATTCATGCCCGCACTTATCCCGGGCCTGCCACAGCGCTCCGCATGCCATTTCCTACCGCGCTGCCCGCAGCGGCGATGCCTTGCCAAACGCACTGACTATCAACGCGTCCCCCACCCCCACATTCCGCAAATCTTTCCAAAAAAAACTCCCCACCCTTCCCAATTCCCTTCTAATCCCCTCCCACCACGTATTTATCACCATCCCCCCCGCGCAAAAAGCAACCCGGCACCCCGCGCCGGGCTGCGAAACTTTGTCGTACCCCGCCCCACCCCCACCTACCCCCGCGTCCCCTTCCGTCGCCGGCCCAAAAACAATACCAGCGACGGCCCAATCAACACCGCCAACGTCGCCGGCTCAGGCACCGGCACCCCATGAATCCCCCCAGTCCCGTCCAGCCAATCAGCCGTCAAAATCGCCTGATCCGCCGAATCCACTTTTCCATCATAGTTGAAATCCCCCATCGACCAATCCGCTCCCGACAACGTGCCCACATACCCATCCAGAATCGCTTGGTCCGCCGAATCCACCTTCCCATCCAGATTCGCGTCCCCGCCGAACGTGTACTTAACGATCACATCGTACGTGCTATTGTCGTCCAGATCATCTTCCAGGACGCCAATCCCCTCGAACGACCCCGTCCCATCCCCCGCAATTCCCAGCTCCAGCGCGCTGGCATACCCAAGGTCCATCCCGTCCGCATGCGCGTCCGAACTCGTGATCCCCGTCGACCCGTCCCAAGTCCCCGTTCCGCGCCCCGCAATCAGTGCTGCCCGGATGTCCGAGAGAAACATCCCCCCATTGTATGGCGTCGGATGCTCCACAAAATCGTGATTCGTGATATCGAACTTTCCACCCGAGCCCACCGCAATCCCATCCAGGTCCATCGCCACCCCGGGCTCTTGCCGCGTCGAGGTGGTATGCGACACCGTGAGCGTCCCGTTCATCGTAAAGTCTCCCATTTCCCCCGACAACGCCGTTGCCGTTGTCGTCGCTCCCGAGTCAATCGTCATGGCGCCCAACTCTCCGCCAAAGTTCCCAACCGACGCCGTCCCCCCGCTTTGGTGGAACGTCCCGAATTCCGTTACCACCGTATTGGATGACACCAGTGTCCCCCCGCTCATGTTGTATGTCCCGTAATCCCCAATCGTCAGCGTGCCCACCGTCAACGTATTGCTGTCATGCGTAAACGTGCCCGAAGAGTCCGTGCCCACGCTCATACTGCCCAGCGTATGGTCCGCTCCGTCCATGCCGTCCATGGAAGACAGCGAAACGTAGGCGGATCCTCCTCCCGTCGCGGTTTTTTCCTCATACAATTCAATCCCGTCCGCGACAACTGTCACTTCGGCGGTTGCTGAACCCCCGCTCCCATTCACGCCCCCAGAACCTCCGCTGCCGCCAGCGGCGCTTGCCGTGGCGAGCACGGTCCCGCCGGCCTCCGTGTTTTCCGCATAAACCACAGCCGTCCCCGCGCCACCCGATCCTCCCGATGATCCCGTGCCAGTGGCACTCCCGCCGTTCCCACCGTGCGCGTTTGCTCTCATAACAAGCTGGTTGGCATAGAGCGTGGCGGATAAACTACTGCTCGCCAAGCCACCGTTTCCACCGTCCAGATAACCCGCACCCCCATCTCCTCCATTTGCTTCCTGTACCAAGCTGACATTTCCATGATTGTTGCTGTCCGTGGCCACCTGATTGTTCGCCACCGCGTCTCCGCCGCTCCCACCGTATCCATGATGGCCGGTAGCATCACCCCCCTCCCCCCCGTTCACGGTGAGCGTCACCGCGGGGTCTTGGGCATCCACCTCAAGTACAGTGCCGGGAGTGAAGCTCACCACGCCCCCCGCCGATGCCAAGTATCCTTCCCCCCCTTGACCTCCTGTTGCTGTAACATTGAGCCCCGTAACCAAACCGGACGTTTCGTGGCTCGTCACGGTGATTCCGCCCCCGCATTGCCGCCAGCACCTCCGCTCGCTGAAGTCTGGCCACCTTTGCCACCCGTTACGCCAGCCGTTATTTCCAAGAACCCCTGACCTTCAAACTTCCCTCCTACCGACGCAGAACCACCGGTTGCACCCGTGGACGCTGAGCCGCTTCCTGCATTACCGCCGGTAGCGTTCAGGTCTGCGTAGATGGCGCTACTCTGTGACGTAAAGCCGCTGATCGTGGAACTCGCGGAACCGCCATTACCGCCGATGGAGCCATTATGCCCAGCCCCCCCTGTTGCATTCTGAGCGATTATGATAGTGCCATTATCAGCAGCGGCAGAAACGGCATTGGTCAAAGTTGCATTCCCCCCGCTCCCCGCCGGCCGCGAACCACCGTAACCGCCTGCACCGGCAGTAGCCGTCACGGTCGCGCGAGCCGTCGAGTCAATTCCGGATGTTGTCGCTATTGCTATAGGGTTCCCTTAATACAATTTAACCTTAGCTCATCATTGTAACCGCAAGTCATCTTCCTCTTTTCCGGTCGTGACCGACTCCCCTAAAAAAAAGCAGCCCGGCTCGCGCCGGGCTGCTTCGACAGATGTCAAAAAGAGAGCGTGTTTGCCTTAGTTGCGGCTGCCGTCGCTCAGGTTGCCTACCGGCACCATGATGTAATCGTACGGCGATGTCATGCCGCCGCCAGCGCCGCCACCGGCACCTTGAAGCCCGGAGGACGGAAGCTGCCCAGATGTCGTAATGGGATTTCCTTGGTTGTAGTTACCCGACATGCTGGGCCAAGTCGTGAAAATGTTGTCGTTGCTCGGCCCAATGTCCGGGCGACGCTCGAATTCCGCGTGACCATCCGCAAAACCGACGTTCTGGCCGTCACGCAGGTGGTTGTTGGAATTCCAGGCTTTCGGACCTTCCGACGGCACGCCGCCCGTGCTGCTGCCGATCAGATCCGCCACGGGATTCACGCCCGTGCCGTTCATGGGCGACATGTCAGAAATCAACGGAGCCGACGAATCCGACGTGTTCTTCCACCACGCGCCAACGCTCACGTTGCCGTTGTGGTCGCTCGCCCAGAGGTACGCCAGCGAATAGCTGTACGTCGCGTCCGCGCTGGAACCCGAAGGAGCGTTGAAGTTGATGTAGAAATACGAGGCGCTCTGCTGCTGCGCCGGGCTGCTCACGGCCGGATCGGACTTGCACAGGAAGCCCTTGGGCGATACTTGGCCGCGAAGCACCAGAATCCACATGCAGGCCGGAATGCTTTCCTGCCAGGCCGGAGTGCCTTTCAGATAGTAGTCCTGAAGGGCTAGGTCCGCAGTCGTCCCGTCCGTGCTGAGCGCCTGCGAATTGCCAAGAGTATCCGCATTCGCAAGTTGGTAGCTAGTGCCATTGCCCTTGTCCGGCTGCACCACCGACGGGAACAAATCGTTGTTCTCGTTCGCATACACGATCATCGACTGCATCACGCCCTTGCAGTTGGCTGCACAGGCCGACCGGTTCGCCAACTCGCGCGCCCGGCTCAGTGACGGAAGCAAAATTGCGATCAAAAGTGCGATGATCGCCACGACCACCAGCAACTCGATCAGGGTAAAACCACGACGTTTCATTACAACGTCCTCCACTTGATGTTCCTGTCCGCTACGGGCAAAGGTTTGTGACCGACTTGGCAGAGGCTCCTGCAAACGTCTTCCGGTCAAAGACGCCTGTCGCGGATCACGTCGATCCGCACTCCTCCGCAGACATGAGAAACGCATAAGTCCGCACCACGCCGAAGTCGGGCCGCACGACCCAAAAACAAGCCTTCGGAACGCCCGTTCGGACATTCTTGGCAACTTTTCTTCCCGTCATCCGTGAGAGCGTCTGGTCCCAGCCCCCGCCGGCTTTCCACACCTGACAGCAGCACCCGCTGCCCCAGCCTCCGCGACTTCCCGCCGCATAGACCGGTCCTGCCCGTCCCTCGCCTCAATTGCACTCGAAGCTTCGGAACCGACACCAGGCGTTCATCGTCGCCGACGGACGCACTACCATGCAGAGGCACTCCGGCCTCGCGCTTTTCTGGGAAACCTGCTTAAAGACTCCGAAATGACTTGAGCCACCACACCGTTCGCAGGTTGAGCGTTATGAAACCGTAGAAGGGCGATTTGCAGCCGGTATGAAATGATGCTCGCCTGCGTCATCTGACAGAATAACACCGCATCCGCAGTTGTCAACACATTTACCCCCACCGCCACGCAAGATTTATACGGACCAGCTCCCCTTCCCCCCCCTTCCACCCCCCCCCACGCCCCCCTAGGCCACTCTCCCAACGCTTAACCCCCGGCCCGATTTACTTCTTCAGCGCCTTAAATCGCAACTGGGCGTCAATAAATTCCTGAATGTCCCCATCCAGCACCCGGTCCGGCTGAAATACCTCATGCCCGTTCCTGTGATCCTTCACCCGCCGATCGTCCAGCACGTAACTGCGAATCTGGCTGCCAAAGGAAATCTCCCCCTTCTCCCCATACAGCTTCGCCAGCTCCGCATCCCGCTTGGCCTCCTCCAGCTTCTGGAGCTTCGCCTTAATCAGGTTCAGCGCCAGCACCCGGTTCTGCACCTGCGACCGCTCGCTCGTGCACACCACCTGCAACCCCGTCGGTTTGTGCGTAATGCGAATCGCCGACGCCACCTTGTTGACATTCTGTCCGCCCGGTCCCGACGCCCGTACGAATGCCACAATGTCCAGGTCCGCTTCCGGTATCTCGATGTCCGCCCCCTCGTTCTCAAACACCGGCGTCACATCCACGGATGCGAAAGAAGTGTGCCTCCGGGCATTGGCATCATAAGGACTGATCCGCACCAGCCGGTGCACCCCCACCTCGCAATTCATCATGCCCGTCGCATACAACCCCTTGACCAGCAGCGTGATCGACCGAATCCCCGCCTGCTCGCCGTCCGTCCGGTCCACTTCCGAAACATCCCACCCCTGCCGTTCCCAGTACCGCACATACATCCGGAACAGCATGCTCGCCCAGTCGCACGCCTCCGTCCCGCCCGCCCCGGCATGAATCTGCACGTAGCAGTCCGACATGTCATGCGGCCCGCTGAAGAGCGCCTGCAACTCGATCTTCTCATACTTCCCCTCGACCCCCTTGAGCATCTCATCCGCCTCATCGATCGACGCCTGATCGCCCGCCTCGACGCCCAACTGGTACATCGCCTCGGCATCCTCAAGCTCCTTCTCCACGCCCAAAAACGGCTCGATCGCCGCGCGCAGGCCTTTCATCTCCCGGATTACCTTCTGGGCGGTCTCCTGCACGTTCCAGAAATCCGGAGCGTTCATCTGTTCTTCGAGTTCTTTGATCCGTCCCTGTTTCGCCGGCACGTCAAAGAGAGTCGCGGATGGTTTTCATCCGCGCCTTCAAGTCGCCAATCAAGCCTTCCAGATTCTCACGTGCCATGGGCTACAGCTCCGGTAGGGGGGTGGGGGGGAAAAGATGGGGAAGCATAGCGGCCGCTCCCCGGCAATTCAATGCCGCATCGCTCCGCATGCCGCCGCGTTGCTCCCGGCCGATGCCAATCTGTCTCAGAGCGTCGTGCCCGCCACTGCACCGGCGTCGCCCACCAGCTCATCCCGGCGCCGTCTGTGCCGGCTTTTCTCCCGGTGTGAACGTCAAAACATCCATCGACACCGGCTGATTGCCCCGTACCTCTCCCAGGGAATCTCTCAACAGCCGGCGGTCCGCCTGTAGAAAATCCTGGTACCGCGGGCGCCCCGTAGGCATGCCCGGATCGTTCAGCTTTTCCAGCAACGCTTTGTACACCGCCTTGTCCACCCGCCCGGTCGTTCTTATGTCGCTCACGGCTTCCGGTTTCATCACCTTGCCCTTCGCCAGCTCCCCTGCCTTGAGCGCCACCAACCCCACCAGCGGCCGGCCATCCTCGGTCTTCACCGCCGTGCTGGTCTTGGGAACATCCACGACCGCGTCCCCCTTCATCGCCAGCCCCAGCGCCTCGAGTGCCGCCGCCCGCACATCGGAGAGATGCTCAATGAACGTCTTGTCGCCTTCATTCTCGGGCGAGAGCCAGGGCTTGGGCTTGCCGTCGGTGCTCACCATGTTCCCGTTCACGACCGCCTGCTGATTTATCAGGTGAT
This sequence comes from Phycisphaerae bacterium, assembly GCA_035545015.1. Lineage (GTDB taxonomy): Bacteria > Planctomycetota > Phycisphaerae > WQYP01 > WQYP01 > CALCHA01. The sequence goes on from DASZZD010000066.1 coordinate 21,395, forward strand.
CCATGCTGCCTGCGATGTTCACCACTTCCATCACCGAAGTGGAGTTCGCGGCCTCATCCCGCAGATCGGTCATGAAGTTGAGGATCGTGCGTTCATTGCCCTTGGCCTTTTTCGCTTTGGCCCGTTGCGAATCGTAAAACGCGAGAAACGTCGCCCTGTTCAGGTCGGTCATCATCTGCACGGCCAGCTTCACATCGTGCGGGTGCGCCTGCACCTGCTCCGCCGCAGCCTTCAGCCGGTTCAGCTCCTCGCGCTCCGCCGGGGTCAGCACGATCGCCCCAGCGTCGGTCGCCAGGCCGGAAAACCGGTTCGCCGTGATTCTGCGCAGAATCAGGTCCGCCGTCGGTTTGAAATCCATGGTTTCGATCTGTGCCGTCCAGGGCCCGATGCCCTCGGGCGCGCCGGGGGTGTTCTTCGCCGCCGCAGCGACACCGCTCCTCCCCGCCGCCGCCGCCGGACCCGCCGCCCTCGTTGCACCGGCCGCCCCTCCAATCGCCGCCGCCACCACGATCGCCTGCAACATCCTCATGCTCAGACTCCTTCCGCCCCCATTCTGATGATCGGTTCCGCCCCCACCACGCCGCCTCCTGTTGCTCATACGTCGCAGATGTGCGCCGCCTGGCGCAGGGATTCGAGCGGGTCGCGCGTGGGGATGAATTCCTGGGCGAGGTAGCCGGTGTAGCCGGTGGCGAGGATCGCGCGCATGATCGCGGGGTAGTTGAGTTCCTGCGTGTCATCCAGTTCATGCCGGCCGGGGACGCCGGCGGTGTGGTAGTGGCCGATGATGTCGGCATTCTTTTTGATCGAGGCGATGATGTCGCCTTCCTGCACCTGGGCGTGGTAGATGTCGAAGAGCAGCTTCACACGCTCCGAGCCGACGCGGCGAAGCACCGCGGCGCCCCAGTCGCTGCGGTCGCACATGTAGGCGGGATGATCGACCTTGGAGTTAAGCAGCTCAATGCAGACGGTGACGCCTTTTTGCTCGGCATAGGCGGCGATCTGCTTAAGGGCGTCGGCGGTGTGGATGACGCCCGTGTGGTCGGGAATGTGATCCTCGCGGTTGCCGGAGAAGCAGATCACGTTGGGGAACCCGGCGGCGGCGGTGGCGTCGATGGACTCGCGGATGGAGGCGAGGCACTCGGCGTGATAGGCGGGGTTGTTGAGGCCTTTCACGATGGTGTGGGAGGGAGTCATCGTGCAGATGAGGCCATGGGCCTGGAGAACCGGCCAGTCCCTGGGCTCGACGAGGTCGATGCCGACGTAGCCAATGGCGGCGGCTTCGCGCGCGAGGGTTTCCAGCGGCAGCGTTTCAAAGCACCAGCGGCAGAGGGATTGCCGGATGCGGTGATGGGTGATGATTTTGGCCATCGTTGCCATGTTCACTCGATCGGGGTCAGTTGGAATTTGCGGAACTGCATTTCGGTGCCTTCGTCCATGATGGCGATTTTGCCGGCCGGCGGGTCGATGTGGGTGGCCCAGTTCTGGAGCTGGCCGTTGAGTTTGACGGAGAGGTTGCCGTGATCGAGGGTGACTTCGAGGGTGTTCCACTGGCCGACGGGTTTTTCGTTGTCGGGTCCGATGCGGGAGATGATGACGTCCTTATTGACGGTTTTGGTGCGGGCGGGGTCGGTGGTCATGTGTTTCATGCCGGAGTTCTGGTTGATGAGGTCGCCGATGTTGGTAACTTTGCCCTGGATCTGGATGGCGTCCGGCCAGACCTTGTCGGGACCGTAGAGGCAGATGAAGAAGCCGCCGTTACCCTTGGCGATGTGTCGTTGTTCGACGGTGAGCACGAAGTTGGCGTAGTCCTTGTCGAGGCGGATGTATCCCTTTTTGCCGCGGGCGCAGTCGAGGATGCCGTCCTTGATGGTCCAGACGTCTTCCATCTTTGATCCGTCGTCAGCGTGCCAGGACCAGCCGGCGAGGTCCTTGCCGTTGAAGAGGTCGACGGGCGTGCCGAGCTTTCCGGAGATGGGCGGCACGGGGGACTCGGCGGCAGGCTGGGCCGCGGGCGCGGCGGCGAGCAGCAGAGCGGGCAGCGCGGCGAGGGGCAGAAGGCTGAGGAAGGCGAGGCGTTTATTCATGGGCGGCTCTCCGTAAGGGCACGCTGGGAGAACGGGACTGGCCGGGCAATGTTGCAATCAGTTCGGGCGCGTGGTGGGGCTGCCGGCGAGGGCGGATTTGAGGACGCCGATCTGACGATCCAGATTCTCATGGGATCCCTCCATCTTGAAGTGTAGGTCCGAGCGGTTGGCGGCGAGGGTTTGGGCTGCAACGTCACAGATTCGGATAGGCAGGCGCGGTTCGTTTTCGCTGGGGTTGATGGCGTAATCTCCCCATTGCGTGTCGCGCGTGTCGGTGAGCATGGGACCGAGGATTTGCGGCGCCCACGGCGCGCGAGTTTCCTTGAGCGTCATGCACAGCGTGAGGCGGCGTGCGAGGGTATCGTGCTTCAGATAGCGCTCAGCGGCCCGCCTGGCGGCGTCAGAATCAAGCGGGATGAGCGCCGTGAGGCGGTTGGCGTCTCCGTAGGGGCCTTTGTCATCCGGCGGAAGTGCGTCGATGAGCGCTGCGAGTCTTTGACGCTCAAGGCCTTTGTCCTGGACGGCGGGAAGCGCGGCCAAGAGGCAGTCCACATTGTCGGTACGCTGGAAAATGCCGCTGATCGCATTCCGGATGGCGGGCTCAGAGGACCATGCCACGGCGCTGATAAAGGCGTCTGGCCGGATTCCTTGGGCGACCCACCGGCGCATGGTTTCGTTGATGTCGGGGCTGTCTTTGCGGACGTCGAGTTTGGCGAGGCGCGGGGCGATGAGCGGGGCGGTTTGCTGGGAGAAGTAGAAGAGTAGGAGGCGAGCGGCGGTGCATTGGCGGTCGGAACCGTCGTACCATCCGTCGAGGCTGGTGCCGTTGAAGACGCCTTGCGTGGCATAGTCGATCAGGAGGGAATCCAGGACTTTTTGGCGGGGGTTGTTTGAGGTCCAAGCCGCGCGGACTTCGGCGCAAAGCTGCGGATCTTGGGTCGTGCTGTTGATGACGATGTTGGCGGTAGGTTGATAGCGCACCGCTTCGTAGGCGCGGCCTACGATTTGGCCGACAGCCACGAAGCACACGTCGCCGACCTTGACGGTGTAGGACCTTACCGGCGGTTGGCTGAAAGGGTCGCCGTGCGGAGGCGGATTCTGGGAGACTTCCGCGGGGTTGAGCGGGTTGCGGTCGCGCTCGCCGCCAAACCACATGCTTCCGAAACCACTGTCGTGGGTGATGACGATTCTGGTGACGCGTTGGTCGTCGAGGGCATCGAGCAGGAAGGGCAGGGCGTCGGGTCCGACGGAGACCAGTTCGGTGAGCGCTTTGGACGGTTCGATATGATGATCCGCCAGCACCATGGTGGAAACACTGGACTGGCCCAGAGGTGAGAAGCTCGTACCGGAGAGCGTGGGGGAAAGACCGAAATCGGGTTGATCGAGCTGCGTGAAGGCGCTGATCAAATCTTTAATACGTTGCTGCTGCGCGGCGGTCAGCGGCGCGGCGGGGGCCAGTTTCATTTTGGCGACGGTGCCCAGCGTGACGGTAATTGCGGGGGCGCTGTCGGCGAGCGCGGGAGCGGCGTCGGCGGCGCGGGTAGCGCTGGCTGCAAACAGGATCAGCAACAGTGAGGTCAGATACGTTTTCAGCATGCGAACCTCCGTGGCACCTATTTGGGACACTTGTTTGAGATGCGAAAGAAGCATTGTTGGAAACCAGCGACCGTGTTGCAATCAGTTCGGGCGTGTGGTGGGGCTGCCGGCGAGGGCGGATTTGATCGTGTCGATCTGGCGGTCGAGGTTGTCATGGGTTCCCTCCAGTTGAAAGTGCAGGCCGGGGTCGTTGGCGGCGAGGGCTTCGGCGGCGGCGTCGCAGAGGCGCAGGGAGACGAGGGGATCGGTTTGGCTGGGGCCGGCGGTATAGGTGTCGCCGGTGGCGCGGGTGTCGGAGAGCATCGGCCAGAGGAGTTCGGGGGCCCAGGGAGCGGGGCTCGAGCGGAGCGTTTCGCAGAGAGTGTAGCGGCGGGCGACGGTGTCATTTTTCAAGTAGCGCTCGCTGAGTTCCCTGGCGATGGCGGGCGCGATGGGGATCACGCGCGTGAGGAGCTTGTAGGCGTCTCCGTGCGGGCCGGTGTCGCGGAGGGGAAGGGCATCGATGAAGGCTGCGAGGCGCTGGCGGATGAGCGTGTCGTCGTGGATGGCCGGAAGGGCGGCCAGGGTGCAGTCGAGGTCGCCGCTGCGTTTGAAGATGGCGGTGATGGCGTCGCGGATGGCGGGGGCGGGGCACCAGGCGACGGCGGCAATGAAATCGTCCGGGCGGACGCCCTGGGCGACCCAGCGGCGGATGGTGTCGTCCATCGTGAGGCTGGGTTTTTTGACATCGAGCGTGGCGAGGCGGGAGGCGATCAGCGGGGCGGTCTGGGTGGGGAAGTAAAAGAGCAGGAGGCGGGCGGCGGTGCATTGGCGGGCGGAGCCCTGGGACCATCCGTCGAGGCTGGTGCCGTTGAAGATGCCCTGGGTGGCGTAGTCGGTGAGGAGGGAATCGAGAAGTTTTTGGCGGGGGTTGTCGGAGGTCCAGGCGGCGCGGACGGCCGCGCACAATTGGGCGTTGGTGGTGGGGCTGTTGATGACGATGTTGGCGGTGGGCTGATAGCGGACGGCCTCGTAGGCGCGCCCGACGATCTGGCCGATGGCGACGAAGCACACGTCGCCGACCTTGACGGTGTAGGAGGTCAGGGGCGGTTCATGCAGGGGGTCGGCGGCCTGCGCGGGGCGGGTGGGGGTTTCGGCGGGGTTGAGGGGGTTGCGGTCGCGTTCGCCGCCGAACCACATCATTCCGATGGGGCCGTCGTGGGTGATGAGGAGGCGGGTGGGGCGTTGGTCGTCGAGGGATGCGAGCAGGAGGGGCAGGGCGTCCGGGCCGAGGGTGACCAGTTGGATCATTGCCGGGGAAGGCTGGTGGCGGGGGTCGGGGAGGGCCATCGTGTCGAGGGTGGCCTGGTGGAGGGGTGCGAAGCTGGTGCCGGAGAGGGTAGCGGAGAGGCCGACGTCGGGTTGGTCGAGTTGGGTGAAGGAGTCGATGAGGGCCTTGATGCGTTGGCGCTGGGCGGGGGAGAGGGGCGGGGTGGGAGGGAGTTGGATTTTGGCGACGGGGCCGAGCTTGACGGGGAGACCGGCGGCGGGCGCGGCGGCGGTAGCTGGGGCGGTGGCGGTGGCGCCGGCGGCGGTGGAGGCGGCGAGGAGCAGGAGGAGGGCGGTCAGGCACGATTTGCGCATGCGCGGCTCCGGAGACTATTTGGCGCGGGCGTTCTGTAGGGCGAGGACGACGTAGCTGGTGCAGAGGGAGGGGTCGCCTTCCATCCAGCGGTCCTGGGTGTTGACGAAGGAGCCATCGGGGTTTTGCTTGTGGGTGAGGACGTCGAGGAATTCGCGACGCCAGTCGTGGGCGACGCCCTTGGCGTCGGTGATGGTGGGCTGGCCATAGGCGTGGAGGGCGGAGGCCATGGCGTTGTAGTAGTAGTAGAGGCCCTGCTGGGTGTTGAGGCCGGGGTTTTGTTCGAGGGTGTAATTGTTGGAGATCCAGCGGAGAGCGGCTTTGACGCGGGGGTCGTCTTTGGAGAGGTCGGCGTAGAGGAGGGATTTGAGGCCGGCGTAGGTCATGGAGCCGTAGGTGGTGAGGATGTCGTTGCCATCGCGGTCTTTGGAGTCAGGACCTTCGGATTCGCCGTACCAGTTGTGCTTGGTGTTAAAGCCCATGGAGTAGATGAAGCCGCCATCATCGCGGCCCTTGGCCCAGGGGAGGGGGTTTTCTTCGGAGGCCTGGAGGCGTGTGAGGAAGGTGAGGGCGTTTTTGATGGAGGGGTCGGAGGCGGGGACGCCGGAGTCGCGGAGGGCTTCGATGACGAAGTGGGTGTTGGAGAGGTCGGGGCGTTTGCCGTGGGCGAGGGCGCCTTGGCCGTAACCCCAGCCGCCGAACCAGGGGTGGTCTTTGTCGACGGTTTTGCCTTTGTCGTCGGTGGCGGCGCCGGATTGGCCGGACTGTATGGATTTGAGGAAGTCCTGGGTGCCTTTGATGTCGGTTGCGAGTTTGGCGCGATCGGGCTCGGGGAGGCGTGCGAGGGCGGCGAGGACGATGGCGGTGTTGTAGGTGGCGTTGGAGTTGGTGTAGTAGCCGCCGTCGGGCTGGCGGGTGGAGGCGATGAAGGCGAGGGCTTTGGCGACGGCGGGTTCGGCGGGGGTGTGTCCGGCCTGGAGGAGTCCTTTGAGGATGAGGGCGGTGGGTCCGGGGCCGGCCTGGGGGAGCCAGGAGCCGTTGTCGGCTTGCTTGGAGAGGAGGAAGTCGATGGCTTTGGTTTCGACGGGGGTGGGGGGGGTGGCGGCGGTGAAGGTGGTCTGGGCGAAGGCGGCGGAGGCGAGGAGGAGGGGGAGGAGGAAGGTGGGGGTGAGGGCGGTTTTCATGTGAGGCTCCTTGAGGACAGAGGATGGAGGGAGAGTTGCCGCGGGATGGAAGATGGTACGGCGGGGGCAGTGGAAAGGGGAGGGGGATGGGGTGATAAGTGTTGAGGAGGGAGCGGTGAGGGGCGGGGAGGTGGGGTTTTGCACGTAGATTTTGAGGTTTTTGCAAAAAATGTTGCGTTTTTGCCGTTGTGTTTTTGCAAATGTGGGGTTTTTGTGCTTGTGTATGAGGGTTTTGCGGGAATTTGACAGGGGCATGTCGGGATCATTGGTAATTGGCGCAACTTGCGGCGCGTGAATTTGGGGAATGTTCGGCATGATCTTCTCCCGTGCGACGGAGCCATGTTGGCCAAGGCCAACCGCTAAAAGCGGTAGGGTTGTCGCATAAGAGAGAACGGATGGGAGGGGGGAAAGGTTCCCGGAAAGTTTGGGGAATTTTTGGGGCGGGGAAAGCCCGTTCGGGGGGGTGCATAGAGGCGAGGGGTTTGCTTCAGGGGGACGTTGTCGGTTGGGGGGGGAGGTGAGTGAGGAGGGAGTGGATTTGGGTGTGGAGGGTGGGTGGGGCGGTGATGAGCATGGTGTGGTGGAAGCGGGTGGGGGAGGGGAGTTCGCCGCCGTGGGTGGCCCAGTGTTCGCGGTCGATGGCGGTGATGAGGTCGGAGAGTTGCTGGAAGCGGTCCTGGGGGGTGCCGGTGAGGGGTGAGTGGGGATTGGTGAGCAGGTCGTCGAGGGGGTAGAGGAGGGTGATGGGGGCGA
>DASZZD010000067.1:0-41292 GCA_035545015.1 Phycisphaerae bacterium
GGCGCGCGGGGTCCGGCGGAGGGGCCGGCCGCACAGCCGGCGGAGAAGGTGTCGGTGACGCTGGGGAAATTGCGCACGGCGAACGGGGAAGAGCTGGGATACACGGCGTCGGCGGGGTATCTGGCGTTGAAGGATGAACAGGGGAAGTTGCGGGCGAACATTTTTTACACGTCGTACGTGGTGCCGCAGGGGCCGGCGACGCAGGCCGCCTCGCAGCCGGGGACGCAGGCGTCATCACGACCGGCGGCGACGGAGGCGGGCGCGGGGGCGGGAGGGGGAGGGGGGGGGCGGCCGGTGACGTTTTTGTTCAATGGGGGTCCGGGGGCGGCGTCGGTGTGGCTGCACCTGGGGGCGGTGGGACCGGAGCGGCTGGACGTTCCGGCGGATGGTTCTCCGCCGAAGGCTCCGTACAAGCTGGTGAACAACGAGTATTCGTGGTTGCCGGCGAGTGATCTGGTGTTTATCGATCCGGTGAACACGGGGTATTCGCGTGCGGCGGAGCCGGGGGATGCGAAGCAGTTTTTCGGGGTGACGGAGGATGTGAACGCGGTGGGGGAATTCATCCGGCTGTGGCTGACGAACAACAAGCGGTGGGACTCGCCGATATTCGTGGCGGGGGAAAGCTATGGCACGACGCGGGCGGCGGCGCTGGCGGATCACCTGCAGCAGCGTGTTGGGGTGGAGGTGTCGGGGGTGATATTGATGTCGACGGTGCTGAATTTCGCGACGCTGGATCCGTCGGAGAGCAACGATCTGGGGTATGAGCTGTACGTGCCGAGCTATGCGGCGGTGGCGTTTTATCATCACAAGCTGGGGAACACCTATGCGAATCTGGATGCGGTGTTGAAGGATGCGGAGCAGTTCACGCTGAACGATTACACGGTGGCGCTGGCGAAGGGAGCGGCGCTGCCGGAGGATCAGCGGCAGGCGGTGGCGAACAAATTGTCGAGTTTGATCGGATTGCCGGCGGGATACATTCTGCAGTCGAACCTGCGCGTGCCGCCGCAGCGGTTTGAGAAGGAGTTGCTGCGCGGGAGCGGGGACACGCCGGGGGAGGTGATCGGACGGTTTGACGGCCGGCTGACGGGTCATACGACGGACACGGTGAATGACTCGGCGACGTACGATCCGTCGCTGAGCGGGTTTTATCCGGCGTATACGTCGGCGTTCAACACGTATGTGCGCGACACGCTGAAGTTTGACAGCGAGCTGCCGTATGAAGTGCTGAGCGGTCGCACGCAGCCGTGGAACTGGGGGGGCAACGGGGTGAGCGGGTATTTGTACGTGGGGGACAATCTGCGGGACGCGATGACGCAGAATCCGCACTTGCGGCTGATGGTGTGCCAGGGGCGGTTTGACCTGGCGACGCCGTATTTCGCGACGGATTACACGGTGAATCATCTGGGGCTGGCGCCGGCGCTGCGGAAGAATATCACGCAGAAATATTATCCCGGCGGGCACATGGTGTATCACGTGCGTGCGGGACTGGAGCAGTTGTCGAAGGATGCGCAGGCGTTCATTCGCGGGGCGGGGGAGTGAGCCGTGGCGCGAAGCGCGGCGCGTTGGAACGACGAACGGTGGTAGGGTTTTGAGCGGGGGCGGCGATTTGGTAGGCTTGGCGGGGAATGATGCAGGTTCAGGATTTTTTCACGCCGGCCGGGCCGGTGGCCAAGCGGCTCAAGGCGTTTGAGCTGCGGCCGCAGCAGCAGGAGATGGCGGCGGCGGTGGAGCGGGCGTTCAACGAAAGCCGGCATCTGGTGGTGGAGGCGGGGACGGGGGTGGGCAAGTCGTTCGCGTATCTGATACCGGCGATCGCGCAGGTGGCGCGCGGGAAGAAGGTGGTGATTTCCACGCACACGATTTCGCTGCAGGAGCAGCTCATCGAGAAGGACATTCCGTTCCTGCAGGCGGTGAGCGGACAGGAATTTTCGGCGGTGCTGTGCAAGGGACGCGGGAATTATCTGTGCATGCGGCGGCTGGAGCAGGCGTCGAAGAAGGCGTTCACGCTGTTTCCGGACATGCGCAACGCGGACGATCTGGTGATGATCGAGGAGTGGGCGGAGAACACGAAGGATGGGAGCCTTTCGGATTTGCCCCGGCAACCGGCGTGGCAGGTGTGGGACAAGGTGGCGGCGGAGCATGGGAACTGCCTGGGCCGGCGGTGCCGGTATTACGACGGGTGCTTCTACCAGGCGTCGCGGCGGCGGATTCAGAACGGGCAGTTGCTGGTGTGCAATCATGCGCTGTTTTTTTCGGATCTGGCATTGCGGCGGGCGGGCGGGTCGATTTTGCCGGCGTATGACTTCGTGGTGCTGGATGAGGCGCACACGATTGAATCGGTGGCGTCGGATCATTTTGGGTTGAGCGTTTCGGAATCGCAGGTGCGGTATCTGCTGCACTCGCTGTTTGTCGAGAAAACGCGGCGCGGGTTTCTGGCGACACTCGATGGGATCGACAACCTGGCGGCGATCGAGGCGGTGGGCGAGGCGGAGGTAGCGACGAACCGGATGTTCGAGGAGCTGGACCGGTGGCTCAAGACGCGGGCGCCGTCGAACGGGCGCGTGCGGGAGAAGCACATCATCGCCAATCCGCTGGGGCCGGCACTGGAGAATCTGGCGAAGAGTTTGAAGGCGCTGGCGGGGCAATTGACGCCGAAGGCGAAGGGGGGCGCGGGGCAGGCGCTGCCGGTGGTGGATAATCCGTCCGATGGGGAGTCGCTGAGCGGGGCGCAATATGAAATCGAGAAATCGCGTTTCGAGCTGCAAAGCTACATCAACCGGGTGAACGGGATTCACGGGGCGCTCGAGGCATTGCTGGATCAGCAGCAGGAAAATGCGGTGTACTGGGTGGAGGCGACGGGCAAGACGACGCGGCGGTTGAAGTGGACGTGCAGCCCCATCAACGTGGCCGGATCGCTGAAGGAGGCGCTGTTCGATGAAGTGGAGAGCGTGATCCTGACGAGCGCGACGCTGGCGACGACGAATCGGCGGGAGGGCGGGAAGCGGCGCGAGGCGGAAGCTTCGGGCGGCGGCGACGCGGCATTCGGGTATCTGCGTTCGCGGCTGGGCGTTTCGGACGGGCGGGACCTGCTGCTGGGATCGCCGTTCGATTATGCGTCGCAATGCACGCTGTATCTGGAGACGGCCTTGCCGCTGCCGGAGGAGCGGGCGTTTCTGGACCAGGCGATGGACCGGGCGATGCATTACATCCGGCAGACGCAGGGGCGGGCGTTCGTGCTGTTCACGAGTTATGCGATGCTGGATCGGGCGGCGCGGTACCTGGAGCCGCAGCTTGCGGCGGCGGGATTTCAGCTGTTTTCGCAGGGCGGGATGCTGACGCGCGGGCAGTTGCTGTCGCGGTTCAAGAGCACGCCGCATGCGGTGTTGTTTGGTACGGATTCGTTCTGGCAGGGCGTGGACGTGCAGGGCGAGGCGTTGTCGAACGTGATCATCACGAAGCTGCCGTTCGAGGTGCCGGACAAGCCGGTGGTCGAAGCGCGTCTGGATGCGATTCGCGAGGCGGGGGGGAACCCGTTCAACGATTACTCGCTGCCGGAGGCGGTGATTAAGTTCAAGCAGGGGTTCGGCCGGCTGATCCGGTCGAAGACGGACACGGGGATCGTGGTGGTGCTGGACAAGCGGATCGTGACCAAGCCGTACGGGAAGCGGTTTCTGGAGGCGCTTCCGGCGGTGAAGATCGTGCGCGTGGCACAATAAGGATTGGCCGATTGAAACTGCAGCGTCTTCATCCCGATAGCACTCTCCGAAAGAGCAGCCTGGCATTCTGGCGGCGCAAATCGACGGAGGAAATACTGAAATCACTCGCGCCGGCCAATGCCGAGGGCCTCAAGGTAAAGCCCAACGGAATCATCATGGATGGCAACACCCGCATCAAAGTTCTGGAGGAACGGCGTTTTCCTATCGACACGCTTCCCTTTGAGCCCTATCCTTAATATCAGGAAGCCATGAGCACCAAAGCACTGATCGACGTGTTTCTCAGTTTTGCGGCGGACGAGCAGGCGCAGCAGTTGGCGCTATGGTCTCATGCGGCCACGATCGATGCGCGCGGCACATATATTCCGGGCGTCGAGGGGGTTGCCGATCCTGTGCGATTGCGCCGTTTCAATGAGCTGCAGCACCGGATCGCCGGGCGCTTGTTGGCCGCGACGGAGGGTCGCAAGATCGACGATGGCGACTTTGCCGCAATGGTTGCGGAGGCGGCTCGAGACCTTGCGGCCCCGGCGCTGCGAGGGGCTTTGGAGAAAAGCATCGAGCTCGGCAGCGGCTCCCGCAGCAGCCGGCGCGCCAGTTGAAGTTTTGCATGCTTGTTGCCGACACGTTGCTTGAACAGTTTCCATGGCTGCCTGATTTAGGCTGGGCGCTCGGGGCGCTGGCGCTGGTGTGCCTCGCAGTGTACCTGCTGCGGCCGGGCGGGGGCGGGGATTTTTCGATTCATGTGGATGGGGCGGATGTGATTTTTTCGGGGAGAATTCCGGCGGCCGTGCGGAGCGCAATCGAGGATTTTCTGACGCAGGATGTCGCCATTCCGGCGGCCTATACGATCCGCGGCAAGTGGGATGGGCGGGTGCTGGCGATCACGGTGTCGCCGGCGGCGAAACCGATGGAGCAGCGGATTCGGAATTTTCTGAAGCTGACGCTCAAGCCGCCCTTGACGGTGACGGAAGAATGATACGCTCAGTCGCTGGCGCGCTCGATGATGCCCGTGGTGCTGCGGCCTTCGAGGAACGGAGCGAGCACCACCTTGCCGCCGCGAGATTCGACGATTTCCCGGCCCACGACTTCCTTGCCGGCGTAGTCCGCGCCCTTCACCAGCACGTCGGGTTGCACCGCTTCGATCAATTTCAGCGGCGTGTCTTCGTCGAACGCGACGACGTAATCGACGCTTTGCAGGCCGGCGAGCACCGCCATGCGATCGGCGAGGGGATTGACCGGGCGCTTCGGCCCCTTCAGGCGTTGCACGCTTGCATCGCTGTTGACGCCCACGACCAGCAGATCGCCTTCGCGCCGGGCGAGTTCGAGGTAGCGCACGTGGCCGGCGTGCAGGATGTCGAAGATGCCGTTGGTGAAGACAACGCGCACCGGCGCGTCATCGGTGGAAGCGCGGCGGCGGCGTTCCAGCATTTTGACCAGCCGTGGAAGCGGGAGTTCCTTCACGCCCGAGTCGCCGGACATGCGGTGGAGTTCGTCGATGATTTCCTGCTTTTTGATGGGCACGATGCCGAATTTTTCGACTTCGAGGCCGCCGGCGATGTTGGCCAGATGTGAGGCCTGCAGCCACGACGCTCCGCAGGCGACGGCCATGGTCATGGTCGCGAGCACCATGTCGCCGGCGCCGGTGACGTCATACACGGTGCGCGGGCGCGTGGGGATTTGCGCACCGCCGGAACCGAGGGCGACATCATCGCGCGTCAGCAGGAACATGCCGTGGCGATCGAGGGTGAGCAGGCAGGTGTCGAGGTGATGTCTGGTGAGCAGCGCTTCGGCGAGGACCGGTGCGCCCTCGACGGAGTCGGCGAGTTTGATGCCGCTGGCGCGCTCGGCTTCGAAGCGGTTGGGGGTGATCGTTGAAGCGCCATCATATTTGATGTAATCGCTGATGAGCGCCGGATCGACCAGCACCGGCTTGCCTTGGTGGCGCGCCATGTCGATGACGGCGCGGCAGAGTTTTTCGGACAGCAGGCCCTTGTTGTAATCCTCGATGGCCAGAGCGGCGCAACCGGGAAGAACGGCCCGCACACGTTCGACGATGGCCGCTTCCTGCTCCGCGGTCAGGCCGCGGGTCACTTCCTGATCGAGCCGCAGCATCTGCTGCGGGTGGCGGTGCTGCGCGAGGCCGACGAGGCGAATTTTTGCGGTGGTGGGGCGATCGGGGCAGCGCAGAATGCCGTCGGTGTTCACGCCCTGCCTGGCGAAGAGGTCGAGGAGCAGGCGGCCTTGCAGATCGTCGCCGCAGGCGGAAACGCAGTGCACCTCGGCGCCCAGCGTCGCGAGCGCCGCGGCCACGTTGCCCGCACCGCCGGCGCGCTGCTCGCGGTAGCGCTCCTGCACGACGGGCACCGGCGCCTCGGGCGAGAGGCGCTCGGCATCGCCATAGATGTATTCATCCACCATCACATCGCCGATGAGCAGCACGCGCGGCTTGCCGAACTTCTCGACCAGCGCGATCAGCGTTTCCGGGGATGTGGGCACAGATTCAGCGAGGCTTTCCATCATGGAATGAAACCCTGTCAGCGCGGCATCAATGAACCGAACTCTCCGGCGCCACCGCCGGCGCAGCATACCCGCCCTCATCCCGCGCCGCATGTTCGCCCGCGCCGGGGCGGGTGAGGAGCGCCAGGCGCGAGCGCAGCAATTCTTGCTCGTGCGTGCTCAGGCGTGCCTCGATGCGGACATGCCAGATCGGCAATCCGGGCGGCAATGGTTTACCGCGCAGCTTCACCCAGTCTTTGAGCGTCGTCACCAGCGCGTCGGGCCGCCGCTCCGCCGCCGCCCGGGCCAAGCCTGCCAGATCGCGCGGCAGATGATAGTGGTGATGGTCGTCGAACCACACCGCCGCCGAGACGTGCATGCCCAGGGAGCGCACGGTGTGCAGGAATCCCGCGGGATTGCCGATGCCCGCAAATGCAAACACGCGCCGCCCTCCCGCCACCAGCGGCACCGGCCCGCCCCCTGAATCGTGCAGGCCCGCCACCGTCGTACGCTGCTGGAAAATCGCGCGCGGACTCACCCACTGGGTCAGCAAGCCCGCCGCCAGTTCCGCCAGTTCCGGCGTCACCTGCTCGCAGCGCGTCAGCATGATCATGTTGGCGCGCTTCATGTTGTGCGGGGGCTCGCGCCATGTGCCGCGCGGAAGCACGCCGGGGATGCCCAGCGGTTCGGTCGCATCCACCAGCAGGATGTTCAGATCGCGCGCCAGCCGCCGATGCTGATAGCCGTCATCCATCAGCAGCACGTCAGCGCCGAATTTTTCGATCGCCTCGCGCCCGCCCGCCACCCGGTCGGGGTTGACCACCACCGGCACACCGGGGCACTCCTGCTCGATGACCATCACCTCGTCGGACTTACCCCCCTTGGGCGCGCCATAGCCGCGCGTCAGCACCGCCGGCTTGCGTCCAAGTTTCTGCAGCTCTTTCGCAAGCATGATGACGGTAGGCGTTTTTCCCGTGCCGCCGGTCGTGATGTTGCCCACCGAAATCACCGGCACCGGCAGCCGCACCTGCTTGAACACGCCGACGTCATAAAGAAAATTTCGCACATAGATAATCAGCGCGTATCCCCAGGAGAGCACCTCGAGCACGAACCGCAAAATGGCCGGAAACGCGCCCGCCCGCTCACCGGAGATGATCGATCGATACCACTGTTCCATGGCGGCAATTGTAGTGCGTCCGCCGAGGGATGTAACGCACGGGGCGCGTTGACGCATCCACCCCTTTTAGCGCCGCCGCAACGCGGCGCAGCTTCCCCAGCCGCGATAGGGCGTAACGAATCCCCATTTTTGTGCCGCCAACCCTTCCTTCGTTGGATTTTTCTGCACATAGACCACAGCACGGTGCACCTCTTCCTCGCTATTGAGGTACACCGTCCACCCCTTTTCCGCCCATGGCATATGCCGACAGCCGCGCGGCAAGAATACCTCCTGAAACGGATGCAAGCCCGCCCGCGCCAGCGCCTTGCTGGCCTCGCCTTTCAACTGATTCATGATCTGCTTGCCATGAATTCGATGTCGTCCCACGACCACGTGCACATGCTCCGGCAAGATGGCGCAGGCGTGCAAGACAAACCCGGACCGCCTCATCGCCATCTGAAACCCCCGTGAAATCTCGAGAGCTTACTCGCCACTGAACGTTACCGGTTCATAGCGCAATGCCCGCTTCGCCGCGAGTCGGAGCTGGACATCGTGAGTGCTGTGCGCCAGGGATCGCCGCGTGGTGACCTTCGTCGCCTCGCCAAAGCGGAGGAGCTCCCATGCCCGCACCACTTCCGACCACGACCCGCGCGGGTCATTGGGCAGCCAGAATCCATATGCAGCGAAGATGATATGATGCGCTAAAATCACACGCGTGAATCCTATTGCGTCTCCCAACTGCGCGCCAAGATTTTTTCCACCAACCCGTACCTTAAGCGCCCCCGGAACGAGACGCCGCGTTGCGGCGGCGCTAAAAGGGGAGGGTTCGCAAGGGCCGCCGCCTTTCGGCGTTGTTCACTTACACCCGTTAAACCTACGGAGATTCGCATGCATCGCTCCCTGTCCTCCGTTGCCGTCGCCGCCGCGCTGCTCGCCGCCACCTCGGCCGTCCGCGCCGCCGAAAAGCTCGACCTCTCCGGCACCTGGGCCTTTTCCATGGATCGCGACGACACCGGCCTGACCAAAAACTTCCAGACCGCCGCCCTGCCCGACAAAATCAAACTTCCCGGCATTCTCCAGGGCCAGGGATACGGCGATGACATCAGCCTCGACACGTCCTGGGTCGCCGCGCTGCCCCGATCCGATCCCGACGATCCCGGCCGGCCCTTCACGCTCAAGCGCTGGTGGAAGCTCCCGGAATACGCCCCCTACACCAAGCCCGGCAACATCAAGGTGCCCTACCTCTCGCAGCCGCCCAAGCACTACCTCGGCGTCGCCTGGTACGCGCGCGATTTCAACCTCGGCAACGACTGGAACAACCAGCACGTCGAACTCATCCTCGAACGGCCCCACTGGCAAACCACCGTGTTCGTCGACGGCAAGCAGATCGGCGAGCCCCAGCGCTCGCTGGTCGCCCCGCACGATTATGACCTGGGCATCCTCACCCCCGGAAAACACCACCTCGCCATCCGCATCGACAATCGCCAGTCCGTGTTCCCCGGTCCCAACGGCACCCCCGGCTATCGCCCCGACGGCCACAGCGTTTCCGACGCGCTGGGCGCCACGTGGAACGGCATCGCCGGCAAAATTGAGCTCGAGGGCGCCTCGCCGGTATATCTCGACGACGTGCAGGTTTTCCCCGACGCCCAGAAGAAAACGGCGCACCTCGTCGTCAAGATCGGCAACGCCACCGGTGACGCCGGCAGCGGCGAGATCCAGGTGGAGGGCCAAAGCACGCCGGTCTCCTGGGACAAATCCGGCGGCAAGGCCGAGCTCGATGTGTCGCTGCCGTCAGACGCCAAAACCTGGGATGAATTCCATCCCAATCTCCAGCATCTCACCGTGAAACTCGCCAGCGCCGACGGCAAGGCCAAGGACTCACGCAAGGTGGAGTTCGGACTGCGCAATGTCACCCACGATGGCCTCAAGCTCCTGATCAACGGCGTCCAGGCGGACCTCCGCGGCACCCATTCCGGCGGCGATTTTCCCCTCACCGGCTATCCCGCCACCGATGTCGGCTCCTGGAAAAAAATCTTCGCCACCTGCAAAGAGTATGGCCTCAACGCGATGCGCTTCCATTCCTATTGTCCGCCTGATGCCGCCTTCCAGGCCGCCGACGAACTCGGGTTCTACATCCAGCCCGAGTGCGGCATGTGGAACAATTTCTCCGTCCCCGGCATGCCCGAAATGCTCGAGCAGGAAACGGAGAAAATGGAAAAGGCCTACGGCAACCATCCTTCCTACATCGCGCTTTCTCCCAGCAACGAGCCCGCCGGCAATTACCAGGGCGTGCTCCTCTCCTGGGCGGCCAAGTGGGTGCAGCAAGACCCCCGGCGGCTCTATGCCGAAGACACCGGCCGGTCCAACCTGCGCGCCCAGGGCCCCACCTTCGGCATCAGCCCCATTCGCGGCTCTCAGGGATGGTTCGGCCGCAACTACTCGCGCCAGCTCCAGGGCGTCAACATCCCCGTGGTCACCCACGAAATGGGCCAGTGGTGCGCCTATCCCGATTTCGATCTCATCAAAAAATTCACCGGATACCTCCAGCCCGGCAATTACGAGATCTTCCGCGACTCCGCCAAGGCCCATGGCGTGCTTGACCGCGACAAGGAATTCTCCTTCGCCTCAGGCAAGTTCCAAGTCGCCTGCTACAAGGAGGACATCGAGGCCAATCTCCGCACGCCCGAACTTTCCGGCTTCGAGTTGCTCGACCTGCACGACTACCTCGGGCAAGGCGGCGCGCTCATCGGCATCCTCGACACGTTCTGGCAAAGCAAGGGCTACGAAACCCCGAAGGAATGGCGCGAGTTCTGCTCGCAAATCGTGCCCCTGGCCGCCGTCAGCGACCGCGTCTACCGCAGCAGCGACAAGTTGGAAGCGCCCGTGATGGTCGCGCAGTTCGGCCCCAAGGACCTCAAGAACGTCGATGTCGACTGGCATGTCGAGAATCTCGACGGCAAAAAGTTCACGCAGGGCACCCTCGGTAAGCATGACCTGCCCATCGGCAAGGATGGCGACCTGGGCACCATCTCCATCGACCTGCACGATCTTCCCGCCCCAGCCCAGTACCGCCTCGTGCTCGATCTCCCCGGCACCGACGCCAAAAACTCCTGGAACTTTTGGCTCTATCCCGACCAGGTTTCCGCCGACAACGGCGACGTCCTGGTCACCTCCGACTGGGCGGCCGCGAAGGACAAGCTCGCGGCCGGCGGCAAGGTGCTTTTCTCGCCGCCGCCAGGCGCCCTGGATGACACCAGCCCCCCGCTGGACAACGTGCCGGTGTTCTGGAACCGCCTGATGAATCCCAAGCTCTCGGCGATGCTGGGGCTCTGGGTGGATGCGAAAAATCCCGCCCTCACCGAGTTCCCCACCGAAGGCTGGTGCGATTTTCAGTGGACCCAAATCCTCGTGCACCGCGGAACCGCCGCCAGCGGCCGGCCCATGCAGGAGGGCGTCCGTCCGGTCAACATCGAAAAGGCCCCGAAGGAACTCAAGCCGATCGTCTCGGCCATCGACGACTGGGCCCGCAATTACAAGCTCGGCCTGATCTTTGAAGTGAAGGTCGGCAGCGGCAGGCTCATGGTCAGCGGCGTCAATCTCACCGGCGACCTCGATCAAAGCACCGTCGCCCGCCAGCTTCGCCATTCGCTCGTCGATTACATGAACACCGACAAATTCAACCCCGCCGTCGCCATGACCCCGGATCAGGCCGACGCGCTCTGGCCCGGCAAGAACGGGGTCCACGCTGGTCCCATCGCCCCCGGCGCCAACCCCGGCGACATCCGCGAAGGCCCCGCCGCCGCCCCGCGCACGCGGTAAATTCCCGCCCCATGGAAAAAGCTCATAAGGCCGTCGCCCTATGAGCTTTTTTTGCGTGCCTGCGACGACATGTTCATTCGCCGGGCTGCGTCGCCGCCGGCGCTCCGAGCCACTCCGTCAGGATTGGCCGCATTGCGTCGGCCCAAATCTGGTAGCCCTTGTCCGTGGGATGCAGATTGTCGCGGCCCATGACGCCGGGGAACAGTTTCCCATCCTTGTCCGCGAGCTTGTCGTTGAAGTTCAGGTATCTCACGCGCTTGCCGTCATCGAGTTTGGCGATCTGCGCATTGACCTGATCGATGCGTTTGTTGATGTCGGGCCGGGCCTTGGGCGGCGGATCATTTCTGGGAAAGATGCCGATGAGCAGGATCTTCGCGTCCGGGGCTTTCTTCTCGATGTCCTCCACCACCGCCTTCACGCCCCTGGCGGTGTCGCCCACCGTGTTCTCGCCATAGGTCGCGTTGCTCGCCAGGTTGTTGGTCCCGATCAGCAGCACCACCACCTTCGGATGCACACCGTCAAACTCCCCGTTATCGATGCGATAGAGCACGTTCTGCGTGCGGTCGCCGGAGATGCCGAAATCTCCGGGCTTCCATCCGCCGAGATTTTTCTCCCAGTTGGCCCTGAAGCGTCCCTGCCAGAAATCGGTGATCGAGTCGCCTTCCATGTAAAGATCGATGCCTCCCGCCTTCGCCTTTTGCACGAACTGCTCGTGCCGCCGGATCCACCCCCTGTTCACAGCGCCCGACGGGTTCGCCCGCACCGGGCTTGGCGAGTCCGCCGCTTCCACAATCCCGGTTTCCGGTGAATGCGCCGGACGACTCGCCGGAACAATGGCCGGCGCTTCCGCCGTCGGCCTGGGCGGCGCCGCGACGCCGCCCAGAAGCATTCCCGCCGCAATCAACGTGGCGATCTGTACCGTTTTCACACCCATCGACGCTCCTCTTCTGCTTTACATCCGTTCTCGCCCCTCCCCACCGGTCAACGACTTCCGCGCCTCGGGTATTGCACGCCCGATCCGGTATGATGCCCAGCCTGACCGCTTTCGCACCCATTCCCGGAATCCCCGCGCATGCCCAGACGCCGACCCCGCGACCCCGAGCAATACGTCATGTCCTTCGGCGACCACATCGAAGAGCTGCGCCGGCACCTGATCCTCGCCCTCGTCGGCCTGGGCATCGCCTTCCTCATCACCCTCTGGTACGGCCGCGATATTTTTTCCTGGATCTACGCCCCGCTGGATATCGCCCAGAACCTCCTCGATCTGCCACGCCAGACCTACCCCCGCTCCGGCATGGGCACCTTCACTGTCTACCTCCGCGTCGTGTTCACCGGTTCCCTCGTCCTCAGCGGCCCGTGGATCCTCTACCAGATATGGCTCTTCATCTCCGCCGGCCTCTATGAAACCGAACGCCGCGCCGCCGTCTTCCTCGTCGCACTCTCCTCCATCATGACCACCTTCGCCGTCCTCCTCACCTACTACGTCTTCCTCCCCGCGATGCTCGTGTTCCTTCTCATGTTCTCCACCTCCTATCCCATCCCCCACGTCAGCAAAAATTCCTGGCTCGGCGAAGTCACCGAGTGGATGCGGGAAATGAATCACAAAACCCTCCTGCCCAATGCGCCCGGGGGACGCGGCGACGACACCCAGCCCGCCTCTGAACCCGCCGCCGCCCCCATGATCATTCCCACGCTTGCCGCCGATCCCCCCAATCCCGTCGAAGGCGAGATCTGGTACAACACCGACCAGAATGAAGTCCGCATCTTTCAGGACGGACGCATCCACGTCGTCAACATGACCGCTCCCTCCATGATGGTCCCCCTCATCGATCCCTCGGTCTATCTCGACGAAGTCATCATGCTCACGCTTGGCGTCGTCCTGGTGTTTCACGTCCCGGTCGTGATGTGCGTGCTGGGCATGACCGGACTGATGAATCCTCGCACCCTGCGCACCAAGCGACGCTACGTCATCTTCGGCTGCTTCGTCGCCGCCCTCATCCTCGTCCCCTCGCAAGATCTCTTCAGCAACCTCATGCTCCCCGTCATGGCCTGGGGCCTCTTCGAGCTGGGCCTGCTGCTGATGGCCTGGTTCTATCGCAAGCACGAACAGCGGCTCGCCGCCGAAGAAGCGCTCGCGGAATGAGCTTGGGGGCTTTGCTTACGGATGCACGGGCGCGGCGGCGGAGCCGGCCGGACCCGGAGACCACACCACCACAGTAGGCGTTTTGCCATCCGATGCTTCGCCCAGGATGTTGCCTTCCGCATCGATGTGGAGCGCGGACGAATCCGTGAATTGCGCTGGCAGGAAGGCGTGCAGGTCGATAGCTTTGCCGTTGATCCAGGCCGTCGCCCGGGCATGTTCAGGAGGGCGGTCCGCCTGAAGGGTGTTGCGCGCATTTCTTGCGGGGACTCGGCTGGCAGGCGGCGGCAATCCCACGGCGCCGATCACCACGGTGCCGTCTGTCGCGTTGGCAATCGATGCTTTTGATCCCGGCGGGTTCAGGTCGCGGTACGTCGAAGGACCGCCAGTCCATAGCGCTGCATGGTGATCAACGACGCCCACCTTGTAGCTTCCCCGCGCGTGGAGGATTATTCCCGCCGTCTTTCCCCGCGGCAAGAAATCCACCGGTCTGTCCGGCGATGAGTTCCACATGGTCGGATGCTCTTTGCCCCCCGGCGGAATAATGAAACCGTACTGGTGGGTGCCATCGGTGGTGCGCACGCCGCAGATGATGATGGCAGGCGGTTTTGCGGGAGGGTCGAGCGTGATGAATGTCGAACCGGTGTAAACGAATGCCTGGATCGGAGGGCGGTCGGAGGCTGTCGACGTGGGCTTGGCGTAGCCGACGATCTGCCGTCCGCAAATGTCATAGGGTCGCAGAAGCGAGTAGTGCGGAAGCGTGATCATCTGCGGCGGCTGGTGAAAATCAGACCAGATCGCCAGGAATGCGTCCCGCGGGCCTCCGATAGTGTCGTTGGCCGTGCTCACGAAGCTGTGGCCGTCCGCCGCAGTCACCTGAAAATTCCGCATACGACTTTTGGGCAGCGGCGGATACTCCTGCTTATCCGGACTCGTCCACACCACCGGTCTGGCCGTGAAAGGCGAGTCTGCCACCAGGCCCGGTCCATCGCCAACAATCTGCCCATGAACGATCGCCGTCGCATGCTGCGGCATTTTAATCGCCGGATACAGCGTCACGTGATAGGCCGCCGGCGCAGCCGCGCGCACCGGCGCAGCCAGCAGAAATGCAAAGATACCGATGGTGATGGAGCGCGTCGCGATGATCATGAAACGATCGTATGAAAAAGGCTGCTCCCTACAAGCGCCGCTCAGCGTCCCCTCGCGGCAACGCCTCACAGCAGCGCCAGCGCCGCGTGCACCGGATCCTCCGGCAGCAACGACACCTTGTAAAACACCGGCAGCTTCACCCCCCCCGCCGGCGACGCCACGTTCGGCTTCAGAATCACATTCTTGCCGGCAAGCAAGGTCGCGCCCTCCGCCTCCCCAAACCGATGAAACCGATGATGCGGCGGCGTCACCGGCGCGTTCGTCGTGTTGTGCACCACGTTCGGCGAAACCCCGTTCCATCCCAGCAACCCGATAATCACCCGGTTCGCGATCGGCGTCCCCCGGCCCGTCAGCTCGTCATAGCCCACCGTCGCCGACAACCCGAAGAAAAACGACCCCGTGCTCCCCAGCGTGATGTCATGAAAATCCGATTGCGGCAGCGAATCGATCGCCGGCAGCGCCTGCGTCGGCCCGTCCAGCGTCCCCTTGCCCAATATCGCCCGCCCCTGGTTCGCAATCGCCACCAGTGCCGCCCACTGCGGCGCCCCCGCCGACGTTCCCCCGAACGTCTGCCAGCCCACCGCCCCCTCATCATCCGTCGAGTCATACACATAAAAACCGGTGGACGGATTCGCGTCGTAGGCCACATCCGGCGCGCTGCGCTGCCCCGATCCCGTCAGCGCCGTTTCAAACGCCGGCGCCGTTTCCACCGAGCTGATCCCCCCGCCGGTGTCCGTCCACGCCGCCTCGCCCAGGTACGTCGCTCCTTTCGTCAGCAGCGTCGTGCCCCCGACCGACAGCACATAAGGCGACACCGCCGGCCAGGTGGTCCCGTTCGAGTCGCCCGCCGAGGTCACAAACGTCACGCCCTGGTGTCCAGCGGGCGTTAAAAAATGATTGTCATCCACCCACTCCGTCGGATACTCCGCCGCCCCCCACGACATCGACACCACCGACACGCCGGGTTGCTCGCGCGCGTAATCCACTCCCGCCAGCAGGTCCGACAGCCCATCGGATGCCGCCTCCACCAGCAGGATGTGCGCCCCGGGCGCGATGGCATGCGCCCACTCGACATCCAGCGACGCCTCCTGCGACCACGAAGCGTCCGCCGTCTCGCTCGTGGACATCTCGTGCTTCGTGAGCACCGTCGAGGCGGCGCCATACGCCGCGTAGAGCGACTGCTCTCCGTCCAGCGAAAACAGCTTGTCAAAAACGTCCAGGTCGTTGGTGAGCGTGGGCGCATCAAACGCCGTCACGATGGCGATCGTCTGCCCGCGCCCGTCCGCCGCCACCGCCGAAGTGCCGTTCGAGTAGACCACCTGATCGAACCCATACGCATCACGCACCACCGCCGGGGATAGGCCCGCAGTGCTGGAAAACAGCACCCGCTCCTCCAGTGGCATCAACAAAGGCATCCCGCCCCGCCCCCGCCTCATCCGCCGTCCAACACCCAACCGCACCGCTGGCTGCCTGCGTCCCATAGGAAATCTCTCACCTCAGACTCGCTCTGCTCGAAACAGTAGCGCTGCGGTTCCGCCCCGGCAACCCTGCCCGCGGCAATTCTCAAATGTTTCATCCGGTGCCTTCCCCCCCCGGTTCCCCCCAGCTCCCCCACGGCCCGCGGCGCCCCTCACGCCACCGCCGCCCGCATCAGCACTTCCTCATTCGCCTCCTCCCGCGAAAATTCCCCCGTCAGCCGCCCCTCGTGCATTACCAGAATCCGATCCGACACATGCAGCACCTCCGGCAGCTCCGACGAAATCATGATCACGGCCACCCCCGCGTCCGCCAGATCCGCAATGATCTTGTGCACCTCCGCCTTCGCCCCGACATCAATCCCCCGCGTCGGCTCGTCCAGGATCAGCACGTCGGGCTTAATGGCCAGCCACTTGGCGATCGCCACCTTCTGCTGATTGCCGCCGGACAGATTCTTCACCACTTGTTCGCGCGAGGACACTTTCGTTTTGAGCGACCGGATGTAGGTATCCGTGACCTCGCGCTCCTTGGCCGGCGAAATCAGGCCCAGCGAATTGAGAATCCTGCGATGGATCGACATCGTGGAATTTTCGCGCACGGTCATGTTCAGGATCAGCCCCAGCTTCTTGCGGTCCTCCGATACATACCCGATGTGGTGCCGCACCGCATCCGCCGGATGACCGATGCGCACGCGCTTCCCGTGCAGCCGCACCTCGCCGGAGCGCTTCCGTGTGTAGCCGATGATCAACTGCGCCAGTTCCGTGCGCCCCGCCCCCTGCAGCCCCGCCAGCCCCACGATTTCCCCCTTGCGCACCTGGAACGACACCTCCTCAATCCGCGGAGGACCCGACAACCCCCGCACCTCCAGCACCACTTCCTCCCCCGGCGAACCCTTCCGCCGCGAGTACATCCGATCCAGTTCCCGCCCCACCATCATCGAGACCAGCTTGTCCTCCGTCGCATCCTTCGTGGCAATTTCGCCGGAGTTTTCCCCATCCTTCAGCACCACCACCCGATCCGTGATCCGCAGCACTTCGTTGAGCTTGTGCGAAATGAACACGATCGCCACCCCACGCGCTTTGAGCTCCCCCATGATGCGGAACAAATGCTCGATCTCCGCCCCCGCCAGCGGCGCCGTCGGCTCGTCCATGATCAGCAGCCGCGTGTTGTGCCCGAGCGCCTTGGCGATCTCGATCATCTGCTGCGGCGCCACCGTCAGGTGCTGCACCAGCGCCGCCGGATCGATCTTCACCCCCAGCGCCCCGAACGTCTCCCGCGCCCGCCGCCGCATCTCTGGAAAATCAAGCAACCCCAGCGCATTGCGAATCTCGTGGCCGAGGAACAGATTCTCCGCCACCGACAAATTCGGACACAGGTTGAATTCCTGGTACACGATCCCGATCCCCAGCTCTGCCGCCTCCTGCGTCGATCGAAACCGCACCGGCTCGCCGCCAAAAACCATCTCCCCGTCATACACGACATGCACCCCCGCCAGGATTTTCATCAACGTCGACTTGCCCGCCCCGTTCTCGCCCAGCAAACACACGATCTCCCCCGGATACACCGCAAAATCCACCCCGCGCAACGCATGCACGCCCCCGAAACTCTTGCTGATCCCGCGCATCTCCAGCAGCGGTCGCACGCCGCCCGCAGAACCTGCCGTGAGCTCACCGTCAGCCATTACGACGCTCCGGCGGAACGGCCAAAGATGCCGGCGATCCGCCGCAGGATGGCCTTGCGGTTGTCCGCGTTGGCGTTCTGCACCACGTCGATAATCGCCGCCGCCACGATAATGATCCCGATGACCATCTGCTGCCAATACGACGAGACGTCCAGCAGCACCAGCCCGTTCTTCACCACCCCCATGATCGTCGCCCCAATCAGCACCCCCAGCACCGTCCCCTGCCCGCCCATCAGCGACGTGCCCCCGATCACCGCCGCCGCGATCGCGTCCAGCTCCAGGTCCTTCCCCGTGTCCGCATGCGCTTCCCTCCCATACGCCACGAACAGGATCCCCGCCACGGCGCAGCACACGCTGCACAGCACGTACGTCATGAATTTCACCCGCCGCACGTTGATTCCCGAAAGCTTCGTCGCCTCTTCGTTTCCGCCGATCGCGTATACCCGCCGGCCAAACGCCGTGTAATTCAGCACGATGTGCGAAACCACCGCCAGCAGAATCAGCACGATCACCGGCGAAGACACCCCCAGAACTTCGCCGGTGCCAAACATCTTCACGAAGCTCTCGGGAATGCCGCGAATCGAATCGCCATGCCGGATCGTGTAGATCGTGCTCCGGCAAATCTCCAGCATGCCCAGCGTGATGATGAAGGATGTCACCCCGACGTACGCAACGACAAAGCCATTGATCGCTCCGATCAGCGCCCCGCAGCCGATCGCCGCCAGAAGCGCCACCGGCGCGGGCGCCCCCGCAGCGAACGCCAGGCCGCAGATGTAGCCCGTCAAACCCACCGCCGATCCCACCGACAGATCAATCCCCGCCGTCAGGATCACGAAAAAAACGCCGATCGCCGCAATCGCCGTCAATGCGATCTGCCGCGACATGATGAATAGATTCCCGCTCGCCAGAAAGTTCGGCCGCGCAATGCTGATCGCCGCCACCAGCACCACCAGCGCAATAAATACCCCCACCTCCCGCTGGCGAAGAACCCGGCCCAGCAAACTCGGGCCCCCGTCGGCGTCATATGCGAAAGTCGTCATGCACTCCTCGACCCGTACCGCGCGCCCCGCCCGCTCCGCCGACCCATCACCCGCCGCCGTCCGCCCCTACTTCTGCGTTGCCGGCGCCGTGTTGGGCCCTGTCGCCGCCCCCGCGAGCACCTGCCCCGACTGCTGCGCCTCCTGCTTCATCTGCGCCATGTACGTGTCCACATTGTCCTTGGTCAACAGCAGCAGGCCCGTATCGATCTGCTTCGGCAACGCCTTGCCCTCGCACGCCGCCTGAAGCTCCATCACCGACAGCCACCCCATCTTGTACGTCTTCTGCGCCAGCGAAAACTGGCACGTCCCGTCCCGGATCGCCGCCAGCGTGTCCGGTACGTCGTCAAACCCCGCCACAAGAATTTTCCCCGCTTTTCCCTGGTTTTTCAGCGCCGACACGATCCCAGGGATGCATTCCCCCGACAGCCCGAAAATCGCCGTCGCGTCCGGATGCGCCTGCAAAAGCTGCTCCGTCTTCTCCTGCGCTATCGGGATCTTCCCCTGCGTGTCCTCGCGCGCAATGATCGTCACGTGCGGGGCCTTCTCCTTCATCGCCCGCTCGAACGCCGCGTATCGCTCGTTGAGATTCTGCGCCCCCATCCCGCCCTGCAACATCAGCAGCACGCCCTTGTCCCCCATCCGCTTGGCCATCTCCGTGCCCGCCATATACCCCGCCACGTCGTTGTTCGTCCCGATGTAGCACAAGGCCTTGCTCGATGGCGCGGGCGCATCAAACGTGATCACCTTGATGCCCGCCTTCGTCGCCTCGTCGATCACCCCCACCAGCCCCTGGTCGTCGTTGGCCGAGATCGCGATCCCATCCACGTGCTTCTGGATCAGGTCCTCGATGATCTCCTGCTGCTCGGAAACGCTGAAATCCTTCGGCGCCGTGAACTCGGTATCGATGCCCAACTTCGCGCCCGCATCCTTGAATCCCTCATAACAGGGATCGTAATAAGGATTCACCCCCTTGGGCACCATCACGAAATGCTGTTTGTTGTCCGTCTTGTTGCACCCGACAAACGCCGCCGTTAGGCACACCGCCGACACCGCCACCGCGAGCAATTTGAACATCCGCCAGCCTCCTCAGGAACGATGGCCGTAGTTTTACTCGCTTTCCCCACAACGTGGAAGGCCCCTCGGCAGCGCCTCCCATGGACGCGCCGTTCCCGCATCCCCTACCCCCGCACGCCGATCTCCCCCGCCTCCCGGTCCGCATACGTCGCCGCCAGCTCCGCGATCCGCCCCTGCACCTCCGAGAGCACCCGATGCCCCTCCATTTCATCCAGCGGCGCCGCGCGCACCGCCGCCATCACCATGCCCTTCACCACATTAAACAGGTACGTCGCAATCGCCCGCACCTGGCTGCTGGTCGTTTCGCTCACCAGCGCCCCGAACGCCACCGCGTGATGCAGTTCCGTCTGCTCCGCCAGCGGATCGAGCTGCTCGTGTACGCTCATCGCCCACCCCCATCCGCGCGATACCGCCCACAGCCGCGTCCCCATCTGCACGCTCGCCAGCCGCATATCCGCCGGCACACGCTCCGAGCTCAACGCCGCGCATACCTCCGGCAACGCTTCAAACGACCCCGCACGCGCATGCCTGAACGCAATCCCCGAAGCCACCCCATCCGCCGGCCCAATCGCCCCCTCCAGAACCCTGCTCACCATCCCCGCCAAATCCCTCCGCGACCGAATCCGCCCCGCACGCGCCGCCGCCTCTATCCCAAACGTATGCCCATACCCCCCCGCCGGCGGCAACGTCTCGCACAACTGCACCAAACCCATCACATTCACGCTGATCCTCCTCGTAAGGACCCTCGTTCATCGCTCCTCTCTTCCTTCATCGGCAATCCGCCTGCCGACCCTCACGTCCCGCACACCCCTATTTTATCCGTGGACTACGCCGCCTGCTGATGCGCCGCCAGTTGGCCCAGGTCCCGGACGCCTTCACCCGCGCACGCCAGCACCGTTCTTGCGAGATCCTGCATGTCCGAAGTATGCACATCCTCAAAACTACGCAGGTTTTCGCTGTGGATCGCATCTTTCTGAATGGAACGGCTGATGATCCAGTGATCGCTCGAACGCCGAACGTCCATGTGAAAGCTCAGCGAGAAGTCCGCGCAGATGTCAATCTCCAGGTACGCTTCGATGATGGGCGCCGGGTGCGACTCGTAGCCAACACAGCGGACCTCGGCGCTTGCCGGAACATGAAATTGCTGCCTCGCCTGCTCGGCGGCAAACGTGAGTTCCCGGTCCAAGTCCGAAATCAGGCGTATGGTCAAGAGCGAGGCATCGGTTTCGGTCAACATCACGGCGCTCCATCACGGCAGCTTGCCTTTATCCACGATTGCCGCCCGTATCGCTTCCGGGAGGGCAACGACGGTTACATGGCCCCGCGGATCACTATCGTATCGTACCGTTCCGGCGGGCAATTTGCGCACATCGACCACAACATAGGGCCCGGATTTGAGCGGAGGATTTGCTTTCGCATCAATGGGATTGGAAAGGGAGTCCCGAAAGGACACACCCGACTCACCTTGCCGCATTCTGAAGTTACCCGGGTTCGTGCCGCCGGAGCGATAGATGCGCGTACCCCTCTCCTCGCCGGATGCGGCGTTAGCGGATAAGTGGTCAGAAACATCGTCGGCCATGGATCATTCGGCGTTGGTATACACGTTCTGCACATCGTCGTTCGCTTCCAGGCCGTCGATGATCTTCTGCATCTTCTCCGCCTGCTCCCCCGCGACCGCCACCGTCTGCGACGGAATCATCACCAGATCCGCCTGCGCCAGCTCAATCTTCGCCGCCAAAAGCGCCTTGCGCACCGTCTCAAAATCCGCCAGCGCTGTCGTCACCTCATACCCCTCCTCCGACGCCTGCACATCCTCCGCCCCCGCCTCCAGCGCGATCTCCATCAGCTTCTCTTCCGAGACCTTCGATTTCTCGATGTTGATCACGCCCTTCTTGGCGAACATCCACCCCACCGCATTCGCCCCGGCCACCTGCCCGCCGTGCTTGTCGAAAATCAACCGCACTTCCCCCGCCGTCCGGTTGCGGTTGTCCGTCAACGCATCGACCAGAATCGCCACCCCGCCCGGCCCATACCCCTCATACAGCACCACCTCGAAATTCGCCCCGCCCAGTTCCCCCGATCCCTTCTTGATCGCCTTCTCGATCGTGTCGTTGGGCATGTTGACCGCGCGGGCCTTATCGCAGGCATACCGCAAGGCCACGTTGTCGTCCGGATTCGCTCCCCGTTTGGCGGCAATCATGATCAGCCGGGCGATCTTCGACCACGCCTGCCCGCGCCGCGCGTCAATGACGGCTTTCTTGCGCTTGATGTTCTTCCAGTGGGAATGACCGGCCATGCAGTGCCTCCAAAATGCGGTGAGACTTGCATCCTATAAGCCTCCCCGCCGCGGGTAAAACGCTCACCGTCGCCATCGCTCGATTATCAATTCTGCGACACTCTGGGAAGCGCTCTGACGGCAATGGACGGAAATCTGGGGACAAAGGAGAGCGCCACAGATGTGAATTTGCCGAATTCCGCCAACAATTCCCTTGTGTCCCACGCAATTCTACCCATAATACGCACCGCCTCATTTACAGGAGAAGGCCATGCGTCATCCCGCCAAACTGGTTCTCTGCACCGCCGCCCTCGCTGTTATCGGACTGTCTCCCCTCGCCAAAGCCGACTTCCTTCCTGTCCCCAATTTCTCCTTCGAAGCTCCCACCCAGGCCGGCGGCAGCGGTGACCTCGGGTCCGTCACCGGCGGCACCTCCGGCATCACCGACTGGAACCTCTCCGGCGCTTTCACCGCCAGCGCCGGCGTCTTCGCCAACGATTCCCCCAACCAGTTCACCACCCTCCCCGATGGACGCCAGTTCGCCTTCATCGACGCCTGGCGCTCCGGCGACCAGACCTCACTCACCCTCGATCCCGCCGCCAACTCCCTCCCCGCCATCGACTCCACCGCCAGCTACACCCTCACCGTCGCCATCGGCCAGCGCGCTGATTACCAGCCCGCCGGCTCCGTCGCCATCCAGCTCCTCGCCGACGGCAACGTCGTCTCCTCCAACACGCTCAACGCCAACACCATCACTCCCGGCGCCTTCACCGACCTCAGCACCACCCTCACCGCCGCCCAGGCCGCCACCCTCGGCGGACAGCAGCTCTCCATCCGCATCGTCGACACCAACACCAGCGCCACCAACGACAAGAACGAAGTCGCCCTCGACAACGTCCGTCTCTTCACCACCGCCGTCCCCGAACCGGCCTCCCTGGGCGTCCTGCTGATCGGCGCCGCCGGCCTGCTCACCAAACGCCGCCGCGCTTAAGCTCGTCCATCCGGATTCTCGCGCATGTCTCAACTCGCGGCATGACGGCGGCAAATGGCTGCCCACCGGCGACCGCCCAACATGAGCGATCTGCCGCACTTCCCCCACGCCCAACACTGCTCTCTTCTTTAACGCCTCGCCCCGTTCGTCGAAGTTCCGGTCGGCGGAGTCGTCGGCTGCGCCGGTTGGGAAAACAAGCCCTCGGTAGCCTGAGGTCGCGGATCGCCGACATCATACAGCCACTTGCACGTTGTCCCATCCCACACCTGCAATCCCTGGTTCATGGCGGCGATGACCAATTTGTCCCGGACCATCACGCGTTCCACTCGGTCCGCCGCCTGCAGCCGCCGTTCCCCCGCCGAGCTTTTCACCACCACCTGCGTTCCCTCCGCCGTCGCCGTCAGCGCCGGAGGCGCAGCCTGCGTTGCCGGCGCCGCATTTTCCCTGGGTACCTCCACGATTCGTCCCGTTACGCCGTCATAACCGCGTATCAACGGGTGTCCATATTGTGCCATATCGACCACCACCACGTCCTTCCCCTCGAGCTGCGTCGATATCGCGCCGGCCATGGTCAGATTCAACGTCCACGTCTCCTTTCCCGACTGCAGATCCCAGGCCCGCAGATAGTTGTCCCCATTCGGATAAGAGTCCATCAGCGTCACGATGTATCGCGAGTCCGAAAGGTACCAGAGAGCGGTGCACGAGGACCATTGCTGCCCCTTCAGTTGCAGCGGTTTAGGATCCGCCTGCTTCAAATCCCACACCAGCGCCTCGGCGCTCCGGCTCTCTACCGCGCATGCCACATAACGCCCATCCGGGCTGAACCAAATCCCCTGCACGAAACCCAGCGTGATGATCATCGGCATGGCGTCATCCATGTACCGCTGATCTTCCGCCGATACCGTATTCAACCCACGTACAACTTTCCCCGTCGCCAAATCCACCAGCGACAGCGTCGGACCGCCCCCCAGGTTCGTCGCCAGCATCTTCCCATCCGGCGATACCTTAAAAAAATACGCCGGCTGCAGATTCAACGCCCGGCACCGCCCTCCCAGGACCGCTATCACCGCCACCACGACATGCGCGTGAATCCGCATCGCTTGCTCCCTCTCTGGCCATCATCCCCTCGATCACAATAACACCGAGTCAATCGCCGACCAAAGAAAAAGCGGCCGCCGTCTAAGACCGCCGCCGCTTCTATCTTCAACTTCACGGACACAAAATTCGTGTCCATTCGTGTCCATTCGTGGACAATTTATCTCGCCATGTTCCGCAGCACCGTGTGCAGAATCCCGCCGTTGCGGTAGTAGTCCACTTCCACCGGCGTGTCGATCCGGCACGTGGTGTCGAATTCCACCTTCGTGCCGTTCTTCTTCGTCGCCGTCACATGAATATCCTGCCGCGGCTTCACGCTGTCCGTGATCGCCACGTCGAACGTCTCCGAACCGTCCAGCCCCAGCGACTTCGCATCCTGGCCAGCCTTAAACGTCAGCGGCAGCACGCCCATCCCCACCAGGTTGCTCCGGTGAATGCGCTCGAAGCTCACCGCGATCACCGCCTTCACGCCCAGCAAAAACGTCCCCTTGGCCGCCCAATCGCGCGAGCTGCCCATGCCGTAATCCTTGCCGGCCAGCACCACCAGCTCAATGCGCGCCTTCTGGTAATTCACCGAGGCGTCGTAAATGCTCTTCACCTGCCCGTCGGTGAAATCGGTGGTCCACCCGCCCTCGGTGCCCGGCGCCAGTTTGTTCTTCACACGGATATTCGCAAACGTCCCGCGCGTCATCACCCGATAATCCCCGCGCCGCGAACCATAGCTGTTGAACATGCTCACCGGCACGCCCTTGCCGATCAGGAACTTGCCCGCCGGCGAATCCTTCTTGATCGACCCCGCCGGCGAAATGTGATCCGTCGTCACCGAATCGCCCACATACGCCAGCGCCCGCGCGCCCGAAATCCGCTCAATCGCCGCCGGCTCCTTGCTCATCTCCACGAAAAACGGCGGCTCCTGCACATACGTCGAGTTCTCATCCCACTCGAACAATTCCCCGGCGCTCGTGTGGATCGCCCGCCATTCGTCGCTGCCCTTGAACACGTCCGCATACTGCTTCACGAACTGCTCGCGCGTCACGCACGTCGCCACCGTCTCTTCCACTTCCGCCGTCGTCGGCCAGATATCCCGCAGATACACCGGCTTGCCGTTCTTCCCCGTGGCGATCGGGTCCTTGTCCAGGTCGATGTCCACCGTCCCCGCGATCGCATACGCCACCACCAGCGGCGGCGACGCCAGATAATTCGCCTTCACGTCCGGATTGATGCGCCCTTCAAAATTCCGGTTCCCCGACAGCACCGACGCCACCACCAGGTCCCCATCGTTCACCGTCTTGCTGATTTCCTCCGGCAGCGGCCCCGAATTCCCAATGCACGTCGTGCACCCGAAACCCACCAGGTTGAACCCCAACGCGTCGAGATGCTCGATCAGCCCCGCCTTCTTGTAATACTCCATCACCACCGTCGAGCCCGGCGCCAGCGACGTCTTCACCCACGGCTTGCGCGTCAGGCCCAGCGCGTGCGCCTTCTTGGCCACCAATCCCGCCGCCATCATCACCGAGGGGTTGGAGGTGTTCGTGCAGCTCGTGATCGCCGCGATCACCACCGCCCCATGCTTCAATTTGAAGCTCTGGCCGCCGTACCTCGTCTCGATCCCCGTGAATCCCGGATCCTCCGCCACCGCGATCCCGCCCTCCGACGTCTCCGCCGTTCCCGGCGTCGCCACCGCCGGACGGCATTTCCCGAACGTCGTCTTCAGGCCCTGGTCCCACGCCGAACGCATCTCCGTGAGCGCCACCCGGTCCTGCGGACGCCGCGGTCCCGCCAGCGACGGCGCCACCGTCGCCAAATCCAGCTCCACCACCTTGGTGAATTCCAGCGGCGCCGCATCATCCCGCCACATCCCCTGCGCCTTGCAATACAGCTCGATCGTCTGGCACAACTTCTCATCGCGCCCCGTCATCCGCAGATACCTCATCGTCTGCTCGTCCACCGGGAAGAACCCGCACGTCGCCCCATACTCCGGCGCCATGTTCGCTATCGTCGCACGATTCGCCAGCGGCATCTCCGCCAGCCCCGGACCGAAAAACTCCACAAACTTCTCCACCACCCCCAGCGACCGCAATATCTGCGTCACCACCAGCACCAGATCCGTCGCCGTCACGCCCTCCCGCAGCTTCCCGGTCATCTTGAAGCCAATCACCTCCGGCAGCAGCATGTCGATCGGCTGCCCCAGCATCACCGCCTCCGCCTCGATCCCGCCCACACCCCACCCCAGCACCCCCAGCCCGTTGATCATCGTCGTGTGCGAATCCGTCCCCACCAGCGAGTCCGGATACAAAACGTTGTCCTTCTCCCACACCACCTTCGCCAGATACTCAAGATTCACCTGGTGCACGATCCCCGTGCTCGGCGGCACCACCCGGAAATTGTCAAACGCCGTCTGCCCCCACTTCAAAAACTGATACCGCTCCGTGTTCCGCTCAAAGTCATGCTTGTTGTTGATCGTCAGCGCGTTGTCCGACGCGAACGCATCCACCTGCACGCTGTGATCGATCACCAGATCGCACGGCACCAGCGGATTCACCTTCTTCGGGTCGCCCCCCATCCGCTTCATCGCCGCACGCATCGCCGCCAGATCCACCACCGCCGGCACCCCCGTGAAATCCTGCAACACCACCCGCCCCGGCATGAAGGGAATCTCAAAATTCTCCGGCTGCTTCGCGTTGTAACGCGCAATCGCCTCCACGTCGTCTTTGGTCACCGCCCGCCCATCCAAATTCCGCAAACACGATTCCAGCAGCACTTTGATCGATATCGGCAGCTTCTCAATCACCGCCCCCGGAACCCCCTTCAGCGCATCCAACCGATAGATCGTCTTGGGCCCCAGCGGCGTTTGCAGCGTCGCGCGGGCATTGAACGCATTGTTCGCATCGGAAGCGGGGGCGGGAGAAGCGGTCATCGGGAATCCTCAAACGCAAGGTAAGCCAAAGCCCTGCATTCTATCGCAAACCCGCCGCCATGGCGAAGCCCCAGGCATGCCGTCCGGATGCGCGATGCGCAGGGTGTAGTTCTCGATCCGGGTAAACCTCCGAGACACGACCATCAGGGAGCGTGGGGGAGGGGGGAATGCCGCCATGGTGAATTGTTACCCGGAATATGAACTACACCTGGATGAGCACTTCCCGGGCGTCCCCTATTCGGGTTGCGCCGGCCGCAGCTCACGACGTGTCGCAGAACAACAGGCATCTTTGCGAAAATCGGAAAAAGCTGGAACCAACGGCTGGCCGATAACGTTTATAAACGGCTGACCGGAGCTCTTCGTGCTTTTTCCAGCGGTGGGTCGGCGAAGTTTTTAATTGGCGGGTTCTCTATGTCGCCACTTTTTCGTAAACCGGTGAAAACCGGGCAGGGGTCTGTTGCGCGCTCGGGAGAAGGACGCGCCACTCACAAACGTCATCGCCGCGCTTCGCGCGCCCGGCCAAAACGCCTCCAGCTCGATAACCTCGAATCCCGCATGTTCCTCAGCGGCGCGCCCGTCGGCATCAACCTCGAAGGCGTCGACGATTGGAGCCGCTCCTTCATGTTCGTCGACGCCATGAAGTCCGCACGCCAGTTTGGCTCCGTCGCCAGCCCCTGGGACCAATCCGCGCCCGTCGACGCCAACGGATGGCCCACCGGTGACGCCGGCGCCTGCATCATCACCGTCGGCGACAACACCACTCCCGGCGAAGCCGTCGTCGACATCTCCGGCACCTACAAATTCTCCGCCACCGGCGACGTCACCGTCACGCCCGTCCTTTCCGCCGCAACCGTCCAGAACCGCGTGTACGATCCCGACACCAACACCACCACCGCCGATGTCGTCGTCCAAACCGGCGCTACCCAGTTGTACCTCGATTTCACCGGCGCCGCAGGCGGCGCCAAAAACATCAAGCTCATCCGTCCCGGCTACGCCCCCGACACCAGCCAGATTTTCACCAACCAATTCCTCACCGCCATCGCCCCCTTCCAGACCCTCCGTCTCATGGATTACCTCCAAACCAACAACAACCCCGTGGTCAACTGGTCCGACCGCTCCCACGTCACCGACGCCGAGCAAACCTCCACAAAAGGCGCCGCCTGGGAATACGCCATCGATCTGGCCAACGAAACTCACAAGGATTTGTGGATCAACATCCCCGAAGGCGCCACCGACGACTACGTCACCCAGCTCGCCACCCTCTTCAAAAACACGCTCGATCCCAGCCTGCACGTCTACGTCGAATATTCCAACGAAGTCTGGAACAGCTCCTTCCTGCAAAACAGCCAGAACCAGGCCAACGCCATGGTCGTCGAGGCCCAGGACCCCTCCAACCTCAACTACGACAACTCCGACAACATCTACTACTGGGGCTGGCGCCAGGTGGCCAACCGTCTTGTTCAGATTCGCGACGATTTCGCCTCCGTCTACGGCGAGAGCGCCATCAACACCACCGTCCGCCCCGTCCTCGCCAGCCAGATCGGGTGGAGTTACGTCCTCCAGAACCAGCTCGAATACCTGGAAAACCGCTTCGGCGCCGACCTGAGCGGCGAAATCTACGGCGTCGCCGGCGCTCCCTACATGTCCATCGGCGATCTCACCTACTCCGCCACCCTCACCCCCGACCAGGTCCTCGCAGCACTCCGCCAGAACCTCGCCCAGATCCAGACCGGCATCGAGAAATATCGCGCCCTCGCCGGCTACTACAACGTCAAGGACCTCTACTACGAAGGCGGCGTCGATCTCACCGAAAACGCCTGGGGAAACATCAGCGCCAAAATCGACGCCAACTATGCCGCCGGCATGGAAAGCCTCATCTCCGATTACCTCGAAAACGCCACCCAGGACGGCGTCGACCAGGTCATGTTCTTCGACCTCGCCAGCGCCTACGGCGCCAGCGGCACCTACGGCCTCACCGAATCCATCGCCAACCTCTCCGGCTCCAAATACCAGGGCGTCCTCGACGCCCTCAACGACAACATGCCCGCCATCACCGGCGGCTTCGCACTTCCCACCGGCACCGGCACCACCACCCTCGACTCCGGCGATTTCCTCCTCGACCAATACGGCAACTCCGGCAACGGCGGCGGTATCCCCGGCGTCTGGAGCGGCCAGTATTACACCTACCTCCTCAACGTCCAGTCCTCCGGCGATTACGCCCTCCGCGTCTCGGGCGCCAATGGCGCCGGCACCCTGCAGCTCATTCTCGACGGCAACGTCATCGGCAATGTCGATGTCGACGCCCCCGGCGCCACACCCGTCAGCGAACCCGCCATCGACCTCGCCCAGAACCTCAGCGACACCTCCCTTTCCGCGGGACTCCACACCCTGCGCATTCGCATCCTCAGCGGCCACTTTGATATGGGCGGCCTTATGTTCCTCGGCGGCGATGACGCCCTGCCCGCACAGGATGTCACCGGCCTGATCGCCTCGCCCGTCGACTCCTCCTCCGTCAAACTTTCCTGGCTCGATTCCGCCGGTGAAGCCGGCTTCGTCATCGAACGCTCCACCACCGGCATCGGCGGGTGGCGACGCATCGGATCCGTCGCACAGGGCGTCCTCTCCTACATCGATACCGGCCTTGCCCTCGGAACCACCTACTACTACCGCGTCACCGCCACCGGCCTCGGCGGCGATTCCGATGAGTCCGATCCCGCCGCCGCCACCACCCTCTTCCTCGCCACCCCCACCGCCGTCGCCGCCAACGAAACCGGCACCGATTCCGTCCGCATTCAATGGAGCAACGTCCACGCCGACGGCGGATACCTCCTTGAACGCTCCCCCAACGGCCAGGACGGCTGGACCACCGTGACCACCACCAGCACCCTCAGCTACCTCGACACCAACCTCTCCGCCGGCACCAAATACTACTACCGCGTCACCGCCCTCGGCTCGCTGGGCAACTCCGCCATCTCCGCCGTCGCCGGCACCATGACCGACAATATCCCCGCGCCCGCCGGCCTCGCCGTCACCGCCGTCGATGGAACCTCCCTGAAGCTGACGTGGAACGATGTCATCGGCGAAACCGGATTCGTCGTCGAACGCTCCCTCGACGGCAAAGACGGCTGGCAGCAGGACGCCGCCATCGACGCCGGCGTCACCACCTATCTCGACACCGGGCTCGCCGGCGCCACCGTCTACTACTACCGCGTCAAGGCTGAAGCACCCGGCGGCGAATCCGATTACTCCAACGTCGCCGGCATGACCACCCAGGTCGTCGCCAGCGGCAACCCCACGGTCCCCACCGCCGAGGATGGCGATCACGGCAGCACCGGCGGCGGCAATATCGTCGTCGCGCCGCCCGTCGTCACCATGCCCATTGTTACCACGCCCGTCGTCACCACCCCCGTCACCACGCCGATCACCGGCCCCGTCGTCGAAACCGGCGGCGATAAAACCGTCACCGACTCCACACTCCCCGTCGCGCCGGTCAGCTCCACACCCGCTCAACCCGCCGGACCGGCCGGCGCCACCGCCGCCCTATCCTCCGTGCGCGTCGCGTGGAACGCGGTCGCCGGCGCCGTCAGCTACCTCATCGAACGCTCTTCCGCCGATGGCAACTGGACGCAGGTCGCACATACCGCCGACCTCCACCTCACCGACGCCCAGGTCTCCAGCAACACCGCCTACACCTATCGCATCACCGCCGTCTTCGCCGACGGCTCCGCCTCCGCCGCCGCCACCGTCAGCACGCGCACCGCCCAGCGGATGGGCGCCTTCTGGTGGTGGTAACCGCCGACATGGCCGCAAAACGCGATCGCCCCCCTATCGCGCCGGCTTCAACCGCACCTCCGCCACTGACAGCGGCACGCCCTCCGGCAGCGGCTTCTCCGGCTTCAGCGTCAGCGTGAACTTCCCCGCCGGCAACGCCATCGTCGCCGCGACGGAATTGGAAAAACTCGTCGCCGACCGCGTCGGCCGCAGCGTAATCGCCGCCGAAGCATCCCCCGTCATCACGACAAAGTGCAACTCCGCAAGCGCCGCCGGCGCGGACGCCGCCCCCGCACCCGCACCCGCCGCCGGCCGCCCATACGCCGCGTTCACCACCACCTGATAACTCCCCGCCGCCGGCAGCCGGATCATCCACTGCGCTTCCGCATGCTCCCCCGACCAATCCGTCAAAATCGGCTGCCGCCGCGACGTCTCCGAGCGCGCCGGCTTCTCCGTCGCCATCGGCATCCGCGCATCCAGCGGCGAAAGCGCCAAACTCCCATCCGCGTTCGGCTTCTCCGGCGGATGAATCACCGTCGGCGTCCCCTCGATCTTCAGCACCACCACCGACGCCAGGGCATCCGGCGCTTCCCCCGTCAGATGCACGATCGTCCCCGCCTCCTGATCCGCCGATGCCGTCAACTTCCGCGACGGATCCGCCAGCAGATGCACATCCGTCACCGCATTCGTGATCGGCACGTCCAGCTCGCCATCCTTCGGCCAATCGAACACATGCAGATAAATCGTCATCCCCGACTTGTCCGCCGCCGCCACCTTCGTCGCCCGCCCCCACGGCTGCGCCTTGAACGGACTCGCCGTCGTCGCATAAATCGCTTCGCCATTCTTGTCCAGCCACTTGCCCATCGCGCGCAGCCGCTCCACCTCTGCCTCCGGAATCACCCCCTCCGCCGTCGGCCCCACATTCAGCAGAAAATTCCCCCCCTTGCTCGCGGCGTCGATCAAATCGTGCAGCAGCGTCTCCGTCGATTTGAAATGCGTGTCGTACGACTTGTAGCCCCACGTGTCGTTGATCGTCATGCACGTTTCCCAATCCCGCCCGCCCGGAAAACCCGTCGGCGGCACGTACTGCTCCGGAGTCTCTGTGTCCCCCTCCGCGCCGCCGCCCAGACGGTTGTTCGTGATCACGCCCGGATCCAGCGCCAACAGCGGCGTGAACAGCGCCGCCCGCGCCGGCGTCATCGATTTCGGCGTGTCCCACCACAACACCGCCGGATGATACTGCGTCAAAAGCTCCCGCACCTGCGGCACCGCCACGGTCTTCAGATACTCATCAAAATCCCCATCCTGCGCCGGGTCCCAATGATCCGTCTTGCGGTTGTTCCGCCGAATCGCGTCGCCGCCCGGATGGTGCCAGTCCTGGTCCTGTGAGTAATACACGCCGAACTTGATCCCCTGCTTCGCCGCCGCCTCCGAAAGCTCCTTGATCGGATCGCGATGGAACGGCGTGGCGTCGACGATGTTGAACGGATCGCTCGATTTGAACATCGCAAAACCGTCGTGGTGCTTCGCCGTGATGATCATGTATTTCATCCCCGCCGCCTTCGCCAGCGACACCCACGCGTCGGCATTGAATTTCACCGGATCAAACTGCCTGGCGAAATCCGCGTACGTCGTCACGGGAATTTCCCCGTTGTTCATGATCCACTCCCCCAGCGACGGTATCTGCTTGCCGTGGTAAGTGCCCGCGGGAACGGAATAAATCCCCCAATGGATGAACATGCCGAAGCGCGCCTCACGCCACCACTGCATCCGCGCATCCTTCTGCGCAGGCGTCTCCGCTGCCGCTTGCGACACGCCCGCCGCCGCCGTCTCCGTCGCCGCCTGCCCCCGCGCCGAGGCGCAAACCCCCGCCACCGCCGCCGCGACAATCCACATCCTCGCCTGGCGCATCGTTTTCCTCCGCATCATTCCCCATCACCCCCCCACCGGATTCTCAATCCACTTCCGATAGCACGGCCCGCACAAATAAAACGCCACGCGCCGGTGAATCGTATCCATCAACTCCTGCTCCGAAAACTGCGCCGCGTCCGCCAGCGCCTTCTTCATCTCCGCCGCATGGTCCTTCTTCAAATCCTCCTCCGTGAACACCGGCGGCGAATCATCGGCGTACGCGTGAATGTGAATCACGTAAAAATGCGAACGCCCCGGCGTCAGCTCCTTCCCGCATCCCTGGCAAATCGTCGGCGTATCCATGAACCCTCAACCGCAAAGCCGCCCATCCCTATCGCGCCGTGCGCGAACGCAAAATCGCCCCGCAATTCGCAAAATGCCGCCCCTGGTCCTCCGTATACTTCGCCCCGCGCAAATCGACCAGATAAAAATCCGTCTCCTCCACGACCGCCCCGCGCAAATCCGCCCCGCACAAATTCGCCTTGCGAATCTCCTCCGGCGGCTTGTGATCCAGATCCAGATAATCGTCCGTGTAAAAACCCGTCCGCGTCCCCTCCGATGCAATCACGCTCCCCACCAGCCCCGACCGCGAAGACCCCAGATGAAACGACGCCCCGCGCAAATCAGCCCCACGCAAATCCGCCTCCGGCCAGCGAATGTCCGCCAGCCCCGCATTCCTCAGATTCGCATCGGAAAAATCGCCCCCCCCAATCTCCGACCCGGTGAACAGCGCCCCCTTCAATTCCGCCCCCATAAAGCAGGGCTCTCCGATCGCCATTGCCTCAAAATTGCATCGACGCAAGCCCGCCCCCGCAAGGATCGCCGCATCCAGGTTCGCGCCCCGCCAGTCGCAATTCGCCCCCTTGCATCCCGTCAGGTCCGCCCCCGCGAACGATGCACCCTCCAGCAGCGCCGCTTCCAGCGACGCCCCCACCAGCGATGCGTTGTGAAAACACGTCCCGCTCAGATTCGCCTTCTCCAGGCACGCCCCCGAGAGGATCGCATGATCAAAGTTCACATGACTCAGTGTCGCCCCCGCCAGGTTGGCGCCTTTCAGCAGCGCGTGGCGAAAATCCCCGTGCGCGAAGTTCGCTTCCGCCGCGTCCAGATCGCTCAAATCCACCTTCGTCCACTGAAGCTGCGGAATCGCGATACGCCGCAGCGACGTGAGCTTGCGCCCGCCCGGCGTCCACGCGGGATCGGCAGCCACCAGCATCGACACGATATTCGCCTGATACGCCGGATGCATCACCAGCGATTCGAGACGCTCCACCACATCCCGCCGCGTCCGCAGCAGCACCGCGATGTCCCTCACCACCACCGGCGCCACGCTCCGCTGCAGCACCGTTTGATCCCCCGAGACCAGCGCCGTCACGAAGTGCTCCGCCGCGATCAGCGAACGCACGAACGTATGCCCGAGCACGCCCCGCAGAAACGTATCGTAAAACCCCCGCGCTTCCGTTCGCTGCATCGCCTCGAACGCCTGGCTCGCCAGCCGCTCGTAGGTCCAGGAACCCTGCACCGATTCAGCAATCCTCCGGCGGATCGCCGTGGGAATATCCGTCAGCGACTCGTCCGCGGCAAATGCATCGCATACCAGCACGCACACACTGGGCAAACCGTCCAGCGAAAACAGGTCCCGGCACGCGCGCAGCCGCGTCATCACCGAGGCGCAGCGATCGCGGTGATTGGCCAGCAGATACGCGATCAGATCATCCTCCGTCCACGAGGCCATTTGGTATGGCAGCACGATGCGCCAATCGGCGGCTTCCGAGGCGTGGATGCGGACGTGCGGCGGATCGACGACGATGAGCGCGTCGCCCGCTGGTTCGTCGAACACATCGAGCGGGGCATCGGGAAAGCGGGCAGCCAGCCAGCGCAGCGCCGAGGACTTGCCCGAACCCGGCGGACCGTAAAGATTGATGAGCGCCGGACGGCCACGCTCCAGAAAATCCCCCACGTAGGCATCCAGCGGCAACGG
This sequence comes from Phycisphaerae bacterium, assembly GCA_035545015.1. Lineage (GTDB taxonomy): Bacteria > Planctomycetota > Phycisphaerae > WQYP01 > WQYP01 > CALCHA01. The sequence continues at coordinate 34,686 of DASZZD010000067.1, forward strand.
ATCGCCGCCGGGCTCCGCGCGCACGTGCGGCCGGATGAGCACGCGCGGGGCGCCCGGGGAGCGGGAGATTTCCGGCTTGTCCGCCATCCGTGTATTGTACAACTCACCGTGGATGTAAGGAGAACTGGCATGCACATGCGAAGCGCGGCGGCTGTGGTCATGGTGATGGCGCTCGGGACCTCCCCCCTCCGCGCCAGGGCGGCAGATGCCGACGATGTACGCGCCGCCATGAAGCACATGGACGCCCTCGTCGCCGGCGGCAAGTGGCTCGACGCTCTCGATGACTATTACACCCTCAACGACAGCGAGCGCAACCTCGCCCGCGCCATGGTCGAGATGGACGACGCCATGCAGAAATTCGAAAAGGCCGTCCGCGGAAAATTCGGCGATGCCGGCTGGGACACCGTCGGCCCCGCCGTTCAGGCGCTGCCCAAAGGCGGATACGACGCCGTGAACGTCAAGATCGCCGGCGACGTCGCCACCGTCACCTGGATCGGCGCCACCTCCCCCGAGTTTTTCAAGAAGATCGGCGGAACGTGGAAAATGTCCATTCCCGACCTGATGGCCTATAGCATGAAGGCCGCCGGCGCCAGCGCAGCGCAGGCACGCGATCTCGAACCCCAGGTCCTCGAAATCTCCGTCGACCGCGTGCGGCGCATGTCCAGCGGCCTCGTCTGGCTGTCGCTGGAGGTGGCCGCCGGAAAATACCCAAGCGCTGCCGACGCCAAAACCGCCGCCGATGCGGTCATGAATCACAAGAAACCCTGACGGCCCTCACCCCTGCCCCCCAGCGCCCCCCTCAGATGTTGGCCCCCGCATCCAAGTGGATCCCGCATTCCTTCTTGTCGGTCCCGGACCACCGCCCCGCGCGCGCGTCGTCGCCGGCGCCGATCGGACGCGTGCACGTCAGCGGGTTGCACCCGATCGACAGATACCCCTTCTCCCACAGCGGATTGTGCGGCAGATCGTGCTCCTTCATGTAATAGAACACATCCCGGCTCGACCAACGCAGGATCGGCGAGACGGCGTAGCACTGATTCCGCGCGGACCACTGCACGATCTGCATCTGGGCCCGCGCCTGCGATTGATCGGCACGCACGCCCCGCACCCATGCGTCGGGGGCGAGGGTCCGCATCGCGCGGTCCATCACTTCATTTTTATTCGCCGCGCAGCACGCATCCACATTGTTGCGGTGAGCCGGATCGGGTTCCCCGTTGATCGAGAGCCACGTGAGCGGATCGTTGCGTGTGTGAAATTCCCGGATGTTGAGGTGGAAGCGCTCCCTCATCTGCCCGAGAAAGTCCAGCGTTTCCGCGAACAGATACCCCGTGTTGATCACGACGATCGGGATCTCCGGAAAAACCTGGGTGGCCAGATGGATCGAGCACATGGAATCGGCGCCGAACGAGGAGGTCATGATGAGCCCGCCCTGCGTAGCCCCGGCAGCGCCGCCCGCGGCGCGGGGCGGGCCGAACGTGTCGAAGCCCCAGCGGATGATATCGCGCGGATGGAGGGCCGCGAGGCGCGCATTGATCGCGGTCAATTCAGAATCGGTGAAGCGTTGGATAGCCATTGTGCTGTTTTTCCGAACGGTTGTTTAGTCACAACCTTATTTTACCATCAAACGGGCTGGATGTGGCGCTGTTTCCAGCGAGCCTCCAGCGGCGGCAGGATCGACGCGGACACCTGCAGGTTGCATCGCCCGCGGCCCAGCATCACGTCAGGCTTGCGCGAGCCGTGGAAATCGGAGCCGCCCGTCGGCAACAAGTTGTGTTTCTTCGCCAGATCCAGCATCAGCGCCACCGCGTTCGCGTCATGATCGCAGTGCCAGACCTCGATGCCATCGATGCCCGCCTCCGCGAGATGGTTAATGATAGTCCCCAGATGGGCCGGATTCTGCGCTCGTAGCTGCACCGGGTGCGCCACCGTGGCCAGCCCGCCGGCATCGTGAATGCAGTCGATCGCCTGCCGCGGGGAAAGCCGCTCCTTCGGAAAGTACGCCGAGCCGGTCGTGCCCAGATACACATCAAACGCCTGCTTCAGCGACGCCACGCACCCGCCACGCACGAGCGCCTCGGCAATGTGCGGCCGGCCAATGACGATCGGGGGAGGGGCGGCGCCCGGCGGAACTTTTTCCCGCGCGATCGCCTCCACCTGCTCCATCGTGATCTTGCACCCCAGTTCGTTGAGCCGCGCGACGATCTGCGGGTTGCGCGCATTACGCCCCTCGAGCAGGATTCTCGACATCCTGGCCAGCGCCGGAGACTCGGGATCGATGAAGTGCCCAAGTATGTGCAGCGTGCCCGGAAGCGGAAAATCAGCCGAAATTTCGATCCCCGGGATAAACTGGAGATTCCCCAGCCCTGCGGCCTCCGCGGCCGCTTCCTTCAGGCCGTTGCCGGTGTCATGGTCCGTCAGCGCGATCGCCGAAAGCCCCACCGCCTTGGCCTGCCGCATCAGCTCCGTCGGCGTGAGCGTCCCGTCAGAGGCGGTCGAATGCGTGTGCAGATCGATGAACATTTCTTATTCCTGATTCCTGAGCCCTGTGCCCCCGGCGGGGAGCAGGTGGCCCTTTTCTTCGAGATACCCCACCACCTGCCGCACGAGCGCCTCCGGCGGCGTGCGGTCGGAGTGCACGTGAAGTTCCGGCGCCAGCGGCGGTTCATACGGGGAATCCAGCCCCGTGAATTGCATGCTTTTGCCTTCCGCAATGCCCGCGCGGGCCCTCTTGTACAGGCCCTTCGGATCACGCTGCTCGCAGATTTCCAGCGGCGCGTCGACGAATACCTCGATGAAACGCCCGGGAGCGACCAGCTCACGCACGGCGTCTCGGTCCGCCCGGAACGGCGAGATGAACGACGTGATCGCGAGCAGCCCCGCCTCCGTGAACAGCTTGGCCACTTCCCCGATGCGCCGGATGTTTTCCGTCCGATCGGCCGGCGTGAATGTGAGGTTCTTGTTGAGCCCGTGACGCACGTTATCCCCGTCAAGCGTGAAGGCGAGGTGCCCGCGGGAGATCAGGGCGTGCTCCAGGGCCATCGCGAGGGTCGACTTGCCCGAGCCCGAAAGGCCCGTCAGCCAGAGCACCGCGGGTTTGACGCGCGTGAGCGCGTGGCGTTGCTCGGGGGTGGTGGTCGGGGGATGCCAGGTGATCATGCGCCGTCCAACGTTGAATGCTGAGCGCCGGGGACTCAGTGAACGGGTGATGGTAGCGATTTTTTGCGGCGAAAGGTAGGACGCTGAGTGCTGAAACCCCAACACGAAAATCTGCGTGCGGCGGCGCGCAGGGCTGCGGGGACCAGCGCGAGAGACGCCCGCTCATCGGTGCCGCACCGGCCCTTATAAGCAGGCCGTTCCCCGCCCGGCAAACTGCCTCACGAGCCGCCACTACGCCTTCCGCCTGGAACGCCCACGGCAGCGCGACATCACACCCCCGGCCCCTTTTACCCCGCCCTCAACGCGCCCCCGGCCCCACCGTCGTCTCATAACGCACCCCCTCCGGCACCGGCACGGGCACCGCCACCGTCGTCCCGTGGTCCCCCGCCGTCACCTGCGTCGAATCCACCGCCACGAACGCCGTCGCTTCCGAGATCAGCCCGTAATCCAACGCCACGTTCTTCACCTGGTCCGTCGTGCTCTGCCCCGTGTAAATCGCCTGGTCGTGCAGATCCGTGATCTTCGCCCGCGCCCACACCGTCGCGATCGCCGGATGCTCCGCCGCCGCCCCGCCCGCATCCGCCGCCGACACCTCATAAGACACCGGCTCGTTGCCCACGACCCCGCGCACCGTCACCGATCGCGGCGCCGCCCCCGAATACCGCCCCGTGATGATCACCGGCCGCCCCACAAACAAATCCGGCAGCTCCTTCGGATACACATCCGTCACCGTCGTCCCCCCAAAATCCACCTGCACCTGCGACAGCGCCGGATGGCTGATCTCCTCGAAATACGCATCCATCACCGGCTGCGGGTCCTCATTCAACGACAGATACGCCGCCGTCCCATGCCCCACCCGCGCCATCGCATCCAGCAGATACCGATTCGTCGACGGCCCCACCCCGAACGAAAACACGCGCGACCGCTCCAACTGCTCATGCAGCGCCTTGAGAATCTGCAACTCGTTCCCGATGAACCCATCCGTCAAAAACGCCACGATGCGCGTCCGGTTCTCATCATGCGGAAACGCCAGCGCCGCGTTGATGCCCCGCAGCATCTCCGTCCCGCCGTTGCCCGAAAGCTGCGCCACGTACTGCCGCGCCTGCGCCACCGTTTCCGCCGACACGTCCACCGGCTTGGGCCAGATCTGTTCCGCCCCGCTCGCAAACTTCACCACCTGAAATGTGTCCCGCGGCGCCATCTTCTGCAGCGCCACATCCACCGCCGCCTTCGCCTGCGCCTCCGGACGCCCGCTCATCGAGCCCGACGTGTCCACCACGAACACCATCTCCACCGGCCGGCGCGGCAAATTCTTCAGCGTCGCCGGCGGCACCAGCATCGCCGTAAAATATCCCCCGCCTCCATTCTCATCCTTCTGCACAAACATCGCCGTCTTCACCCGCTCCCCCGCCACGCGCCACCGCAGCACGAAATCCTTGTTCGCAATCGAATCCGCGGGATCCAGCATCACTTCCTCGCGGCCCTCCCCCTCCGAGCGCCGCTGAATCTTCTGATTCACCGACTCCATTTCCTCGATCTTCAGCCCCGCATCCACATCCACCTTCAGCGCAATGTCATGCCCGCTCCGCTCCCCCGGCGCCAGATACTGCACCTCCACCTTCTGCCCAGACAACCCACGATCCCCGCGCGCCACCGCCCCGATCCCCGTCCCCGGCTCACCGCTTCCGGGCGTCGCCCCATTTGTCATTGGTGAGCCCCCTGCCATTCCCAATTTGTCATTTGTCATTTCCCCATTTGTCATTCCGGCGCTTCCCGCCGGGTTATACCGCGGCCCCACCACCATCGGAAACACCCACTCATACCACCCATTCTTATACGTCAATGTGTGAAAATACCGCACCGATATATCGATCTCCTTCCCCGGCTCAATGTTCGCCACGTTCTGCGTGAAAATGTTCGGCCGCTCCTGCGTCATCAGGCTCGCCCGATAGCCTTGCGCCCGCGCCTGCTGATATATCTGCTCCGCTTCCTTCCGCTCGCGCACGATCCCCCGAATGTGCCGATCCCCGATCGTCATCACAAACTCGTTCACCCCCGCGTTCTCCGGCAGCGGAAACACATACACCGCCTCGATCTTCTCCGAGAACGGATTCGTGAACTGCTGCGTCACCCCCACCGACGCGATGTACCCCGTGATCGACGCCGCCACATCCGTATGCTTCAGCGGCACCGCCACCAGCTCCCCATCCTGCTCCCGCGCCGCCAGCACCCCCGTCCCAATCGCCGCCGCCGCATCAATCGCCGCCTGATCCGCCGCCGCCGCACCCCGACCCACCCCGCGCCCACCGCCGCCGCGCGCACCGCCGCCGGCCCCGCCTCCGCGACCCGCCACAGCGCCCCCGCGACCCCCGCCATATCCGCCCGCTCCCCCGCCGCTGCCAAATCCGCCGGAAACCCCGGCGATGTCCGCGCCGCTTTTAAAAAGATCCGTCCCGGAACCTGCCGCCTGCCCTTGCCCCGCCTGCCCCGCATCCCGCGGCACAATCCACAGCTCCTCTTTGTCCCCCGCCTGCACCCCGCCCACCGCCGCGCGCGCAAAATTCTGGTCCGCCCCCTCAGGCACCCCAAATCCACCCGCCTGCGCCTGACGCGCATCGATCGCTCCGCTCGAGCTGTTCATCCGCGCTCTCGATACCGCCGGCATGTCCGCCATCTCGCTGCACGCCGACAACCCCGCCGCCCCCATCACCGCACACCCGACCGTCGCCCACAACACCGCCGCTCGCACCTTCATCATTTCGCTCCTTCAAATGGCTTCACCCGCACCGTCGCATCAATCGCCCGACCCGCCCCATCCGTCGCCACCACCAACTTCGATTGCACCTCCGCCATCCCCCTCCCGCCCAACATCTCCAAATGCACCCGCGCCACCCGCGTCTCCCCCGTCGGCAACTCCCCTCCCGCGCCCCCCGCGCCCGCCACATGAAACGCTGCCAGCACAATCCGATGCCGCTCCAGCGCCTTGGGATCGTAAAACGGCGCCTCCCGAAACGCCGCCGATTCCCCCCCCTCCACCCCCACCAGCACCCCATCCCCCGCATCCAACTCCACCTGGTACGCCCCCAACCCCACTTTACCCGCATCAACCTCCACATCCACCGCCACAAACCGCACTGCCCCACTCCCCTCCGGCGCCGCCCCCGCCCCCTCCGCCCCGCGCACCCACGACGCCCCCGCCACCATCATCACCACCATCACCGCCCGCCAGATCATCGCTTTCATCGCACATCCCCCCCCGGTCCGCTCGCATCCACCGGCAACCGCACCGCCGCCATCGCCAACGCCTTCACATCCCCATCATCCACCACCCCATCCCCATTCTGATCCCACCCCCGCACCGCCCCCCCATCCCCCGCCGCCAATTCCCGCGCCACAAAATACGCATCCCGAATATCCCCCGTCCGCACATATCCTCCCCCACCCCCCGCCG
>DASZZD010000068.1:0-28565 GCA_035545015.1 Phycisphaerae bacterium
GCGGGGGGGTCGCTGGGGGGCGGCCTCTGGGCCCGCGGTAGGGGGGCGGCGCGGGAGCGGTGGTTTCGCTTTGCGGTGCTGGTGGCGTTGCTGGGGGTGTACGTCCATGCGGCGTTTGATTACCCGCTGCAGATCGTGGCGCTCCAGCTTTACGTGGGGTCCTATCTGGGCCTCGGATGGGCGAGCGCGGGGGGGGGCCGGCTGCGAGGGAAGTCGGGGGAGGGGTGATAAAGGCGGGTGTGTAGCGCCTGCGGCGTTTGGGCAAAGCGTGGCGGGAGGCTCATCTGACGCGATGAGCAAGGTCTGATAGAATCGCATTTGTGAGGGTAATACTACGCATGTTTTTACGAATTCGCTTTGACCGGGGGTGCATCGCGGGGTATGTTACGTGTGAACTCCACGGGTGTTAGCTCAGCCGTAAGCCTTCTGCGGAAGAGGGTCTGCGCGAACCGTGTGGAGGTTGGCATCAGGGTTGGCCCCAAGCCTTTGGATGGAGAGAGAAAGCTGAAGAATTCGCGTCGGCCCGTGCAGCCTCAGCGCGAATTTTTTTCATGGCGTGGGTTAATGGCTGAGGTGGCGGCGTCGATAAGACTCGGCATGCTCGGCTGAACAAGGAGAGAAGCAGCACATTCAGGGAGGATCGGTGGCGTGAAGATTTCACGGAATTCGGGAACTTTCACGGCGGTCGATCCGGTTTAGCTGCGTGGATGGAAGGCGGGGCGGGAGGGTGGCGGATGGGCGCTTCAGAAGTTAGCGCTGATGGATGGCAGAATTCCGCGGGTAGGTGAAACCGGTCGAGGAAAGCCGGTCACTGATCTGCGGAAGCGGGAACTTGATGCGCCGATTGAGGCGACATCCAGGGGGACGGAGTCTTGGCAAAATTTCCTCGTCCCTGCGGCTCGCGATCCTCACCGCCGGCCGATCCGCAGGACCGACACGCGACGATCAGACGCGGCTGTGCGAGATAGGTCATGGGCAACCCTGTTTTCCGCACTTTTTTCGTGTTCTCTCCGACGAACTGACCGTCGGGCTGGTGCACGCGACGCCAGGCACAAAAGCGGTGCCCGGCCCTGTGCGATTTGTGGATATCTCGTCGGCGGACCTGGTGTGACCTCCATGAAAAATCACGTTTATCCGGTTCTTTTGAAGGTGCTGCCGTGACGGCCGCGGTTTCTTTGCGCATGGGCGCGCGGGTGGGGATGGAGGTTCCGGCGCGTGAGCGGATCACGTGGGGGCGCCTGCTGGCGGCGATCGCGCTGGTGGCGCTGAGCGTGGTGGTGCAGCGCGACGGCTGGCGGGATCTGGCGCTCATCGCGCTTAACGACGAGGAGGCCAGCCACATTTTTCTGGTGCCCATCATCGTGGGGTGGCTGTTCTTCGTGCGGCGCGGGCGGCTGCGCAACTGCGTGGGCAGGTTCAGCTTCACGGGCACGCTCATCACGGCGGCGGGGGCGTGGATAACGTACTGGGGCGTCGGGCATGGCATCCAGATGTCGTGGCATCTGGGCAGCGTGATGATGGCGGCGGGCTGTTTCATCACGGTGATGGGTTTTGATTTTCTGCGGGAGTTCTTCCCCTGCTTCCTGCTGCTGGTGTTTCTGGTGCCGGTGCCGTCGACGTTGCGGATCGCGATTTCGATGCCGCTGGAGCAGTTCAGCGCGGCGGTGGTGTACAACGTGATGCAGATTCTGGGGGCGGAGGTGCAGCGTTCGGGCAACCTGCTGACGGTGAACGGGGTGCCGGTGACGGTTGCGGAGGCATGCAACGGCCTGCGGATGGTGTTCGGGCTGATCCTGGTGGCGACGGCGTTTGTCTTCGGCACGCCGCTGCGGTGGCAGATACGGGCGCTGATCCTGGCGCTGAGCCCGGTGCTGGCGATCCTGCTGAACATCGTGCGCCTGGTGCCGACGATGTTCGTGTTCGGGCATACGAGCCACGCGACGGCGGAAATTTTTCATGACACGAGCGGGTGGATGATGCTGCCGCTGGCGTTTTTGCTGCTGGTGGGCGTGCAGCGGCTGGCGCGGTGGCTGTGCCTGCCGGTGATGCCTTACAACGTGGTGTATCCGTGAACCAAGCGGGAATGCGTGCAATGCAGAAGGCGGCGTGGCTGGCGCCGGTGCTGACGCTGGGGGTGCTGGGGGCGATGGCGGTGCAGCCGATGTTTCATGGCAAGCCGGCGGATGCGGATGCGTATCACGCGCGGGTGCGGGCGGCGCAGGGCACGGTGCCGATGGACGTGGGCGAGTGGCATGGCACGGACGTGCCGGTGCAGGAATCAGCGTTCAAGCTGCTGCATCCCAACGTGATCATCAGCCGGCACTATGTGAATGGGCGGACGGGCCAGTGGTTCGATTTCCTGTTCACTCAATGCGAGGACGGCCGCGACCTGGCGGGGCATTACCCGCCGAACTGCTATCCGGGCAATGGCTGGCAACTGATGAACCAGCGGGGCGCGCACTGGGACGTTGGGGACATGCACATCGACGGCACGGAATATGAGTTCAAGCGGCATATGGGTGCGCAGCAGCAACACATCTTCGCGGAAGATTTTCTGATCATGCCCGACGGCACGTTCGTGCGGGACATGGCCGGCTTTCAACGCCTGGCTTACGACTATCACAAACATTATTACGGCGCCGCGCAAATCGAAGTGGTGTTCGACGCCGACACGCTGCCGGCGGACCGGCAGGCGGACGTGGACCTGATCGTGACGGCTTGCGAGCCCATGCTGGATGTCATTCGGAGCGGGAGTAAACCATGAGCGCGGGGAATACGCAGATGACTGTCAACACGTTACCGGTGGAAGCGACGCCGCCGTTGGTCCCCATGTGGGCCGAACCGATGGCCGCCGCCGCTCCGCCGGAGACCAATCCGCTGGCGGTGGTGCATCGGATCATGCGGGGCCGGTACTGGCTGGCGATTCTGCTGGCGGTGGTGATTGGCGGGGGCCTGGCGTACTACGGCTACAAGAAGGGGCAGGTGCTTTACACCAGCACCGCGATGGTGCGTTTCCGGGCGGTGATGCCGGCGATTCTGTATCACAACGATCAGAACGGCATGATGCCGATGTTCGATTCGTTCGTGGATTCGCAGGTGCTCCTGATGCGCAGCCAGCGGGTGACGGACATGGCGATGCAGAGCGACGACTGGCGCGCCCTGCACCGGCCGAACACGCCCGAGGCGGCGGCGGATTTCGTCAAGTCGCTGAACGTGTGGCGCGATGAGCGGGGCGGGGAAATGGTGCAGGTCTCGTTCACCGACAAGGACCCCAACGCCGCGATGATCGCCGCGCGGGCGGTGATCGAGTCTTACCAGAAAATCTACGGCGACAGCGATTTCGGCGACGATTCGCGGCGCATGCAGACCCTGGAGGACCGCAAGAACTCGCTGACCAACGAGATCAAAGGCTACAACCAGCAGATTCAATCGATCGCCACGGAGTTCGGCTCGGACGCGCTGGAAGAGACGTATCAGTACAAGATCAGCCAGCTCAACAACATCGAGACGGCGCTCAACGACGTGCATTTGAAGGTGACGACGCTGGCGGACCAGCCGGCGACGGCGCCCGCGGCGGCGACCCTGCCGGCGGCCAGCGCCGCGGCCGGGGCCGGGACGGCTCAGGCGGCCGCGGCCACGCAACCGGCGCAACTGACGCCGGAGGAAATCGCGAAGCAGGACTCGGCGATGGCGGCGAAGCTCAAGGTGCGGGACGACGAGCAGCAGAAGATCGCCATCATGAAAATCAGCATGAATGACAAGCATCCCGCGGTCATTCACGAGCGGGCGATCCTGGGGGAGATTAACAAGGACATCGCCAAGTACGCGGCGGCCTATTCGCCGCCGGTGGGCGCGGGCGCCGACGGCAAGCCGCTGCCGGCGATGTCGGAGCTGGACGAGCTGCGGGCGCGGGAACAACGCCTCAAAGCCCTGTTCGAGCAATCCAAGGCCGAGGTCCTGGACCTGGGCCGCAAGGCGCTGCAGATCAAGGCCCTGCGGCAACAGGCGGATGAAGACCGCGCGAAGCTCGAAGAGACGCAAAACCGCATCGAGCAGCTCAATCTGGAATCCACGGGCACCGGCCGCATCTCGGTGGTGAGCACGGGCGACCGGCCCGGGCTGCCCTCGCGCGACACGCGGAAGTCCTATGCGGCGTCCGGCGGCATGGGCGGGGTGCTCTTCGGCATCGGCGTGGTGGCGATCCTGGGGCTGCTGGATCGGCGGCTCAAGACGTCGCACGACGCGAAGACCAAGGGCATGCATGGGATGGAAATGCTGGGCGTGCTGCCGCACCTGACCGCCAGCGCGCTGGAGACGGAAAGCGCGGCGCTGGCAGCGCACTGCGTGCACGGCGTGCGCGCCTCGCTGCAGGTGGCCGCCGGCGGCAACAAGATGACCTACGCGATCACCAGCCCGGCGGCCGGGGAAGGCAAGACGAGCCTGGTGCTGGCACTGGGCATGTCCTTCGCGGCCACCGGCGCGCGCACGCTGCTGATCGACTGCGACTTGATCGGCGGCGGCATGAGCCATCGGGTGAAGGGGCTGGCCAAGACTTCCGTGATGACCGCGCTTCTGGCGCAGGACCGCGTGGACAAGCACAAGCTCAAGGAAGCGGCCCAGCGCGCCCAGGCGACCGGCCGCAGCCTGGAAGACGTGCTGGTGGACATGAACCTGCTCACGCACGAGGAGATACAGGAATCGCTGGAGGCGTGGAACGCGCGGCCGCAGGGATTGATGGACGTGGTGGGCGGGGCGTCGCTGCTGGGAGCGGTGCAGTGCATGGGCGAGCGGCGTCTCTCGGTGCTGACGCTGGCCAGCGCCGGCGCGGAGGACGTGCATCGGCTGTCGCCCAAGAAGCTCAGCCGGCTGCTGGAATCCGCCAAGAAGCATTACGACGTCGTGCTGGTCGACACCGGCCCGGTGCTGGGGAGCCTGGAAGCGGTGATGATCAGCGGGCTGGTGGATTCGGTGCTGATGGTGGTGTCGCGCGGCACACGCCGGGAAATGGCGGCGCGGGCGATCGATCGGCTGGAGGCGGCGGGCGGGCGTCCGCGCGGCGTGGTGTTCAACCGCGCCGATTCGCGCGATGCAACTTATGCCAGCTCCAGCTCGCATACCTCCGTGACCAGCCGGCGTTCGAGCTCCGATGTGCTGGTGGCCAAGCGCACGCCTTCGGGCCTGGAGCGTTACGAACGGATGGGACCCCTCGTGGCGGCGGTGGCGTCCTGCACGCGGCGCGAGGAGGTGGAGGCGGCATGACGACGCTTGCGAATCACGAGCTGTGCGCGACGTCCGCGGCGCTGGGCGCGCCGGTGCGCCTGTGGGGCAGGAGCGCCCTGGAATTGCACGATGCGTACTGGAAATCGCTGGGCGTGGCGGTGGTGCGGGCGGATGGCTCGGACCGGCCGGCCGCGGCGCGGGACGCGGGGCTGTACCTGCTGACGGGCGCGGCGGGGGCGGCGCTGCTGGATTTTCGCAAGGTGCTGGAGGTGATGGGGTGGATGCGGCCGCGGTTGTGCCTGGTGCGTCCCGTGACGCCGCCGGGCGCGGGGGAACCGGCCGATGGGCTTCCGGCGCGCTGCGGATTGACGCCCGATCACGCGCTGGCGGCGGCGTGGCAGGCGACGGACGGCCTGGGGAGGGCGTGGCGGGCGATCAAGCGCGGGGCGCGCAAGACCTGCATCGCCCGGCCGCGCGGACGGTTGATGAACCTGCGCGGCGCGGAGGCGGAGGATTTTTTTCTCACGCGGCTGGCGCGGCTGTGGCTGGATCCCAGCGAGGACCTGCCGGGGATCACGCGGCTGGGAAAAGGGGTTTTCGGCGCGGCGGGCGCGGACGATGGCCCGTCGGACGGGAAGCGCGCGTTGTCCGGGCCGCTGTGGCTGGGCCGGGGGCGGCGGCGCGACGAAGCGCAATTCACGGGTCCATCGTGCGTGCTGGCGGATGTGGCGTGAGCGCGGCGTGAAGGCCGCGGTTGGCGGCAGGAGGGCTCAGAGCATGCGGCAATTTTCGGGGCACGGAAGCGGCGGGGCGATGTGTTGGGCTTTGCACTTTGGCAGGTAGGCCATGAAGTTGATTCGTAAGAAGCGCTTGATCCTGGTGGGGGCGATCGTGGTGGTGCTCGGCGGCGGCGCGGGCGCGGCGGTGATGGTGCGCCTGCAGATGATTCGGCACCGCTTCGCGCAGGCCCGCGAGCGCGGCCTTGCGGAATACCAGCGCGGCGAGACCGGGCGGGCGATGGGCGACCTGGGCATGTACCTGCAGCGTTATCCGCTCGACCTGCAGGCGCTCCAGGACTACGCCGATTGCCGGCTGAAAATCGAAGAACCCGACGGCAGTCACCTGAAGGACGGCATCGGGGTGCTGCGGCGCGTGGCGGATCTGCAGCAGGCGGCGGGGAAAGACGTCACGGGCATCAACCGCCGGCTGTGCGATCTGTATTTGCAGGCGGGCCTGAACACCGAATGCGTGATGATCGCCGAGCAATTGCTGGCGCGCGATCCCAAGGATGCCGCCACGCAGCGGAGCAAGGTCCTGGCGCTCTATCGCCTGCGCAAGTATGACGACGCGGTGAAGGAGAACGACAAATACCTGGCGCTGCGCCCCGACGATCTCTATGCCCAGGAACTGCGGCTGGAAATTCTCAGTCATGTCACCCCGCAGCCGGACATCGTGGCGGCGGCGGCGAAGGTGCGCAAGGCCCACCCCGACGACCTGCGCTGGAAAGTGCTCCAGTCGGTCGCATATGCGATCACCGGCGACGCCGCGGACGCGCGGCAGTGGGCGAAGGATGCGCAGGCCTCGGGCCAGGCGCCCGATGCGATCACCGCGGCGCTCGAAACCGAGCAGCTCTGGCGCACCGGGCAGGTGCCCCTGGGCGATGCGTGGCTGGAACAGTCCGCGTCGCAGTTCAAGGATTCCGTGGTGCAGATGATGTGGGCCCGGCGGCTGTTCGAGATGAACCAGTTCGCCGAGATCGAAAAGATGTCGGCGGAAAAGATGACGCCGTCGCCTTACATGGATGATGCGGCGTTTCGCGACCAGCAGGCGAATCTGCGCGGGTATCAGGCGCTCGGGTGGGTGGCGCTGCGCCAGCCCGACAAGGCCAAGGCGGCCCAGCAGGCGCTGGCGGAGGATCCCTACAGCCTCTACGCCCACGACTGGGCGATGGTGGTGAAGCACACGATCGATCCCTCCTCGATGACGCAGTCGGACTGGGGCCGGGCCCTTCCCGCGATCGCGCAGCGCCATCCGGAGAACGGATTTTTCCAGCTTGACCTGGGCGGCTATCTGACATCGACGCAGAATTATCGCGGGGCCATGAAGGCCTGGGACAACGCGGCGGTCGCGGAGCCCGCGTGGTCCGAGCCGATCGTGCTCCAGGCGCAGATGGTGCTTCAGGCGCGCCGTCCCGCCGATGCGATGCGGGCCGCCAACGCGGCGCTGTCGCGCAATCCCAACGATCGCGACGGCATGATCGTGCTCGCCCAGGCCATGGCCGCCAACCGCACGGCGCCGGCGGACCCCAAGGAACTGCTGGCGCTCCTGGACAAAATTCACACGCGGTTTCCGCAGGACCAGCGGACGCTCGCCCTGCACGTGTCGGTGCAGGCGCAGGTGCAGGGCAAGCAGGCGGGCATCGCGGCGCTCCGGCAGACGCTCCAGATTCAGCCGACGCTTCCCCTCCCCGTGTTGCTGCAGCTCGCGGCGGCGAGCCGGCAGGCGAAGCTGGGCCTCGAGGACGAATGCTTCGGCGTGGCCGAGCGCGCGTATGGCATGACGCCCGACCTGGCGTCGGCCAAGGCGCAGTTCCTCGCCGACGACGGCCATCCCGAACAGGGCGTGGCGCTCCTGAAGGCCGCACGCGCCAAGGCCACCACCGACGCCGAAGGCTGGGACCTCGCCTATGCGCGGTTCCTGGAAATCGCGCGCGATCCCTCGGCCAAGACGGAGTGGCTGGCGCTGGGCGACAAGTATCCCAAGGACAGCCGCGTGCAGTGGCTGGTCCTGAGCGCCCCGAGCATCCAGGCCGATCACCAGGCGGCGGGAAAGACCATCGAGCGCCTGCGGCCGCTGATCGGCGATGAGGATTTCAACTTCAAGCTCGCCCGGGCGCGCTGGCTTCTCCAGGAAAAGCCCGGCCAGACGGAGGTCACCGAAGCGACCTCGATGCTTACCGAAATGGCCAAGGGATCGCCGGACGTGCTGGCCCCGCACGTGCTGCTGGCCCAATGCTTTGAAATGAACGGCAACCAGACGGGCGCCATCGAGCAGCTTGAAATGGCCGCGGCGCTGTCGCCCGATTCCACCGCCGTGCTCATCGAGCTCACACGCCTGCTGGAAACCCAGGGCAGCAACGAAAAGGCGGCCATCTATCTCAAGCAGCTCGTGGCCAGCACCACCCTCAGCGACACCGAGCGCCGCCAGATCGCCGGCCTGCTCGCGCGCGGCGGACAGCCCGACCGGGCGATCACGCTCATGGAAGGGGGGATGGAATCAGGCGGCGGCAGCGCGGCGTCGCGGCTGATGCTCGCCTCCCTCTACGCCGATCGCGGCCAATCCGCCAAGGCCGCCGCCCTCCTCGACGAGCTGATGAAACAGCCGACCCTCGATGTGATCCGCGAGGCGTCCACCTTTTACGCCATGCACGGTCGCATGCAGGACGCCCAGCATGCCATCGCCCAGCTCGCCGATCTGAAGCTCGATCCCGGCGTCGTCGCCGCCGAGCAGGGCGACTTCACCGCGCGCTTCGGCAAGCCCGAGGAGGCGGTCGCCGATTACCAGGCCGCCCTCAAAGCCGATCCCGCCAATGGCCAGATATGGCGGCGGCTGATCTCGTTCCAGCTTTTCACCGGCCGGGCCGCCGACGCCCAGGCGACCATCGATCGCGCCGTCGCCGCGCTGCCCTCCGACAAGGGGCTCGCCGCGCTCGTGCAGGACAAGCCCTCGATGGCGGCGCTCGACGACAATGTGCGCGCCCGGCCGATTCTGACGGCCCTGGTGAACACGCCGCAGCATGCCGTCGCCGCCCGCGCCGTCCTGGCGCGTCTCGCGCAAAACAAGACCGCGCCCACGAGCGACGCGCAACTGGCCATCGACGTGACCCGCCTCGCCGACCGCTACCCGCAGTTCGCGGCGCTCCAGACGCTCGCGGTCGATTTGAACGTCGCCGCGGGCCGGCTGGATGACGCGGTCAACATCGCCACCCGCGCCATGCAGGCGTTCCCCGCATCCGCCGAATCGGCGCGCATCGCCGCCGAGGCCCTCGCCCTTTCCAATCGCTGGGCCGAATCGCTGGGCGCTTCCAACGAGTGGCGGCAGCGCGATCCCAGCCAGCCGCTCCAGCCCGATGTGATGATCGGCGACTCCTACATGGGCATGGGCCGCCCCGACGACACGCTCAAGCAGATTCAGCCTTATCTCGCCAGCGCCGCCAGCGACCCGGAGAACTATGCCGGCGTGATCATCCTGTACGCCCGCGCCGAACTGGCCAAGGGACGCCCCGAGGCCGCCGAAGACCGCCTCTGGCCCTTCGCCAAATCTTCCCGCGAGGGCATGGCCGAATTCCTCCGCGTCACCGCCGCCGACGCCCCCGCCGATGTCGCCAAACGCTGGTTCGCCATGGCCCGGGACGAACTCCACGACGATATGCCCATGGTCTTCAACTACGCCCGCGCCATGGCCAGCGCCGGCACGCGGCTCCACGACCCGAGCTTCCTCCAGACCGCCGTGCAGAATGTCACCGCCATCGTCGCCCAGTCCAAAGCCCCGCCGGCGCAGCTCTCCGCCGG
Organism: Phycisphaerae bacterium; assembly: GCA_035545015.1. GTDB lineage: Bacteria > Planctomycetota > Phycisphaerae > WQYP01 > WQYP01 > CALCHA01. The sequence continues at coordinate 9,792 of DASZZD010000068.1, forward strand.
CTACCAGGCGCTCGGGATGCTCCAGGAAGCCGCCAACGATCCGGGCGCCCAGGCCAACTACCGCAAGGCCGTCGAGCTTGATCCCAAAAACGACGCCGCCCTCAACAACCTCGCCATGGTGCTCGCCCGCGCCGGCAGTTTCGACGAAGCGCTCAAGCTCGCCAACCAGGCCGTCGCCGACGATCCCCGCGTCGCGGCCTATCAGGACACCCTGGCCTTCGTGCAGGACAAGGCGGGCAACCACGAAGGCGCCATCGAGCACCTTCGCGCCGCCATCCAGCTCGAACCGACCAACCTCGAATGGCGCATCAACCTCGCCCAGATTTATTTCAACGCCGGCCAGAAGGACAAGGCCCGCTCCATGCTCGTCAACAGCGACGGAACGCCGCTTCCCGGCAATCAGCTCAACGCCGCCCTCCGCGATCACCTCTCGCAGTTAAACCAGCAGCTCGGAATCCGCATGTGACGCGCGCCCGGCGAGCGGCGCGCGGTCGTCCACGGCGGAACAAAACAGGCTAGAAAACAGGGCAGAAAACCTGGCGGGGCACTTATGAAATTGATATGGGTTTATCTCTTCGCGGGGCTGGGGGCGTTTTGCCTCTCGGTGGCGCTCACGCCGCTCCTCATGGCCATTGCGCGGCGCCTGGGCATGGTCGACATGCCCAGCGCACGCAAGATCCACAGCGGCGCCATCCCGCGCTCCGGCGGCCTGGCCATGGCCGCCGCCGCCATCCCCATCGTCATCATCCTCTTCTTCTTCAACGCCAACCTCCGCGGCACCACCACCGGCCAGCACATCACCCTGCTCGCCCTGCTCTCCACCAGCATCGCCGTCCTGGGCCTGGGCTTCATGGACGATGTGCTGCACATCCCCGCCAAATACAAGCTCGTCGCGCTGGCCATCGCCGCCGCCAGCTTCGCGGGCTCCGGACAGGAAATCACCGACTTCCAGCTCGGCTGGTATCACCTCCACCTGGGCCTCGCCGCGATGCCCGTCACCATCCTCTGGCTCATCGCCGTGCCTGTGTCGCTGAACTTCATCGACGGCATGGACGGCCTCGCCGGGGGCGTCGCCGGTATGGCCGCCGCCGTCCTTTCCATCGTCGCCATCAGCTTCGGCGCCATCCACGTCGCCATCATCAGCCTCGCCCTCACCGGCGCCATCGCCGGATTCCTCTTCTTCAATTTCAACCCCGCGAAAGTCTTCATGGGCGATGCCGGCAGCATGTTCCTGGGCTTCGTCCTGGCCGCCCTGGGCGTCATGGGCAGCGCCACCTCCGGCCACAGCAACGTCATCCTCAGCGTCGCCGTCGCCCTCTCCGTCCCGCTCTTTGACACCGTGCTCACCTTCATCCGCCGCGGCATCCTCCTCCGCCGCTCCCTCTTCTCCGCCGAGCGCGGCCACATCCATCACCGCCTCCTCGATCTCGGCCTGCACCAGCGCCACGCCGTCCTGCTCCTGTATTTCGCCAGCCTCTGTTCCGCCGGCGCCGCCCTCACCCTCGACCTCGCCCAGAAGCGCGTCATCCTGCTGGCGTCCGGGCTCCAGCTCTGCGTGATCGTCGGTCTCTTCCGCGCCGCCGGCAGCGCCCGCGCCCGCGACACCGTCAACGCCCTCCGCCGCAACCGCCGCATCGGCCGCGATACCCGCCACTACCGCGCCGCCTTCGAAGAACTCCAAACCCGCTTCAAGATGGCCCGCGATTTCCAGACCTGGTGGAAGGAAGCCTGCGCCGCCGCCGAAATGCTCGACTTCGTTTCCCTCGAACTGCCCATCGTCTCCCGCGACGGCGGGCCCCGCTCCATGGAATGGAAAAATCTCAAACCCTTCGACTCCGCCGACACCGTCTCCGCCACCGTTCCGGTCGCCCATCGACGCCCCGGCGGGCCGCTCCGCGCGTCCATCGAAGTCGCCGCCGCCGGCCTGCTCGAATCCGCCGGTGAACGCGTCGCCCTTTTCACCCGCCTGATGAGCGAATTCAGCCTCGCCTCCCTCCCCGACGCCGCCGAAGGCCCGCCGCGCTTCTCCCTCATGTCCGCCATCGCCATCCGCTCCGGAAAGCCCGCCCGCCCCGTCATCAAGGCCCGCCTCAAGCTCCAGAAATACTCCGGCGACGCCCCCTTCGTCGAAGAAAAACCCCTCTCCGCCCTCAAGGTCGCCATCGTCCACGACTTCCTCTACACCTACGCCGGCGCCGAACGCGTCCTCGAACAAATCATCGAAATGTTCCCCGACGCCGACCTCTTCTCTCTCTTCGATTTCCTCCCCGACGATCTCCGCGGCTTCATCAAAAACAAAAAAGTCACCACCACCTTCATCCAGAAACTTCCCTTCGCCCGCCGCAACCACCGCACCTGGCTGCCGCTCTATCCGCTGGCGATCGAGCAGCTCAACCTGTCGCAGTATGACCTCGTGATCTCCAGCTCCTACGTCGCCGCCAAGGGCGTGCTCACCCGCCCCGACCAATTGCACGTCTGCTACTGCCACTCCCCCGTGCGTTTCGCCTGGGACCTCCAGCACCAATACCTCGGCGAGGCCGGCATCGTGAAGGGCATCAAATCGATGCTCGCCCGCTCGATCCTGCACTACACCCGCCTTTGGGACGTCCGCTCCTCCGTCGGCGTCGACGTGTTCCTCTCCAACTCCCTCTTCGTCGGCCGGCGCATCGAAAAAGTCTATCGCCGCTCCTCCACCCCGCTCTATCCGCCCGTCGATGTCGACAAGTTCACCGTGCACGCGGAAAAGGAAGATTTCTACCTCACCGCCTCGCGCCTCGTGACCTACAAACGCACCGCGCTGATCGTCGAAGCCTTCAACCACATGCCCGACCGCCGCCTCATCGTCGTCGGCGACGGCCCCGAGCTCGAACAGATCAAAGCGATGGCCGGCCCCAACGTCCGCGTGCTCGGCTACCAGACCTTCGATCGCCTGAAGCTCCTCATGCAACGCGCCAAGGCCTTCGTCTTCGCCGCCGAGGAAGACTTCGGCATCGTCGCCGTCGAAGCCCAGGCCTGCGGGACCCCCGTCATCGCCTATGGCCGCGGCGGCGTCACCGAAACCGTCGTCCAGGGCAAAACCGGCCTCTTCTTCTCGGAACAAACCCCCGAATCCATCGGCGCCGCCGTCGCGGAATTTGAACAGCGCGGCCCCTGGGATGCCGATGTTATCCGGGCACAGGCCGAAAAATTCTCCATCCCCATGTTCCGCGGACGCCTCATGGAAATCGTCAACCGTGAATGGGAGGCCTTCATCGAACGCCGCAAACGCAACGTCGCCGCCTTCGGCGTGGATCCCACCTTCGGCCTTACGCCGCCCGCGGATCACGACCTCTCCGAAGACGACCCCAGCGATTCCAACACCCCCGCACAGGTCGGATAACGCCCCATGACCATGACCGACACCCTCGAACAGACCCCCGAGCAGACGCCGGCGCCCGCGCCCGCGCCGGCGCTGGCCGCCGCTGCGCCCGGCGCCAACGCCCACGACGAACAAATCCTCTACATCCGCCCCGCCTCCGGCTGGGCCGCCCTCGATCTCCGCGAAGTCTGGCATTTCCGCGACCTGCTCTTCACCCTCGCCGGACGCGACCTCAAGCTCCGCTACAAGCAAACCGCCCTGGGCGCCATCTGGGTCGTCATCCAGCCCCTCGCCGCCGCCGGAATCTCCACCCTCGTCTTTGGCCAGATCGCCAAAATGCCTTCCGATGGCCTTCCCTATTTCCTCTTCGCCTTCACCGGCCAGCTCGGATGGAACCTATTCTCCAACACCGTCAGCAAAGCCTCGAGCTCCCTCATCGGAAACTCCCACCTGATCTCCAAGGTCTACTTCCCCCGCCTCATCCTCCCGCTCTCCGGCGTCCCCTCCACCCTCGTCGATTTCGGCGTCGCCTGCCTCATGATGCTCTTCCTCTTCTTCACTTATCACATCGTGCCCGGCCTGGCCCTGCTCCTGCTTCCCTTCTGGATGGCCGTGCTCTTCGCCATGGGCTTGGGCCTTGGCCTGGTCGTCTCCGCGCTCGCCGTCGATTATCGCGACGTCAATTACATCTTCCCCGTCTTCATGCAATTGCTCGTCTACGCCAGCCCCGTCGCCTACGGCGTCTCGGGCATCCCCGCCTCCATCAGGCCCTACTACGACATGAACCCCGCCAGCTCCATCCTCGAAGGCTTCCGCTGGTCGCTCATCCACACCGCCGCCCCCAATGGGTACAACGTCGCCTACGCCACCTGCGCGTCCCTCCTCATCCTCTTCGCCGGCGCCTTCGCCTTCAAACGCATGGAACGGAGATTCGCTGATGTCGTCTAACACCGCCGTCTCCGTCCGCGGACTGGCCAAGGCCTATACCATCCTCCACAACCACGAGCGCCAGAACACCCTCGCCGAAGCCGCCCTCGCACGCCTCCGCCACCCCCTCCGCCGCGCCCAGCGCGAAACCTTCTGGGCCCTCAGCGACGTCTCCTTCGATGTCCAGAAAGGCGACGTCGTCGGCATCATCGGCCGCAATGGCGCCGGCAAGTCCACACTCCTCAAACTCCTCTCCCGCATCACCCAGCCCACCAAAGGCGAAATCCACATCCGCGGACGCGTCGGCTCCCTCCTCGAAGTGGGCACCGGCTTCCACCCTGAACTCACCGGCCGCGAAAATATCTACCTCAATGGCCAAATCCTCGGCATGCGAAAAAAAGAAATCGACCGCCAGTTCGACGCCATCGTCGATTTCTCCGGCGTCCAGCAATTCCTCGACACCCCCGTCAAACGCTACAGCAGCGGCATGTACGTCCGCCTCGCCTTCGCCGTCGCCGCCCACCTCCAGTCCGAAATCCTCGTCGTCGACGAAGTCCTCGCCGTCGGCGACGCCGAATTCCAACGCAAATGCCTCGGCAAAATGAAGGACGTCGCCACCGACGGCCGCACCATCCTCTTCGTCAGCCACCAGATGCAGGCCGTCAACTCCCTCTGCAAATCCGCCGTCTATCTCGAATCGGGCGCCGTCAAATTCATCGGCGCCCCACGCCAGGCCATCGACCATTACCTCAACGCCAGCCCCTTCCAGCGCAACAACGAACGCACCCGCCGCCGCCCCGGCACCGGTGAACTCCGCTTCGCCGACGTCACTCTCAATAAAGCGAATTATCACACCACCGAAGACATCGTCATCGATATGCCCGTCGAAATCCTCCGCCGCACGCAGCCCCAGTATTTCGTCTCCGTCGAAATCATCAACGCCCACGGCCTGCCCGTGCTGCACCTCGATTCACGCCTGCACAACCACCTCTTCGCGCCGGACGTCGAACGCTCCATCCGCTATCACATCGCCGAGCCCCGCCTCGCCCAGGGCGACTACCGCGTCAACGCCTACATCTGCAGCGCCGCCGGCATCATCGACCGCTTCGAAGACGCCGCCCGCTTCTCGATCATGCCCGTCCTCCCCTACCCCGCCAGCCGCGGCGACATCGTCAGCAACGCCCTGATCTATCCCGACTTCGCGATCCAGGTGCGCGACCTCGACCGCGCCGCGGACGAATACGTCTCGCCCCGCGATCAGGTTCCCGCCTGACTTACACCCCCGCTGCCGCCCGTGAATCGCATACCCATGACCCTCACCCTCCTCACCCCCACCTTCCGCCGCGACCTCGAACGTTTCGCCCTCCAGCGCGAATCGATCGAACGCTGCGCCATCGACCTCCCGCACCTCGCCATCGTCAACACCGAAGACCTTCCCCTCTTCCAGAAAATCCCCTTCAAAAAAAATCTCACCCTCCTTACCACCAGACAAGTTCTCGGCAAAACCATCGACCGCCGCCGACAGGTCTGGCGCGTCAGCCGCAAAGACTACCGCTACTGGATCACCCCCGCCGGCATCCCCGGCTGGCTCGCACAGCAGCTCATGAAACTCGCCGCCCCAGCCTTCATCTCCACCGCTTCCTTCCTTTGCCTCGATTCCGACGCCTTCTTCGTCGACCGCATCACCGCCGCCGATTTCCACGCCCCCGACGGCCGCCTCCACCTCTACGAAACCACCGACGACCTCGATACCGAAATGGCCGAGTGGTACGCCCACTCCCTCCGTTTCCTGGGCATCCAGGAAACCGGCGTCCCCCTCCGCCGCTTCACCCACGCCCCCGTGCCCATGCACTGCCAACTCGTCAAAGACATGCAAACCCTCATCGAACGGCGCCACCGCATGCCCTGGATGGAAGCGATCATCAACGGCGACCGCATCATGGAATACACCACCTACGGCGCCTACGCCCGCCACGTCGATCAACTCAAAACCGTCGCCCCCGTCGCTCCCCGCGTCGCCCTCTACTACTGGTGGAAAAAAGACACCGAAAACCTCCTCGAAAACCTCGACGCCCGCCTCGCCGCTTCCAACGCCAAAATCATCCTCATCAACAGCAACATCGGCCTCTCCAACGACGACTGCCGCCGCGCCGCACTTCGCGCCTGGGCGCGTCCCGCGCCCGCCCCCCGCTCCCAGGAGCCCGCACTGATCTCATGACCGCCATCCACCCCTCACCTCTCGCCGTCACCGCGCCCGCCCACCCCGTCGCTGCGCCCGTGTCCCTCCCCCCCATCCTCTACGGCTACCTCGGCAACGGCTACGAAAAAGGCCTCGGCCGTCAGGGAGGCCTCACCGACGCCCTCTCCCAACTCACCACCGTCATCCTCCTCAAACGCTCCCCCGCCTCCCCCTCCTCGCCCCGCTACCGCCCAACCGTCGAACGCCTCCGCGAAAACCTCTTCATCGTCCACAACGCCTTCGCTCTCCGCTTCTCACGCCTCGGCCGCCGCATCGGAAAACCCGCCGGACTTCTCGACGGACGCTGGCTCCACACCGCCCTCGCCAGCGCCGGCATCACCGACTACATCTACTGGCTCACCGATAGCTCCCCCGCCATGCTCTGGGGCATGCGCCTCACCCGCCTCCTTTACGACTGCATCGACCCCTGTTTCGTCCCCGCGGACCAGCCCCGCGTCGACCGGCAGGAATTCGCCCTCGCCCGCCGCGCCAAACTCATCTTCGCCACCGCCGAATCCCTCGCCGCCCGCATGCGCACCGTCAACCCCAACGTCCACCTCCTTCCCAACGCCTGCTCCACAGACACCCTCCACGCTCCCCCCGCGCACGCCGATCTCCCCCAACTCCGCGACCGCCCCCGCCCCATCGTCGGCTGCATGAGCACCTACGACTGGCGCTTCGACGCCGACATCGTCTACCACACCGCCAAACAACTCCCCGATATCACCTTCGCCCTCGTCGGCCGCATCAACGCCGACCAGGAACATCGCATCGCGCCCCTCCGCTCCCTCCCCAACGTCCTGCTCCCCGGCGCCGTCTCCTACGACGACGGCCTCCTCTGGACTTCCGCCTTCGACATCGGCCTCATCCCCTTCCTCCCCGGCGCCATCTCCGACGCCGTCAACCCCGTGAAAATGTACATGTACCTCGCCGCCGGCAAACCCGTCGTCTCCACCCACATCCACGAATGCACCCAAAACCCCTTCGTCCGCACCGCCCGCACCCCCAAAGAACTCGCCGCCGCCATCCGCGCCGCCGCCGCCGACCGCACCCCCGAAGCCGCCGCCCGCCACATCCGCTTCGCCACGAAAAACCGCTGGCAAGACCGCGCCGCCGCCGCCGCCCGCATCCTCGCCGCCAAAGGCTTCGGCCCCGCCGCATCCGCTCATGGTGCCCCCTGACTCTCGCCCAAAGCACACTACGCCTCCGCCCGATAATGGACAATATGACCCTCACCGTCATCATCATCACCCTCAACCGCCCCGATTGCGTCCGGCGCTGCCTCGATGATCTCGCTGCGCAAAATCCACCGCCAGACCAGGTCATCGTTGTCGACGGCTCTCCAGACGCCCGCACCCGCGATCTCTGCAACCAGCGCTCCGAAGTCCTTTACCTCCGCAATGACGCCGGCCCCGGCCACATGACCCGCTCCCGCAACATCGGTCTGCTCGAAGCCACCGGCGAAATTGTCGCCTTCGTCGATGACGACGCCTTTGTTCACGAAAACTGGCGCTCCGAAATCCTCGCCCCTTATGCCGATCCCGCAGTCGGCGCCGTCGGCGGCCGCGTCATCCAGGGATCCAGCCCGCCCCAGCCCTGGGTCGAAATCCCCAAAATCGGCAAGCTCCTGCCCGACGGCGAACTCTACGCCGGCTTCGACACCGACTCCCGCCGCATCCTCGAAGTCGACCACATGATGGGCTGCAATATGTCCTTCCGCGCCGCCGTCCTCGCCCAACTCGGCGGCTTCCGCGACGATTTCCCCGGCATCTCCGGCATCTGCGAAGACTCCGACATGAGCCTCCGCGTCCGCCGCCTTGGCCACAAAATCCTCTACAACCCCAACGCCGTCGTCACCCACATCGGCGCCCCCCAGTTCAAAGGCCGCCGCTTCGACGCCCGCTACAACTTCTATGGCGGCCACAACAACGTCCTGCTCCTCATCCGCAACTTCGGCTTGCGTACCCCCATTTTCTACCGGTTCCTCGTTTCCACCTCCACTGACCGCATTCGCGATGTATTCCGGCAGTTCCCCTCCGGACCCCGCGCCGCCGCCGGCGCGATCTATCGTGGCTTGGCATATTTCACCGGCCTCTTCTTGGGCATCGCCGTCGGGGCCTTCCGCCGATTGCGCCAGGGCCGATCGCCTTTTCGCAGCGATGCGTTCGCCCAATCCCTCCGCCAGCGCCTCGTTCATCATCAGAATCTTTCTCACGCCAGGGGGTTCGCCAAATCGAGGCATGATGAGCTTCACGACCCCACTGCCATCAATGCTTCCACCGTTTCTCCTTAGAGTTCCTAAAAAAATGAATCGAGCAAACAGACATGGCGGGCCAAGATTTTCATTTTGTTAGGAACTCTAGATCCTTTCCATCCACATGCCTTCTCCTTTTGTCAGCGTCATCATCCCCACCTGGAACGGCTCGGCCTTCATCGCCGAAACCCTCCAGAGCGTCCTCGCGCAAACCTTCTCCGATCTCGAAATCTTAGTCGTCGATGACGGTTCCACCGACAATACCACCGCCATCGTCCAATCCTTCCCCTCCCCCGTCCGTCTTATCCGCCAGAAAAACGCCGGCACCGCCGCCGCCCGCAACACCGGCCTCAGCGAAGCCCGCGGCCAATGGATCGCCTTCCTCGACCACGACGATCTCTGGGTCCCCACTAAACTCCAACAACAACTTGCCGCCGCTGCAAGCTCTCCTTGCGCCCTCTACGGCGGCGTGCAATTCTTCGACGGCGCCACCGGCCGCGTCACCTGCAATCACATGCCCCCAGCCGGCATCGACTTCCACCAACTCCTCGGCTTCGAAATCGTCGCCCTCCAGTCCCTTTTCTGCCCCGCCCAATCCGCCCGCGACCTCGGCTTCGACGCAACCCTCAAAGGCACCGACGACTGGGATTTCTGCATCCGCCTCGCCCTCCAACTCCCCTTCATCCGCATCCCGCAAACTCTCATCCGCGTGCGCATCCACGACGCCCAGGCCGGCCGCCAGCGCGAATCCATGTTCAGCAACTGTCGCCGCGCCCTTGCCAAAAACGCCGGCGCCCATCCCTCATCATGCACCCAATGCGCCGCCGCCCGCCGCCGTGCCCGCAGCCGCATCAACGCCGCCTACTACGAACACCTCCGCGAAGAAATCGTCGCCGGCCTCCGCTCCGTCAATCCCCTTCGCACCGCCCGCGCCTCCCTCAAAGCCCTCACCCGCACACCCGACCAGCTCGCCGCCACCTTCGCCCGCAAAACCCGCCGCCTCCTCGGCATGTCCCCCACGCTCAGAGAGGCTTGACCCTATCCACCCCTTCGCCTTCATCAACTGCACCTACGATACCTTCACCCCCGCCAACTCCGGCGCCATCGGCACCTGGATCTGGGAACAATGCCGCCTCGCCGAAAAGGAAAACATCTCCCCGCTCGTCATCTCGCGCAGCTCCCCTCACCCCCAATACACGCGCGATCACACCATCTACGTCGACTATCCCCGCCTCTCCAATCGCCGCGGCCTCCGCAAACTCATCGTCTGGCATCAATGCCTCGCCCAATGGCAGCATCCCCGCCACAAGCGCTACTGCCAACGCATCGCCCATGCCATCCGCAGCGCCCGCATGGACCGCGGCATCCTCGTCCTCAGCAACGACCCCGAACTCGCCGTATTCCTCCGTGACTGGTTCCCTCACGCCTTCATCCTCCACCACGCCCAGAATGCCAACACCACTACCCCGCGCTTCCGCAAACGCTTCGCAAAGTCCGTCAACATCGCCACCGCCTGCAGCAACTATGCCGCCCGCTGGAACGAGCAGTACTTCAAACTCCCCGCCAACTCCATCGCCACCCTCTACAACGGCGCCGACACCGATGCCTACCTCCCCCGCCAGGATTGGGCCGCCGACAAACCCACCATCAACTTCGTCGGCAAAACTGATCCCATTAAAGGCCCCGACATCCTCCTTAAAGCCGCCCTCATCCTCGCTCAGCGCACCACCGCCTTCCGCATCCAGATCGTCGGCCGCAAGTATTACGACCGCGACGCCCAGGACGCCTACCAAACCGAACTTGCAGCCCTCGCCCAGCAACTCACCGCCGCTGGCATCGACGTCCGCTTCACCGGCTGGATCGACCGCCATCATCTCCCCGAAACCCTCGGCCAAGCCCACATCCACGTCGTCCCCTCCCGCTGGGATGAACCCTCCGCCCTCACCATCTACGAAGGCATGTCCTGCGGCATGGCCACCATCGGCTCCCGCACCGGCGGCACCCCCGAAATCATCGCCGACTCAGGCTTCCTCTTCGACCGCGACAACCCCCAGCACCTCGCCGATCTTCTCGAACCCCTCGTCCGCAATCGCTCCCTCTGCCGCTCCTTCGGCGAAAAAGCCCGCGCCCGCGCCCTCGAACTCTCCTGGGCAGCCTGCTGGAAAAAACTCAAATCCCTCCTCCCATTAACCGCTCCCGCTCCCGTCGAGCCCTGCCCGCAACTCGCTGCCGCAACCGTGTCATAAACAGCATGTCCCTCTTCTTCATCAACTACCCCCTCGAAACCTTCACGCCCACCAAGAGCGGCGCACTCGCCACCATCATTTATGAAGTCTGCCGCTGCGCCCAAACCGACGGCCTCAAACCCACCGTCATCACCACCAGGTCCGATGCCCCCACCTTCCCCGGCATCGACACCCACTTCATCGACTTCGCCGAACCCACCCGCCCTCTCGCCATCAAGGTCGCTCGCGCTCGCCGCAAGCTCGCCGGCTGGCGCCATCTCCACCACCACGCCTACGCCGCCCGCGTCGCCCGCGCCCTCCGCCAGCTCAACGCCCACACCGCCACCCTCATCCTCTTCAACGACCCCGAGCTTACCGTCTACCTCCGCCGGCGCTTCCCCAACGTCCGCCTCGTCCACTGGTTCCAGAACCAGCACGACTGCAAACCCCGCTTCCGCGCCGCCTTCGGCGCCTCCGCCGATCTCATCCTCGCTGTCAGCTCCTTCACCGCCCACTGGGTCGAACAGTTCTATCAACTCCCCCCCAACACCGTTCGCATCATCCCCAACGGCGTCGATACCTCCCTCTTTAAACCCGCATCCGAACCCCCCGCCGGTCCCCCCGTCGTCAACTTCGTCGGACGCACCGGCATCGAAAAAGGTCCTGACGTCCTCCTCCAGGCTGCCCTCAACCTCACCGATCGCACCACCAACTTCTCCCTCCAACTCCTCGGCTCCAACCACTGGGACCGCTTCGAGCTCGACAGCTACCAGCAAAAACTCCAATCCCTCGCCCGGGCCCTCGAAGAAAAAGGCGTCACCGTCCGCCGTCCCGGCCACATTGGCCGCTCCGCGCTCCCCGCCGAACTCCGCCGCGCCCACATCCACGTCGTCCCCGCTCGCTGGGATGAACCCTTCGGCATGACCACCATCGAAGGCATGGCCTCCGGACTCGCTACCGTCGCCTCCCGCACCGGCGGCACCCCCGAAGTCGTCGGCGACGCCGCCATGCTGTTCGAACGCGAATCCGTCGACGCCCTCTCCCAGCACCTCGAACTCCTCCTCATCAACCCCGCCGCCCGCCAGGACCTCGCCCTCCGCGCCCGCCGCCGCGCCGAACTCTTCGATTGGTCCCACACCTGGTCCCGCCTCCGCGAGACCCTCGCTCTCTAATCCGGAATCCCACGCCGCCTATGCACTCCCTCTTCATCACCCCCCCCAACGAATTCTACTCCCCCCTCTCCGGCGGCGCCGTCGCCACCGTCATCATGGAAACCGCGCGCCCCCTTCTCGAAGCCAACCACGAAGTCACCATCCTCGCACCCGCCACCGAAGACCCCCAATACCCCGTCGGCCGCGTCCTCCCCATGCACGTCCACTCGCGCAACGACCTCCACTTCCTCCGCCGCCGCCTCAACGCCCTCCGCACCAGGCTCGCCCGCTACGATTGGCCCTATTACCACTACTACCTCCGCGAAATCCGCCGCCTCCTCAAAACCCTCCCTGCGCCTCCCGACGCCGTCACCGTCTTCAACGACCTCGTCGCCCCCAAACACCTCCGCCCCCTCCTCCCACGCTCCACGAAAATGTTCACCTGGCTCCACAACGAGTGGCGCACCCGCCAGCCCGACATCCGCCCCATCGACCGCTCCGTCGACAAATTCCTCACCTGCTCCCACTACATCGCCGACTGGACCACCACCCACTACCGCCTCCCGCGCACCCGCTTCGCCCCCCTCCCCAACGGCGTCAATCTCCAGACCTTCCACCCGCGCGAAAACTTCCTCGCCCCCTCCTCTCCGCTAAAAGTCCTCTTCCTCGGCCGCATCGACCCCAACAAAGGCCCCGACCTCGCCGCCCGTGCCGTCGCCCAGCTCCGCGCCGAAAACCTCCCCCTCTCCCTCACCGTCGCCGGCGGCCTCTGGTTCTACAACCGCGGCAACGAATCCGCCGACCCCTTCTTCCAATCCCTCCAACCCCTCATGCAAACAGCCAACGCCACCTACCTCGGCCACGTCCCGCGCGACAAAGTCCCCGCCCTCGTCCGCGATCACGATGTCGCCTGCGTCCTCTCCCGCTCCAACGAACCCTTCGGTCTCGTCGCCCTCGAAGCCATGGCCTCCGGACTCGCCGTCATCGCCTCCAACCGTGGTGGCCTCCCCGAAGCCTGCGGCACCGCCGGCATCCTCCTCAACCCCGACGATTTCCCCAGCATCGTAAGCGCCCTCCGCACCCTCGCCACCAACCCCGCCGCCCTCGCCGAGCAAAAACAAAAATCCCTCGCCCGCGCCCAATCCTCCCCCTGGTCCACCGTCGCCGACAAACTCCTCGCCCTCACCCAACAAACCGTTCCCGCCGAATCTCTCGCCCCGCCCCACCAAATCGAAAATCGAAAATCGAAAATTGAAAATCCACTCCCCGTGGAACCTCGCCTCTCCGCGGAGGCCCCCTCATGATCCCCCCACTCAAAATCGCCATGCTCTCCTTTTACCTCCCCTCCGAAAACAAAATCGGCTCCGGCTACCAGGCCCACTACATGGCCAACGCCCTCGCCCGCCGCGGCCACGCCGTCACCATGTTCGCCCCCGTCCCCAAACCCGTCGACGCCCTCTACAACCACACCCTCGTCCCCGTCGGCAACAAACTCCGCATCCTCCGCTTCGCGCGAAATCTCCGCCACATCGACTTCTCCCCCTTCGACGTCCTCCACGCCCACGGCGAAGATTACCTCCTCTACACCCGCAAACATCCCATCCACGTCCGCACCATGCACGGCTCCTGCCTCGCCGAAGCCCTCCACGTCCCGCGCCTCAAAGAAAAACTCCGCATGCTCCTGATCGGCTGCACCGAATTCGCCGCCTATCTCGCCGCAGACTCAACCGTCGGCGTCTCCCAAAACACCTGCCGCTCCTACCCCTTCATCAAACGCACCATCCTCAACGGCGTCGACACCTCCGCCTTCTACCCCGCCCCGCAAAAAGAAATCGACCCCACCATCCTCTTCGTCGGCACCTACCAGAACCGCAAACGCGGCAAACTCCTCATGGACGCCTTCGCAAAAACCATCCGCCCCGCCATCCCCGCCGCCAAACTCTGGATGGTCTGTTCCGACGCCCCCCAAGCCCCCGGCGTCGAAGTCCTCGGCAAACTCTCCACCCCAGACCTCGCCGACCGCTACCGCCGCGCCTGGGTCTTCTGCCTCCCCAGCTCCTACGAAGGCTTCGGCGTCCCCTACATCGAAGCCATGGCCTCCGGCACCCCCGTCGTCGCCACCCCCAACCCCGGCGCCAAGGAAGTCCTCGCCAACGGAAAATTTGGCCTCCTCACTTCCCCTGAAAATCTCGGCCAAACCCTCCTCACCCTCCTCCAATCCCCCGAAGACCGCCAACGCCTCACCACCCTCGCCCTCCAACGCACCCAGGACTTCGCCTGGCCCACCATCGCCGCCCAATACGAATCCCTCTACACCCAACTCATGCCCGTGGCATCGCCATCTCGCCTGCGTCCCGATCCTCCCAAACCTCTCGCCCCCGCCACCCCCCAATTGAACCAATTGAACCAGTCCCCCAATTAAACCAATTGATTCGTGTCCATTCGTGCGCATTTGTGGACCCGTCCTCCCTCGTCGTTTCGTGCCTTTCGTGTTCTTCGTGGCCATTTATCCGTCGTGACCTCCGTGCCTAACCTCCGCATCGCCATCTTCGCCAGCGCCTTCCACCCCCACGTCGGCGGCGTCGAAGAACTCTGCCGCCAGCTCGCCCACGAGCTCCGCCGCCAGAACCACCACGTCATCATCCTCACCAACCGCTGGCCGCGCGATCTCCCCGCTTTCGAAACCTTCGAAGGTATCCCCGTCTACCGTGTCCCCCAGCGCGTCCCCGATGGCTCCCGCCGCGCACGCCTCAACTATCGCCTCACCCACCGCGCCCTCCGCCGCCGCACCCGCGCCATCCTCCGCAACGAAAACATCAACCTCATCCACATGCAGTGCGTTACCGCCAGCGGCCTCTATGCCGCCGACGCCGCTGCCAAACTCAAGATCCCCTTCGTCGTCACCCTCCAGGGCGAACTCACGATGGACGCCAACCGCACCTTCCAGCGTTCCGCCTTCGCCCAGAAACTCCTCCGCCACGTCCTGGATCGCGCCGACCTCATCACCGCCTGCTCCCAGAAAACCCTCGACGACGCCCAGGCCTTCCACGGTGGGGGGGGCCAATCCCTCGCCGACCGCTCCACCGTCATCTTCAACGGCGCCGCCATCGCCGACTTCGATCAGCCTCTCACCTTCCCCCACCCGCACCCCTACATCCTCGCCCTCGGCCGCATCGTCCCCCAGAAAGGCTTCGACCTCCTCCTCCGCGCCTACGCCGCCGCCGGAGACCTCCAGCACGACCTCATCATCGCCGGCGACGGCCCCGAACTCCCCGCCCTCCAACAACTCGCCGCCGACCTGAAAATCACCGACCACGTCCTCTTCCCCGGCAAAACCGACCGCCCCAAAACCATCGCCCTCTTCCGCTCTGCCTCCTTCTTCGTCCTCCCCTCCCGCGCCGACGAAGGCCTCCCCGTCGTCTGCGCCGAAGCCCTCGCCGCCGCCAAACCCATCATCGCCACCCGCTCCGGCGGCGCCCCCGAAGCCATCCTCCACAACCACTCCGGCCTCATCATCGAAAAAGAAAACCTCCAACAACTCACCACCGCCCTCCAATCCCTTGCCCACAACCCCACCCTCCGCCAAACCCTCGCCGCCAACGCCAAATCCCGCGCCCCCCTCTTCGCCTGGCCCCACATCACCGCCCAGTACGCCGCCGCCTATCAAAAAGCTTCCGATCTCTTCTCGTGCAAACATGCGCCCGCCCCCCAACCCATCGCCCCCGGGATCGCCCCCGCATGAACCCCTCCCTCTGCCACATCTTCGAAGCCATCGGCCCCTACAGCGGCATCGGCCGCGTCGCCATGTCCGGCGTCCAGATTGCTCTCGACGCCGGCTACCGCGTCACCGTCATCGCCAAACGCCTCGACGAATCCCTCCAGCCCCACGTCCAATGGCTCCCCCTTACCGTCCCCCCGCGCGGCTTCGCCTTCCAATGGCTCTCCGCACGCCACTACATCAAAAAAGCCCTCGGCACCCGCACCTTCGACATCATCCACGCACACCAGCCCCAGGTCGCTCATCTCTCTCACATCTTCCAATGCCACTTCCTCACCCGCGTCGCCTACGAACGCAAATGCCTCGAAACCCGCCGCACCCTCCGCGCCCGCATCAACCGCGCCCAGCAGCAAATCGTCCTCCACGCCGAAGACCGCTGCTATCGCCATTGGAACCCCGACACTCGCCTCCTCTTCTGCAGCGAACTCCTCCGCCAGGAATTCGCCCGCCTCTACGGCCTCCCGCCAAAGCAAAACCTCCTCTCCTACGCCTTCCCCAAAATCGCCTTCGCTTCCCCCGAACAACGCCGCGAATCCCGCCGCAAACTCCTCGGCCGCGATCACGACGGCCTCGTCCTCGGCTACCTCGGCGACATCCAGGAACGCAAAGGCTACCGCCTCCTCATCAACGCACTCCGCGACACCCCCGATATCTTCCTCCTCATGGGCGGCCAATACACCAAAAACTTCCAATGCCCCGAGCTCCACGGCCGCTATCACGGCGCCGGCCTCGTCGATGCCCTCACCTTCTACACCGCCTGCGACGTCCTCATCGTCCCCTCCCTCTTCGACCCCAGCCCCATGGTCGTCTTCGAAGCCTCCGCACACGGCACACCCGTCATCGTCACCGATGGCGTCGGCAACGGACCCACCCTCCTCGAATTCAACGCCGGCGAAAAATGGTCCCCCGACCAACCCCTCCCCCCCCTCGTCCGCAAAATGGCCGCCAACCCCCATCACTACCACCCCGGCATCCAACAAATGGCCAAAGCCCTCTCCAAACAACAATACGCCCAAAACCTCCTCATCCACTACGACGAAGTTCTCGCCCACACCCAACCGGCATCCCTCGCATTCACCTGAAACGTGGCCGTTTAGCCCCGGCCCTTGGGCCGGGCGTGCGCCTGGATAAAAATCAAATAATCGTGCGTCATTTCCTGTGAGCAACACGACGTTCCCATTTTCCAATGCCGTGATCACACCGCTCGGTACCCGCAGCTCTGAGCAAGCGGCGCCCGGCATGGCTCCCGACACCCTGCTCCAGATACCCCTTGACCACGGCGCTGCTCCCGCACTTTCCAAAGCCCCTGCCCCCCGCCTCGATTTCCTCGATGGCCTCCGCGCCCTGGCCGCCATCCACGTCATCTTCCTCCACGCCGGAATGACCGTCTGGGATACCAACTCCAACCGCCTCGCCCCTCCATTTTTCAATACCCTCCTCCACTGGTTCGGCAATGCCCATTACGCCGTCGTCGCCTTCATCACCCTTTCCGGCTTCTGCCTCACCCTCCCCCTCGTTCGCGATGACGGCTTCCGTCCCCTCCGCTCACGGGACTTCTTCAAAAAACGCTGCAAACGAATCCTGCCGCCATACTGGTTCGCACTCCTCCTGTCTGCCCTTCTCGGCCTCACGCTCCTCTCCCAAAAATCTCACACGGTCTGGGACATCTCCATTCCCATCACCCTCACAAGCTTCCTCACCCACCTGGCCCTCATCCACAATGTCACCCGCAATGACTCCACCATCAACTATCCTCTTTGGACCATCGCCGTCGAATGGCAAATCTATCTCTGTTTCCCACTTCTCGTCCGCGCCCTCCGCCATTTCTCTCCCATCACAATTCTCACCACCGCCATCATCGGCTCCTACACCGCGGCCTTCATGCTCCGTCACACCCCCTTCTCCGGCCTCACCTGCCACTTCCTCGTCCTGTTCCTCCTGGGCGCCGTCGCCTGCATGATCGTCCGCTCCACCTTCCCTTACGCGATATTGGTCCGCCGCCACGCCCGCACACTCCTCGCCGCCGTTATCGTCGCCGCACTGGCGCTCTTTACAGTCAACGGCCTCATGTCCCCGTACGACGTCTGGCGTTACCAGTGGCTCCTTGACCTCCCCGCCGGCATCATCTTCGCCGCGTTCCTCGTCTGCCTCTCCCAGTTCCACGCCCTCCGCCGCCCCTTCGAGTCCAAACTCCTCGTTGCCATCGGCGGCTTCTCCTACAGCGTCTATCTCATCCACGCTCCCCTCCTCCAATTCCTCTGGCAATACGTCGCCAAACCTTTGCAGCTTTCCAACCCCGCATCCTTCCTCTTCCTCTGTCTTCTCGGCATTCCCCTGATCGTCACCGCATCCTTCCTCTTCTTCCTCGTCGCTGAACGCCCCTTCATGAACCGTCGCCCCTCCCTGCCCATCGCCAGAAAGCTCCCCGCAATCGCATGACTCTTCTCGCCCTCCATCCAACTTCCCCTCCCGGACCTCCCCCCTCCCCGCGCTCCCACTTCGTCCACGTCCCCACCCCCGGCGACCACTACTCCCCCGCCACCGGCTCCGCCATCATCACCATCATCCACAATCTCGCCAAAGCCCACGCCGCCCACCACCTCCCCTCCTCCATCATCGTCGCCAAAGGCACCACCACCGGCTACCCCCCATACCCCACCGGCAACCTCCTCGAAGCCAACCTCCCCCTCGCCCTCCCCTCCAAACCCAAACGCCTCGCAGACGCCGCCCTCGCCCGCCTCCTCCTCTCCCGCCCCTTCTCCGCCCACCTCTACGCCAACCTCCCCGCCGTCCTCCCCCACCAATTCGACGGCACCCTCTTCCTTCACAACGCCCCCGCCCC
>DASZZD010000069.1:0-15194 GCA_035545015.1 Phycisphaerae bacterium
CAGCATCGCCCTCTCCGGCTTCGGCATGGAACACGACGTCAAACGCTCCAAAGACGCCGGCTTCGAAGAACACCTCACCAAACCCCTCAACTTCCAATCCCTCATCGACACCATCGAACGCCTCACCGCCTCCCTCCACCACCCCACCGAATCCGGCGCGCTGGCCGTCTGACCCTCCGGCCCTGCACGAATGAAAACCGGCACGCGCGCACAAACTGGCGCGCCGCGGATTTATTCGCGGCACAAAATTTCCGCCGCAACTCCTTCCCCCGATACCCCTTACCTCCAAACCACCACCGGTTGTGTGCGCACAAAGTGGGCGCAGCTTCCTCTCTATAGAAGCCTCGCGCCGCATAACGCGCCCGCCCACAACGTTGGGTCTGGAATGCCGCCGCAAGGAGATCGCACGATGCGCGCTGTCCAATTCATGAGTATCTTGAGCATCTTCGGATTCTTTCCCACAATTTCGCCCCTCCGCGCCGCCGACACCCCCCCCACCCCCCCCGCCGCCCAGCCCGCCGACCCCCGCCAGCACCTCTCCATGGACCGCACATGGTCCTTCCACCTCGGCGATCTCCCCGACGCCCAAACGCCCGCCTTCGACGATAAAGCCTGGCGAAAACTCGACGTCCCCCACGACTGGGCCATCGAACTCCCCGTCGACCAGAACGCCCCTGCCGGCGGCGCCGGCGGCTACTTCCCCGGCGGCATCGGCTGGTACCGTAAACATTTCACCACCCCCGCCACATGGGCCGGCCAAACCGAATCCATCCAGTTCGACGGCGTCTACCTCAACTCCGAAGTCTATCTCAACGGAAAACTCCTCGGTAAACGCCCCTCCGGCTACGCCTCCTTCGCCTATGACATCACCAACGCCCTCGCCCCCGCCGGCCAGGAAAACACCCTCGCCGTCCGCGTCGACGACTCCGTCCAACCCAACACCCGCTGGTACCCCGGCGCCGGCATCCTCTGCCACGTCTGGATGAACGTCACCAACCCCGTGCACGTCGACCAATGGGGCGTCTATGTCGCGACACCCAAGGTCACTGCCGATGAAGCCGTCGTCGACACTTCCGCGGACGTGCGAAATGATGGCGATCAGGAACAATCGGCGGTTCTGAGTTGGGCGATTATCGATGCGCACGGGAATACGGTTAAGTTCGGCCCCAGCAGAGAACAAGCGATTCCGGCGAAGGGCGAAAAGCATCTGCAGGGTAGGTTCGGCGTGACCAAACCACAGTTGTGGTCTGTCGATTCTCCGACGATGTATCGCTTGCACACAATCGTGACCGTTGGGGCAAAAACGGTTGATGAAACCGACACCCCCTTCGCCATTCGCACCGCCGTCTTCGACGTCAACAAAGGCTTCCTCCTCAACGGCCAGCAGGTCAAAATCAAAGGCGTCTGCCTCCACGCCGACGGCGGCGCCTTCGGCGGCGCCGTCCCCGAAGATGTCTGGGAACGCCGCCTCACCGAGCTCAAATCCATGGGCGCCAACGCCGTCCGCTGCGCCCACAACCCGCCCGCCCCCGAATTCCTCGACCTCTGCGACCACCTTGGCATCCTCGTCATGGATGAAGCCTTCGACGAATGGACCGGCCGCAAGGGAAATCTCCGCGGCGACTACACCGCCGACTTCAACGAATGGTCGCAAAAAGACCTCGAAACCATGCTCCTCCGCGATCGCAACCACCCCTCCATCGTCCTCTGGTCCGTCGGCAACGAAATCCCCGAACAAACAAGCCCCAAAGGCGTCACCGAACTCAAGGCCCTCGTCGATACCTGCCACCGCCTCGATTCCACCCGCGCCGTCACTTCCGCCTGCGATAACGCCTACGCCGTCCCGCGCTCCACGCTGCCGGCGTTCTTCGCCCTCCTCGATGTCGCCGGCTACAACTACGTCGACCGCTGGAACGTCCACCGCGAAACCATGTTCGACGACCACCGCCGCGAATTCCCCGACCGCAAATTCGTCGGCACCGAAGACACCAGCGTCGGCGGCGTCCGCGGCGATTACTCCCAGCCCGTCTTCTCCGGCCGCGGAAGAGGCTTCGGTCGCGGTTTCGGTCGCGGACGCGGACGCGGCGCTCCCGCACCCGCGCCCGAACCGGTCGCCACCGCCCCCTCCGATCCAGACGTCCCGCCCCTCTCCCCGCGCCCCGCCTACGCCACCGCCGCCATCCGCTACGAATCCCTCTGGAAATACTTCGCCACCCGCGACTTCGTCTCCGGCGATTTCATCTGGACCGGCATCGATTACCTCGGTGAGACCGGCTGGCCCCGCAAAGGCGCCGCCGCCGGCCCGCTCGACATCTGCGGCTTCCCCAAGGACGGCTACTACTTCTTCCAATCCATCTGGCTCACCCCCCCCGGCTCCGCGCCAAATGTCAATGAAAAACCCATGATCCACCTCCTGCCCCACTGGAACTGGAAAGGCAAGGAAGGCCAGATCATCCCCGTGCTCGCCTACACCAACGCCTCCACCGTCGAACTCTTCCTCAACGGCAAATCCTACGGCGTCAAGGCCCGCGAATTCCCCCGCCAGGGCACCTCCACCGGCTGGAACACCTACGCCAAGCCCCAGGTCAACCCCACCACCGCCGACCTCCACCTCGAATGGGACATCCCCTACGAGCCCGGCGAGCTCAAAGCCGTCGCCCGCAGCGACACCGGCGCCGTCACCGTCGAAAAACTCGACACCACCGGCGAACCCACCGCCCTGGAAATGATCGTCGACAAAAATTCCATCGGCGATCACCTCGGCGGCGTCATCCACGCCGCCGTGCGCATCACCGACGCCCAGGGCCGCACCGTCCCCACCGCCGACAACGTCATCACCTTCTCCACCGACCACCCCAACCTCGTGAAACTCCGCATCGACAACGGCGACCTCTCCAACCACCACCTCTACACCGACCTCACGCAACCCGCCTTCAACGGCTGGATCATGTGCTACGTGCAAGCCGCCGATGGCGCGGACGGCAACGTCGAAATCCGCGCCCAGTCCCCGGGGCTTCAGCCCGCCACCAAAACCCTCGCCATTAAGGATTTCGCCCTCCCCGGCCTGCCATGACATCAGGTTTGGTCGACGCTCCAAGGGGCGTCAGGAGAAACCCGCGTTGATGGCCGTCGGTGGTGGCGGCGGTGCCGACGATCTGGCCGCGGTTGTTGATTCCGTCGGCGCGCGTCAGCGTCTTGAGATGGTTGGCGGTGAGCGACTCGCGCCCGACAAGGTCGTTCAAGTTCAGCATCTGGCCATCCTGCCAGACGAAGGCGCAGGAGTCGCCGTTCGCATCGGATGCTTCACCGACCACCTGCTCGCGGTCGTTCAAGGCGAGAGGCACGGCCCCGCCCCGACCGCCGACGACATCGCCCAGCTCGATGACGTGCCCCTCGCGGATCAGCACCGCGCGGGTCGCATCGTGTTTCCGATCGTTCGTGTGCGATCTGACTATCCCGGCAATCGTGCCCGCCGCATTGATGGCGTTGGCCTCGCTCAAGTACCCATCGAATGTGCCCAAGTCCTGCGGCTTTCCATGGGCGTTGAACCGGGTGATGTGCACGGCGTCGGTGCCATCCGGTTCCGGCTGATTGAAGAAAGACCTGCCGACAATCTGGCCACGGTCGTTGATCGCCCAGGCGGCAGCACCGGTGCCGCCAAGGTTGCGCATCCGCCCTTGGTCGTAGAGAAAAGCATGGCCGCGATCAGGCGTGGTCGGATCGTAGGGAATCGAATCAGAGCTACCCACCACTTGCCCGAGGTTGTTGATGGCGTAGGCTTGGCTGGAAATGCCGGCGATGGTTCCGAGGTCCTGCATCGTGTTGTGGTCGAAGAGAAACGCGTGATAGGGGATGAGCTCATAGGCCGGCGGATAGGGATCGGGATGGTAATCAGCAGCGCCGACGATCTGGCCCTTGTCGTTGATGGCCGCCGCGTAGCTCAGCGTTCCGCCGGGAAGCGTGCCCAGGTCGATCATTTTGCCGTGATCGAACAGGAAGGCGTGCGAAGGATGGTGTTCGGTCGCCAGGTTGGAGCTGCCGACGATTTGGCCGCGGTTATTAATGGCGGCGGCATCGCTGTTGTCGCCGCCCAGCGTCGGCAGCACGGTGAGCACGTACGCCGGCGCGGGCGCAATGACGAGATTGTCCTCGCCCGCCGCACGCCCGGCGCGCAGGCTCACGCACCCGGCAGCGACGGCATGACAAAAAACCAAAACGATTCGGGCGCGGTGCGTCATGCGTGGCTCGCATCATCAAAAGGAATTCGGAACGAAGGCTCCTCAGTAAACATGACGCCCGGATCGCCGACTCTTTCACGGTTCCGTGGTTGCGCTATTCGTCGCCGGGCTCAACAGAAAAGCGCGGGTGTTCCACTTCCACGGAGCATTGATCCAGGCCAGCTTGATAGAAGGATTGTGACAACGAAATACACGGAAAATTTCGTCGGCAAAGCTTTGCCCGATGGAATCGATTCCGTTGAAGTCGAGCCAGATTTCCTCGAGCGGGTTAAAGCGTGCGAGGGGTGAAATCGATTTAATGGAGCCGTGAGGACGCCTGCTCGTTGAACGATCCGGAATTACCGGTTTGCGGAAGATCGGACCGGGTTTAGAATCCCGCCAGCATGTCAGGGCGAGGTTGCCGGGGATTGCGATGGAGGACAGCGATGCGGGCGGTGAAGGCGGTTTGTACGGCGGGGCCGGCGGCTGTCGCGATCGGCGTGGGTCTGGGGTTCTGGCCGCACCGTGACGCCAGGGCGCTGGATCGGCCGGAGAAGGTGTTTCAGGTGTTTCAGTTTCCCGCCGACAAAATTCCGCGCGTCGATGGCGATCCTTCCGATTGGGACATCGTGCCGGATTCGTATGCGGTGACGACCGGCGAGCTGGTGGATGATTCGGGCAAGCACGACAAACCGGACCCCAGGACGCTGGATGTGAAGGTGAAATTCGGCTGGGTGAAGGGCGAGCACCGGCTTTACGTGCTTTACGAAGCGACGGACGATTACTGGGATTTCTCGCAGACGGGCCTGCACAATGACACGTTCGAGCTAGTCGTGGATGGCGACCGCAGCGGCGGGCCGCTGATCGCGGAGCAGCACCCCGACGCGTATGACAGCGAAGACACGCAGTTCATGACGTTTCAGGGGGTGCAGGCGCAGAACTATCACATTTTCACGCCGGCGGTGGACAAGGACTGGTGCATGTTCTGGGGGCCGCAGGGCAAGTGGATCAAGCGGATGCCATGGTCGAACGCGGCGTACAAGTATGATTTCAAGGCGGGGGAATCGGGGAAGTTGTTCCTGGAGTTCTGGATCACGCCGTTCGATTATGCCTCGCCGGAGGGGCCTGAAAAGTCGGTTCCCACGCAGCTTGCGGAGAACAAGATCATCGGCCTGTCGTTCGCGGTGATCGATTACGACGGCGTCAACAAGCGCGACAACAACGGATTCTGGAACCTGTCGCGGCATCACACGATGTATGGCAATGCGGATGAGCTTTGCGCGTTCAAGTTGATGCCGCTGGATCCGTCGCTGCAGAAATCCGTCGATGCCGACTGGTCGTGGAAGCTGGTCGATGCCGACCGGCGGCTTGTCGCTTTTCACGATGACACCACGACGAAGTCCGGCAAGATCACGGCGTGGAAATGGGACTTCGGGGACGGTTCGACGTCGACGGAACAGAATCCCGAGCACGCGTATACACGTGCGGGCAAGTACGTGGTGGTGCTGGATGTCGACACGCCTGATGGGCACGGCCGGCGCTCAAAAGTGTGGGACGTCTCCCTGAAATGACACACCCGCGGTTAGAAGCGGAAACAGGAACACAGTCGTTTTGAAAGGATGGATATGGCGGTTTCCCGGCGGTTGGCGACGGTTCTGTTGGCGGGGGCGGTGGCGGGGGCGGCGGGTTTTGCGATCGTGGGATGTTCGATAAACGCGGCGGTGGGGGCGGCGCCCGGGGTGATGCATCCGCTGCCCAACGATCGCACCACCACGGTGGGCCCGCGCGAACGTCTTTCGCTCGATGACGGCTGGCGCTTCACCAAGGGCGATCCCCAGGGCCTGGCCGACGGCGTCTACAACTATTTCAAGACGATGCCGACGAACAACAGTCCGACCAACGCGCTGGAGGAGACGGATTTCGCGCAGGAGCTCAAGCGCACGGGGGAAGACCTGCGCCAGCCCGGCACCCCTCCTCCGCCCGCGGCGGCGGCGCCCGCCAATGCCGTCGCCGACGCGGCGTATGCTCACGCCGATTTTGACGACGGGGGCTGGCGTTCCGTCGATCTGCCGCACGATTGGGCTGTTGAAGGCCCGTTCGAGGCCAATCTCCCCGGGGGCACGGGGCGCCTGCAATACGCGGGCGCCGTCTGGTATCGCCGGCACCTCGATCTGCCCGCCGCCGACGCGGGCAAGCAGCTTTACCTCGATATCGACGGCGCGATGTCCTACGCCCTGGTGTGGATCAACGGCCAATTCGCCGGGGGGTGGCCCTACGGCTATTCCTCGTTTCGCATCGACATGACCCCGTTCCTGAAGCCCGGCCAGGACAACACGATCGCCATCCGCCTGGATTCCCCGGATCGCGCCTCCCGCTGGTATCCGGGCGCGGGCATGTATCGGAACGTCTGGCTGGTGAAAACCAATCCCGTGCATGTGGCTCACTGGGGCACCGCGGTCACCACGCCGCAGCCCACCGAGGCTTCCGCGACGGTGCAGGTGAAAGCGGCCATCGACAACGACGGCGGCGCATCGGCGCAGGTCACGGTCACGCACCGCGTGTATGCCTTGGGCGCTGACGGGATGCGCGCCGGCGCCCCGCTCGCCGAAACCACGGTGCGCAACGTAGAGATCAACGCCCACGCCTCCGCCGACACCGACGCCTCGATGAAGCTGGCCGCTCCCAGGCTCTGGGATCTCGACCATCCGCAGAACCGCTATGTGGTCAACACGACGGTCGAACAGGATGGCAACGTGCTCGACAGCTACGACAGCCCCTTCGGCGTGCGCTCGGTCGTTTTCGATCCCAACAAGGGCCTGCTGCTCAACGGCAAACATGTTCCGATTCAGGGCGTGTGCGATCACCATGACCTGGGCGCCCTGGGCTCGGCGGTGAACGCCCGCGCGCTCGAGCGCCAGCTTCAGGAACTCAAGGAGATGGGCTGCAACGCCATCCGCACGAGCCACAATCCGCCGGCGCCGGAGCTGCTCGATCTGGCCGATCGGCTGGGATTCATGGTGATGGATGAAACTTTTGACTGCTGGGAAAAAGGGAAGAATCCGGGCGATTACCACCTGTTTTATCCGGATTGGCACGAGAAGGACACGCGGGCGCTGGTGCGCCGCGACCGCAACCACCCCTCGGTGATCATGTGGTCCGTGGGCAACGAGGTGCCCGACCAGGGCTCCGGCGAGCATGGGGTGGAGCTGGCCAAGGAGCTCACCAACATCTGTCACCAGGAGGATCCGACGCGGCCCACGGGCTCGGCGAACAACAACCCGATCGCGGGCAACGGCTTCAATCCCTTCCACACGGGGCTCGACCTCATGGGGATCAACTACAACACCGCGCCCCGGGCCACCGTCGACGGCCTGAATGTTTACCAGCGGTTCCACCAGGCTTTCCCGGACCAGTTTGTATTCGGCAGCGAGACGGCCTCGACGGTGTCCTCGCGCGAGTTCTACAGCTTCCCCGTCGCCGAGCAACCCGGGAGCGTCACCGGGGGAGGCTTCGGCGGATTCGGCGGGCGGGGACGGGGCGGACGCGGCGGACGCGGGGGCCAGCCCGGCGCAGCGCCGGCCACCCGGCCTGCGATTCCGGGTCAGGACGGGCATTCCTGGCAGGTTTCGGATTACGATCTCTATTACCCCAGCTGGGCGCAATCGCCGGACACCGAATTCGCCGCACTCGAAAAAGCACCGTTCACCGGCGGCGAATTTGTGTGGACGGGTTTTGATTACCTGGGGGAGCCCACGCCCTTTGGCGGGCGCAACGACACGGCGCGTTCCAGCTACTTTGGCATCATCGATCTCGCGGGGTTCAAGAAGGACCGCTTTTACGAGTACCAGGCGCACTGGCGTCCGGACCTGCCGATGGCGCACATCCTGCCGCACTGGAACTGGCCGGACCGCGTGGGCCAGGTGACGCCGGTGCACATTTTCACCAGCGGCGACGAGGCTGAGCTGTTTTTGAACGGCGTGTCGCAGGGCCGCAAGAAGAAGGGCCCGTACGAATACCGCATTCGCTTCGACAACGTTGTTTATCAGCCGGGCGAGCTGCACGTGGTGGCTTACAAGGACGGCAAGAAGTGGGCGGAGGACACGGTGAAGACGACGGGCGCGCCAGCCGCGCTGGCCGCCACGCCGGATCGTGCCGCCATCGCTGCTGATGGCAAGGACCTCTCATTCGTGACGATCAACGTCAACGACAGCGCCGGGCTCACGGTGCCCACGGCGACGAACCTCATCAAGTTCACGCTGACTGGTCCGGGGCAGATCGTGGCCACGGACAACGGCGACGCGACGGATATGTCGATTTTTCACACACCCGAACGCAGCGCCTTCGGCGGAAAGGCGCTGGCCATCATCCGCGCCACCGGTCCGGGAACCATCACGCTGCACGCGGAATCGGAGAATCTTCAAGGAACGTCGGCGACGATCACGGCCGCGAAATAGGGCCGTCGCGAGTTGTTACCCCACGCGCCGGGAGACCCGAGGGCGACCCCACACCTGAGGGCTCCCGGCGGCTTTTTGCATTGCGGATTGCCGATTGCCCATTGCCCACTGCCCATTGCCAAATGGGACTGTCCGTGCCGCGGGCGTCGGCGCATCCGACAACGGCAAAAAATATATCCGCAAAAAGGGCAGGCATTTCAGCGGGAAGCCGCCTATTTCTCGCCGGCGCCTTCGTGGTCCCTGGTTCCTTCGTGCGTTCGTGTTTAAGTATGGGGTTTCGACCGGGGATGTTGCCGCGCTGTCGCAGAAAGATGTGGAATCTTGAGGGATGAGCATCGTGGCGGCGGCGGTGATTTTGGGGGGGCGGGCAAACGCGTGGATAGACGATCTTGTCGCGGGCCGGATCACGTCGCCCTGTCCATCGGAAGTTCCCCGGCCGCGGAGGTCCGGCGACGACGCATGGCGAGAGCCATCAGGCGGGAACCATCTTCCAGTAGAGCGTGTAGCGCTGGTGCGCCGTGCGGAAATAGGGCGACAGCGTGATGGGACGCGGCGTGAGGTCGCCGGTAGTGAACGTGAGCGGCTTGCCGGGCACGGGATGAATGCGCGCGGCGACCTTGCCGGGATCGCGGACCTTCAGCGGCGGCACCGCGATGGGCGTGTTCAGCACGTCGCCGTAGGTCCGCTCGTTCACGATGATGTCCGCCCCCGGCGTGATCCCCGCCGTTCCGAGCTGCCCCGCGAGCACGACCGGGCCATAGAGGAGCGCCACATAGTCGTCGGCATGGGGCAGGGGGATGGTATCCAGGGACATCGGCAGATCCACGTCGAGGACATCGCCCGCGCGCCATGCGCGGCGGATTGTGAGATAGCCATCCGTGAGCGGCGCCTTGACGGGCTTGCCGTTGAGCATCACCCTCGCCGCCGGGCACCAGCCGGGATGGCGGATGGCGAGCGTCACCATGGCCCCGGGCGTGGAAGTGATTTTGAGGCGTGTGCGCGGTTCATCGGGGAAAGCGGTCGTCTGCTCCACGCTTATGTTTTTATCGCGCCACGCGACGGTCGAGGGGATGAACAGGTTCACGTAAAGTGTGTCGGCCGCGCGAAAGTAAATCGAGTCGTTGTACTTCGAGTGATTTTCCATGCCCGTGCCGGTGCAGCACCAGAAGGAATCGATGGGCGTGCAAAAGAGCTTGAGATAGCCGGGGCGCGTGGGCTGAAAATAGGTCATCATGCCGGACTGCGGGTCTTGCGAGGCGAGAATGGAGTTGAGCAGGGTGCGTTCGTAATAGTCGGCCAGCTCGGGCGCGGGTTGCTGGGTAAAGAGCAGGCGGGTCAGCTTGAGCATGTTGTAGGAGCAGCAGGTTTCCATGGTCTTTGCGGAACCGAGATGCTTCACGAAATCCGCCGGCGGAAAAAAGTGTTCCTGGTCGCCGTTGCCGCCGGTGATGAAGGAGCGGTTGTTGACGACAGTTTTCCAGAAGAAGGCGGCGGCTGCGCGATAGTTGTCGCCGCCGGTGATCTGCGCCAGGCGCGCGAAACCGATGAACTTGGGAATCTGCGTGTTGGAATGCAGGCGATCGAGATTGTCCTTGCCGGCGGCGGCGGGATCGAGGACCGCCTTGTGGCAGAACCGCTGAGCGAGGGCGAGATGCGCGGGATCTTTTGTGAGCAGATAGAGGTCGGCGAGCACCTCATTCATTCCGCCATGCTCGATATTGAGCATTTTCTGGAACTGCTCTTCGGACATATTTTTCGTGAGCGTCGCCGCATAATCAGCGAGGCCGACCAGCACGGCGAGTGCGTCGGCATTGCCGGCATAAAGATGCGCGTCGCGCAGTCCCGCCATCACCTTGTGCGTCGTATACCAGGGGACGCCGATGACGCGTCGCCCGTCGCGCATGTTGAGGAATTGCGCATCCTTATCGGGAAACGCACACACCAGTCCGGTCCCCACCGCCTTCTGACACGCCGCCAGCTCACTCACGATGTAATCGCATCGCTGCTTGAACCGCTCATCGCCGGTCCCCGCATACATCATCGCGCATGCCGAAAGATAATGCCCCGCCGTGTGCCCCTGCGCCCGAATATCCGCCCACATCGCCACCGATTCCCACCCGCCATATACCGGCGCCTTCGGTGGAAGCCCCGCATTCACCCGGAAATTGTGCAGCATCCGGTCCGGCTCGAGCGACAACAGGTAATCCCCATCGCGCTGCCGGGCATCCAAAAACGCCGACGGCAGCAGGCGCACATCCCCCAGCGCGAAAGGTTCCGCCACCGTTTGCGGGGCCGCATCCAACGTCTTTTCGGCCGCTTCATCGATCGGCGTTTGCGCCGGATTCGCTACTGCTCCCTGCGCAGCGCATCCTGCCGTCAGCCCCGCCCCCGCCAACGCCGCCACCCCCAGCGCCTGTAACATTTCCCGCCTTGAAAGCGCCCCGCCCGATTCTTGCGAATTCATGCAAACCTCTGCGAAATGAACGTGACTTCCATACGATAGAATCCCCGCCGCGCCTTCGCCACCCGCCGCACGCTCGTTTATACTGCCGATGCATTTCCTGGAATGACGTTCCATTTTGCGGAGGCTGCCGATGGGTCGACGACTTGCATGCGCATTGCTCCTGCTGGCCTGCTGCCGCGCCGCCGCCGCGCAGACGACCAATCCCGCCGACAACAAAATTTACCTCCCCTCTGGCAAAACCATCGAATTCATCACCGGCAACATCGTCCACATCACCTCCACCAACACTCGCATCACCCAACCCGGCTTCAGCGTCCTGCCGCGCAATGGCCCCGCTCCCCACGTCACCGGCGGCGCCTTCGGCGGCCAGACTGTTTACAGCGGCGGCGACGAATTGCGCGTCCTCCCGGAAAATAATGGCGCCCTCAGCTTCACCGGCGCTCGCGGAACCCAAATCCTCCGCGAAGCACCCGACGGCACCACCCTCACCCCCGCCACCGTCCAGGGCCAATCCACACTCACCGTCCGCCAGCAATGGCTCCACGATCCCGGCGAAGCGCTCTACGGCCTGGGCCAGCATCAATACGATTTTCTCGATTTGAGCGGTCACGATTTCACGCTCTGGCAGCACAACACGGAAATCGCCGTTCCGTTGCTGGTTTCCTCGAGAGGTTATGGAATTTTGTGGGACAATGCGTCGCCGACGAAATTCGGCGACCCCCGGGATTTCGTCGCCATCCCGGCGGACCATCTGCTGGCCAAGGATGGGACGCCGGGCGGCTTGACCGCGACGGTGTTCGCCGATCAGGCCCTTACGCGCGAGACCAGCACGCGCACCGACGCCGCCATCAGCGTGCTTAACGCCGGCGCGGGCCGGCAAAACCGCAACGGGCAGGCCATCCGCTGGGAAGGCCAGATCGCCGCCGACACTGATGGCAATTACCAGTTCAAACTCTACGCCAACGGCGGCTACAAACTCTGGATCGACGGCAAACTCCGCGCCGACCACTGGCGCCAAAACTGGCTGCCCGGCGATGAACTGATCACCCTCCACTTCGCCGCGAATTCCAAACACGCCCTGCGCCTCGATTGGTCCAAAGACCAGGGCACCACCTGCCAGCTCACGTGGAAAACGCCCGACCCCAGCGACAACATTTCTTTTCAATCGATGGCCGGCGAAGGCGTCGATTATTACCTGATTTATGGCGGCGACGGTTCCGATGCGATCCGGCGCGTCATCGCCGGCTATCGCGAACTCACCGGCCGGGCCCCCATGATGCCTGTCTGGGCGTTCGGCCTCTGGCAATCGCGGCAGCGCTACGAAACGCAGCAGGCGTCGCTCGATGTCGTCAAAGGCTTCCGCGACCGCCGCATTCCGTTTGACAACATCGTGCAGGACTGGATGTATTGGCGCGAGGATGATTGGGGCTCGCACCGGTTCGATCCGGCGCGCTTTCCCGATCCGGATGCCTGGATCAAAGACATCCACGAGCAGCACGCCCATCTCATGATTTCCGTCTGGCCGAAGTTCTATCCCACGACCGGCAACGCCAGGGAAATGCAGGCGAGAGGATTTTTGTTCCCCGTGAATCCGCGCGAGCGGGACTGGGTCGGCCGCGGGTATGCGTACACGTTTTACGATGCGTTCAATCCCGACGCGCGCAAACTGTTCTGGCAGCAGATCGACGGAGCGCTCTTTTCCAAGGGCGTCGACGCGTGGTGGATGGACGCCACCGAGCCCGACCTCACGCAGCCCTCGCCCGCAACGCTCGATCGCCAGATGGCCGACATGCCGGGCAGAATTGCGGTGATGAACGCCTATCCGCTGGTCAACAGCGAAGCGATTTACGAAGGCCAGCGGGCCGCGGCGCCCGATCAGCGCGTTTTCATTCTCACGCGCTCCGGTTTCGCGGGCATGCAGCGTTATGCCGCCGCCTCTTGGTCCGGCGACATCACTTCCTCCTGGTCCGCCATGCGCAAACAGATCATCGCCGGCCTCGATTATTCCCTCTCGGGCATGCCTTACTGGACGATGGATTCGGGCGGCTTTTCCGTGCCGGGCAAGTGGTCCACGCGCAATCCCACGCCGGAAAACCTCGACGAATGGCGCGAGCTCAACGCCCGCTGGTTCGAATTCGCCGCCTTCGTCCCGCTGCTGCGCGTTCATGGCGAATTTCCCTACCGCGAGATGTGGCAATTCGGCGGCGACGATTCCCCGGCTTACAACGCGATGCTCAAAGCCGACCAGCTTCGCTACCGCCTGCTGCCTTACATCTACGCGCTTGCCGGCGACGTCACGCAGAACAACTCGACCTTCATGCGTCCGCTCGTGATGGATTTTCCTGCGGACAAGACCGCCCGCACGATCGACGACGAATACCTCTTCGGCCCGTCCATCCTTGTCTCTCCCGTCACCGCCTACAAAGCCCGCTCGCGTTCCGTCTACCTCCCTGCCGCGCCCGGCGGCTGGTACGATTTCTGGACCGGCCAACACGTCGATACGCCGACCGGACAAACCCACGACACCGACGCCCCGTTCGATCAAATTCCGCTCCACATCCGCGCCGGCTCCATCTTGCCCCTCGGCCCTGATCTCCAGTACACCACCGAAAAATTCGCCGACCCGCTCACGCTTTTAATCTACAGTGGCGCGGATGCCGATTTCTCCCTCTACGAAGACGATGGCCTCACCTACGCCTATGAAAGAGGTCAGTTCTCCCGCATCCCTCTCCACTGGAACGACGCCGCTAAAACCCTCACCATCGGCCAACGCACCGGCGCCTTCCCCGGCATGCTGGAACACCGCACCGTCAACATCATCCGGATTCGCCCCGACAAGCCCATCCCCTACTCCCCACAAACCCCGCCCGACAAAGCCATCCAGTATGCGGGACGGTCCACCGAGGTTAAATTCTGAGCCACCCCGGCAAACCTGATGTCGCAATTTGCGACATCAATTCATGACGAGCCGCTTTACGAGAAGGATCACCATGGCGAAAAAAAAGAATCCCGGCCTACTCCTCCTCACCCGCGTCCATCAAACGATTCTCCTCCTCCGCGGCCAGCGCATCATCCTCGACGCCGACCTCGCCCGCCTCTACGGCGTCACGACCAAGCGCCTGAACCAGCAAGTTGCACGAAATATCGACCGCTTCCCTGAGGACTTCATGTTCCGACTGACCTGGGATGAAGCCCAATCTTTAAGGTCGCAAATTGCGACCTTGGACGATGCCCCCCTGAATCCAAGGTTGCAAATTGCAACCTTGGATTTGTCACGCCGGCCGCCTTCTTCACGGTCAAAATCTGCAAGCTTAAGGTCCGGGGCCAATCTCAAATACCGCCCCTACGCCTTCACCGAGCACGGCGCCATTATGGCCGCTACCGTCCTCAACTCCAAGGAAGCCGTCAAAGCCTCCCTCTTCGTCGTCCGCGCCTTCGTCCAGCTCCGCGAGCTGCTCTCGACCCACCACGACCTCGCCGCCAAGCTCGACGAACTCGAAAAGAAGCTGCAAAATCACGATGAGCAAATCCTCGCGATCATCGACGCCATCCGCCAACTCATGGAAGATCCCGATGCCGCCGACCCTGCCAAGCCCCCCATCGGCTTCCACACCGAACTCGCCTCGCCAAACGCCACCGCCACATCCCCCAAGCGTCTGCCCAAACCTAAAGCGAAAGCGAAATAACATGAACATGCCCGTTCTGCTCGCCGCCGCACTCACCCTCGCCTGCACCGCCGCTGCCCGCGCCCAATCCGCCCCCGCCGCCCTCCCCGACACCGGCGGCGCCAACGCCCCCTGGCGAAACCCCGCCCTTTCCCCAGATGCCCGCGCCCGCGACCTCCTCCCGCGTCTCACCCTCAACGAAAAAATCTCCCTCCTCCATGCCGACGGCACCTTCACTTCCCCCGGCCTCCCGCGCTTCGGCATCCCCAAGCTCTGGATGTCCGATGGCCCCCAGGGCGTCCGCGAAGAAATTCAGCCCACCACCTGGAACTCCGCCAACCACACCGACGATTTCTCCACCGCCATGCCCGCCGACATCGCCCTCGCCGCCTCC
>DASZZD010000070.1:0-43271 GCA_035545015.1 Phycisphaerae bacterium
GCGGATGCTGGGGGGGCCGGGGAGGGAGGCGGAGGATTTGGTGCAGGGGGTGTTCTGGCTGTTGGCGCAGCGGGCTTCGCGGGTGAAGGGGGAGAAGGTGGGAGGGTGGTTGTATCGGGCGGCGGTGTATGGGTGCCGGCGTGTGAGGAAAGAGGAGGGGCGGCGGAAGAAGCGGGAGCGCGCGGTGGGCATGCGAGAGGAAGCGGCGGCGATGGAAGAGGGGGATCGGGAAGCGGTGCTGGGGATGCTGGATGAGGGGATGCTGAAGTTGAACGAGCGGGAGCGGCGGGCGGTGGTGGCGCGGTACCTGGAGGGCAAGAGTGCGGAGGAGGCGGGGGCGGAGTTGGGGGTGAGTGCGGCGGCGGCGGAGAAGCGGGCGCGGGAGGGGAGGATTGTGGGGCATGGGAGTTTGGCGGAGATGGTGGAGAAGGCGGGGAAGGTGGCGGCGCGGGCGCGGAAGTAAAGGGGATTGGTCAGGGGCGATTGTTCCTTGTTCAGTTGGGGGGAGCGAGCGGACGCGATGGCATGGCGGGCAGGGGCGCCTGGGGAACAGAGGCGAGGGGCTTTTTTGGCGGGGATTCACAGGGTTGGGATGAGGGAGGAGCGGAAGCGGACGCGTGGTGTCGGGGTTCGAGGCGTCGGGTTTCGGGGATTGGAGACGTGCCCGAGAGGGGCCGCCGTCCGGGCTAGTGCGGGGCGTTATTTCTTATGCTTTTTGAGCATGTCGTTGAAGCCTTCGATGAGGTCCTTGACGGTTTCGAGGGATTCGAGGACGCGGCCGGCGTTTTCGGCGATTTCCTTGGTGAGCTTCATGCATTCCATGGGCTCGGGGACGTTTACGCCGCCGGCGATCATGAGGCCGGCGGAGACGGCGACCTGGGCGACCATCTGGCCGACCTTGGACCAGGTGGGCTCCTTGGCGGCCAACTGGGCCATGGCGCTGTGGAGCATGACCAGCGCGCCCTTGTTGTGTTCGGTGCGCCCGTGGAGTTTGGAAACGGCTTCGATGATCGACTGCACGGACTTGGCGGTTGTCTCGATTCCCTTTTGAATTTTGAGGAGAGCGGCGACCTCTTCGGGGCTGAAGAGTTTTTTGTTCGACTCTTCATAGGTGCGCAGTTGCTGGTACAGGACTTCCTGTTTGGTCAGGACCTGCCCGAGTTTTTCCGCTTCATCGTTGGCCTTGACGATGAGGCCGTTGTTTTTGCTTTCGGCCTGTTCGCAGCCTTCCTTGGCGCTTTTGATGGTGGTGATCCAGGGGCCGACCAATGAATTGGCCGTGACTTTCGCGATTTCGCCGACGCCGACGACGGTTTCGCTGGCTTTTTTATATTGTTTGTAGAGGGTGCGGAGGTCTTCGGTGACCTTGCCGATGAATTCCTCGGTGCCCATGGCAAGGTTATTGGCCTCGACCATGAGGGTGCTGACGGCCTTGAAGAGGCCGATGATTCCGGCGACGGTGGAGACACCGCCGGTGAAGGGCGACGCGGCGAGGCTGGCGATGCTGGCGACGACGCCGCCGGTGGCCAGGGCGAGGGTGGCGCCCTTTTTCACTTTGTACATGCGGTATTCGGAGCGCACCTTGACCAGTTCGAGGATGGGCTCGGCGGCGCGATCGAGGACCTTGTGGATGATCTCGTCCATGCCGGCTTCGAATTTGGCTTCGGCGGCATCGACTTCCATTTTGTCGACGGTTTTGAGCAGGTGGGCGAGGTCCTCGATCAGGCTGGCGAAGCCGACCCTGTCGTGGATTTTCTGGGCCAGCAGGCCATTGTCGAGACCGGCGGGCACATTTTTGAGCACCTTGTCGTCGG
This sequence comes from Phycisphaerae bacterium, assembly GCA_035545015.1. Taxonomy (GTDB): domain Bacteria; phylum Planctomycetota; class Phycisphaerae; order WQYP01; family WQYP01; genus CALCHA01. The sequence continues at coordinate 1,815 of DASZZD010000070.1, forward strand.
AGAGGATGATTTCGAGGTAAATCCTAACAGGTTTGAGGCGGGTGGCGCCGGCTTTTTCGGCGACCAGGTGGGCGACCTCGTGCTGCACCAGGACGATGGGCGGGATGGCTTTTTTGCTGGCTTTGGTGGCGGCCTTGAGATCGGAGCTGACCAGCTCGTGGGCCTTTTCGAGGCGTTTGGCCATCTCGGTCTTGATTTCGGTCAAGGGGGCGGTCATGAGCTTGCGGATATTTTCGCTGAGCCCGGAATTTTTGATGGCGGTTTCGTACGTGGTGATGGTGGAATCGATCTTCGACTTGCCCGCCTGGAGCTTGGTCCAGTCCGGATAGAGTTTTGGCCAGGCGTCGAGATCGGGCCCGAGGGATTCCTTCAACGTGTTTTTCTGGAGGGCATCGAGCTTGGGGGTTTCTTTGGTTTTCTTGGCGGCTTCCTGGGCTTTCTGCTTGGCGTCCTTCCACTTTTTGCGAAGGGGCGGCGTGCCGAGGATTTCAGCTTCTCCGGACATGGCGGGGAGTATAACGCCGTGAAAAAGGTCGAGCAATAAAAAATTCTCGATCAATTGGACAGGTGGGGCGGTCTTTTCGGCAGGCGGGCGGCGCCTGCGCCGCGACGACCATCTGGAGCACGACGGCAACCAGAAAGCCAGCCGACGACTCCCCCACCGACCACGACGTAAATGGCCACGAAAGGCACGGCGCGGAAGCCGCAACCAAAAAACCACGGAGCGCACGGAGCGCACGGAGGAACGAGATGACGGCCCCCCCACGACGACAACGTAAATGGCCACGAAAGGCACGAAGTACACGAAAGACGACAGCGGGAATTATCCACGAATGTACACGAATGCACGCAAATGACGGGGCGGGGGAGCTGTAGCTAGACGGGGAGCTGGACGCTGATGCCTGGAATGGGGCGGGAGGTCTTGTCGGTCAAGGAGAAGTTGGACCGACGGCTTCGTGGTCCTGGGGACTTCGCTGCTTTGTGCTTTGGCCTGCGGCCGTCGTTAACGCTGGTTCCGGTTCTGTCTGAAAGATGCGGTGAGTGCCGAGTGCCGAGGGTGCGGCTCCGGTTGGCACGAAGAACGGAGCCGTTGGGCGGAGAATCAGGTAGTCGTTGTGCGCTGGAGGGGTTGTGTTTTTCGAGGCTTTCCCGCTCACGAGCATGCTCAGGGGCCTGTTGGCCCTTGGCTGAGCATGGCACACGAAGGGCGTCATCAGAACAACGCCGCAGCCAGTGGAGCAAGCCGAAGGGGTCTTCGCGGTGCGCGGGGTTGGTTGCGGGGCGCGTTACGGTTGCGTGCGGGAGCGGCGGGTTTTCCACAGGAGGCCTGTCAGGGCGAGGGAGAGCAGGCTGAGGGTGGCGGGCTCGGGCACGGAGGCGTTGGGGGGTGAGGCGGGGATGAGGGCCTGGGTGGCGACGGTGTCCTGCCCGGCGATGCCGTTGGAAAGTTGCACCTGGGCGGGGGCGTATTTCTCGACGAAGGTGGTGAGCGAGGTGTGGATGAGGAGCGACGCGGTGCTGGTGTGGATGTCGCCGGGGGAGAGGACGGTGAGGGTGCGATCTTGCGCGGGCAGGGCGGTGAACCAGGCGACGGCCTGGAGCGACTGGTCGGTGGGAAGGTTGTCGAGGGTGAGTCCCGCGCCGAGGTAGGTGTTGTCGGAGGGGAACACGGCGTAGTAATAGTCGAGGTTGCCCGAAGCGGTATCGCGCACGACGGTGGTCCTGAGGGTGCCGCTGACGGAGACGACCTGGGGGACCTGTTGCCCCTGGACGGTGAAGAGGGTGGTGATGTTTCCGGAGTAGGGATTATTGGCGGTAAAGATGATGGGCCCGGAGAATTGGGGGATGACGAGTCCGGGGAGAGTGTAGTCGCCGGGCGCCGCCGGGATGGTAATGGCGGAGGCGGAGGAGCAGAGGAGGGCGGCGGCGAGCGCGGCGCAGCATGCGGCGCAGGTGCGTGTGGCGGTAAGCATGATAAGACCCACGTAAGAGGACAGAGACGTGACATGAAGTCGTGACTTCCCAACAGCGCGCGGAGCGCGCAAAGAGGGTGCCTCGGGGGGACGGGCGGATGCCGAAAAGATGAAATGGAAAAAAAGCAGCGGTGTTGCGTCCGGCGGGGCGGCGCGTGGATCGGAAACGCTACGCGCCGGGGCGCCGTTTGCGTTTGCCGCCCGTGCCGGTGGAGAGGAGTTCGCGGGCCTGGGAGAGGGCGGTGTGGGAGGGGGAGGGTCCGGCGGTCATTTCGGCGAGTTCGAGGATGCGGGCTTCGCCGGTCATGAGGGAGACGGTGGTGGTGGTTTGGGCGGCGCCGGCGTTGGATGTGGGAGAGCCGGTGATGGATTTGCGGATGGTGAGGTGGCGGTCTGCGAAGGCGGCGATTTGGGGGAGGTGGGTGATGCAGAGGACCTGGTGGAAGGCGGCGAGGTCGCGGAGTTTTTCGCCGATGACGGTTCCCATGCGGCCGCCGACGTTGGCGTCGATTTCATCGAAGACCAGGACGGAGACGCGGTCCGCGCCGCCGCGCGCGGCGGTGATGGATTTGAGGGCGAGCATCACGCGGGACAGTTCGCCGCCGGAAGCGATGCGGCGCAGCGGGCGGGCGGGCTGGCCCGGATTGGGGGCGATCATAAATTCGACGGTTTCGAGTCCGGACGAGGTGGAGAAATCGGCGAGCGTGAGTTGCAGGTCCTGAGTGCCGAGCGCTGACTGGTGGGATTTGGCGGCGGGCGCTTTGGCCGCGGGGGCCAGGTCCGACTGGATGGGTTGCAGCTCGACGTGGAAGCGGGCTTCTTTCATGCCCAGGTCGGCGAGCTGCGCGTGGACGAGGGGGGCGAGCTTGTCGGCGGCTTTTTTGCGGGCGGCGGAGAGCGTGGCGCCGATGTCGCGGAGTTGGCTTTCGATATCCGCGATCTGCCGGGCGCTCGTCGAGAAGTCCTGGTCCTGCGCGCGCAGCTCCTCGATTTTCTCGGCGATCTGCCGCCGATACGCCAGCACTTCCTCCACCGTGCCGTTGGCGTTCCGGCCGACGTATTTGTCGATCAGGCGCGTGACGAGGTTGAGACGCTGATGGTTGGTTTCGAGCTCTTCGGGATCGAGATCGAGGCGATCGACATAGCGCCGCAGCGAGAAGGCGGCGTCGTCGAGGGAAAGGGTGGCGTCCTTGACCTGCGTGGCGATCGGAGCGAGCGCGTCATCGAGCTGGGCGAGTTCCAGGAGGATGGCGGCGGCGGATTTGAGGCGCGAGAGAATCGCCCCCTCTTCCTCGTAGAGCACGCCATAAGCGGCGCCCGAGGTGCGCTTGATTTTTTCGAGGTTGGACAGCACGCGGTTGCGGCCGACCAGGGTTTCGTATTCGCCCGCGACAAGTTGGGCTTCGTCGATCTCCCGGGCCTGGAATTCATAGAGTTCGAGCTGCTGCTTGCGGAGCGTGCGTGAAGTGGCAAGTTCCTTTTGCTGGGCGAGAAGTTCCTGGCGCCGGCGATAGAGGTCCGTGAATTGCTGGCGCAAGTCGGAGGCATTGCCGAACTCATCGAGGACGGCGAGCTGGTTGGCGGGTTTGAGCAGGAACTGGGCGTCATGCTGGCCGTGAACATCCACGAGGATTTCCCCGACCTGTTTGAGCATAGCGTTGGTGATGGGGGTGCCGTTGATGGAGGCGGAGGTGCGGCCCCCCCCACCGCCGCGGGATTCGAAGAGTCGGCGGGTGATGAGGAGTTCGGGTTCGGCGTCGAGAGGAAGATCGGTGGCGTTGGCGATTTCCTGGCGGAGGTTTTTGGAGGTGATATGAAAGAGACCGGAGACGCGGCCCTCGGCACTTTCGCCCCCCCCGGCGCCTTTGCGGAGCATGTCGGTGGGCTGGCGGAGGCCCAGGAGGATTTCCAGGGCGCCGATGATCAGCGACTTGCCGGCGCCCGTTTGCCCGGTGAAGCAGTTGAGGCCCGGGTCGAGCTCGACGGTGATATCGTGGATGACGGCGAGATTCTGGATATGGAGTTCGCGAAGCAAGATGGGAAGCCTCCGTGCACGGTGAACGGGGGGTATTGTAGCGGAGGCGGGCGGACCGATCATAATCCGAACGGCGTGCCCCCGAAGCCGGCGGGCCCGCAGGCCCGGGCGCGGGGGAAAAGGGGGGGTAGGCAAAAACGCTGGGGAAAATTCAGAGGGCCTCGCATGCCACGGAAGGCGATCATTAGGTAGGCTGCTGATCTTTCACGTCTGGGAGGGTCCGGCGGATGTGGAGAAAGGTCGCCGTCGCGGGAATGAAAAAAGAGCATCGGACCGGTTAAGAGAGCGTGGGCATCAGGAGCGTCATCGATGGCGATGTTGCTGGTAGAGGATGACGAGGCGACGCAGCGAATGCTGCAGGGGGTGCTGGCGCGCGCGGGGTTCGAGGTGGATGCCGCGGGGACGGTGGCCGAGGCGCGGCGGGCGATCGGTGCGCGGGCCTATGACGTGGTGGTGCTGGACGTGAAGCTGCCCGACGGCAACGGGCTGGAGCTGCTCAGGGAGCTGCGGGAATCGGGGAACGCGACGCACGTGTTGATATTGACGGTGGCGGATGCGGCGGAGGAGCGCGTCCGCGGGCTGGACGCGGGCGCGGACGATTATCTGTCGAAAAGCGCGCCGCATGCGGAGCTCGAGGCGCGGGTGCGTGCGCTGGTGCGGCGGAAGTATGGGGCGAAGAATCCGCGGATGACGGTGTGCGATCTCGAAATCGACACGGTGTCCCGCGAGGTGGTGCGCGGCGGGCGGCGGATACCCCTGACGGTGCGGGAGTTTGAGCTGCTGGCGCTCCTGGCCCGGTTTCCCGGGCAGGTGGTGTCGCGCCAGCAGATCTGGAAGGATTTGTACGGGGCGGAAGGCGGTAATTCGAATGTTATTGATGTGTACATTGGCTATCTGCGGCGGAAAATAGACGGGGCCAAGGGGCGGCCGTTGATTCACACGCGGCGGGGGATCGGGTTCATGCTGGGAGAGGGGAACGGGGGATAATCGGGGGGGCGCGATTGGGGTGGGGGATGGGATTGGGATTGGGATGAAGATAAGGATGAAGATTAGGATGGGATGGGGATTGGATTGGGGGAAGGTGGGGGTTTGCTTTTCTTTCGGGGGAGGGGTGGGCATACTCCCTCGTGAGATGGGCGGGAAGAGATTGGCGTGAGGAAGAGGGCCGGACATGATCGGCAACATTTTGCAGGCCGAGCTCGAGGAGCTTATCCATGGCAAGCGGTGGGAGGAGCTGCGCGATGCGCTGGCGATGCTCGAGCCCGCGGACATCGCGGAGCTGATCGTCGATCTGCCCCCGGAAGATGAGGGGATTATTTTCCGTGTCTTGACCAAGGAGCAGGCGGCGGCGGCGTTTTCCTATTTGCCGCTCGAGCACCAGGAGGGGTTGATCCAGTCCATCTCCAGCGAAACCAGCCGGGTGATTCTGGACCAGATGACGCCGGACGACCGCGTGCGCCTGCTGGAGGAAATGCCGGCGGAAGTGACGCGGCGGCTCCTCGAGGTGCTCTCGCCGGAGGAGCTCAAGGAAACGCGGCGGATTCTGAATTATCCGGAGAACTCGGCGGGCAGGTACCTGACGCCCGAGTATGTGGCGTTGCAGCCGGGCATGACGGCGCGGGAGGCGCTCGAGTACGTGCGGACGACCGGCCGCGGAAAGGAAACGCTCAACGTGTTGTACGTGGTGGAGTCGGGGAAACTCATCGCGGAGCTGCGGCTGGGAACGCTGGTCATGGCCGATCCGAATGCCCAGGTGCGGGACATCAAGGATCGGTCGCTGGTGAGCCTGCAGGCGACGGCCTCGCGGGACGAGATGGTCGACACGTTCAAAAAATATGACCGGGTGGCGCTCCCGGTGACCGACAATCAGGGAAACATGCTGGGGATCATCACGGCGGATGACGTGCTGGACGTGGCGCAGCAGGAAGCCACCGAGGACATTCAGAAGATGGGCGGGCAGGAAGCGCTCGATGCGCCCTACCTGACGGTGAGCTTCTGGTCGATGGTCAAGAAGCGCGGCGGGTGGCTGGCGGTGCTGTTCTTGGGGGAGATGCTCACGGCGACGGCGATGGGATCGTTCGAGGGCGAGATCGAAAAGGCGGCGGTGGTGGCGCTGTTCGTGCCGCTGATCATTTCGTCGGGGGGCAACTCGGGATCGCAGGGCACGTCGCTGATCATCCGGTCGCTGGCGCTGCGGGAGCTGCGGCTGCGGGACTGGTGGCGGGTGTTCGGGCGGGAAATCCGCACGGGGCTGGCGCTGGGGCTGTTCCTGGGGATCATCGGCTTTGCGCGGATTGCGGCGTGGCAGGGCTTGAGCCATGTGCCGGTGATGGGATCGTTTTTCACGACCGAAGCGGAGCGGGAGCTGGCGACGATTCCCCAGGGGATGAAGATGGTGTACAGCGAGACGGACCTGACGGCGCCGCTGCACATCCCGGCGTCGACGCTGCCGGCCGGGACCAAGGTGCGGCGAGGTCTGTATCTACCGCAGGAGACGGTGGTGCCGGCGGATATGACGGTCGTGCAGTCGAATCCGGATTTTCATCCGACGGCATACGGGAGGTATTGGTTTCTGGTGGGGCTGACGGTGCTGGTGGCGCTGGTGGGCGTGGTGGGCTGGGGATCGCTGGCGGGGTCGATGTTGCCGTTCATTTTGCGGGCGCTGGGATTCGATCCCGCGACGTCGTCGGCGCCGTTTGTGGCGACGCTGGTGGATGTGACGGGGCTGATCATTTATTTCCTGGTGGCGAAGCTGATTCTGTCCGGGACGTTGCTGTAAGCGGCGGCCCCATCGGCGGGGGCGGGCGGCTTCGGGCGCGGGTCGGGAGGGTTCGGCGGGGGTGCGGCGGCGGGACGCGTGGGGCAGCGGCGCGGGAGGCGGAGCTGGAAGATAGAGCCTTCGCCGAGTTCGCTGGCGGCGCGCAGGGTACCGCCGAGTTGACCGGCGAGGCGGCGGGCGACGACGAGACCCAGCCCGAGACCGAGGCGGGCGTCGCGCGACGGATTGTTGACCTGGTAGAACTCCTGGAAGAGGTGCTGGAGGTGGTCGGGGGCGATGCCGGCGCCGGTGTCGATGACTTCCAGCAGCAGGGCGTCGGGCGTTTCGGCGGAGACGCGGATGGTGATGGTGCCGTGAGTGGTGAACTTGACGGCATTGTCGAGCAGGTTGGCGAGGATGCGCTGGAACTTGTCGCGGTCGGTGGTGAGGGTGAGGTCTTCGGGAACGTTGACGGTGAGGGCGAGGTGCTTTTCCTCGGCGGCGGCGCGGAAGGGATCGGCGACCTGCTGGAGCATTTCGCGCAGCGGGAAGGCGGCGATGGCGTTCTGCTCGATGTCGGTGTGGGCGTATTGCAGCAGGGCATCCAGGATTTCGGCGGCCAGGGCGGAGGCTTCGCGGATGTCGGCGGCGCAGCGCTGGAGGAGCGGGAAGTCCTTTTTGGCCAGGGCCTGATCGATGATGTGGGTCTGGAGCGTGATGCCATTGAGAGGGGTGCGAAGGTCGTGGGAGATGGCGTTGAGGAAATTGAGGCGGCGGCGGACGCTGGCGTTGACGCGGGAGAGATCGCGGGCGAGCTCTTCGGTGCGGTGGCGCTGGGAGCGGAAGCGGTTGAACGCCACGATAGCGGCCGTGCCGGTGAGAACCGCAATGGCGATGGCGGCCAGAAGCACCACGAGTAGCGCATGAGCGGGGGCAGCGGGGGGAATCTGGGTGTCAGCGAGGAATGAAAGGAACAAGCACACGACAAAGTACCGTGGGTTGGAGCGACATCGTTGAAGGTAAGGCGAAAATGGGGCCAGAGGAGTCAAAAAGCGGGGTGAACACGCCAAGGTGCTACAAGATAGGCGGGTTGGGCGGGTTGCATGGCGTTAGCTCTGCGGGGGGAGGGCGTCGAGGGTGCGCATGAGCGTGGCCAGGGTGCGGGGAAGGTCGCGTGGGGGCTGGGACAGAACGTCGCGGGCGATGGTGCGAATGGTTGACTGGAGGTCTGGATGGGGCAGGAGGTATTCGACGGGAGACTTGCCATCGAGCCGGGCGAGGAGGAGGGCGGCGAGGAGGTGGCCACCTGCCGCGGAGGATTGTCGCACCAGATCTGGCGGGGCGGTGTGGCGATAGGTTTCCCAGAAGGTGTCGAGCATGGACTTCCATGGATCGGTTGGGGCATGGGAGAGGTGGCGGTGGAGGAAGGCTTTGAGGAGGAGGTGGTTGAGGAGGGTGGCGACGTCGAAGGCGGGGTTGCCGAAGAAGGCGACTTCGAAATCAAGGAGGAGGAGGCGATCATCTTCGAGAAGGAAGATATTTTTGGGGGAGAAGTCGCCATGGATGAGGCAGGTGCGCTGGTCGTCGCGCAGGAGGTTGTCGGCGACGGCGTTGATGGGGGCGGCGAGGTCGGGGTGTGTGGCGGCGATGGTGCGGAGGTAGGGATCGATGCGTTGCTGGAGGAAGAAGGCGGGCTCGCCGTAGCGGGTGCGGACGGCGGGGTCGTTGTGGGTGCTGCCGTGCATGATGGCGAGGAGGGTGCCGGCGTTGAGGGCGGCGGTTTCTGAGGTGAGGTTGGAGAGAAGCTCGGATTTCCAGAGGCGGGCGGTTTCGGGGGCGGCGGAGAGCGCGAGGATGTAGTTGGCTTCATCGAACCAGAGGACGTCGGGGACGGAGGCGTGAGGCAGCAGGGTGTGGAGGAGTTGGGCGCAATCGCGTTCGACTTTGACGCGATCGATATCGACGAGCCATTCGGCGGCGGTTTTGAAACGGGGGAGAGGTTGCTTGAGGACGAAGGCGGGGGTGGTGGAGGTGGGTTGGGGGGGGGGGTGGGGGAGATTTTGAGGACGATGTTGGCGACGCCGCCGGAGAGGGAGCGGACGGTGAAGTCGGCGTTCGGGGGGATGCGCCCGGCGTGGCGAAGGTAGGGGAGTGCGGAGGTGGGGGAGAGTTCGAGCATGGGGGGATTGTGGGGGGTGGGGGAGACGGTGACAAGGTTGCAAGGTGACCAAGCGAATGCGGGATCGTTGGAGGTTAAGTCGTCAAGTCGTGAAGTCGTCGCGTCGGGGGCGGTGGGGCGCGTGCGGAGCCGGCGGGGTTGCGCAGGCGTGCAAATTTACGTGGATGCGAATGTAGTGTAATGGGTTGCGGTTGCGCTGGTTGTGAGCGGTATGTGGAGAGGTGCGCAAGGTGCGCATCGATTTTTGCGCGCGGGGTTTTGCGGGCGGGCGCGCGGGGCGGCGGGAACGTGGGGGGATTTGCCATGACTTCTTCTCCCGGTGCGGCGGCGAACCATACTGGCCAGGGCCAACCGCCAAAAGGCGCCGTCGCATAAGAGAGAACGGATGGGGCGGGGGAAAGTTCCCGGAACGGCGAGATTTTCTGATCATGAAAGCACGGCCAGGGCGTGCTGTTCGAGTTGGGCGCTGCTGAGAGTGAAGTCAGTTATCTTCCAGTCGGGTGCTTTCGGGGTTATTCCAATTAATGTGCATTTTGTTCCAGTTCATCGGATTCGTCCGAATCGGATGGTCCGGTCCGGGGGATGTAATCCAATGAGCTTCTGTCCTTGATGGCGGGGGATTGATCAGACCAGATCAACCGTCGTGTTTGGTCTTTAAGGGCCGGTGACTGATAAACAAAACGAAGATCATATTGGCGGTAAATAGTTGCAAACATATTCTCGTGGCGGAGCGGATTTCCTTGGGGAGGATGCGTCGAAAGGGGCTCGCCAGAACACGTACCAGCTACGTCGACCAAGGTGATGCCGACAGCCTCGTAAGAGGACGGGTCGTCGCGCATGTCTGATCGACCGCTCAGGCGCTCCATGGCAAAAAAGTAGCGAGCCAGATAACTCGATAAGCTACCATCGCGTCGGACTGCGATATCAGCGGAAGCGATCCGACCCTCTTTCAGCTTCAAAAAGGCCGGTGCATCTGGTGGGGCTGTTCCCTCCGTGTTAGCGCGGAAGATATGCCAGAATGCGTAGACGAGCCCTGGATACGCGAGATGCAAATTCGTGCAGTCGCCCGCGGCCTCCTCCATGCGGTTGGTGAGATTGCGGAAGGCGTTCAGTGATCCTTTCATGGAGATTGCGACCACTGGCCCGATCCCAGGCAATGCCACGACAACGTCCACATCTTTTGTCTTAAGACCGCCAAAGACTGTTTGCTCGCCAGGGCGGGCGACCGAGGGATCGTATTCAAGGATGAGGCCGGAAGTGGTCTTAGTGACGGTCAATGGAGGCCTTGGCGTGATCGTCTCGGGAGCGAATCCACCCTCGATAACAAGGCGAGAGGCGGTATACCAATGCAGGGGTTGGATGTGGGCTTGGCCTTGCACCCCGCTCTCGCAAAGGGCGAACGTCTTAAGTGCGTCTGGAAGCGTCATGCACGGCAACTTCGTCACTGGCTTGTTTTTTTTGGCCACGACTTTGGCACCTATGAAACAAGAGTTCAATGGGTCGGGCGCTCTGCGAATGGCAGCATCATCATCCCGCTTTTGGCATTCTCCTCATCCGCAGGCATTCAGCGGCGCGTTTGAGCGCGGTGCAATCGGAAGGCGTAAGACCCAACTGGCTTACAAGGATTAGGTTGTCGACGATTTTCTGCATGGCGGGCTCAGGGATCTGCCGGACCATCACATCGAGCGTTTGCACATGCTTAAACAGTACGTCCTGCGGGAATTGCGGAAGCGCGACAAGTATGCGTTCAGCTTCCTTGGGTTCGAGCTTGAGCAGACCACCGCCCATGGCATGGCCCTCGATTTCTGCGCTGAGTTGCGTCAATGAGGACTGCCAGCTCAAGGCTATGGTCGAAGACGAAACGTTCGAAAGAGGATGCATTCGGACGACGTGAAGCGTGTTAGGAGCCACCGCGCGGGCCCGATTCACTGCGAATTTGGGCAAGGTGCCGCTCATATAAGAGAGAAATGCATCCGCTTCACGGACGTGAGGAACCCTGTACCAAGGAGAGCGTGTACGGCATTTGAAGGCGCGGTGGACGCCGCGCGCTTCGCCAAATTCGATATAAGCACGAACTTCCTTCGGAAGCGGCGTGTCTTTGTTCGGCAAGTGAAGCAGCAATGCAGCCTCGCGATTTGCCGCCGCCCTCTCCCAATCAGCGGCGGAAAAAACGAGTCCAGCCAATCCGCGCCCGCGGCATAACGCTGGTCGCAGAAATTGCTGCGGAATTTCCCATTTTTCTGCATCCTCTTTGCCTAGGTGGAAGAAATCATTCCCGCCTGTAACGTAGCCAATTCCCACATCCGCAAGCTGATCGAGGCGTGCGACGCGAGGATGTTGTGCGAGGGAATCGTAAAGATCACGAACACCTTTTGGTAGCAATTGCTTGGCAAATCGATCAGTGCCATTAACCACGCTAGCCATACGGAGGCTGCGTTTCGCAACGGGGCGACCAGTTCCGATTGGTATTTTAACGAGATCATGCGAATCATTGAGCTGGCGCAGCCTAACCCGGGCCGACGCATTGCAAGTCTTGGCGTCAGCCAAAAGCAGAAGCGTATCCTGGCTGAGTTCCGGGAATAGCCGCCGTCGGAAGGTAACGAACGAGATATTTGCGAATGTTCGGTTAAGAAACTCGAGGATCGGGCGGGCATAAGCAGCATGCATGATTTCTGCGGGCAGAACAAACCCAAGCCTGCCTCCAAATCGCAACATGCTTGTACTGTGGACGACAAAGGGGGCCCAAGAGCTTGAGAGCTCGGACAATCTTACTCCACCGGACGCAGCAACCTGAATCGCGCGCTGACGACATGCACCGGAGAACCGCTGGTATCGAATGAATGGTGGATTGCCAACGACTGCATCGACGGAGATAGAGCCGGGTTCTAATGAGAAAAAGTCGGCGCGCGTGAGCTGGGAGCCGGGTACACCGTATTCGTGCTGCAGGGCGAGGCATACCTGACCGTGTGCTGCGGAATCGAGCTCCACACCCAATACCGATTGAGCTGGATTACCGTGAAATTGTGCCAATTGTCGACACGCTGCGTGCAGGAACACGCCGCCGCCAAAGCTTGGGTCAAGAATCCGGTCGGTATTGGTTTTGACGGCCCAGCGCACCAAGAAATCTGCCACCTCTTGAGCGGTGTAGTAGGCGCCGAGATTCTTGTCGTCCGGAGATAACGGGGCAATGATGCTCATGGAGCGGAATCATAGCATATGTATCGACCCAGGCGAGGAGGGGCGACGACTATGAATGCCATGTGGTTTTAGAGGCCGCGGCTGTAAGATGGGGCGATCCATTGGGCGGTGTTGGCGGTTTGGTCGATGAGGGTTTCGAGTTTGTGGAGGGCTTCGGGGGCGTTGAAGTAGTCTTCGACGGATTTGGTTTGGTTGTCGATCGTGATGGTGGTGATGGTGGTGGGGAGGTCGGTGATGGCGGCGGTGTATTTGCTTTGCATGGACCAGAAGCCCAGGGAGCGGGCCTGGGTGAGCAGGGAGCGGACGGCGGCGGGAGGGATGGAGGTGAGGTGGGGGCCTGGGGCGGTGGCGCGGTAGGTGCCGACGAAGGTGACGGTGCCGTGTTCGTCGATGGTGACTTTGTAGGCGGGGCAGGTGCCGAAGCAGCGGGTGCGTTCGAGAGAGATGAGGATGTGCTGGGGGGTGGACGAGGGGGTGGTGGCGCATGCTGAGAAGAGGAGAAGCGAGAGGAGGGGGAGGGCTCGGATGTGTGGCGACATGGGAGGCTCCGTTTGGGAGAGTGTAACGAGTTAGGGGGGATTTTTTTTGGGGGTGGTGGCGCGGGGAGGCGGGGAGAGGGACGGCGGCGCGGTGGGATGGTTCACGATGGGGTGCAATGTGTGATAGGGGCGGGTCGCGACCGACGCAAGCGTTGGTGAGGGCACCGATGTTGAGTGATGGGATTTTATCCTGCTTGTTGCCAGTGTTGGATGGCGGGGATGGGGTGGATCAGCATGAGGATGTTGAGGGTGAGGTTGTCGCGGATGGTGATTAGCAGCGTGAGTTCAATGGTGATGGCGAGCAGGATGGTGAGCCAGGGGGGGAGGTAGCGGGCGAGGGTGAAGCCCAGGGCGCAGCAGAGGATGTCGGAGAGGGAGTTGAGGATGGTGTCGCCGGCGTAGCCGACGGCCATGGTTTGGGCGCGGTAGCGGTTGATGATGAGGGGGGAGTTTTCGAGGATTTCCCAGGAGGCTTCGAGGGAGAGGGTGAGCAGGAAGCAGGTGGGGACGGAGAGGCGGCGGCGGGAGGCGAGGCGGAGGAGGGCGTAGAAGAGGAAGCCGTGGAGGATGTGGGTGAAGGAGTAGGGATCGGCGAGTTGTTGGGAGGTTTCTGGGCCGTTGGGGTTGGAGATCCAGAGGGTGAAGCGGCCGGAGGCGCTGAGGAGGGAGCGGCCCATGGTGTGTTCGATGGCGGCGGTGAGGGCGAGGAGGGCGAGGGTGAGGAGGAAGCAGAGCCAGAGGGGGATGCGGGAGCGGGGGTAGCGGGAGGATGCGAGAGCGGGGGTCACATCCAGAGTATCGGCTGGGCGGCGGGTTGGGGATCGTGGGCGAGGACTTCGAGCTCGGCGTCGGCGGCGTCGAGGGTGATGCCACAGGCTTCGCAGCGGTAGTCGCCAAGGGAGCGGGTGGGGGCGGTGAAGTTCTGGTGGTCGCAGGCGGGGCAGATGAACATGAGCTTCTGGGGGTGTTCGTCGAGGAGGAGGAAGATAGTTTCGAGCTTCATGGGAGGGGGGGCCTCGGGGTAAGGCGGTACGACACGTGGGGAGGCGGCGGCGTGAATCGCGGACAAAATGATGCGAAACACGCCAGTCTGACCGGCGCGGCGCGGTTTTGCCGGGGCGCGGGGCGGTCGGGAGGTGGAATGGCAAGGATTGTGCCACAAGAAGCGGCACAGAGGGGAGTTAGGGCTGTGTCACCGAGGTTTTTTCCGGGGCGGGATGGAAGCGCCGCGAGGCGGGGGCGTGGATCAGTCGTGTTTGAGGGGCAGCGGGTGGCCCCGGGCGGTCCACCAGGCGATAAGTTCCTGGCGGCTGGAGACGGCAAAGCGCGTGTAGAGGGCTTTGACGTAGTCGTGGACGGTGTGGGGGGAGAGCTTCATCTGGCGGGCGATCTGGCGTTCGGAGGCGCCGGTGAGGAGGTGGCGGAGGGTTTCGCGGAGGCGCCGGGGGAGGTCGTCGGTGAAGCCGGGGTTGCGGGCGGCTTCTTCGCGGTACATCCATTCGAGGCCTGCGTGGGCGGCGTGGAGGAGGTCGCGTTCGCGCGGGGTGAAGGGGGGCTCGTCGGGGGCGCGGAAGAAGAGGAGGGCGTAGGCGGAGGAATCGGCGGGGGGTTGAAGGGAGGGATCGGGGCGGAAGAGGGAGAGGAGGGCGTCGCCGAGGTTTGCGGGATCGCGGTAGGCGTGGACGTGGATGTCGGCGCGCCAAGCGGCGTCGTCGACGAGGTCTGGGCGGTGGAAAGTGAGGAGCGCGGCGGCGGGGCTTTCGAGGAGGCGTGCGAGGGCGGCGCGGGAGAAGGCATCCTGGAAGGGGGCGTGGTTGAATTCCTGGAGGAAGGCGGCGTGTGCCGGGGAGCCGGCGCGGAAGCCGGCTTCGGTAAGGCCGGCGATGATGGGGGGAGCGTCTGGGCGGAGGTCTTTGAGGATGAAGGCGGCGGCGGCGGAGGCGGGCAGGGCGGTGAGGAGGTGATTGAGGAGGTGGAGGCGTCGCGGGCGGGGCTCACGTTTTTCGGCGGCGAGGGTGCCGACAAGCGTCATGAGGGCGACCGCATCGGGCAGGAGGAGCATGCCCGGTGGAGGGGGGAGCGAAGGGGGTGTCGGCGTTGGGCCGGAAGGGAGGTGAGGCGACGGCACAAAAACCTCAAAGGGACTGACAGGCGCGGGACCAGCACAGGAAGGAGCGAGGGCAAGCAGCATGATCCGCCTTGGCGAAAAGTCCAGGCCACGGCGTGGGAGATGTCCGGGCTGGTCACCCGTGTGTACGCTCGCAGGGCATAGGTTCTGCGCCGGCGCGAGGTTGTCTATTCCCCCGTTCAGGGGGATCGACGAAATTGTGAAGGAATTTGATCGGTGGGGCGGGGCTGGGAAGCGGGGGCGGAGGAGGGGGGCGCGGGGAGTTTCCAGAGGCACGCTTCGATGCCGCGCTGAAAGATTTTGCGAGGCTGGTGTGAGGCCATCCAGACGGGGTTGCTTTTTTGGAGGTTGCTAAACACTTCCTGGAAGAGGCTTTCGGAGAAATAGGCGGCGATGAAGACGGGGGCGGGCGGGGCGCTGGGGGCGGCGAGGGATTGGCGGTCGGCGGCGGCGGAGACGCGCAAAATCAGCGCTTCGATACGTTCGTCGCCGCCGGTGGGTAGGGGTTGGGGAGAGCAGATTTTGACTTGGGAACCGTTCGGAAATTTTCGTAAATACCAGGCGTAGATGAAGTGTTCATCGCCGCCGGCGACACAGAGGTAGGTTCGGCGGGGGTCGGGGGTGCGGCGGAGGAGTGCGGCGGCGGAATCGGCGAGGGCGTCAGAAACGTAATTGAGACGGTTCTGATACGCGGGGAGATGGAGATAAAGCTCCTCGGCGTTGAGCACAAGCAGGAGCAGGAGCGCGGCGATGGGGGCGAGGCGCGCGGCGGGGGTGAGGAGATCGGCGAGCGTGCGCGCGGCGTGGAGGGCGTAGATGAGCATGAAGGGGAGGATGGGCGTCCAGAAGCGGGGCATGTTGAAGGGCCAGAGGAGATAGAGGGCGATGTAGAAGAGGAGGTAGAGATCGAGGAGGCGCGTGGCGGAGCGGGGGCGGATGAGTTGGAGGAGCCAGCCGGCGAGGGCGACGAGGGCGAAGGTGTGGCCGATGAAGGAGAGGGGGGCGAGGTCGGGCGGGACGCGCGGGATGGGGGTGAAGGATTGCGCGAGATCGTCGAGGTGGCTGGCGGCGAGATCGGCGGCGCGCAGGGCGAGGGCGGGATAATCGCGCGGGTGCGCGAAGGAGAATTGGCCTCCGTGGGTGAGGCCGTTGACGAGCTGGTGGGGATAGGAGTTGGGGGCGAGGTCGGTGTAGCGGGTGGCGATTTTGGTGAGGATGGCGAGGAGGAGGATGAGCAATAGGGCGCGCAGGCGTTGGCGGAAAGGCGTTTTGCCGGGGAGCAGCGGGTAGAGGAGGGTGGCGGCGATGCAGACGAGGCCGGCGCCGCGGATGGTGTAGGCGGCCATGGCGAGAGCGGCGATGAGGAGGGTGCGCGGGACGGAGGCGGTCCAGTCGGGGGATTTTTCGGCGCCGCGCCACCGCAGGGCGAGGAAAATCCAGAGGAGCGTGGCGAGGGTGAAGGCGGGTTCGGAGAAGACGAAGAGCGCGCCTTCAAGGACGTGCCAGTCGGCGGCGAAGAGCGCGGCGATGAGGAGGGCGAGCCAGGGGATGGCGCGCGGCGGCACGGCGAAGCGGCGGTGATCGCGCGCGAGCAGCGGGAGGAGTTGGCGTGCGAGGAACCAGGTGAGCAGCGTGGCGGCGCAGAGGAGCAGGGCGTTGAGGGCGTGAGGGAGGAAGATCGGGAGTTCCTGGCCGGCGCGGGTGAAGGGGATCGCGGCGGCGGCGAGGAGCAGCGGATAGCCGGGGGGATAGAAAGTGTCGCGGCCGATGGTGTCGTGGAGGTGGACGCCGTGGCCGTGGAGGAAGGAATCGGCAAGGAGAAGATAGGAGAATTCATCGGGGGCGGCCATGGCGGAGCGGGCGACGTCCCAGTGGTCGAGGTCGTCTTTGTGGACCAGCGTGACGAGGGGAAGGAGGCAGACGAGGGCGAGGAGGAGGCGGCGGAGGGCGAGCATGGGGGTATGGTGGTTCAATTGGGGAATTGGTTCAACTGGTTCAATGAGGGGGGGGGCGGGGGGGCCGATCGGGAGCTTGGAGCGCATCGCGGGTGCGAAGATTCGGGCGGGCGTGGTGGGCGCGCGCACAAGTTGGCGCGCGGCGGAATTATTCGCGCGGGAATTTTTTTGCCGCAAGTGGCGGCGGAGACTTGTGGTTAGGTATTTGTTTGGGTGAGTTGTGTGCGCACAAAGTGGGCGCGAGTTCCCTTTGTAGACGCGTGTGTGCGGGACGACGGATGGGTCGGACGCGGCATGCGGATGCAGGAGGAACATTTCATGGCGATGCTTCCGGGGCTGCAGGTTGAACTGTTTGGCGATGCGACGCTGACGAGCGAGACGGTGGCGGCGCGGGTGGCGTGGCTGCGGGATGTGGTAAGGCCGCGGCTGGAGCGGTTTCTGGGGTACTACCGGAATTTGATGACGGAGCTGGAAGGCGCGTTGCCGTGCGCGGCGGGGACGCGGTTTGCGGTGGCGCCGTTCCGTCAGTTTCAGGAGTGGGGATTGCCGGCGCGGTTGACGGGGTTTCGGCGTGCGGCGGACGGCGGGGCGTCGGCGACGGGACTGATCGACGTGCAGCGCAAGGAGGTGGTGATCGAGAACGACATCGCGTGGCGGATTCACACGCTGGTGGATTTCGCGGCGGGCAAAGCGCCGGCGATCGTGAGCCTGGCGCGCGACCCGCAGACGCGGGCGCGGCTGACGGCGGTGATCGCGGCGATCGTGGAGTGTGCGGGGGGATTGAGCTTTTTTCAGGAATTGGTGCTGCAGGGGGCGATTTACGGGTCGGCGTGGGTGCATCTGCGGCCGACTGCGGAATTGTTGATGCGACTGGGGAAGGGCGCGACCGCGGGCGGCGGGCCGCAGGGTTCGGATCCCGATCAGGGCAGTGCGTTTGAAGTGGGCGCGGCGGCGGCCGGTCAGGGAGGAGCGGCTGTTGGGCGCTGGCTTCAGATGAAGATTGTGGAGACGGGCCGTGTGTGTCCGCTGCCCCGGGGCGGGGGGATGGGCTGCGAGTGCGTGGAGGCGGGGGAGACGACGCCGGGGTATGCGGCGGTGCTGTCGGACCAGGTGGAGCGGGGGGCGGATGCGTCGGCGGCGCTGGGATTCCTGGAGCGGCTGCGGGTGTGGCTCGTGCGCGGCAATGGGAGCGCCGGCCACGGGCGCGCGGCAAGCGAGCAGCTTTCGTTCGACATTTTCGGCCCGGCGATGTGGCAGCGCTATGTGGATGGCGTGCTGGTGGACGCGGGGAGCAATCCGCTGGGATTCGTGCCTTTCGTGCGCTACGAGAACCAGCGGGATGCGGCGGCGGGGACGGCGCGCGGGCCGGCGGGCAGCGGCGTGGTGGACACGGGCGTGGGGGAAGTGGAGCCGCTGATTCCGCTGCAGGATGAATTGAACACGCGGCTGAGCGATCGTGCGTATCGGGTGACGATGACGGCGTTCCGGATGTTCCTGGGCAAGGGGATCGACGAATTTGTGAAGCGGCCGATCGGTCCGGGGCAGATGTGGCAGACGGACAACACGGCGGCGACGGTGGAGGCGTTCGGCGGGGACGCGGCGAGTCCGAGCGAGTCGGCGCACATCGAGGAGGTGCGCGAGGCGCTGGACAAGATCAGCGGGGTGCCTCCGGTGGCGGCGGGGTTGCTGCGGGACAAGCTGGGGAACCTGACGAGCGCGGTGGCGCTGCGGCTGACGCTGGTATCGCTTCTGGCGCGGACGGATCGGCGGCGGGCGGCGATCACGCGGACGCTGTCGCAGGTGGTGCGGCTGGTGCTGGAGGTGCTGGACCGCGCGGGGATCGTGACGAGCGCGCCGGAGGATCGGGAGATCGATGTGAACTGGCCCAGCGCCGTGCCGGAGGCGGCGACGGACCAGCTTGCCGAGGCGCAGACGAAACTTGCGCTGGGCATTCCGCGGTCGATCGTGCTGGGGGAGTTGGGCTATGGAGGCCTGCCGGAGGCGGAGAGCGGTACGGGGGGGGCGGGGGGGGCGGTGAGCGGGGAACGGAAGGTTGAAGCGCGTTGAGGAGGAAGGGTCGCGGGCGCGCGTCGTGCGGACCGGAGCAGAACCGTACCGCGTTCGACGACTTCGCAGAGCCCACGGCGCGCGCTCGCGGCCCTTCCGATGTGAACGAGTCCTTTTTCTGGAGGCCAATCATGAGCGAAGTACAGACCCCCCCGGCGGCGGAACCGGCGAAGTGGCCGGCGGCAGGCGAGACAGCGGCGGTCAGCCCGCCCCTCACACAGGCGGCGTTGGCGAATGCGGCGGCGCGGGCGATGGCGAGCAACACACGGCGCGACCTGATGGAGTACCTGCGCCTGCGCCGGAAGCGGTGAGGGAGTGCTGAGTGCCGAGTGCTGAGGACTGAGTGCTGAGTTTCGTGTTTTGAGTTTTGCGTTTTGAATTTTTCGACAAGGAGATGCCATGAGTTTTTCGGGAAAGGCGACGTATGCGGCGGGGTCGGGGTTGCCGGAGATTGTGGAGGATGTCAGCGATGTGGTGAGCATCGTCTCGCCGCACGAGACGGCGCTGCTCGATGCGCTGGGCGATCCGCTGCACGCGGCGACGAACACGCGGCACGAGTGGCTGGAAGATGAGCTGATTTCCAACGTGGGGCAGATTTCGCAATCGGGGCTGTCGGACACCGGCGCGAACACAACGAGCTTCACGGTGGCGGATGGTTCGCTGTTCCGCGCGGGTGATCTGTTGCAGGGCGCCAACAAGACGGAAGTGATGATGGTGACGGGCGTGTCGACGAACACGCTGACGGTGACGCGCGGCTACGGCGGCACGACGGCGCAGGCGTTGGCCGACCAGTTGAAGCTGACGATCCTGGGCAACAGCGCGCTGGAAGGCGCGGATGCCGGCGCGGCGCGCTACACGGTGCGGGCGCGCAACAGCAACTACACGCAGATTTTCTCGGCGACCGTGCAGGTCAGCGGCTCGGAAGCGGCGGTGCGGCAGATCGGCGTGGAGGACGAGCTGGATTACCAGAAGGCGAACCGGCTGCGCGAATTGCTGCGCGACCTGGAGAACACGGCGATCAACGGCGTGGCGCCGGCGGCGACGCTGGAGGGCTCGGGCACGGTGCGGCGCACGATGCGCGGGATCCTGCATTCGCTCACGACCAATCAGATGACGCCGGGGAGCGGGCTGATTCCGTCGGACAGCGCGCTGACGGAGGACCACGTGAACGCGGCGTTGCGGACGATCTGGGAGGCGTCGGGCGTGATGCCGGATTTGATTGTGTGCGGCGGGTCGCAGAAGCGGAAGATCAACGCGTTGATTCAGCCGTCGCAGCGGTTCACGACGAGCGGGGAGACGCTCAAGTCGGTGGTGAGCGTGTACGAGAGCGACTTCGGCGTATGCCGGGTGATTTTGTCGCGGTACGTGCCTGCGGATTCGGTGATTTTTCTGGATTCGTCGCGTGTGGCGGTGGTGCCGCTGGTGGGGCGGAGTTTTCAGTACCTGCCGCTGGCGACGACGGGGGATTACACGAACGGGGAGGTGCTTGGGGAGTACACGCTGGAGGTGCGGAGCGAGAAGGCGCACGGCGTGTTGAAGGGGTTGGATTCGTAAGGGGCCGAGGGGCGGCGGTGAGGGCGTGGGCCGCCGCCCCTTCTTTTGTGAAGCGTGTGGCACGGGCACCGTGCGCGTGGTGATGCGGAAACATGGGCGGGACGCCCATGCCACCTGGGAGGTGACAGATGTACTTTTGCAATGATGTGGATTTGATGGCGTGGGAGCCGGGGATTTTTCTGGAGGCGTCCTTTGCGCACCAGGCGATCGTGAAGGAGGCGGCGGGGACGCTGACGGGCACGGCGCTGGCGATGTCAGCGGCCACGCTGGGAGATGTGGCTTCGGGCATGGTGGCGACGGTGGAGACGGCGGACGGGACGCTGACGCAGCTCCTGGAAGTGGTGAGCGTGACGGATGCGTCGCATGCGACGGTCAGCGCGCTGCGCGGGCGCGGGAGCGAGGCGGCGCTGGCGCCGCTGACGGGGGGATCGGTGAAGGTGACGGTGGTGAGTTTTCGGCCGCAGATCGCGGCAGTGGGGGACGGGCTGCTGGCGCTGATAGGGATCGAGAGCGGTCGGGACAGCGCGGATCCGTCGCTGTGCGATACGAGCGGGTTTGGGCATGCGACGGTGTTCGGGGTGCTGGCGGCGGTGTTTCGCACGCTGGCGACGGCGTCGACGGCGACGAATCTCACGTACAGCAAGCTGGGATTTTATGAGGGGCTGTATCGCGGGGCGCGGCGGGCGATTGCGGCGACGGTGGATCGGGACGGCGACGGCGTGCCGGAGACGCGGCGGCGGACGGATGTGGGGGCGTTGGCGCGGGAGTAGTCAGTGGTCAGAAGTCAGTAGTCAGTAGTCAGAAGACAGAAGTCAGTAGACGGTGGGCAGACGAGAGGGAGGTTTGTGATGCTTTGGTTTTTGGGACAGGTGGCGTTGCCGGAGGTGCAGAATCTGGCGCAGCTTGGGGTGGCGGGGTTGATGGGCGGGTTGTGGGTGTGGGAGCGGAAGTATTCGCGGCAGCGGGAGGATCAGCTTACGGAGGCGCACCAGGAGATCATGAGCACGCGCGAGCATTTGAACGCGATCCTGGATGCGTTGCAGGGGAACACGAGGGTGATCAGCGAGTTTTCGGCGGTGCAGCAGGAGATTCTACGGTCGTTGACGGGTGGGGCGGCGGCGGCGGGCGCGGCGGGGGCGAAAGAAGCGGGAGGCAAGTGATGGAATTAACGTGCGGAAACGGCGGCGCTGTCGGTGAGCTTTTGTCCGTTGGGCAGTGTGAAGGTGACGGTGAGCGTGCCTTTGTCGGCGGGGGCGCCGGGGGGAAGCGGGAGGGTGAAGAGGTAGGTGCGGGTGACGGCGTCCCAGTGTTCGTGGTTGGCGGCGGGATCGTTGAGGTCCACGGTCCAGGCGGCGAGCTTTGGGCCATGGCCTATGGCGGCGGGGGCGAAGAATTCGAAGGCACCGGCCCCGGCGGCTTTTGTGACGTCGTGGAACTGGTCGGTGAATTCCAGGCGGGCCTGGAGGGTGGCCGGTTCTTTGCCGGCGGCGGGCACGAGGCGTGAGAGGGGGTGGATGCGGACATTGACGGGCGTAAACATGTCCATGCCGCCGCCGGCGAACTTGCGGCTGGGTCCGGCGGGGAAAAGCTGGCAGGCGGCGAGGGCGAAGGGCAGGAGGGAGATGGCGAGCAAGCGGCGCATGGCGGGGATGGTAGGGGCGATGGGTTCTTTTTGGCAAGGAGATGACGATGGGCGCGAAGCGAATGGCGTGGATGGCGGTGGCGGCGGCGGGCTTGGCGGCGGGGTGCGGGGTGCCTCGGGAGGCGGGGCGGCTGGCGGCGACGGAGGCGGGGGGGGCGTCGGGGGCGGCAACGATGCCGGCGGATGATGCGGGGGTGCGGGCGGCGCTGGTGGCGCAGGATGATGCGTGGCAGTCGATGGCGGGGCTGGTGGGGAAGCGGGAATTGGGGGGGATCGTGGGGGTGGATGGACGGTTCACGGAGCTGGTGCAGCGGGCGGCGGCGTTTTCGGCGCGGGAGAAGGCGCTGATCCAGGCGGGGCAGGATGATCCGGCGGAGGACCGGGCGGCGCTGGAGAATTTTGAAGCGCTGTGGCAGCAGACGGATCGGTACTTGAATCCGTGACGACGACGTAAATGGCCACGAAAAACACGAAATGCACGAAACTGGGACGACTTGTTTGGATCTCTTTTTTTGAGGAGAAGTCATGGGTGCGATGGATGAGGTGATTGCGGCGGTGCAGGGGTCGGCGAAGATTGATGCGTCGACGAAGGCGTTGCTGGTGCCGTTTCTGCAGGCGGGTGCGGCGGCGATCGAGTCGGTGGCGCCGGCGGCGATCGGCGAGTTGTTTGCGTCGCTGGCGGGGACGGATGCGCAAGGGGCGGCGACGTCGCTGGCGGCGCAGATGACGCCTGCACAAGTGGCGGCGGGAGTGGGGGAGGCGTCGGCGGAGATGAAGTCGCTGGCGGATGAGCGGGCGGCGGCGGCGAGCGCGGCGCGCGGGGCGCTGGCGGCGCTGGGGCAGGCGGCGCTGGGGGTGCTGGCGCAGGCGGTGGTGAGCGCGTTGTGAGCGAGGCGCGCGGGGTTGCCACAATGGCGTGTCGTGGGCGGCGCGGGATTCACGTTTCAGAAGCGCCGCGGGGGATGTTATCGGGCGGGCGCGATGCGGGCGGGACGAAATGTCTGACGCGCGCATCGCGCTCCCCACAAGCGCTATCGGACGCGCTATAATGCAGCAGACGCCCTGTGGACGCGCGGGGGTTCCGCTGGATGGAACCGGGTTTGCATCAGGGTGGGCCGGAGGCAGCCATGAATCGACCAAGGCGCGAGACGGATTTGTTCAACATGATGGACATCACCAGTGCGCTTCAGGGATGGAGTTTTCAGCCGGGGCAGGTGAACGTGCGGTTGATCCGCGGGAATGATGGCAAGCCGAAGATTCAGTTGCGGTTGGACCTGGGGCTGTTGCAAATGGAGATCGACGGCCGGCCGGACGGGAAGAAGCCGCATCGTGCCGCCACGGAACTGGCGTTTCAGCAGCGGCGGCTGGCGTCGTACGTGAAGCGCAAGGGGAGCGGTGAGGGGTATGTGCTCAGCAGCGAGGATTGCCAGGCGTTGCGGGAAGAATCGGCGATGTTTTATCACCGATATCTGTCGCTGTTTGTGCTGGAGCAATATGAGGCGGTGGTGCGGGATACGCAGCACAACCTGGATGTGCTGGAGCTGTGCAACAAGTATGGGCAGAGCGAATACGACCGCATGTGCCTGGAGCAGTATCGGCCGTACATTCTGATGATGAACATCCGCGCGAAGGCGTGCGAGGTATTGCGGCAGGGGTATGTGCAAACGTCGATCGCGTATTTGCGTGGCGGGATTCGGCAGTTGGCGCGGATGTTCCCGGTGGAGCACCGGCGGAAGATGCTGCGGCAGAGCAACGAGGCGCACCTGCTGCTGGACATGATCAAGCAGATTCGGGCGCAGTTGCCTCCGGATCCGCGGACGGAGCTGCGTCAGAAATTGAAGGCGGCGCTGAAGGCGGAGAGGTATGAGGAAGCGTCGGTGTATCGGGACCAGATTCTGGCGATGACGGCGGCGATGGCGCGGCCGGTGACGCCGCCGGTGCCGGTGAAGAAGCAGCGGAAGGATGTCGCGCGGCCGGAACCACGGCGGACGCGAGCGCGGAAGAAGAGCGACGGGCCTGCGAGCGAGTGATCGCATTGCCGATTGTTGAATTGCCCATTGTCGATTGATGGCGCTGTGGAGCGCTTTTCAATGGGCAATGGGCAATTTGCGATCGGCAATTTTTTATTGGCGCTTGTCGCGTTCGATCATCGCATAGGCGTTGTGGTTGTGGATCGATTCGAAGTTTTCGGATTGGATCGAGTACCAGAGGACTTTGTCTTCGCGGTTCAGGGCGACGGCGAGGTCGCGGATGATGTCCTCGACGAACTTGGGGTTGTCGAACGCCTGCTCGGTGACGAATTTTTCGTCGGGGCGCTTGAGCACGGCGTAGACGGGGGCGCTGGCGGCGCCTTCCATGATTTTGACGAGGTCTTCGATCCAGAGCATGCCGTTGGGGCGGACGCGGGCGGTGATTTCGCAGCGCTGGTTGTGGGCGCCGTACTGGGAGATTTCCTTGGAGCAGGGGCAGAGGCTGGTGGCGGGGGCTTTGACGCCGAGGATGAAATCGTCGGTGCCGTTGGAGGTGCCTTCGAAGGTGCAGAGATAATCCATGATGCCGCGGGCGCCGGTGACGGGGGCGGCTTTTTCGATGAAGTAGGGGAATTCCATCTCGATGTGGGCTTCCTCGGCGTCGAGCTTGGTTTTCATTTCATGGAGGATGGGGATGACCTGCTCGGGGGTGATGGAGCGGTGGTGGTGGTTGAGGATCTCCAGGAAGCGCGACATGTGGGTGCCTTTTTTGTGCTTCGGGAGGGAGACGTAGAGGTTGATGAGGGCGACGGTGCTCTGCTGGCCGCCGCAGCACTGGCGGAGGGTGATGGGGTAGCGGACGCCTTTGACGCCGACCTGGTCGATGGCGACGTTGCGGGCGTCGGGGGAGCCTTGGACGTCGGGCATGGGAGAGTGGACGGGTGGGGCGGATTTGGTGGAGGTAGTCATGATTCCTTCCGATCTCAGGGAATGCGCCTGGGGTAAGACATTGCAGGTCTTATTTCTTGTACAGGCTGGCGGGGTCCATGAGGGGGGCGTCCCGCGTTTGCAATTGTAGGCCGCCGGTGGGGCCGGGGAGGACCTGGCGGTAGAAACAGGATTCGAAGCCATTGTGGCAGGCGGCGCCTTTCTGGCGGACGCGGAGGACGACGGCATCCTGGTCGCAATCGATGTGGACGCTGACGACTTCCTGGGTGTTGCCGGATTCTTCGCCCTTGACCCAGAATTTCTGGCGGGAGCGGGACCAGTAGGTGGCCTTTCCGGTGGCGAGGGTTTTTTCGAGGGCGGCGGGGTTCATGAAGGCGACCATGAGGACGCGTCCGGAGTCGGCGTCGACGGTGACGGCGGTGATGAGGCCGTTGGCGTCGAGCTTGAGGTTGAGGGCGGAGCCGAGCTCTTGTTCGGCGGAAGCGGGCATGGGGGGGACCTCCGGTTGGGCGGGGGAGAAACAGGGCAGTGTAGCGGGATTGCGGTGTGGGTGCGAGGGGCGGGGGAGCAAAACTGGGAGAATTGGCGGTGGTGTGCGAGTTAGCGGCTGCGGCTCAGAATTTTGAGGAGGTAAAGGACAGCATTGTAGAGGAGCAGCGCGGGAACTCCGACGCCGACGACGATGGTCCAGAAGAGGAGCGGGACGAAGACCAAGTGCTTCCACATGGGGGTCGGGGGCGTGCGCGGGGGCGTCGTGTAGGAGAGAACTTTTTGTGGATTGTCGGTCATGCGGGATGGATCGCGAGCGGTTTGGGTTTGAATTTGGGATTCTGGCCGAAGAAGGTGGCGGGGTTGTTGTGGAAGAGGTGGAGGAGGGTTTGGAGGGGGTGGCCGCGTTTTTTGGCTTCGAGCATGGTGCGGTGGGTTTGGAGGGGGTCGGAGACTCCCCAGTCGGCGGCGGCGTTTACGCAGAGCTGGTCGGGGCCGTAGATTTCGAGCATGTCGACGGCACGCTGGGGGGTGCATTTGGAGACGGGGTAGATGGTCATGCCGGCCCAGTAGCCGGCGTCTTTGACGAGCTTGATGGTGTGTTCTTCGACGTGGTCGATGAGGATGCGGGAGGGGTCGAGAGCGGCGCCGAAGTCTTTGAGCATGTCGAGGATCATGCGGGTGCCTTTGAGTTTGTCTTCGAGGTGGGGGGTGTGGATGAGGATGAGGTGATGCTTGCCGGCGTCGCAGGCGTTGCTGGTGGTTTCGGTGGCGCGGAAGCAATCGATGGCGAGCTGGACGTGCTGCTGGAAGACCTTGGCTTCGTTGGGGGTGTTTTTGTTGAGGCCGATTTCGCCGACGCCCAGGACGGTGGGGCGGGAGAGGAACTTGGGAATTTCGGCGAGGACTTCCCTGGCTTTGCCGAGGTCTTCGGCTTCCTTGGGGTTGAGGCAGATCCAGGCGTAATGCTGGATGGCGAACTGGGCGGCGCGCTTGGGTTCGGTTTCGGTGAGCTGGCGGAAGTAGTCGATGAAGCCCGCGGGGGTGCGGTCGTAGCCGGCCCAGAAGGCGGGTTCGGAGATGGCGACGACGCCGGCGAGGGCCATGGTTTCGTAGTCGGCGGTGGTGCGGGAGACCATGTGGCAGTGGGGGTCGATGATGAACATGCGGAGTCCTTGGCGAAGCAGGTGCGGAATGGTCTGGATGGATCGTATCATAGAGGGGCGTGTGACGGGACGAAGGGGTGGCGATGCGGTGGACGGTTGGACAGAGGGTGGCGGCGGGGGTGGGGATGGCGCTCACGGTGGCGAGTTGGGTGGGGATTGGGGTGTTGGCGCCGCGAATGTCGCCGGTGGAGCGGGAGACGTCGGCGGATTTTTGGGAGTCGGTGGCGGGGGTTGATTTGACGGGGGGCGGCATGCAGCAGGGGATGCTGGCGGCGGAGATTCGGGATGATGGGGCGTGGGGGTACAGCGAGGGGATGGATTTCGGTTTGGTCTGGTATGTGCCGCGGGAGGAGGTGGTGAGTGATTTTCCGCGGGTGATAAAGGCGCTGGCGGACAAAAGTGCGAACGCTGCGGATCATACGGATGCGGTGGAGGGGTATCGGCGGTGGGAGGGGTATACACCCAGCGAAGAGGGAGGACCGAATGGGTTGGTGGAGGCGATTGAAGATGCCCGGCGTGTGCGTTTGCTGAACACGGTAGCGCTGGACCATCCGCTGGGTGCTTATCTCGATGCGGGCGGGGCGCATGAGGAATTGTCGCGGGTGGCGGATAAATGGGATCGGTACTGGGCGACGGTTTTGTTTGAGGTGTTGTTTTTCCCGGCGTTGATCTGGTTTTTTCTTTGGCCGGGGGTAAGAGGCAGGGGAGTTGGGCGGTGGTTGGTGCATGGGGCGGCGACGCCGTTTTTGGCGCTGGCGCCGTTGTGGCTGGGATACTGTGTGATGACGCGGGCGCCGATCGGGCCGTATGGGGGCGTGCTGTATCCGTGGATGGTGTGGGTGTTGCAGCCGTTGCGGTTTGAGGGGAATGCGGGGTGGGAGATGGCGTTTTTCCGGGCGTTGCCGAAGGTGTGCGCGCCGCTGTCGCAGGGGTTGTGGGATGATCGGGTGATGTACGATCCTCATCAGGCCGCCGGATTTTACACAACGGGTCCGTTGCAGGCTGGCATCGCGGCAGGTGGGTTGTGCGTGATCATTCTCGCATGGGCATACGCAAGGCGTGCGTATCGGTGGTGGCGTGTGGGGCGGTCGGCGCGGGGATTTGAAGTGATGGCGCGCGAGGGCGGTTCTGCGAACCGCCGCTAAACCGGCGGAGTGAAGGGCCAGGTTTTTGCCTTCAGGAGGGCCTGTTTAGCGGTCGATCGAAGATCGACCGTTGTGGGATCGGTAGTGAAGGACCAATGTTGAGGTTTTTTGCCTTCTTTTTCGGGGTTGCGCTCGACGTAGGCGACGGCACGATGAATATCGGCGGGGTCGTCGAGGAAGACGTGCCAGCATTTGCGGGCCCAGGGCGTGGGCGTTTTGCCGTCGCGAGTGCGGTAACGGGCGAGCGGGTGGAGGCGGTCCTCGACGAGTTTTTCGGTGGCGGCTTGTTTGAGGGCGCGGACGACTTGCTCGACATCGTAATGGTGGCGGGCGATGACCATGTGGACGTGTTCGGGGAGGATGGAGCAGGCATAAACGAGGTAGGCGTAGTCGTGGATGACGCGTTGGAAGGCGCGGGCGACGGAGAGGGCCTGAAGGCCGGTGAATTGGACGGCGGGGTAGGTGAGGGCTTCTTTGGCGGCGAGTCGTGCGGCGCGGTTGTGCGGGCGGGCGGCGACAGAACGGCGGGTGGTGACTTTGGTGGCGGGACCGAAGCGGAAGAGTTCCCAGGCGTAAACGAAATCGGACCAGGATCCGCGGGGGTCGTTGGGGAGCCAGAAGCCGTAGGCGGAGAAGATGACGTGGGAGGCGAGGACCATGAGCGGCTCAGAGCGAAGGGCGGTTCTGCGAACCGCCGCTAAACAGAGTATGCTGGCGTGGGGAAATCATAAGCCTTCCGCATATACTTGTCCGGCGATTTGCGAGGAGGCGATATGCCCATTGAGGCGTTGAACATGGCAGAGGGGGTGGAGCGGATGGAGGGGGCGACGTTGCTGGTGGCGTTGACGGGGTGGATGGATGGGGGGGATGTATCGACGGGGACGGTGAAGCGGTTGATGGAGAATCGGACGCTGGTGGAGGTGGCGCGGATCGATGCGGATCCGTTTTACATTTTCAATTTTCCGGGGTCGATGGAGGTGGCGGCGGTGTTTCGGCCGGAGGTGCGGATGAAGAAGGGTCTGATCCGGCGGGGGCCGAAGATACCGGAGAACGTGTTTCATGCGGACGCGGGGGAGAAGCTGGTGTTTTTTCTGGGGGCGGAGCCGAACTTGCGCTGGCAGAGTTTTGCGGATGCGATTTTTGAATTGTGCGAGCGGATTGGGGTGAAGCGGATCGTGTTTGTGGGGAGTTTCGGGGGCACGGTGCCGCACACGCGGGAGCCGCGGTTGTATGGGTCGATTTCGCATGCGCACCTGGCGGATATTTTGACGACGCACAATTTGCGGGCGAGCGATTACAGCGGGCCATCGAGTTTTTCGACGCTGCTGGTGTCGCAATGTCCGGCGCATGGGATCGAGATGGTGTCGTTCGTGGCGGAGATACCGGGGTATTTGAACGGGGAGAACCCGCTGTCGATCGAGGCGGTGAGCCGGCGGCTGGCGAAGTTTTTGAATTTGCCGATCGATCTGGCGAGCATGCGGGAGGCGAGCAACGCGTGGGAGGCGCAGGTGTCGGAGGCGGTGCAGAAGGATGAGGAGTTGGCGCAGACGGTGAGGAAACTGGAGGAGGCGTATGACAATGAGCTGATCGGGCAGCCGGGGGAGGGGGAATAAGGGGGGATGCGGGGTCACTTGGGGGACTGGTTCAACTGGTTAAATTGGGGGCGTTTGATCCGTATCGGGGTTTATGCGGATGAACGCGAAATGTGGCGGCGGCATCGTTATGATGGATAAAACTCATGAAGGTGCCTTATGTTTGCGATGCGTCGGACGGGTGTTGCGCTGGTGGGGTTGTGCGCGGCGTTGGCGGCGGGCGGGGTGAGTTTTGGGCAGGCGGGGCCGGGGGGCGGCGGAGGGCCGGGCAGAGGGTTTGGCGGAGGCGGGGGCGGGATGCCGAATTTTGATCCGACGGCGATACGCGAGATGCTGATGCAGCGGTTTCAGCAGCAGTTGGGGGCGACGGATGAAGAGTGGAAGGTGATTGAGCCGCAGTTTTTGAAGGTGATGCAGTTGCAGTTGGATGCGGGGGAAGGGATGTTTGGGGCGTTGCGGGGGCTGGGGCGTGGGCCTGGGGGACCGGGGGGTGCGCAGATGAACCAGATGATCCAGATGTTTTTCGGGGAGACGGAGCCGTCGAAGGTGACGCGGATGGAGGATGAGCTGCAGCAGGCGATCGACAACAACATGGCGCCGGAGAAGATCAAGGAGAAGCTGGACAATCTGCGGGCGGCGAAGGCGGAGGCGAAGGCGGCGCTGGTGAAGGCGCAGGCGGAGCTGGTGTCGTATCTGTCGTTGCGGCAGGAGGCGACGCTGGTGGAGATGGGGATTCTGGAGTGAGCGGGCGACGCTTCCCCCCCCCCCCGCCGACGACGACGTAAATGGCCACGAAGGGCACGAAAAACACGAAAGACGACGACGGGAAGTGTCCACAAATGGGCACGAATTGACACGAATGGCGGTGGGGGATGGACGCGGATGGAGGCGGGTGATGGGAGTGGGGCGGGGAATGTTGGCGGCGATGGGGGGGCGGGATTGTGGGGGTGGGAGCGTTTATAGTGGGAGAGGTTTGATGTTTGCGGCGGGACGGTTATGCGAAATCGACGGTGGGTTGCTGCGGGATTTCTGGCGGCGGTATGCGCGGTGGGGATGGGGCGCGGGGCGGCGCGGGGGGAGTCGCATTTTCTGACGTTTGCGGGCGGGCCAGCGGCGGAATCGGATCAGGCGTCGCTGGAGCAGAACGTTTTCTATTTTCGGCGGACGGTGGAGACGCTGGGATTGAGGAAGGTGGGGCACGAGGAATTTTTTGCGGACGCGGGCAAGTCGCAGCATGCGGTGGAAGTGCACGTGGTGCGCACGCCGGCGGAGCAGGTGTCGGATGACATTGCGGCGGTGCTGAACCCGGACACGGAGCGGGATGTGCGGTTTCGCGCGGCGGCGATACCGGGGCTGAGCGGGCCCTCGACGGAGGAGGCGCTGGCGCACTGGTTTGACACGACGGGGAAGGCGTTGCCGGCACATGCACATTTGTTGTTTTATTTCACGGGGCATGGCGGGACGGTGGATGTGGCGCCGGCGGGAAGAGGGGGCGGCGGAATGGGGGGGATGAACATGGGTGGGTTTGGCGGGGGCTTTGGCGGCTTTCGGGGAAGGGGGCGGCGTGCGGCGCCGGTGCAGGATCCGCGGAACACGACGATGCTGCTGTGGAATTCGCCGGACTTTACGGTGAAGGATTTTGAGAAGCAGTTGGACAAGCTGGATCCGACGGTGGACGTGACGCTGCTGATGGTGGAATGCCATTCGGGCGGATTTGCCAACACGCTGTACACGGATGCGGACCCGAAGAACGGGCTGGTGAAGCGGGCGCGGTGCGGGTTTTTCGCATCCACTGCGGATCGGCTGGCGGCGGGATGCACGGCGGACATCGACCGGGAGGATTACGAGGAATTCTCCACGGGGTTCTTCGCGGCGCTCTCGGGCATCACGCGCGACGGGAAGCGGATCGAGAAGCCGGACTATGACCATGATGGGGTGACCTCGCTGGCGGATGCGTTTGCGTATGTGGTGCTGACGTCGAACACGATCGACACGCCGATGACGACGAGCGATCAGTTTTTGCGGGACAACAGCGAGATTCCGGATACCGGCGAAGGGGAGCTGCTGGGAAGGAATCCGCCGTATGCGGAGGTGCTGGCGGCGGCGGATGCGTTTCACAAGGCGATGCTGGAGGGGCTGTCGAAGACGCTAGGGCTGACGGGAGACAACCGGGTGATCCGGGCGCGGGCGCTGGTGGAGAAGATCAACAACGACCGGGTGACGATCGAGCGGCAGCAGGGGCAGCTTCAGCGGCAGTTCGATCAGGCGCGCGGGCGGCTGCGCGATCAGGTGGCGGCGCGCTGGCCGGAGCTTGGGATTCCGCTGCATCCGGACACCGAGAAGATTCTGACGGAGGAGGGGCCGGCGATCGAGAAATTTTTGCAGGGGCGGCCGGCGTGGCGGATTTACACGGATTTGTCGAAGCAACTCGATGCGCTGGGGACTCGGGATGATGCGCTGGAGCGGCAGGGGGTGAAGGCGTTTCGGTTTGTGTATCAGGCGGAATCGGTGATTCTGGCGCACAACCTGGAGGCAGGTGGGGATGAGCAGGCAAAGGCGTTTTATGCGGGGCTTCTGGCGCGGGAGAATCGGCCGCTGGGGGGGTAAATGGGCGGCTGGTGTTTGGGGGATGGGCCCGGATAATGTTGGGCCGGTGGAGAAGTGGCGGCGGCGGGGGTTTGGAGGTATTGCCGGACCTTGAGGGCGCGGCGTCGGCCTGCGGGCCGTCATCGGCGGGACGCCCATGCCACGGGTTCATTGTTGGCGCGGGATCGCTTAGTATTCGAGCATGAATGCATTTTCGTTGAACGATGAAGTGGCGTTGATCACCGGGGGGTCTTCGGGGCTCGGGCTGGCGACGGCGCGGGCGATGGCGGAGGCGGGGGCGACGGTGCTGTTGACGGGGCGGCGCGAGAAGTTGCTCGAGGAGGCGGTGGCTGGGATCGGGGGGTTGGGAGTGGGGCGCGCGCATGCGCTGGTGCATGATGCGGCGGACCTGGCGTCGGCGCCGGAGCTTTTGGAGCGGGCGGTGCGGGCGGTGGGGCGGGCGCCGACGATCCTGGTGAACAACGCGGGCATCAACATGAAGAAGCCGGCGGCGGAGACGACGGATGAGGAGTTCGCGCGGATTCATCAGACCAACACGGCGGCGGCGTTCGCGCTCTCGCGGACGTTCGGCAAGCCGATGCTCGAGGCGCGGCACGGGTCGATCCTGTTCATCGCGTCGATGGCGTCGCTGTTCGGCATACCGGGGGTGGTGGCGTACAGCTCGTCGAAGTCGGCGATGCTGGGGCTGGTGCGGACGCTGGCGGTGGAATTTTCGCCGGCGAGGGTGCGGGTGAACGCGATCGCGCCGGGGTGGATCGAGACGGCGATGTCGAAGGCGGCGTTTGCCAACGATCCGAAGCGCGCGGAGAAAATTCTGTCGCGCACGCCGCTGCAGCGGCTGGGACAGGCGGAGGATGTGGCGCTGGCGGCGGTGTATTTGAGTAGCGCGGCGGCGAAGTTCGTGACGGGGGTGTGCCTGCCGGTGGATGGGGGGATTAGTATCGGGTTTTGATCAAGTTGGTTTCTGATGTCTTGCCGCCACTTTGCGCAAGATTTCGGCCATCAGCCTTCGAGGGACGTATCCCACGTCTGCCGCTTCGGATATC
The DNA here is from genome assembly GCA_035545015.1 of Phycisphaerae bacterium. Lineage (GTDB taxonomy): Bacteria > Planctomycetota > Phycisphaerae > WQYP01 > WQYP01 > CALCHA01. The sequence continues at coordinate 34,806 of DASZZD010000070.1, forward strand.
ACCAAATAGTAGCGTTCGAGACCCCGTCCTCGATTTGCTTGCGATCATGCGTTGATGATGTCCCTTGCGGAATTACTTCTCCCGAGGATTTCACAGGCGGCAGCTCGCTTATTCGGGCTTCGTCAGATCTACCGGTGGTTCCTGGAACCATTCCGGCGGCTGGAGCGGGGCAGGCATGCGGGATGGCAAAGGATTGGTTCGGGCGCTGATCCTGTTCATACTTTCGTGTACGGTGCTGCCGCTGGCGTGGGGCGGCGTTTTCCTTGCCCGGATTTTGGGGTGGTACGACCCGTCATTTCCGCCCACGAGCGTCATCGTTGGTGTGATTGCCATTCCGTTTTTGCTGTTGCTGCTGATTGCGATCCTGGCGTTTCGGGGGGCGTTGAAGAATCCGCCGAGGGGGGTGATGGTGTTGTCGGCAGTGACGGTGGCGCTTTGTTGTGCGCAGATGCTGGTGTTGTTTTGTGCGGCGCCGGGGGTGGGGCGGTGATGGGTCTGCTGCGGCCGGGGGTATAGCGCGCACAATGGACCCACCCCGCGGAGGGGGTGGGCTTCGGGGCGGTGGGGGGGGCGGGGGTCAGGCGGTATTGGTGGGAGTGAGGCGCGGGAGATGGTTGGGGGGGGAATCGGTGCGGTGGCCGAGGGTGATGTTTTTGACGCCGCGGATTTTGGGGTTGGGCCAGGTCCAGCATTCGCCGGTGGCGTTATCGAAGACGACCCAGAGCAGGTCGAAGTCGGGGCCGTAGTCGATGACCGCGTAGGCAACGCCGGGGCCTTTGGGCGTTTCGAGGGGAAGTGGAGGGTTGAGTTGGGTCAGCATGGATGCCTCCAAAGGGGTTTGTGGGTGGAGCCCCGTCAGAGTGCAGGAGCATGGGGCATGCCAGAGCGGTCACTGCCCGCACAGCAGGCACGCGAGGAGGCCTTTTTGGAAGTGGAGGCGGTTGTGGGCTTCGGGGAAGACCAGCGAGCGCGGGGAGTCGATGACGGCGTCGGTGATTTCGATGCCGCGGTAGGCGGGGAGGCAGTGCATGACCATGGCGTGCTGGGGGGCGCTGGCGAGGAGTTCATCGTTGATCTGGAAGTCGCGGAAGATCAGGAGGCGCTGGGCTTTTTCGGATTCCTGGCCCATCGAGACCCAGGTGTCGGTGTAGATCACATCGGCGTCGCGGACGGCTTCGTGGGGATCGTGGGCGCTCACAAAATCGAAACTCTGGTGGGTGGTCATGATGCGCTGGACGATTTCGTCTTCGAGGGCGTAGCCGGGGGGCGTGGCGATGCGGAAGTTGAGGCCGAACTTGGCGCAGGCGACCAGCAGCGAGCGGGCGACATTGTTGCCGTCGCCGACGTAGGCGAGGGTGATGCCTTCGAGGCGTCCGAAGTGTTCGAGGATGGTCATGAGGTCGGCCATGGCCTGGCAGGGGTGGGAGTAATCGGAGAGGCCGTTGACGACGGGGATCGAGGCGTGCGCGGCGAGGTCCTGGAGTTTCTGGTGTTCGAAGACGCGCGCCATGATGCCGTCGGTCATGCCCGAGAGCACGCGTGCGACATCGGGGACGGACTCGCGCGTGCCCAGCCCGATCTCGGCGGGGGCGATGTACAGGGAGCCGCCCCCGAGGTGAACCATGGCGGTTTCAAAGGAAACGCGTGTGCGGAGCGACGGCTTTTCGAAGATGCAGGCGAGCACTTTGCCGGCGGCCAGCGGATCGTTGCGGCCGGTATCCTGGTGCTGTTTTTTGAGGCGGCGGGCGACATCCAGGTAGTGGTGAAGGGTGTCGAGCGGGGTCTCGGCGAGGGAGATGAAATCGGATTTGGGCATGGGTGGAATCCGGAGATGATGAAACGACGTAAAGGGCCACGAAAAACACGACATGCACGAAAGCGTCGCGGAGTATGGAAACAGGTTAATGCGTGTAGGGGGTGCCGAAGGATTTTTCGGTGAGGGTCCATTGGGAGGGGTCGGCGGGGCTGCGCGTGAGGGTGTAGAGGCGGTCGTATTCGGCGTCGTTGATGTCGGGGACAGTGGGACCGCCGAGGGCTTCGATGATGCCCGGGACATATTCGTGGTGGCAGATGAGGAGGACAACGTCGCCGGGTTTGGCGGCTTCGAGGCGTCCGACGATGGCGGCGGGGGCGGAGGCGTGGGTGAGGGTGGCGAAATCGAGGAATGGGGTCTGGCCGGACTTGGCGAGGTCTTCCTCGACGGCGAAAGCGGTTTGCTGGGTGCGAAGCGTGGTGGTGGTGATGATGCGGGTGACGTGCTGATTCTGGAGAGCGGCGGCGAGGGCCTGCACGCGCATCCAGCCGGCGGGGGTGAGGGAATCGTAATCGGAGCTGCCGGTGTGCTTGGCGTGGGTGTCGTGGTCTTTGTCGCGGTCGGCGTGGCGGACGATGATGATTTCGCGCGCGGGGATGTGCAGGGGAGAGCGGAACGCGGCGGAAGCGGCGGGGGGGGGGGCGTCATGCGTGCGCGGCGCGGTGGTGCAGCAGGCGCCCAGGCAAAGGGCCAGGGAAATGGAAAGCAGCAGACGCTTCATGGATGCACCCGTGGAAGGAGGTCAACCGAGGAGGATTTCGGTGCCGACGCCGGCGTCGGAATAGATTTCGAGCAGGAGTGCGTGGGGGAAGCGGCCGTCGATGATGTGGGCTTTTTTGACGCCGGCATCGAGGGCGATGATGCAGGATTCCACCTTGGGCAGCATGCCTTCGCCGATTTCCCGGGTGGCGATGAGCTGCTGAATGGTGGATTTGGTGATCGAGCGCAGGAGCGAGGCGGGATCGTCTTTCCTGGCGCGAATGCCGTGCGTGTCCGAAACCAGCACGAGCTTCTCGGCTTTGGTGGCGGCGGCGACGTGACCGGCGGCGGTGTCGGCGTTGACATTGAGCTTCTCACCGGCGGCGTCGCGCGCGATCGGGGCGATCACCGGGATGAAGTCCGCCTGGCACAGGGCCTGAAGAAGCGGGGCGTTGACCCATGTGACCTGCCCGACCTGCCCGATGTCGACGCGCCCGCCGTTCTCGCCGGTGAGGAAGAGTTTTTGAGCGAAGAGCGCGGTGGAGGTGAGCGAGGTCAGGGGCATCGCCTTGCCGCCCATGGCGTTGATGGTCGAGACGATGAAGCCGTTGATGTCGTTGCACAGGACATCCTCGGCGATGGCCAGGGTGCGCTCGTCGGTGTAGCGGCGGCCCTGGACGAATTGGGCCTGGAGGCCGGCCTTTTTCATGGCGTCGGTGATGGCCTTGCCGCCGCCATGGACGACGATCGGCCGCATGCCCACCGCATGCATGAACACGACATCGGTGAGCACCTTGCGGAATTCCTCTTCGTTGTCCATGAACGAACCGCCGAGCTTGACGACGACGATCTTCTCGTTGAAGCGCTGGATGTAGCCGAGGGCTTCGATCAGCGCCGAGGCCTTCTCGATGACGGGAGGTTCGATCAGCGGCGTATCCACGAGCGGGCGGTCCTCGGTGATTGGAAAAGGGGAAGCGGGCAAAGATACGAATGCGCGGGCGCGGGTGTCAAGGGAGGCTGAACGGTTCCGGCGGCGGCGGACCGGCAGAGCGGGAGAGGAAGAAGGCGAAGATCACCAAGGCGCGGGAGAGAACACGCGGCGTCCCTCTGCAATGGGCTGGCCTTTTCCGGATGTATTTGCGGGCGATCCATCGCCAGGACAACCGCCTTCATGCTTCGGCCAGGAGCTTCGAACGGGGATGTTGCGCGCCTTGACCCACTGACGTTCCGCGGCATTGCAACGCAACGCCAGCGCCGCCCGATCACGCGATCCATTCCAAATACCTCTTCCCCAGGCGATAGGACCTCTTTTTCTTCGATGCATCCTGCATTTCCAAAAATTCGACCGCCACCCACTTCCGGCAATATTCCAGAATCGTCCGATGGCTCAACCCCAAGTGCCTGGCCATTTCCGCGGCCGTGACGATCTGGCTCCTCTTGAACAACGTCAAAAGCCGCCGCTGGCGCAAGTCCAAAGCACGCATCTCGGCCGCACGATCCTTTGCCCCCCGCTCCGCCGCGCGCGACGCCTGCCGCCGAATCGCACCAAACGCCTCCGCCATCCCCTGGCAAAAGTAACTTACGAACCCCGTCACATCCGCCTCCGCGCGCCCCAGGTAATAGTTGTGCGAAGGCCCCACCGCCAGCGCCGCGTAATAGCCCGCCAGATTCCGCGCATAATATTCATCCAGCGAATAAATCCCCTTGAGCCCGTACCCCGAGCGATGAAGGATCAGCGTCGTCAGCAGCCGCGCTGTTCTCCCGTTCCCGTCGTAATACGGATGAATGGTGGCGAATTCATAATGCGCCAGCGCCGCGATCAGCGGCGCCGGCAGCTCTCCCTGCTCCATTTCCCCGTTCATCCATGCGACCAGTTCCCTCATCAGACGAGAAACATCCCGCGCCTCGGGAGGCATGTACACGATCCGCCGGGTGACGCTGTCCCGAATCACGTTCTGCCCGTCCCGATACGGTGTCGCCACCGCTCTTCCCCGCATGACCAGCCCATGAATGCGCCGCACATCGGCCTCCTTCAACTGCCCCTTCCGCTTCGCCAGCTTCTCCACCTCCGCCAGCGCGGCGTAGTAGTGCCGCACCTCCAGTTCGTCGCGCTCCCGACCGGGCAAATGCACGCTGCTCCCTTCCAAGACCTCCTTCACCTGCGCCTGCGTGAGCCGGTTCCCCTCGATCTGCGTCGAATAATGCGTCGACGTCAGCCTCGCCGACTCGTGCAAACCGGCCAGCACGTCGACATCCAGCGGCAACTCCGCCATAGCCTGCCGATCCGCCTCGATCGACATCAGCGCTCTGGTCATCGCCGGAGTGATCACATAGTGGGGTGCAAACATGACTCGCACATCCTAACCGACATGTCAGTTAAATGTCAGTTAAATGTCGGTTATTTCCGATGCCCCAGGTGCGCCCCAATTCGGCTCCGCCGCGGCCGCAAACCCTCACCGAATCCCCAGCTCCCCCAATTACCATTTACCATTTACCCCGCTCCGCTCTCCCCGATCGCGCTCGCCACCGCCAGCCCGCCCGCGTGCGTGATCGATACATGCCAGCGCACGATCCCCAACCCCTCCGCGATTCGTGCGCATTCCTCGCACAGGCGCACCCCCGGCTTTCCCGCGGCATCGTTCACGATTTCCATGTCCGTCCAGGCGATCTGCCCCCGCCAGCCCGTTCCCAGCACCTTCAAAATCGCCTCCTTCGCCGCAAACCGCCCCGCGAAGCGCTGGTCGCTGTCGCGATGGCCGAGGCAATACGCCTGCTCCGCCGCCGTGAAGCAGCGATCCAGAAAATGCGCGCCGTGGTCCGCGCGCATCCGCGCGATCCGCGCCACCTCCGCCAGATCGATGCCATGTCCCACGATCGCCATGCGCGCATTCTATCTCCGCACGCTCAATACCGCGCCACCACCAGCTTCGCTCCCACGTGATCGTGCCCCGCCACCACGTACCGCAGCGCGTCGATCAAATGATCGTGCACCTTGTCCTTCACCGGCTCCCCATCCTTGCCGCGCCGATAACCCTCCATCGCCGCGAGCAGCCGCTCACACTTCGGATCGATCAACAGCCGCGCCTCCCCCGCCGCCGGGGCCAGCAGCTCCGCCACCGCCGCCACGCCTTGGTGGATTTCCATGAAGCGCTTCCGCGTGACAAACCCGGCATCCTTGAGCACGCGCTCGTCGGTCACGCCCGTCTGCCCGTTCACCTGTCCGCCCGCGTTGTCGCAATACACGACTGTCCCGGGAGCGCTCCACGCCGCCGCGCGCATCGCCTCCGCATTGCGCGCCAGCGTCCGCTCCCGCGTCACCAGCTCATCAACCACCCACGCCACGCGCCGCCCCAGGCCATCGCGCAGCATCGCCACCCACAGGCACACGAACGCGTGCCGATAGCCAAAATCCACCCCCGCCGCCACGCGCTCCAGCCGCAGCGTCCGCCCGTCCACCGCCACGCGCGCCTCCGGCGCCGGCGCACCCAGTGGAAATTCCCGCACGTGCGTCTCGTGACGAAACTCCGGAAACACCGCATCCTCATGCCGGGGGCGCCGGCAGAGCATCTCATGCTCCCACGTCGCCTGCGACACGCGTCCGCGCATCGCGATCACATCGTCGATCTTCACGAATCCCCCCGCGCCTTCGATCTGCTTCGCCCGCCCGCCGCAGGCATCCCACAGCGGGCATCCCGCGCACTTCCGCCGCTCCGGGCATTTTTCCAGCACATCCCACACGCACCAGGCAAACACCTTGCGTCCCGCCCGCGTCTGGCTTCCCTCGAGCAGCTCCTGCATCAATCCCCCCGGCCGATGCATCGTCGAGAACGCCTCCACCGCCCCGCGCACCGGCAGTCCCTCGGCCGTCCTGCCTTCCGAGCGCGTCGTCAACTGCGCCGCCTGCCACACTTCCGGATCGAACAATTCCACCTCATCGCAGCGCAGCTTCTGCACGCGCTGCCCGCGCACGCTGGTGGCCGATTGCGCCAGCACCTCGACGCGCGATCCGTTCTTAAGCTCCAGCCGCCGCTGCGTCGGCGCCTCCTTCAATTCCCCGCGAAAATGCCGCTCCACCAGCGTGCGCAGATACGCGAACATTTTCTCCGACTGCTCAAAGCTGCCGCCGAGAATCCGAATCTGAATCCCCGGCTTGAACAATAAATCCAGCAGCGTCGCCGCCGCACCGATCATCGTCTTGCCCCCGCCCCGGCACGCCCACACCACCGCGTCCCCGCCGGCCGACCCATCCCCCTCGCGCTCGAAAAAGCTGTGCTCCAGATAATCCAGCGGCGTCCGATGCCCCGCGCACTGCCCGCACGCCGGCATGCGCATCCCCAGAAACGCTTCCACCCACGCCGCCAGCTCCCGTCGATCCCGCGGCGCACGGAGTGCGAGTGCCGAAACCAACGCGCAAGGAGTTACTTGTGTCATGTGCTTCTCCCAAGTAAATGCCTGGTAACTGGTAATTAGTAATTGGTAATTGGTAATTCTCAGATGTACATTCGTAATCACATGTATAGCGCAGCGGATTTCTGCTCAATTACGAACTACCATTCACTCGCCCGGCCCGGCGAGCTTGACGTCCACCGGCGCGCTCTTCACGATCCCCACCCATCGCCCCGCCGCCGATCCCTGCCGCCCCGGACGCGCCGGTCCGTTCGGCCCGAGCACCAGACCTCCGCTGTCATCGCCCGCCGTCGCCGGCCCATACCACACCGGATCCGACGCCACCATCACCGACAGCCGCGCCTTGCCCTGGTACGCGCTGCTCGGACCCCCATCGGGCATCGTGATCGTGATCACCGCCGGCCGGGTGAACGCCACGCTGTCCCCGGTTTGAATGAACTCCCGCTGGTTGGCGCCGCGCACCCTGGGCGCTTCCGTCAAACCATCGTACAGCAGATAAATACTCGGATACCGCGGCAGCATCCGCCCCTTCTCCCGCGGCGTCAGCGTCACCTTCACATGCCCGCCGTCCGCATCCGCCTCCGCGCGAATCGCCACCACATCGTCCGCCGCCGGCAAATCCGCCACATGCCCGTAATACCGCTCGTCCGCGCCCTCGCCGATGCCCAGCCCCAGCGCCGGCTCAAAATCATCCAGCGTCCGCGCCATCGGGTAGGGCGACGTCATCGGCCACTCATCCGCCGGCGCATTGCGCGGCGCCGCCTTGCGCGCCTGCCACCCGCCCGACAGCGAAAACAGCATCGTGTGCCCCAACAACGCCGCCTGCACCGCCGGCTCGCCCTGCGTCGCGGCAACCTCGGCCGGGTCCGCCGTCACCGTGAACCGCCCCTCCGCGCGCTGCCCATCCACCCAGAACCGCAACACATACCGCCCCGGCTCCAGCTTCCCCGCGCCGCCGCCACGCGCCCCCGGCACCAGAGCCCGCACGTCCCCGCGAATCACCCAGTAATCGTCCGGCTTCAGCACCATCTCCGGCACTTCCTGCCCCTCCCCCTCCGGCGGGTTCACCGCCGCCACCACCTGCTCCTTTCCCTCCGGCCCCAGCTTCACCAATTGCAGCCGCGCGCTGCCCGCCACGCGCGGCACCGCTCCCGCGCCGCCCAAATCCACCGCCGCCCGGATTCCGCGCGTCTGCCCCGGGACGCTCGAATGCACCACCAGCGTCACCGGCGCCGCTTCGCCCGTCGCAAATTCCGCGCGCTCGAAATGCACCCCCGCCGACACATCCGGAAACACCAGCGCGTCACTCGCCTCCGCGCCCTTGCCCGCGCCCGCATCCACCACCGAGTGCAGCGGAATCTTCTCCACCTGCTCGCGCGTGATCCACGCCGCCGGTCCATGAAACACAATCGGCGCCGCGGCGATCTCCGCCTTTCCCCGCCGCGCCGGCAGCGTGGCCCGTCGCCGCGCCATCCGCCCCATGCTCGCCGCGCGCGTCTCCGCGCGCCGCAGCGCCGACTGCGTCGCCGCTCCCCCGCCGCCCCCCC
>DASZZD010000071.1:0-36133 GCA_035545015.1 Phycisphaerae bacterium
TCCACGGCACCCGCGCCCCCTGCCCGCCCTCCCCATACCACGGATGCTCCCCCAACCCATGCTCACAACACCCCAACAGCTCCACCAACCCCCGCGCCGTCATCCCCCCGTCGTATCGCGGGCTTCCAGCCCGCATATCGGCCGCAGCCGATCCCCCCTCTCGCACGCCCATACCCTCCCCGTCGTCCGCCTCTCCCCTATTTTGCATTTTGAGTTTTGCCTTTTGAGTTTGCCCAAAGAACGCCAGCACCCCCCGCTCCAGCAACCTCACCCCCTCCGCCTGCGCATGCACGATCTTCGAATCCGCCACCAGCACCCGCCCCTTCTTCGCTGGCGCCTTCTTCGCCACCGCCCCCTTCAACAACTTCCACAAGCACCCCGCACCGCCCAGCTCCGCCTCCACATCCAGCGCCACCCCCGCCAGCTCAAACCCCGCCGCCGACACCACCAGCGGCCCCAGCAGCGGCCCATACCCCGCCTCATCAATGCCCGCAACAATCATCCCTACGCCTCTGCAAGCTCATCCGCTTCCGCGATTTTTCTCTGCCAAAACCGTCGCATCTTACCATCCCACCTCCCCCATTTTCACCCGCTTTTCCCCGCATTTTTCTGACATTTTTCCCCCCTCTCCCCTCCGCAGGAACGTCGCTTGCACCTTTTCCTCATGAATCCTAAGGCTCCCGCACATACGAACGTCAGGCGATCGAGCCGTGCCCGAGCCGCTTTCTTTTCAGGCGTATCCCGCCAGGAGTTGCTTTATGGTTACCATCAATCCTCTTGCCGACGGCGCTTCGTCGCCGCAGTCTGTCGCCGCCTCCGACCGCAACCTCGTCCACGAACACGAATTCGTCGCCTCCCCCATGCTCACCGGCAGAACCCAGCTCGCGTGGGGAGCCGTCATCGCCGGCGCCATCGCAGCCATCTCCCTCCTTGTCCTCTCCAGCTCCCTCGCTTATGCCTGCGGCGTCCCCGGATACTCCGGCGGCGCCTACGGCTGGGGTTCCGGCATCTGGGCCGTCGTCACCGCCATCATCGCCTACTTCATCGGCGGTGCCGTCGTCTCCTACCTCTCCCCAGTCTCTGAACTGCGCACCGGCGCCGTCCACGGCTTCCTCGGATGGGCCCTCTCCCTTCCGCTCCTCCTCCTCCTCTCCACCACCGCCGTCGGTTTCGCCCGTACCCTCATCGCCTCTGACGCCCTCCGCATGACCGTCCAGCCCGCCATGAATGAACCCACCCACGCCAGCCTCACCGGCGCCGCCTGGGGCTCCTTCATCGCCCTCGCCTGCGGCCTCATCTTCGCCATCCTCGGCGGCGTCTACGCCTTCGGCGCCAAATCCACCAGAATGACCACGCGGTAACCCCCGCAACAACCTTCCTTCCCCCCCGGGCCGAGCAAAACGCTCGGCCCTTTCCATGCGCCAGGAACTCCTGCGTACCTACTTCTCTATTCCCTCCTTCCGTGCCACCAGCAACGTCTGATTCGACAACACCGCCGCCACTCCCCCGCCCGGCCGCGGAACCATCGATGCAATCTCCGCCCCGCCGCCAAGTTCGTTGACCCCGTGCACGCCGTCCTTGTCCTCAACCCACAATCCCTTCCCCCCGAACCACATATTCCCCTCCTCGTCCCTGCAAAGACGCTCGACATCGTTCACCGCCAGCTTCAACCACTCCAGCTTCCTCTGCCCCGGTATCCACCGATGAACGCCCCGCTCCGTCGCCACCAGCACCTCCCCCGCTTCCGTCACCGCCACATCAGACGCCCTCACCGCCCCGCCGTCCGGCATCACCACATCCGCCGCCTCCACCCACGCCTTTTCCCCATCCGTCTTCAATAACCACAGCTTCCCCTCCGCCGCAAACAACCATGGCCCTTTGCCCGTCCACGCAAATCGATACCCAAAACGACATCCCTCCGGCAACTGCGACATCGTCACCCACTTCCCCCCTTTCAACTCCGATAGATCCCCCTCCAATTTCCAGTAGCGCCCGTCCGGACTTTCCCCAACCGATCCCGGTTCACCGCCAATCACATCGTGACCGTCCTTGCTCGTCGCAAGCGTCTCTACCTTTCCCCCGCGAATGCGCAGCAGCCGATCTTCTTTCGCCAGCTTCAAATATCCCGCCACCACCTCTTCCTCCGGCGTCACCCACGCCACGCGCGGGTCCTCCCACTCCTCCCCGGCTCGCGCATCAACGGGCAACGGAATCGGCAACGGAATCGCATGCTGCGCCGAGGTGATCAATACCGCATCGTACCCGGCAAAGTGATTTTCGACTGCACCCACCAGCCCCTCGTCCGTTCCCCCCACCAGATGAAATCCGCCCAAATCCACCTGTCCGCCCATCGCATGGCTGACAACCTCCCCTCCCTTCACCGTCACCAAGCCGTCGTACATCGTCGCCAGCAGTAATCCTCCGTGGAACGCCAGCGCCGCACTCACCGCCGGATACGAATCCATCGTGTCCACCTGCCCCGGCGCATAATGCAACACGGGTTTGCCCACGCGCTCCCAGTGCGCAAATCCGCGGTCAGTCCGAAACACCGTGCTGCCTGAACACACGAAATAATGCTTCCCCCCATCCAGCGACACGATCTGCGAAAACGCGTTGTCCGCATTCTCACTCGCTGCCCGCTCGCTCCGCGCCGCATTGCTGTCCTCATACAGCTTCTCGATTGTCCTCCCATCACGGCAGCGATACACATACGACTCCGTAAGTTGTATGTGGTCCAGCCCCCCATAAATCAACACCCCGCCGTTTCCTTCATCGCAAAACCCCGCAACCCCCGGCATCCCACCCTCATAATAAGGCCCCTGCACTTCCTGCAATTTGAAATCCCGCAAATCAAGACAATCCGCCCCACCGCCAAACTCTCCCATATCCCACCCAATCCATAACCGCTCGCGATTATCCACCAGGAACGCCGTCGCGCCGCCATACACGTAGTCCGGCAACGCACAGTCCCGCTGCGCCCCCACATCCCACACGGCGTTCACGTGCCCGCGCATCCCCTCCACCGCCGCCAACACCCGCCCCCGCTCCCCACCCACCCACGCCACCTTCCCCGGCACACGCCCCACAACCCGCCCGCTCAAATCCCCCACATCCACCCGCTCCACCTCACCATCCGCCCGCCCCGCCAGCAAATGCCCATTGTCATCATGCCCCAGACACGTATACCCCGCCCGCACCCGCTCCATCACCAGCCGCAACTTCCCATCAAACCGCAACAACGCCCCCGACACCGTCATCGCCACCACCCCATCCCCCGCCCGCTCCACCGCCGCCAGCGCATTGCGATCAAACACCACCGGCGATTCCACCCGCAGCACCGCCCCATCCGCCATCCGCACCTCCTCCACCGACGCCTCGCCAACCTCCCGCACCCCCACGCGCGACACCGCACACCCCGCAAAAAACATCACCCCCAACACCACCACAACAGCACCCGCAACCATCCTCATTCCATCCTCCTCACACGTGCCCCCTCCGTTAGTTGCCCGACACCCCACCATTCTTCCCGCCTCCACCAAAAATCTCCCCGCGCAGCGCCAACCCACCGAGCCGCCGATCCCCGTGTAGCGCCGGCCCACCGGGCCGCCGGTCCACCAAAGCGCCACAAACCATCCGCCAACCGCTATCGGTATGCAGAAACCACACGTAGGCCGTCGCAACGTGCCGCACGCCCCTACTTCAACTCCCCCTTCGCCGACCGCATCGGCACCATCACCACATCCAACGCCCCCTTCCCCTCCGCCAGCGCCGCCGGTATCTCCCCCGCCTCCACCACCTCCTCCTTCCCCCCAACTCGCTCCGACCAGAAATTATCCCCGCCCCTCCCCATCCGCGGCTCACCACACCATTCCACATGCCCATCCAGGCACAATACGTTCTCCCCGCTCCCCGCCACCGTTCCCACGTGGTTCGGTGAATTCTCCACCGGTCCCTCATCCCCTCCCCCAACCACCAGCGCTCCGCCCGCCGCCTGCGTCGCCGCCGGCCCCGTCGGATACGCTTCCCCCGCGCCCGCTTTCGTCCCCATATACGGCGCCATGTCCATCATCACCGGCTCATCCTGCGCATCCCCTTCCTGCCGCGCCCGCCACCACCCCCCCGCCACAACCCGCTTCTCCGCCGATTCCGCCCACGGATACCGCATCGAATAACTCACCTGCTTCCCGCTCCCAAAGCACCCATACGCCTTCCCCGCCGAATCCTGAACCGCCGCCGCCCCGCCGCCCGCATTCGCCCCCGCAAAGGGATCACTCGGACAAATATACATTTTCGTATCCTTCACCATCCCCTGCCCCACCAGCAGCCACTCCGCCGCCAGCACATTATTATCCGAAAACCCCTCCCCCTTCCCCGGCACATCCCCCGCCACCCGCACGTTGTACCCCCTCGCCGACGTCGCCGACACCACCGGAAACCACCCCTCACTCGCCCCCGCATACACATGCATCCCCTCCGCCAACTGCCGCAAATTCGACTGGCACCCACTAATCTCCGCCCGCCCGCGCGCCTGCCCAATCACCGGCCCCGCCACCCCCACCACAACCGCCACACACCCCCCCACCACCACCCCATTCCCACAACGCCGAACCCAACCGCACACCATACCCATCCTCCACGATGAGGAAACCTCCCCGGATCCACCTCCATGTCTTTCATGCTACTCTCATCCCACCACAGCAGCAAAAATCTCGCACCTCCATGCTCCTCGCATGTGGCCATCTTTTTTGTTACCCCACCGCGCGCCTCTCCGTCTGACCAAACAAATCAGAGCCGCGACCGTTAGGGAGCGGTCGTCACCACCACCGGCAAACGAGGAAAAAAACTCGCCTCCAAATCCTATGAACTCGCCTTCCGCGAGGTCCCGCAAATAAACTCCGCGACTTCAGGCGAAGCGGATGCATCCGCCGGGTCAAGTCTTCATTCGTCTGTAAATTGAGCGGTCCGCCATTCATTCACTTATGCCGATCTGTCACGCCGCCGGCAGCAGGTCACGCGCCGGGCGATCGCCAGGCTGTTCCTGAGGTATTACAACCACGAGCGGCCGCACGCGAGCCTGGGCCACCAGACCCCGGTGGAATTCGCGCGGCGGCACCCCCCTGCGGCTGCAGGCCGCGTTGTTCCAGGTTCGCACCTCCCTGCGCCTGCAGCCGCAGGGGGGTGCCGCAATGACACAGAACCTTTGAACGTCAAAACACCCGGATCGACGTCAGTTCAGTTGCAATGAGAAATGTCCATGTGTTTGAAGTCTATACATTCAAGTGGCGTCAGAAATGGGGGCTGGACAGCTCCTCGGGCGAGAGCGTCTTGAGCAGCTCCTCGATGTCGCGCGTGGAAAGCCCCCGGGCGTACATCTCGATGACCATCTTCTCCAATGCCGGCGAGGCCTGCTTGATCAGCGGCCAGAGCCGGCTGGCGAAGTCCTCACGCCCGCGCACCTGCGGCACCTCGACACGGATGGCTCCTTCGCCGGTCTTCACCCGCCGGGTCTTGTAACCGTTGCGATAACCCGCCGGCGCTTCCTCCTCGCGGCGCTCATAGGACTCCCGGCCCAACGCGTCGGCGACCTCACCCTGAAGAAGTTCTTCGATCACCATCTTGCCGGCCCTGCGCAAAGGCCCCTCCAGCGGCGCACCCTCCTGGCGCTCTGACAAAAGGGATTCCTTGAGTTGTTCAAGCTGCTGGGAAAGTGGTAGAGTTTTCATTGGTCTGGTTTCCTTTACGTTCCTAGGTTTTCAAGCACCCGTGAGCGTAATGCCAGACCGCTTTTATTTACAGACAGTTTAGGACGTCACCAACTCAAAGCTCGTAATAAAGCTTACTGGCAAGTACCTCTCCAACCTTCTCTCGAAGCTCCGCAGCATACAAAAGCATAACCAAGCCGAACAATCACTCGGAACCCTACTGGATACGTACGAGCGCAACTACCTCAGCCTGCCGTCCACGAGAACAAAGAAAAAAAAGTGAACTCTGCGCCACGAAAACTCCCTTTCGCCCCACCCACAATCTCGACGGGTCTTTCGCGCGGACCGACAACCACCGCTACCTCCGCCCCACCCAGCCAAGGACCACCACCGGTGCCCTAATACCAGCGCCCCAACTCCCTTCCTGCACCGCCCCCCCTCTCCAGCACCTCGCACGCCGACGTCATCGCCCGCATCCGCAAAAACCTCGACCACCCCGCCAACCTCTCCCCCATTTCCTCCGCCCCGCGATAACCGACTCACGCCCTTCAGACCCGCGACCGTGAGCAAGCGACCATTGCAATCGCAGCCATGCCCGCAGCCATTCCCCATGATCTCGAAGTCACACCCCTCTCCCACCCATCCCTGACCAAGCCCACAACCCTCCGCCCCGCCGCCCCTGCCCGCACCCGACCCGCAAAACCCACCCCAACCTTCCCCCCAACCCCAAACCCCCTTCTCCGCACCCTCCGCGTCCTCCCACTCTCCGCGTCCAAAGCCCCTCCCACCGCCCCAACGCCTCCTCCTGCCTTCTGCCTCGCCAACATCGCCCCATTCATTTCCAACCCCCCCCTCCCTCTCGTATACTCATCGATTCACCCACACCTCGGCCCCGCGCCGATCCTTCAGGAGCACACATTCCATGGCGGAAGACGAGCCTCGCAGAAAAAAAGACGATGCCGAGGAACCCAAGGAAGAACTCATTACCGGCTTTGAAGTCGGCATCCGCGTCTTCCTCGCCAAGTACGGCTCCTACCTCCTCCTCGCCGCCGCCTTCGCACTCCTCGGCTGGCAGATCTACAACTACTTCCAGAAAAAACACCAGGTCGCCGTCCAGGAAGCCTGGCTCGATCTCGAATCCGCCCAGCAAACCACCCAGAATTTCCCCGCCAAAATCCAGGGCGTCATCAGCGAACACGACATCCGCCCCGTCCAGGCCCAGGCCTGGCTCATGCTCGGCGACTACTACCTCCAGACCGTCGCCGAAGGCGTCCCCCCCTCCGCCCCCGGCGCCAAGTACGACCGCGACCAGCAACTCGCCAGCGCCGAAGACGCCTATCACCATGCCCTCGGTTTCCCCGAGGAACGCGTCGTCGCCGGCGGCGCGCGCATGGGCCTCGGCGTCGTCGCCGAAGACCGCGGCAACTGGGACGACGCCCGCAAACAGTACGCAGCCCTCAGCGACGCCACCGGCCCCTTCGCCGGCACCGCCTTCGCCTCCATGGCCGCCGACCGCCTCTCCAAGCTCGACCAATACAAAGACGCACCGCGACTCGCCACCGGCGCCGCTCCCGATTTCGCCAACCCCCTCCCCAGCGCCGACACCAGCTTCATGCTCCCCTCCACCCCCGAAGGCCCCGAACCCACCGCTCCGCCCGCCCTCTCCGTCGAACCCCCGCCCTCCTCCAGCCCCGCGACACCCGCGCCCACAACCATGCCTCACTGACCATTTCAGAGTATCATCCGCCGGGTTCACTCCCTCTTGCGGATGCTCTGCCATGAAACCCTTCTCTCCCGCCGCCGCGCCCGCCTGCGCCGCCGCCATCTTCGCCGCCCTCCTCTCCGCCTGCACCACCCAAACCACCTCCGATCACGCAGCCGCCGCCCCCGCCCCCGCCGCGCGAAAGCAGCCCGCCACGCAACGCGTCACCCCCGCCACCGTCTCCGAGCGCATCCCGAAAGGCCCCGATCGCCGCGTCCTCAAGCTCTCCAACGGCTTCACCGTCATCCTCCAGCAAAACAAAACCGCCCCCGTCGTCGCCGCACGCATCTACGTCAAGGCCGGCTCCCTCACCGAGCAGCAATACATGGGCGCCGGTATCTCCCACGTCGTCGAGCACCTCGTCGCCGGCGCCACCTCCGGCAAACGCGGCGAAGAGGAAAACACCCTCCTCCTCGAACAAATCGGCAACGACTCCGATGCCTACACCACCAATGACCACACCTGCTACTTCATCACCACCACCGCCGAAAAATGGCCCGTCGCCCTCGACCTCCTTGTCGATTGGACCACCGATGCCGACTTCACCCCCGCCCAGTTCGCCCGCGAATACCAGGTCGTCCAGCGCGAGCTCGAAATGGATGAAGCCCAGGCCGACCAAACCTTCTACACCCACACCGCCAGCACCCGCTACCTCGAAAATCCCGCCGGCCTCCCCGTCATCGGCTTTAAACCCGCCTTCCAGAAACTCACCTACGAAGACGCCAAAGCCTACTACAAAGAGATGTACGTCCCCGACAACATGATCATCTCCATCGCCGGCGACATCGACCTCGACGACGCCCAGCAGCGCATCCTCAAGGAAGTCGCCAACATCCCCCGCAAAAAAGTCCCCGCCATCGCCCTCCCGCCTGAGCCCCAGGTCATGGTCCCGCGCGTCCGCGTCTCCCATGCCGACGTCAAAGAAGCCCGCGTCATGTGGGCCTTCCCCACCACCTCCCTCTTCAACGACGATCTCTACGCCACCGACGTCCTCGCCAACGCCCTCGGCGGCGGCGAATCCTCCATCCTCGTCCAGAAACTCCGCGACCAGCTCGGCCTCGTCGTCCAGATCTCCTGCGACAACGACACCCCCCGCTACGCCTCCGGAACCCTCGAAATCGCCGCCATCCTCGCCCCCGATCAAATCCCCGACGCCCAGAAAGCCCTCCTCGCAACACTCCATGACGTCGCCGCCAACGGCATCTCCCCCGATTCCCTCCAACGCGCCAAAGCCGCCGCCCGCGCCTCCATGATCTTCGGCGACCAAACCGCCGAACAGCAGGCCATCCGCAACGCCCTCGACTACCTCGCCACCGGCAACATCGATTTCACCCAGGATTACGTCCACCATCTCGAAAACGTCACCGCCGACCAGGTCAAAGCCGTCGCCGCCAAATACCTTCGCCCCGATCATCTCCTCACCACCGCCCTGCTCCCCCTGAACGCCAAAGACCCCCTCGCCGTCACCGCCACCGCCGCCGCCCAAACCCAGCCCGCCTCCGCCATCCAACGCACCGTCCTGCCCAACGGCCTCACCCTCCTCATCTCACGCAACCCCGCCGCCCCCGTCGTCAGCTTCCAGCTCTACACCCTCGGCGGCCTCCTCGCCGAAACCAAGGACGATAACGGCGTCGGCGCCGCCATGATGGCCCTCATGACCCGCTCCACACAATCCCGCTCCCACGAACAAATCGCCGACTTCCTCGACCTCACCGGTACCACCCTCTCCGCCCAATCCGGCAGCAACTCCTTCGCCCTCTCCATGCAATGCCTCAAAGAACACGCCCCCGACGCCTTCCAGCTTTTCACCGACATCGCCCTCCATCCCAAATTCACCGACGACGAACTCAACCGCATCCGCTCCGAGCTCCTCGCTTCCATCGACGAAGCCACCGAAGACTGGTTCGGCGAAGCCATGAAATTCACCCGCGAAGCCTACTACGCCAACTCCCCCTACCGCCTCATGCCCGATGGCGACCTCGCTTACGTCACCAGAATGAAAGCCGCCGACGCCCAAACTCACTATGACCATTTCTTCCGCGACCCCCAGCACACCGTCCTCGCCATCTCCGGCGACATCGACCCCGCCGCCGCCTCCCAATGGGCCCAGGCCTTCGCCGCCATCCCCCAGCAATCCGTCTCCCTCGACAAAACCAGCACCCCCGCTCCCCCCCACCGCGTCACCCGTCCCACCGACAAACAATCCGCCACCATCATGTTCGCCTTCGGCCCCGGCTCTGTCGTCAACAGCCCCGACCGCTACGCCCTCACCCTCCTGCAAACCTATCTCGGCGGCTACCAATCCGCCTCCGGCGCGATCCTCTTCGACACCCTCCGCGGCAAAGGCCTCGTCTACGTCGTGCAGGCCTCCAACATCCCCGGCGAAGACACCGGCATGTTCCTCATCGCCGCCCTCGGCCAACCCCAGAACACTAGCCAGATCATCGCCACCATCCAGCAGATCATCGCCGACACCAAGGCCGGCAAATTCTCCGACCAGGCCCTCGCCATCGCCAAGGACCAGGCCATCACCGGACAACGCCTCAGCAACCAGACCATCGCCGACAAAAACGCCGCCCGCGCCCTCGACGAACTCCTCGGCCTCGGCTACCAGGAAGAAGATCGCTTCGCCCAAAACATCAACAATGTCACCCGCGCCGACCTCCTCCGCGTTGCCAACCAATACCTCGCCAACCCCACCATCGTCATCACCACGCCCGAAGCAAAGTAAAACCTCAAAGTGGCATGGGCGTCCCGCCCATGATCCTCAAAGTGGCATGGGCGTCCCGCCCATGATTCCCAAAGTGGCATGGGCGTCCCGCCCATGATTCTCGTTTTCGTGCCTTTCGTGTTTTTCGTGGCCATTTACCGTCGTTGAATCATGCCCGACCTCCTCAACCTCTCCCTCCGCGACTTCCTCGCCGCCACCGCCGCCAAAGAGCCCACCCCCGGCGGCGGCTCCGTCGCCTCCCTCTGCGCCGCTCTCGCCGCCGCTCTCGCCGCCATGGCCCTCCGCTTCACCGCCGGCAAAAAGAAATTCGCCCCCCATGAACCCGAAATCCAATCCGCCATCGCCCGCCTCGACACCGCCCGCGCTCTCCTCGAAGAGCTCATCGCCGAAGACATCGCCGCCTACGAATCCCTCTCCGCCCTGCTCAAACTTTCCGAGCCCCAGCGCCTCGCCCATCCCGACTACACCGCCATTGTCGTCGCCGCCATCCGCGCCCCCGAAACCGCCGGCGCCATCGCCAACGACATCCTCCACCTCTGCCAGCACATGCTCGACAAAACCAGCAAATTCCTCATCTCCGACCTCGGCATCGCCGCCGCCTACGCCCACGCCACCATCCACGCCGCAGAACTCAACGTCCGCATCAACCTCCCCCTCCTCCCCAACCCCGAAGAAGCCGCCGCCATCAAACAACGCCTCTCCGCCCTCTCCCTCAAATCCGACCAAACCTACGCGGACATCCGCAACCACCTGCTCCGCGTTCTCTGATCGCCTTCACCCGCTCCGTAATAACGTCTTAAATCTGATCCGGCGTAACCACTGTCAAGTGCGGAAACCGGCCAAAGTCGCGAGGATTCAGCGTCAATAAGTGCGTCACGCCATGAACGTTCATTAAGGCCACCAGCCGCGCATCATGCACCTGCACTCCATGCACACGATGTTGTAGAACCAGCGCCCGCCACTGCCCCAGAACCTCTGCACTATCGGGCAATATGTCGAAAAGCCGCTCCACGATTCGCAATCGCCGATACGTCTGATCAAAATCCAACCCCATACCCCCTCGTGCACTCGCCGGCCGCGTGCACACGTTCCAAAACTCGCATAGATTTTGCAGACTGGTCACGCAGTCGTCCCCGCGCCTTCGCAGTCGTCTTATGGCGCCACGAATCGCCGGCTGCGCCGGATCGCTTCCGTGCAGGAATCTTAACAAAATGCCTGTGTCGAGCAGGTACAGCATTCAATCATGATCGAAATAAATGTCTTCGCGACTGAACGTTGTCGGCAACGTCGCCGGCTTCGCATCGTCCGTGGCAAAGAATTCATCAAGAATTGCATCAAATTCCGCCAGGTCCTTCACTTTCTCGGAATCCTTCGATTCAGCAACTGGCGCTGATTGCGCCCGCAGCGTCTCCACCATCGCCGCGATCGCCGCCGCCACCGGTTCGGGCAGATCATGTACATCAATCGTTTGCATCAGCGTATTATACATCGCCCCCCAGCGGAATGCCGAATTTCTCTTGACTTCCCCGCCATTCACCCGATATATACATCACTCATGATGAACTCCCTCCTGCTTCCCCTCCTTCCGCTTACCACGAGTCGCTCGTAGGGTTCATCCTTTTGCCTGATTTCCCGAACCCCGCGAGACGCACTCGCGGGGTTTTTTATTTCCGGGGCCGCGTTGGCCCCGCCCTGCGATCCCCCAGCCCCCCAATCCCGCGCCTCGCTCGGTTCATCCGGAATCCGCAATCGTTTATGCTGCCGGATTCCAGTCACCCAAGGAGTCCCCCATGTCCACCCCCCCCCATCCCTCCACCCCCCCCGCCGACGTCCCCACCGTCCGCATCTTCGACACCACCCTCCGCGACGGCGAACAATCCCCCGGCGCCTCCCTCAACCTCAAGGAAAAACTCGAAATCGCCCGCGCCCTCGAACAGCTCGGCGTCGACATCATCGAGGCCGGCTTCCCCATCACCTCCAACGGCGACTTCGAAGCCGTCTCCGCCATCGCCGCTGAAATCACCTCCTGCACCATCGCCGGCCTCGCACGCTGCACCGAAAAAGACGTCCGCCGCGCCGGCGATTCCGTCAAGCACGCCAAAAAAGGCCGCATCCACGTCTTCTGCGCCACCTCCAAAATCCACCGCGATTTCAAGCTCAAAAAAGCCAAGGAAGAAATCATCCGCATGACCCAGGAGAACGTCCGCCTCGCCCGCGAATACGTCGACGATGTCGAATTCTCTCCCGAAGACGCCTCCCGCACCGAGCTCGATTACCTCGCCGAAGTCGTCCACGCCGCCATCGAAGCCGGCGCCACCACCATCAACTGCCCCGACACCGTCGGCTTCGCCACCCCCCAGGAACATCAACAAATGTTCGCCTACCTCATCAAGCACGTCCCCAACGCTCACAAAGTCATCTTTTCCGCGCACTGCCACAACGACCTCGGCCTCGCCGTCGCCAACTCCCTCGCCGCCATCGCCGGCGGGGCGCGACAGGTCGAATGCACCATCAACGGCATCGGTGAACGCGCCGGCAACGCCTCCCTCGAAGAAATCGTCATGGCCCTCAAAACCCGCCACGACACCTTCCCCTACGCCACCCGCATCAACACCAAAAAACTCGTCCCCACCAGCCGCCTCGTCTCCGGCCTCACCGGCCTGCACGTCCAGCGCAACAAGGCCATCGTCGGCGAAAACGCCTTCGCACACGAGTCCGGCATCCACCAGGATGGCATGCTCAAACATAAGTCCACCTATGAAATCATGGTCCCCGCTGATGTCGGCTGGGCCCAGTCCAAAAACGTCCTCGGCAAACACTCCGGTCGCCACGCCTACAAAACCCGCCTCGAAGAACTCGGCTACCGCCTCACCGAGGACGAGCTCAACGTCGCCTTCGAAAAATTCAAGACCCTCTGCGACAAGAAAAAGGAAATCTACGACGAAGACCTCGAAGCCATCGTCGAGGAACAACTCGATAACGCCGAACAACTCTTCCGCTTGAAAAGCGTCCAGGTCGTCGCCGGAACCTACGGCATGCCCACCGCCACCGTCGCACTCCTCGATTCCAACGGCGACGAAATCACCGACGCCGCCATCGGCGACGGCCCCATCGACGCCATGTTCGCCGTCATCCAGCGCATCACCCACGTCACCGCCGAACTCGTCAACTACGAAGTCCGCAGCGTGACCGAAGGTAAGGACGCCCAGGGCGAAGCCACCGTCGAACTCGTCCACTCCCAACGCAAAGTCCGCGGCCGCGGCATCTCCACCGACATCCTCGAAGCCAGCGCCAAAGCCTACCTCGCCGCCATCAACCGCATCCGCACCCTCCAAAAGAAAACCGTAAGCCAAGCCACCCCCATGTAACCACCGCTCCCTCCAAACCAACACCCCCAAGCCCAGGGATCGCAATCCCTGGGCTTTTTTTGTGTCCCCATCCCCCCGAAAATTCTCCGAACTTTCCGGGAACCTTTCCTCCCTCCCATCCGTTCTCTCTTATGCGGGCCCCGTCGTTCTTCGCATGGCCCGCAGGGAGAAGATCCAATGCACACCATACCCCCGCACCTCGCGCTCGCTCCAACATCCACAAACGCGAACAACCGAACCTCTACCCCCACCACCCTCTGTCAAAATCCCGCAAAACCCTCATACACAAGCACAAAAACCCCACACTTGCAAAAACACAACGGCAAAAACGCAACGTTTTTTGCAAAACACCCCCGATACATCGAAGAAAACCCCACCTCCTCTCCCTCCTTTCCCCGCTCCCTCCACCAACTTTCAAAAAGAATTGAAACTTCCCCCTCCCTTCCCTCCCCGTCCCATCGCCCCCGAAACCCAGTCCTCAGCACTGGGGGAAGCAGTCCCCCGCCCCTCCCCCCCGCACCCCGCTCCCGCTACAATACCTTGCTCTACTTTTTCCATCTTTCCAACCGAGCACCCATGCCCGACTTCCAAATCCGCAACTTCTGCATCATCGCCCACATCGACCACGGCAAGTCCACCCTCGCCGATCGTCTCCTCGAACGCACCGGCGCCATCACCCAACGCGAAATGGAATCCCAGTTCCTCGACGACATGGACCTCGAACGCGAACGCGGAATCACCATCAAAGCCTCCGCCGTCTCCGTCTTCTACACCCACCCCAAAACCGGCCAGAAATACCTCTACAACCTCATTGACACCCCCGGCCACGTCGACTTCCACTACGAAGTCGCCAAAGCCCTCCAGGCCTGCGAAGGCGCCCTCCTCCTCTGCGACGCCACCCAAGGCGTCCAGGCCCAGACCGTCGCCAACGCCTACGCCGCCATCGACCAGGACCTCGAAATCATCCCCGTCATCAACAAGGTCGATCTTCCCTCCGCCCGCCCCGACGACGTCGCCGAGGAAATGGAGCAGGTCCTCGGCATCGACGCCCTCGCCTGCGCCCCCATCTCCGCCAAGACCGGCCAGGGCGTCGATCACCTCCTCGAACTCATCGCCGAAAAACTCCCCGCCCCCGAAGCCGACCCCAACGCCCCCCTCCAGGCCCTCATCTTCGATTCCAAGTACGACGATTACCGCGGCGTCATCACCTACGTCCGCGTCTTCAACGGCTCCCTCTCCGTCGGCCAGAAAATCCGCATGATGGGCACCAACAAACTCTTCGCCGTCACCGACCTCGGCAAGTTCACCCCCAAGGCCACCCGCGTCCCCACCATCGGCGCCGGAGAGGTCGGCTTCATCGTCGCCAACATCAAAACCATCCAGGACGTCACCATCGGCGACACCGTCACCGACAACGCCAACCCCGCCGCCGAACCCCTCCCCGGCTATCGCCCGCCGAAACAAATGGTCTTCTGCGACTTCTACCCCGGCAACAACACCGAATACACCCAGCTCCGCGAAGCCCTCGAAAAACTTCGCCTCAACGACAGCAGCTTCACCTTCGAACCCGAAACCTCCGACGCCCTGGGCTTCGGCTTCCGCTGCGGCTTCCTCGGCCTGCTCCACATGGAAATCGTCCAGGAACGCCTCGAACGCGAATTCAAAATCGAAGTCGTCCAGACCGCCCCCACCGTCCCCTACGAAGTCGTCATGCCCGACGATTCCATCATGACCATCGACTCCGCCTCCGAGTTGCCCGATCCCTCCAAGTACAAGGCCATCCGCGAGCCGATGATCAAGGCCAACATCATCATCCCCGCCAAAAACATCGGCGATGTCACGCAGCTCTGCATCGACCGCCGCGGCATCTACAAAAAAACCGACTACATCACCCCTGACCGCGTCATCCTCGAATACGAGATGCCCCTCGCCGAAGTCATCTTCGATTTCTTCGACAAGCTCAAAACCGCCACCCAGGGCTACGGCACCCTCGACTACGACCTCATCGGCTTCCACGAGGACGACCTCGCCAAGATGGACATCCTCGTCGCCGGCGACAAGATCAGCGCCCTCTCCCTCATCGTCCACCGCAGCAAAGCCGAATCCCGTGGCCGCGCCATCATCAAAAAACTCAAGCAGGAAATCGACCGCCACCTCTTCGAAGTCGCCCTCCAGGCCGCCATCGGCAGTCGCGTCATCGCCCGCGAAACCATCAGCGCCCTGCGCAAGGATGTCACCAGCAAATGCTATGGCGGCGACATCTCCCGCAAACGCAAGCTCCTGGAGAAGCAAAAAGAAGGCAAAAAACGCATGAAACAAGTCGGCCGCGTCGAAATCCCCCAGGAAGCCTTCATGTCCATCCTCGAACCCGGCGATTGAGGCAGGGATGAACGAATTACGCTACCACTGCGACCCCGAATCCGGCCAACCCCACATTTATGATCATGGGGTAACGGAACAGGAAGTCGCGGAAGTGTTCGCCGATAAATGGCGGCGGGAATACGCCAGTCTTAAAACATCTCGCGTACTCAATGGGCAGACCGCCGCAGGCCGCTATTTGAAAGTAATTTACGTTCCAGATTTATTCGGGCCCGGCATTTTTGTTATAACAGCCTATGATTTGATAGGAAAACCGCTCAAAGCGTATCGCCGCCAAATGCGACGGAGACGTCCATGAGAACCAAAAAGCAACCACGCCTGCCAGAGGGTTGGACATTCGACGAGATCGAACAACTCCGTAAGCATTACGACCAGCAGACAGAAGAAGAGGCCGCCGCGGAAGATGAGGCTGCATACCGCAAGCAGGACGAAACGCTCATGTCGATCCCGAAGAGCCTCGTCCCGCAGGTGAAAAAGCTTCTCAATGCCCACTCCCGTAAGGGAAAGGGCAAACCGCAGAAGCAACGCCGCGTGGCTTGAGGGTCTACGAAATTACAGGGGGTGATGGCATGGATGCCTGGGGACGATTTCTACCGCACATTTTCCGCGATCGCACGCGGCATCTGCTCGATGATGTCGCTCGACAGCAACCCTGCCGAGTTCGCACCAAATTTCTCCCGCGCCAGGTCGCCCGCCCGACCGTGCAGATGCACGCCCAGAACCGCGGCATCCAGAGGCGAGAGCTTCTGGCCGATCAGCGATGCGATCACGCCAGTCAGCACATCGCCCGCGCCGGCCGTCGCCATCGCCGGGTTGCCCGTCTGGTTGACGGCGAATCGCGTGGCGTCGGTGATGACCGTGCGATGCCCCTTGAGCACGACCACCGACCCGGTCCCCCGGGCGAGCAATTCAGCCAGCGGCGTACGATCCGGCTCGTTCGATTCCGGCGGCTTCTCGGCGGGCTTTTCTTCCGCCTTGGGTTCCTCGGGCATGTCGAGCACCATGCCGTCGGCGGTCGAGGGGGCGTCATCCTCATCCACCAGCGAGCGTGTCTTCTTCGCCGGAGCTTCTTCCGGCACGGTCTTGCCCGCCGCCTCTGGCGAGAGCGCCACGTTCGCCCCGCGCTTCATGATCGCCCCCATCAGCCGCATGTACTCGCCCATGTGCGGCGTCATCACGACGTTCGCCCAGTTCCGCCGCTTCGGCCACTCCGACGTCTCCAGCCCGCCCAGCACGTTGAGGGCATCCGCATCGAACACCATCGGCCCCGCGTGCCGTTCCAACAGCTCCAGCACCAACCGCTTCACGCCGGCGCTGGTTCCGAGCCCCGGCCCCACGGCCAGCACATCGTGCTCATCCGCAAAGGCAAGCAGGTCCTTGATCTTCGTGGTCGTCCACGCGAATGCCGTGGCGTACGGACAGATCGACAGCACCGCCGGAATAATTTCCTTGGGCGCCGCGATGCGCAGCAGGCCCGATCCGGTGCGCAGCGCCGCCAGCGCCACCAGCGCCGGCGCGCCGATCATCGTTTCCGAACCTGCGATAACCAGGACTTTTCCATAATCTCCCTTGTGCGAGTCCGCCTTGCGCACAGGGAGCGTCGGGAGGGCAATCGTTTCCATCCGGCTAACTTAAGGAAGCCGTGCCATGCCGTCAATCGCTGGAGAATGCCTCAGCGCGCAGCGGCATGGAGCGTCGCGCGAATTTGTGAAAGCGTCTGGATCACGCCGTCCTGGACAGCCGGCGATCCGGTAACGATCAAGGCGCCTTTGAATTCCCGGATGGACGAGGATTGACCGCCTTTATCACGCCACTGATCGGGGTGAACGGTGGTTTCGATGGCATCAATCACATCCTGCACGCCGCCATCGGGGGCCTGCGCGGCGCCAGTCTGGAAAAGGCCTCCCTGGCCGGCGGCACCAGGCGCAGCGCCGCGCGGCGCCGGAGCGGGCATCTCCAGCAGATCGCGGATGTTGTACACACGCGTCACCGTGTGGAAGTCCAGTTCGGCGGCGGTCGAGATTTCAATCACGTTGTCGTTCACGGCAAATTGCAGGCGTGTATTGCTGTTGGCGGCCTGGAGGACGGCATCCAGAATCATGTCGAGGCGGACGGCGGAAAGGTGCAAGGTAATCGGCGTATTTTTGTCGATCCCCGCGGACCGAAGGGCGGGCCAGTTCACGAGGATGTTGATCTTTGCCGTATCGCGCAGAAAACCCAGCACGGCATCCAGGGGCTGCTTGTCGAAACTGATTTGGGGAATCCGCGATTCGAGCTGCTTGCGCAGGGCAATCTCCTCACGCGAGGGGGCGGTGGGGTTCTCCTCCCGGGCTGCGCGAGGCGTGGCGCTGTGCGCGCTCGCCGTGCTTGCGGAGACGTCGGCGGCCATGCAGCCAGCGGAGGTCAGCGCCGCGCCGGTGAGCACCACCAGGCCCAGGGCTGGGGCGACCAGCCATGCGGGCGTGCGGGAGAGGGGAGCGATCATGCGGGTCTCCTTTCAGGACGGCTTCCTCTCGATGGTGTCGAACGATCGCGCGACGCGGCAGGGTGGACACGGGCGGTTCATTATATGGTGGCGATGGCTTCCATGGAGAGGTCGGCGGTTTTGTTGGCGAGCAGGAGCGGGTGGGCGAGGCCGGCGATCATGGCGGCGTTGTCGGTGCAGAATTGCATGGGGGGGATGAAGACGGGGAGGTGGAGTTCGTGGCCGAGTTTTGTGACGGCGGCGCGGATGGCGGAGTTGGCGCTGACCCCCCCACCGATGATCAGCGAGCGTGTCTCGGAGCGGGCGGCGGCGCGGCGGAGTTTTTCGATGAGCATGGTTGCGGCGGTTTTCTGGAAGCTGGCGGCGACGTCGGCTTTTTGCTTTTCGGTGAGGGCAGAGGCGTCGCGTTCGCGGCCTTTTTTGCCGTTGACGTGGTAGAGGACGGCGGTCTTGAGGCCGGAGAAAGAAAAATTGAGGGAGTCCTTGTCGAGGTGACCGGCGGGGAACTTGATCGCGTTCGGGTCGCCATGCTTGGCGAGCTGATCGATGAGCGGGCCGCCGGGATAGCCGAGGTGGAGGATGGCGGCGACTTTGTCGAAGGCTTCGCCGACGGCGTCGTCCTGGGTTTGGCCGATGCGTCGGAGCTGGTCGAAGGCGCGGACGTGGTAGAGCGAAGAGTGGCCGCCGGACATGACCAGGCCGATGGCGGGAAAAGGAGGCGCGTGGTCAGTGGGTTGTCCTTCGGTGTTCTGACCACTGACCACTGACCACTGACCGCTGTCACGCAGGACGACGGAGTAGAGGTGGGCCTGGACGTGGTTGACCGCGATGAGCGGGAGGTTCCAGGCGAAGCTGTAGGCTTTGGCGGCGGCGGTGCCGACGAGGAGGCAGCCGATGAGGCCGGGGCAGTTGGCGACGGCGACGGCGGCAAGTTGGCTGGCGGGGTCGGTGATGTGGGCGTCGGCGAGGGCTTTGTCAACGATGGCGTTGAGGGATTCGAGGTGCGCGCGGGCGGCGACTTCGGGGACGACGCCGCCGAATTTCTGGTGGAGATCGATCTGCGAAGCGACGACGTTGGAAAGGACGCACGTGCCGTCTTCAACGACGGCGGCGGCGGTTTCGTCGCAGGTGGTTTCGATACCCAGAATCAGCATGTCTGGCCCCGCCCAGAACGGATTAAGCACAAAGACATGAAGCGATGAAGGACCAAGAAGAAATCCTTACTGAGGAACGTCGGGCGTGGGTTGGGAATCGGTTTGCGGAGCGGTCTGGGTGGCGGTGGGGACGCTGGCGGTGACGCTGGGGCGGGTGGTGGTGACGTCGGCGGTGAAGTCTTTGTTGCCGCCGAAGGCTTGGTAAGCGATGAGGATTTCCAGGGCGCGCTGGAGCTGGCGGTCGGAGGCTTCGACGGGACGGGTGGCGGGTTGGGTGGCGTTGGCGGCGCCGGCGGTGGGCTGGGTGGTGGCGCCTGCGGGCGCGCGGCGGATGATTTCGGAATTCTGGCGGTTGAAGAGGACCTGGCGGTTTTCCTCGGTGGTCAGGGGGATGGTGAAAGCGGGATCGGGTTCGACGCCCCAGGTTTTGGAGTCTTTTTTCCGCATGATATTTTTGCCGGAGGGCAGGTAGTAGTAGGCGGTGGTGAGTTTAAGGGCGGAGTTTCCGTTATCGAGGGCGATGAGGGACTGGACGGAGCCTTTGCCGAAGGTGCGGGTGCCGATGAGGATGGCGCGGTTGTGGTCTTTGAGGGCACCGGCGACGATTTCGGAGGCGGAGGCGGAGTATTCGTTGACGAGCACGACGAGCGGGACGCGCGGATAGGTATGTTCGGGGTTGGCGGTGGCGACGAAGTCGCGCTTGGGGGAATCGGGCCGGCCGGTGGAAACGATGACGCCGGAATCGAGGAAGCGGTCGCACACGTCGATGCCGGCCTGGAGGAGGCCGCCGGGATTGAAACGCAGGTCGAGAATGATGCCTTTCAGTCCCCCATTCTCGTGGAGGAGCGGAAGGAGGGCTTTGTCGAGTTCGTCGGCGGTGTTTTCCATGAAGTTGGTGATGCGGACGTACGCGATGCGGTGGTCCTCGTCGATGAGAAAATCCCAGTCAGCGTTGCCGTTGCCGATGCGATGCACGCCGCGGACGGAGTGGATTTGGATGACGGTGCGGATGACGGAGACATCGACGGGGGTGTCGTCGCCTTCGTGGAGGATGGAGAGGGAGATTTGCGTGCCGGGAGGCGGGGAGAGTTTGAGTTGGAGGTCTTTGAGGGCCATGCCGTCGACGGATTCGCCGTTGATTTTGAGGATGCGATCGCCAGCGTAGATGCCGGCCTTGAGTGCGGGGGAATCTTCGAAGGGAGAGACGACGAGGATGGCGCCGGTGGTGGGGTCCTGGGAGAGGGTAACGCCGATGCCGGGGAATTGGCCATAGACGGCACGGTCGAAATCGGTGAGTTGGTCTTTGGGGAAGTAGGTGGAGTAGGGATCGAGGGTGGACATCATGCCGTCGATGGCGCCCTGAAGGAGCTTGGAATCGTCGACGGGTTCGACGTAGTTGTGTTCGATCTGGGAGCGGAGATCGACGAGGGTGTCGAAGAACTGGTAAGGATCGGATTGCTGGGCGGCGAGGTGCGGAGCGGGCACGGGATGGGCGGGGGAATGGAAGCGGCCGGCGAGGACGCCGAGGGCGAGGCAGGTGGTGGCGAGGGCGGCGGTGCGGAGGCGGCGAGCGAGTTTGCGGCGGGACAAGTGGGGCATGTGGGAGGCTCCGGAGGGGGTGTAAAGAGGCGATGATACCAGAAGGAGTGCTGAGGACTGAGTGCTGAGGACTGAGTGGGGGTGACGGAGTGACGGGGGGGCGATGGGGGTGGAGGGGGCAAGGCGCTTCGAGGATTTGAGCAGGTGCGCAAATTTTTGTGTTTGAGAATATTTTGTAAAAGGTAGTATCGGCGAGAGGTTGTGAGAGGCGCGGGGAGAGGTGCGCAAGATGCTCATGTTTTTTGCGCGCGGAACAAAGGGTGACGGAATGGCGGGGGGAATGGTGAAGAATGAATTGTGGATGGTAATGGGCGGTGACATTGGCTCCCTCCCCTACGGTTGTGGCTATTAGGAAACGGATTTGGAGAGGGAAAGGTTCCCGGAAACTTGCAGGAATTGTGGAACATGAAGAGTGGAACGCGGGGCGAAGGGGCTAGGGCGCAGGAAGGCCGGATGATGCTTTGTCGAGACTTGCGGTGATTGTTTTGTCGAATTCGAGGGTAATCGATGCTTCATGCTCGAAGGGAATGCCCGGGATCGCGGTCATGGATCGGTGCTGGGGGCTGGGAGTCCATACGACTTGAAAATAGGTGCGCTTTTCCTCGTGGCCGGTAGCGGGTTTGAAAACGGTGCATATGAGCGGGGTTGCCTTGATCTCGGAGTCATCAGGGCCTTCGACGCGGACATGGGAGGGGGCGGTGGTGGTGAAGTGCCACTGGCCAGCGGGTTCGTGGTCATTGGTGATGGTATCTTCGGAGAAGAGCGTGTAGTGATTCAGGAGGGCTTCGATGTCGTTCTGCTGCGCGCTTGAGAGCGGTCCGAAAAATCGTTTGCGCAGGTCATCGGGTGCGGAACGCACGGCATCACCAAGCCGGCCCCAACTACGCGAGATCAAGAGCGTTTGCGGAGGTGTTGCGGGGGGTGCCGCTGCATCTGGCGGAGTTGCATGGGCGCAACCCGCGAGGAGTGAGAAGGCCAGCAGAATGCACAAGCGTGTGGCCATGGTGGCGCTCCATCTTGCTTTGGACGACAGGAGTATACCCTAGGGTGAGGGGCACGTTGGGCGGCGCGCGATGTTGGGGAAAATGGAAGGCCCGACGTGAGGTTATTGTACGCATGGAGAATTGTTTTTGTGAGGAGCAGCTTTAGGAATGTGGCAATGGGCATGTCCTTGTGGCCCCTGCTCCCGGACATGTTACCCGGCAGCGGTTACGATGGGCCGCGTGTTTATCGAGGATGGGAGCGCACAGGGGCCCCACCCCGCGGAGGGGGTGGGCTTTAGGGGTTGTTGGCGAAGGTGACGGCGGTATGGGGGAGGTAGGTGTTGGGGGTGTGGGTGGTGGGGCTTTCGGTGGGGCCGGAGACGAGGTCGCGGGCGTAGTTGAGGCCGGCGAGGAGGGGGAGGGTGGTGATGATCAGGAGGAGGGGGATTTGGATGAGGGCGGCTTTTCCGCGGATGTAGCGGAGAAGGGGCAGGGCGCAGAGGAGGGGGAGGAGGATGCAGAGGATGGCGCGGAGGGCATAGAGGATGTGCCAGGTGGCGTGGGTGATGGGGATGGCGCCGGAGGTGATGATCCAGCCGAAGAAGGGAGAGAAGGCGCAGACGGGGAGCCAGAGTCCGCCGAGGATTTCGAGGGGAGAGGTGGAGGGTTTGACGGAGGCGTGGAAGTCTGGGCGGTCGGTAAAGAAGAAGGCGAGGGCGATGAGGAGGCAGAGGAGGACGATGAAGAGGGTGAAGTAGCCATCGAAGGCGTCGAGGCGGAAGGTGCGGAAGTAGTAATAGTTGTTGAGGGAGAGCAGGATGGGGATGAGGATGGCGGCCTGGAGGGCGGCGAAGAGCCAGGGGAGGGGGGAGGCGGAGGGACCGGGTGGGGTTGGGGGATTGGTGGGCATGGGGGAAATGCTCGAGGTCGCGGGTGGTCCACATGATAATGGAAGGCGTGGGGCGAGGGTTGTCGTTTGGGAAGGTCGGGAGGTGTGGGCGAGGACGTGGCCGATCGCCTGATGTTGCGGTGATGGCGGGGTCGGCGGATGATCGGCGAGAATCATGAGCGAAGGAAAGACGAATGATGGCGAAACTGGGCTGGTGGTTTCTCATTCTGGCCGCGATCAGCATATGCGTTTATACGGCGATTTTTTCGGATCCGGGCGTTGCGGTTGCCGCGGTAGTGCTGGGTATTTTCGCGCTGGTTCTTTACGGAATCATTCTTGGGTATTACACCGGGATTCGGCGGCATGTGGTCGCCCACCTGGGGCATCGCTGGAGGCAAGGGGAACTCATCACGCATGTCGTTCAGACGAGTGAACGTGTGGACGTGCAGCTCACGCTGGATCGTCTGTTCGACGGAGGAAACAGGCATCAGAAGCGGGTCGGGATTCCTGGGGTTTATCTTTCGAACGTGGTGCAGCTGATTGCGCAGAATCCAGCGCCCGCGCCGCTGCAGTGGGAAACCTATTCGAGCGGTGCTGGTCAAACGGTGGCATGTGCGACAAATGCACTTTACATGCTGCGGAGGGACAGCGGGCCTTTTTGCGTGATGGTTGCGCCAAGGGGTGGAGGGGACAAAGCAGACCGCAAACAAATGGAACTATCCGTTCTGGCACCCACACGTGAGCAGGCACAGTCGGCTTTGGACGGCATTCTTGAGCGGGCGAGACGTGAAAGCATTTTTCGGGGGAAAATGATCGCGCTGGAAAAATCAGAGGATCCCCGCGAGCCGTTTGCGGTGAAATTTCTGGAGCTCCCCAAAGTGCAACGTGAAGAGATTATCCTTCCAGCGGCAGTAATGGAGGTCATTGAGCGGAATGTGGCGGGCACGCTCGCACATCGAAAAACACTGGCAAGAGCGGGTGTTGCGACCCGTCGTGGCGTTTTGTTTCACGGGCCTCCGGGGACCGGCAAGACGCTGGTGACGCGGTATTTTTCCGGAGCATTGCCGGGGTGCACGGTTATCGTATTGACGGGGCGGCAACTGCGGCTGATTCGGGAGTCGTGTCAACTGGCGCGTCTGCTTTCGCCAAGCATCATCATATTAGAGGATGTGGATCTGGTGGCATCGGAGCGGCGGCGGAATCGCCACAATACGATTCTGCACGAGCTGATGGATGAAATGGACGGCCTGGGCGAGAAGACGGAGTGCGTATTTCTTTTGACAACCAACCGGCCTGACATTTTGGAGCCGGCGCTGGCGGCGCGGCCGGGACGTGTGGATCAGGCGATTTATTTTCCACTGCCAGACGCGGAGTGCCGGCGGCGGTTGCTGCGGATGTATGGGCGACAGGCGGACCTGTCGGGCGTGGAGATTGAACAACTGGTGACGCGGACGGAGGGGGCAAGTCCGGCTTTTTTGAAAGAGCTGGTGGGAAGGGCGGTGGTGATGGCGGCGGAACGCGGAGAGGAGGTGGGGCCGGTGCGTCTGGTGATTGAGGATTTTGATCGGGCGATTCGGGAGTTGCTGGAGTTTGGCGGAGCGCTTACGCAGCAATTGTTGGGGTATCGCGGCAGGACAAAAGACAATGCGGGAATATAGATGGCGGTGGATCGGCGAGGAAGGAATAAGGAATCGCAAAGGGCATGCCCATGGGGCCCCAACCCCAAGGACATGGCACCCAGCATTAGCGGAGGGCGTAGGCGGAGTTGTCGCTTGAGAGGAAGCCGGTGTTGGGGGCGAGGATCGGGAGGTAGGCGGCGGGCGGAGTGGGGTGATTGGGGAGGGTTTCGGCGTGGGCGTCGGCGTAGGCGAGGTTGGTTTTGTTGGCGTGGCGGAAGCCCTGGGTGCCGGCGGCGCGGAGGGAGTTGCCGAAGGCGGGGGATGCGTCGCCGTATTCGCCGGGGGTGGGTTTGAGGGGGCAGCGCATGAATTTGTTGGGGCCGGTGATGCCCTGGCCGTCGCCGAAGAGGGCGGTGGTGGAGGGGTGTTGGAGTTGGGTGTCGCGCGCGGGGGTGGTGATGGGTTCGCCGACACCGTGACCGATGAAGGAGGTGTTGTAGTTGTAGCCGGTGAAGAGAGCGGCGGGATCGGAGGCGAGGGTGTAGACGGGGCACTGGAAGATTTTGAGCATGCCGGCGGAGGTGGCGCCGGGGAGGCCGTAGAGGATGCCGGGGGCTTTGAGGGGGCCGTTGGGGGTGTTGATGGTGGTGAGGTCCCAGTCGTTGGTATGGTCGGTGGCGATGGGGAAGAGGCCGTCGTAGGCGGTGGTGTAGGCGCGGGCGGCGAGCGCGAGCTGGCGGAGGTTGGAGAGGCATTGGACGGTTTTGGCGCGGTCGCGTGCCTGTGAGAGTGAGGGGAGGAGGATGGCCATGAGGAGGGTCATCACGGCGATGACGACCAGCAGCTCGATGAGGGTGAAGGCACGGGAATTATCCACGAATGCACACGAATTTACACGAATGAGGTAAATGGCTGGGGAAGACGGAAGAATTGGTTCAATTGGTTCAATTGAGGGAAGCGAGCGGGGCTTTTTGGGTGGCCCCGCTCGCTTGGTTGCGGTCGTCATCAGCGGGTGGGGCGGCGGGTTTTCTTCAGGAACAGTAGCGAGCTGAGGGAGAGGAGGGTGAGGGTGGTGGGTTCGGGGGTGGCGGTGATGCCGTCGAGGAGGAGTTGGTCGCCGGTGGGGACGGAGAGTTGGATGTAGTTGATGGTGGCGGGGAGGTTGAGGCCGTCGAGGGAGATCCAGTTGCCGCCGGCGGAGCCGTTGAGGAGGGCGAGGGTTTGGGCGTAGGAGAGGTCGGAGAAAGAGGCGAGGCCAGTGGGTGCGTTGAAGGGTTTGAAGAAGTCGGCGGGGGCGGAGCCGTTCTGGGCGTTGACGAATTGGAACTGGGAATCGTAGGAGAGGGAGGAATCGAGGTAGGCGTTGGTGGGGAGATTGAGGAGCAAGGGGTTGCCGTTGTTGAGCGCGACGAAGGAGCCTGGGGCGCCGGTATCGGAGACGGAGATGATGGCGGCGCTCGTGGCGTCGGAGAAGGTGGCGGGGCCGGTGGAGGTGATGACGTTGGAGCCGGAGGAGGAAGAAGAGGCGACGAGACCGATGCTGGAGAAGATGCCGATCTGCGCGCCGGTGTTGGCGGAGACGGTCTGTGCGAAGTGGAGGGTGATCTGGCCGCCGGCGTTGATGAGGGTGAGGAAGCCGGGATCGTAGGCGGGGGTGAAGGGGGTGACGTTCGTGGGGTCGTTGGCGGCGTTGATGCGCGCGGGCAGGCCGATGGCGGGTGCTCCGCCGTTCTGGTAGGCGGAGATGCCTTGGGATTCGTCGCCGGGGTTGTAGGAGATGAGGGCGTCGGTGGTGGTGTTGGCGAGCAGCGGGATGGGGGACGCGAACAGGGCGGCGGCGAAGGCGGAACGGAGGAGGGGGTGACGGGCCATGAGAGAGCTCCCTTGTGCCAAAGCGCGTGGCACGACAAAAAGCGTCGGGCCGCGGGAAAGCACACGTTTCCGAGGGAGCGGAAAAGCCTTGGGGCAGACGGGCGGGAATCGCCGGCCGTGCAAAAAAGCAGAAGGCCTGTCCGACGTCCCGGTTCGCGGGGACCGACATCAGTCTGACAGGCAGGTCTTCTGGCTTCGGGCGATTGGGGGGGGGGAGCGTTGGGCCTTCCCGGTGATCGTGTGTTCTCGCGGGGGCGAGGCGGCGATTTTTTCGGAGGGGGGGGGGGATCGCCGACACGATTTTCCAGTGGCCGAACGCGAATTGCCCGTTACAGCGGCGCGTCCGCGGCGGCATTTCACCGCCTTCCCTTTTCATCCGGCGCTTGCACGCCGGACACCTGTCGGGAGGAAGCGTAGCGGGAGGGAACCGAAAACGCAAAAGGCAAAACGCAAAACGGGGACGGGTCCACAAATCTGCACAAATCGCACAAATGGGTTGGGCTAGGGCGGGCGAACCGTGCGAGGCGGATGTTGAAATCCACGCGGATGATACCTGGACGTTCCAGGCTCGCATTCAGGGACGGAGGCGATTTTGGAAGGAGGATCAGGGATCGGCGATGTGGAGGTTGTTGTCAGATCGAGAAGGTGGGCTTGGGAGCGGCGGCTGGCCTTGTGGGGGGATCGAAGGCGGTGGCGAAGTCGAAGACGGAGTCGAAGTCGCGGATGTCGTCGTCGTCGGTTTTTTGCATGAGGCGGGAATCGACCATGGCGAAGACGATGCGGCCGAAGTCGTTTGTGCGGACAATGTTCCAGTGGGCGAGGACGGTACGGGCGAGCAGGCCATAGCGATGGACGGCGTAGTTGCGGAGGCCCCAGCAGAGCTGCTGTCCGGAGACGTGGCAGGCTTCGCCCTCGGCTTTGGCCTTGGCGCCGGCGTCACCGTAGAGCTGGTGCACCGTGTGGGTCAGGCCATGACGGACGAACTCGAAGGCTTCCATGGGATAGCGTCCGCAATCGTGGACGACTTGTTCGAGGGACTTGCGCGGTGTTTGATTGACGGGCATGGAGTTCTGCTCTGCTTTGTGGAGTGGGCTCATTATAGGGAACGGAAGCGAGCGATTGCTAGTTCCTAAATCGGGGCGGGAGGTGAAGATTCTGTAGAAAGTTTTTCGAAAAGGGGACGTTGGCGGGGGTTGGGCGTGATTTTGGGGAATTTGGGCAAAAATGCGAGGGGCGCGGCGGCGGTCTCGCCGCGGCCGCGCCCCTGGGTTTCTTGGGGCTGCTTCTCGATCTGCCCAACACGGGCGGGACGCCCGTGCCACGGTCACTTTTCCTGGAGCTTCGCGAGTTCCTTATGCGCGGCGGCGACGCCGGCGCCGAACTCGAACTTGTAGCCCTGCTGTTTCAGGATGATCTCGAGGCCGTGGATGATGCCCAGCGTGTCCACCTGGTCGACGTAGCCCATGTGCGAGATGCGGAAGATTTTGCCTTCCATGGTGCCCTGTCCGGCGGCGATGTTCATGTTGAGCTGCTTGCGGAGGGCGCCGCGGAATTCCTTGTCGGTGAAGCCGGCGGGGTAATTCACGCCCGTGACGGAATCCGAGGGCTGCTTGGAAAACGTGCCCAGGCCCAGGGCGTTGGCGGCGGCGCGGGTGGCGGCGGCATAGATGGACGTCCGCTTCCACACGTTCTCGATGCCTTCTTCACGAATCATGTTGAGGGCGACGTACAGGCCCCGGACCAGCGTGACCGCCGGCGTCCAGGGAACGTCGTTGGCTTCGTAGCTCTTGAGGTAGCTGTTGACGTCGAGGTACAAATTGGGCTGCTTGACGGCGGCAGCGCGTTTTTGCGCTTTTTCGGAGACGCTGATGAAGGCGAGGCCCGGGGGAAGCATCAGGGCTTTTTGCGAGCCGGTGATGACGATGTCGACGCCCCATTCGTCGGTTTTGACGGGCAGCGCGCCGATGGCGGTGATGCCGTCGGAGATAAGGACGGTGTCGGTGTTGCGGGTGAGGGCGGCGATGGCCGGGAGATCAGTGACGGTGCAGGCGGAGGTTTCGGAATGAACGAGGACAACGGCGTCGTAGTGCTTCTGCTTGAGGGCGTCGGCAACCTGGTCGGGCGAGACGGCGGTGCCGTAGTCGGCCTTGAGGACGGTGGCGTTCCACTTGTTGCGTTCGCCGATTTTGACCCAGCGTTCCGCGAACTTGCCGTTGGAGAGGAAGAGGACGGTGCCGTTGGCGGGGATGGAGTTGATCATGGCCATCTCGGCGCCGGCGGTTCCGGAGCCGGAAATGGTGAGGACGGGATTTTTGGTCTGGAACGTGTATTTGAGCAGTTCGTTGACCTTGGCGAAGAGATCTTTGTACTGCTGGGTGCGGTGATGGAAAACGGGCTTGGCCATTTCGAGCAGGACGTCCTCGGGGACGCTGGTGGGGCCAGGGGTGTAGAGGCGCATTTTGTTCATGGTTTAGCTCCGCAAGGGGTGAAAGTTTGAGGATAAGGGAAGGCCGGGGTTGGGTCAAAATGGAGTTGCCGGAGAGGCGGGGGTTGGCGGGGGGCTTTTGCCACAGAGACACAGAGGCACAGAGGGCGGCGATGCAAGATTTTTTTGCGCGAACCATTAGTCGCGCGGTTCGTATGCTAAATGCAAGTTGGTTGCATTTTGAGGTTTTGAGGCTATAGTTGGGATGGTGAGTCATGTTCTTCGGTGAGAGCGTTATGCGCGCGGTATGGATCGTTGTGGCGGTGGTGGTGGGACTGGTGATGGCTGGATGTGGGTCCGGGAGTGGCGGGGCGGGGACACAGGCGAGCGGGGGGGGAGGGGGCGGGAAAGTGGTGGTGGTGTCAACGATCTTTCCGTATTTCGATGCGGTGCGGGCGATTGGAGGGGACAAGGTGGATGCGCGGATATTGGTGCCGCCGATGGCGAGCCCGCATGAGTATGAGCCGTCGATGCAGAACAAACTGGATGTGTCGCATGCGAAGCTGGTGGTGAAGAACGGGCTGGGGCTGGACGATCAGTTTGACAAGCTATATGCGGGCACGGGGGCGAAGGTGCTGGATATCAGCAAGGCGTTGCCGGCGGGCACGGTGCTCAATTTGAAGGAGGTGAGCCTGGGGGATACGGCGGCGGAGAAGGCGCAGGAGAACGCGGAGGCGAACGTGCAAAATCCGCACATCTGGCTGGACCCGCACGTGCAGATGGCGGCGGCGGAGCAGATTGAGAAGGCGCTGGAGCAGATCGATCCGGCGGATAAGGCGACGTTTGAGGCGAACGCGGCGAAGTACCAGGAGTCGCTGAAGCAGTTGGATGATGACTACAAGGCGGCGGTGCCGACGTTCAAGACGAAGGAATTCATCGGGTTTCACAGTGCGTATGAGTATTTGGCGCGGCGGTATGGTCTGAAGCAGGTGGCGTCGATCGAGGAGGTGCCTGAGGCGGGGCTGAACCTGGCGCAGGCGCAGAAGATCATCAATTTGATCAAGGCGGATCATATTAAATATGTGGCGCTGGAGCCGGGGTTGAATCCGCGGTCGGTGGATTTGATCACGCGGGAGACGGGGGTGGGAACGATCGTGTTGCAGCCGATCGAGGAGTACAACAGCATTAATGACACGTATGTGGGGTTGATGCGGGAGAATCTGGAGGCGCTTAAAAAGGTGCTTGGTTGATGGCGATGTTTGGTTCAATTGGGGCATTAGTGAAATTGGTTCAAGTGGGAGGGGGATGCGAGGTGATATATGACGTTTGTGCCGATTGATGTGCAGCCGCATACGCATGTGGATGCGAGGTCCGATCTGGGCCATCATGAGCAGGGGGAGGATGTGATTTGCGTGCATGATGTGTCGTATGCGTACGACCGGCGGCCGGCGCTGAGCCACGTGACGCTGCATGTGAAGCGGGGATCGATCCTGGGGATCATCGGGCCCAATGGCGGCGGCAAGAGCACACTGATGAAATTGATGCTGGGGGTGATGAAGCCGGATTCGGGCGAGATTACGATTCTGGGGCGAAGCCCGCGGGAAGCGTGCGCGGATGGGTCGCTGGTGGGATATGTTCCGCAGCGGCACGTGCTGGATTGGAATTTTCCCATCAGCGTGCGGCAGGTGGTGCAACTGGGATTGATCGGGCGAAAGGGATTTGGGGGATTTTCGCGCGAGCAGAAGAATCGGGTGGAGGAGGCGCTGGCGGCGGTGGAGATGGGACATCTGGCGGATCAGCCGATCGGGGGATTGTCGGGCGGTCAGCAGCAGCGGGTGTTTATTGCGCGAGCGCTGGTGAATCAGCCGCAGATTCTGTTTCTGGATGAGCCGACGACCGGGATCGATCAGGCGGGGCAGGAGAAGTTTTTGCGGATGCTGGTGACGCTGAAGGAGAAGTTCAATTTGACGCTGGTGATGGTGTCGCACGATTTGCGGAGCGTGGTGGCGAGCTGCGACCGGGTGGCGTGCTTGAGCCGGAATCTGCACTATCACGATCGGCCGCAGGGATTGTCGCCGGATGTGCTGTTCAAGGTATTTCAGTGCGATATGGACGCGGTGCTGGATCAGCATTCGCATGCGCACGATTCGAGTTGCTGCGGGCACACGCATGGAGAGGGGCCGTGCGAGGCGGCGGAGGTGGGGCAGGCGACATTCGTGCCGTTGCCATTTGCGAAGAAGACGTGACGGACGTAAATGGCCACGAAAAGCACGAAAGGCACGAAAGCGTGGGATGTTTAGAGGTTAGTTTAGAGTTAACGTCTGGGGAGGGTACAAGCAGTGGGCGTGGCTGTGAGTGGATGAGCGGATTGGAGAGTTTGCGGGCATGGCGCATTATTTTCAGATGATGGGGTTGGCGAGATATTTGTTGATCGTGGGGCCGATCATTGGGGCGACTTGTGCGCTGCTGAGCGTGTATGTGGTGCTGCGGCGGATGGCGCTGATTTCGGAGGGGGTGTCGCATGCGGGGTTCGGCGGGGTGGCGGTGGCGGTGCTGGTGGGATACTTCGTGCCGCTGACGGATACGCCGAGCTGGGGACCGGTGTGGCGCGAGGTGATCACGGGGATATTCTGCCTGGGGACGGCGATGCTCATTGGGTATGTCTCGCGGCGGAAGCGGGTGTCGGAGGATTCGGCGATCGGGATTTTTCTGGTGGCGACGGTGGCGGTCGGGCGGTTGCTGCTGGCGGTGCGGACTTATCTTCCCTACAACGGGCATCCGATGCCGGTGAATGTGGAGAATCTGTTGTTCGGGGACTTCACGAACGTGGGGCCGTCGGATGCGATCGTGGTGGGCTGCGCGATGGTGATTGTGTTCACGATCATCGGGGTTGGGTATTATCAATTTTTATATACAACGCTGGATGAGGAGATGGCGCGCATAAATGGGGTGAACACGCAACTTATCAATGTGCTGCTGCTGATGATGATCTCGCTGGTGATCGTGGTATGCGTGCGGATGGTGGGGTTTCTGATGATCACGGCGCTGACGATCATTCCCGGGGCAACGGCGGCGATGCTCTCGCGGCGGTTCGGGCGGGTGCTGGTGCTGTCGATCGTAATCGGGACGGTGGGGACATTCGCGGCGGTGTGCGTAAGCCTGGTGGATCCGATCACGCAGTATCCGCCGGGGCCGCTGATTGTGCTGGTGCTGTTCGCGATGTTCGTGGTGGTGTGGGCGGTGCGGCAGTTTGTGAAGCCACGGGTGGAGGAATTGGGCGCGGGGGAGGGCCTGGCGCCGGAGCAAGGCAGGCCGCCCGGGGCATTCGGGCATGGGCACGGACATTGAGTGGAAGCGTTGGAACGATTGAGCATGACGTTCACCTCTGGCCTGCGGCAGGTTCGGGATGGGCGGCGGCTTGTTCGAGGTATTTGACCAGCACGCGAGGTTCGGTCCATTGGACGTTGTGGGGGCCGGTCATGATTTTGGTGGGCCAGCCGCGGGATTGGGCGCGCTGGTAGCAGGTGTAGAAGGTGTCGTCTTTGGGTTGTTTGCCGGCGTCGACGGTGAGGATGTAGGTGGCGGGGATTTTATCGCGGGCGGGGTTTTTGAGGGAGATTTTTTCGCTGAAACATTTGGCGGGCATGGGGACGTCGTGGGGCGGCGGGGTATTGGGTTTAAGCCAGGTGGGGAGGATGTAGCCGTTGGTGACTTTGGGGAAGGGGTTTTTGGGGAGGACGTCGTTGAGGGATTCGCCATCGTTGGGGAGACAGGCATCGACGTAGATAAGTTGCTTGATGCGATCGGGGATGCGGTCGGCGACGCCGGTGATGACCATGCCGCCGTAGCTGTGTCCGACGAGGACGACGTTGTGGAGGTCTTCGTAGAGGATTTCGTTGACGACATCCTGGATGTGGGTGGAGAGGTCGATGTCGGGGGAGGAGAGATGGACGCGTTCGCCCTGGCCGGTGAGGGTGGGGCGATAGACTTTCCAGCCGTCGTTGGTGAGGAGGCGGTCGGCTTCGCGGAAGGCCCATGCGCCGCCCCAGGCGCCGTGGACGAGGACAATGGTTTTCTTGGGTTGGACGAAGGGGCGGCCGT
Source organism: Phycisphaerae bacterium (assembly GCA_035545015.1). GTDB lineage: Bacteria > Planctomycetota > Phycisphaerae > WQYP01 > WQYP01 > CALCHA01. Next base: position 33,070 of record DASZZD010000071.1, read on the forward strand.
CGGGGGAGGCGTCGTCGAGGGAGGTGTTGGCGCAGCCGGCGGCGGCGGCCAGGGTGAGGGTGGCGAGCAGGAGGGTGCGGGGGAGTGTCATGGGGGCTCCGGATTTACGGGAAAAATTGGAAAATTGATTCAACTCGTTCACGTCGCGGGGGAAGTCGCGGGGGTTTCGGGGCGGCGTTGGAGGGCGTTGGCGCCGACGCAGAGGTAGAGGACGGCCATGCGGACGGCGAGGCCGTTGGATACCTGGCTGAGGATGGCGGAGTGGGCGCCGTCGGCGACGTCGGTGGTGATTTCGAGGCCACGGTTCATGGGGCCGGGGTGAAGGACGAGGAGGTCGGGCCTGGCTTTTTGCAGGCGGTCTTTGGTGAGGGCGAAGAAGCGGGAGTATTCGCGGACGCTGGGGAAGGCGGAGGAGGAGAGGCGTTCGAACTGGATGCGCAGCATGTTGACGACATCGAGTGTGGGCAGGACGGCGTCGAGATCGTGGGAGATGGAGACTTCGGGGTAGATTTTGCGGAAATCGCCGGGGATGAGGGTGCTGGGGCCGACGAGGGTGACTTTGGCGCCGAGCTTGATGAGGCCGTGGAGATTGGAGCGTGCGACGCGGGAGTTGGCGATGTCGCCGACGATGGCGACGTGAAGGCCTTGGAAAGTGGTCAGTGGTCGGTGGTCAGTGGTCAGATTTCGTTTGCCGGCGAGGTGTTCGCGGATGGTGAAGAGGTCGAGGAGGCCCTGGGTGGGGTGTTCGTGGGAGCCGTCGCCGGCGTTGATGACGGAGCAGTTCACGGAGCGGGCGAGCAGGTGCGGCGCGCCGGAGGAACGGTGGCGGACGATGATGACGTCGACGCCCATGGCTTCGATGTTGCGGGCGGTGTCACGGAAGGTTTCGCCCTTGGAGACGGAGGAGGTGGAGACGGAGAAATCGAGGACGTCGGCGGAGAGTCGCTGGGCGGCGAGGGAGAAGGAGGTTTTGGTGCGCGTGGAATCTTCGAAGAAGAGGTTGACGACGACTTTGCCGCGGAGGGCGGGGACTTTTTTGATCGAGCGCGTGGAGACTTCCTTGAGGGATTTGGCGGTATCGAGGATGGCGAGGATCTCGGCGGCGGAGAGTGATTCGAGATCGAGGAGGTGGGGGCGCGTCCAGGTGCGCACGGGATTATTCATTGTGGACTGATCATTATTCATTTGAGGTACACCGCATCTTGAGGGTCGGTGGGCTGGAGGGTGACGATGACGCGCTGGCGGGGGTCGGCGTCGGCGATGGTGAGGCCGGCGTAATCGGCGGCGATGGGGAATTCGTGGCGTTGGCGGTCGACGAGGACGGCAAGGCGGATGAAGCGCGGGCGGCCGAAATCGACGAGGGCGTCGAGTGCGGCGCGGATGGTGCGGCCGGTTTCCATGACGTCGTCGATGAGCACGACGGGGCGGCCATCGAGACGGAAGTTCATGTCGGTGCCCTGGGGGATGAGGATGGAGCGGCGGGAATCCAGATCGTCGCGGTACATGGTGATGTCGAGAGCGCCGACGTCGAGGGGGCCGGCGTTGCGGGCGGCGAGTTGGGCGGCGATGCGCTGGGCGAGGAGTTCGCCGCGGGAACGGATGCCGACGAGGGCGAGAGGGGCGTCGGGGGTGGAGCGGAGGGTGGGATCGGCGAGGAGGCGCTCGACGAGGTGGCGGATTGTCTGTTCGACGCGGGGTGCGTCCATGAGGGTTTGCATGGGAGAAAGGTTAGCGGGAAAAGGCGACACGCGAAACTCCAACTAAACGGGGCGTGCATGGGGGCGATCATGCGGGTTGTTGCTGGGTCATGCAGTGGAGGGTGCCGAGGCCCCAGACGAGGTCGCGGCAGTAGACGGGGATCACCGGGCGGTCTTTGAAACACTGTTCGAGGATTTTGAGGGCGAGGGTGTCGTTTTTGTCGTTGAAGACGGGGACGAGCACGCCGGTGTTGGCGATGTAGAAGTTGGCGTAGGAGGCGGGGAGTCGCTGGTTGTTGAAGTAGACGGGCGATGGGAGGGGGAGTTCGGCGAGGGTGAATTGCTTGCCGTTCGTGTCGCGCATTTTCTGGAGGCGTTTCCAGTTTTCTTTCATGGGGGCGTGGTTGGGGTCGGCTTTGTTGGGTTCGACGCAGGCGACGATGGTGGAGGGGTTGACGAAGCGGGCGGTGTCGTCGATGTGGCCATGGGTGTCGTCGCCGGCGATGCCTTGGTTGAGCCAGAGGACTTTGTGGATGCCCAGATAATCGCGGAGCGTCTGTTCGATGCGGTCGCGGGAGAAGCCGGGGTTGCGTTGCTGGATTGTGGAGAGGAGGCATTCTTCGGTGGTGAGGAGGCATCCTTTTCCGTTGACGTCGATGGAGCCGCCTTCGAGGACGAAGCGCTGCAATTCTTGGGTATCGTTTTCGCCGAAGGCGGTGAAGCGGGGGAGGTCGAGTTGGTCGGCGACGGCGGTGGGGAGTTGGTCGTCGAGGGCGTTGTTGTCGTATTTGGCCCAGGCGTTGAATTTGAAGTCGACGAGCGCATTTTCAATTTTCAATTTTCCATTTTCAATTTTTCGTTGGATGAAGATGGGGCCGGAGTCGCGGGTCCAGACGCGGTCGGTGGGTTGGATGTGGAGGGAGACGTTGGCGAGGTTGACGGCGTTGCGTTGGAGGATTTTCTGGACGTCGTTTTTGAAGCGGCCGCGCTGGGAGGGTTGGACGAAGATGTGGACGTGCTCTCCCCCCACTTTTTGTGCGAGGAGGCGGACGATTTCGGCGTAGATCCAGGGGATGGGTTGGAATTTGCCGGGCCAGTCTTCTTCGTTGTGGGGCCAGGCGATCCAGGTGGCGGCGTGGGGGGCCCATTCGGCGGGCATGGCGTAGCCGCGGGAGGCGGGGGTAGCGTCGGGGTCGAGGCGAAGGTGGTGATGGGAAGGAGTTTTCACGTGGCCTCCGCGGGGGTGCAGGGGATGGTGCGAGCGTTGGGGTGGCGGTGTGGAGGAAGTGTAATGGAATCGGCCAGAGCGCCCAGAGCGCCAGGGAATTTTGGCGGGGGTTCGGATTGCGGCGCGCGAGGGGACGGGG
>DASZZD010000072.1:0-82262 GCA_035545015.1 Phycisphaerae bacterium
GGCTTCGCGCGGGAGGGGGAGGAGCCAGGACGGATAGGGAGGCGAGGGGTGGGCGGGGTCGGGCTGGGGAGGGGTGCGAGGGGCGAAGGTGCAGAGGAGGGGGAGGTTGCGGGGGTGGGAGATGGGTTGGGAGTGGGCGGATGGGTCGGGCCGGAAGCGGAGTTCGTAGGGGCCGACGTTGGCGAAGGTGAGGGCGAGGGGGAGTTTGGCGCGTTGTCCTGGGGCGATGGTGGCTGGGGAGATGGGGGTGACGGAGAGGGGTTTGAAGGTGTCGTTGGGGAGGGAGGGGCCGAAGAGGATTTCACCGGCGAGGGGTTGGGGGGAGGAGGTGGGGTTGTCGACGAAGATGGCGAGGGAGGCGGGGTCGGTGGGGTGGTAGATGGCGGAGGGGTGGTCGAGGGCGGCCCAGGAGAAGTGGAGGGGGGAGGGTTGGGTGTCGGGGGCGGTGCTGGGGGTGGTGGATTGGGCGCGTGCGGCGAGGGGGAGGAGGGACGCGAGGAGGATTGCTGAGATGGAGAGGCGAATGTTCATGCGCGTGCGAATGTATCAGAGAGTGACCGATTCGCGCAGTCTACTCGACGATGTCCGGAATGTGGGAAGGAGGCGGCGCGATGAGAAGCGCGGGTGCGGCGTTGTGGGCGGGGTTTGCGGGCAGGTGTCCGAGAAAGGGTGCAAGGCGGGGTGGGTGTGGGTCGCGACGGACGCAAGCGTTTGCGGGGACGCAAAAGGTGAGCGACCGAGGTGGTACAATGGACGGCGCGGGGGAGGGCGTCAGGGGGTGGATTTGGCGACCTGGACTTCGAAGACGTAGCTGGGGCCGAACATGTTGGAGCGGAAGACGATCCATTTGCCGTCGGGGGTGAAGTTGACGTTGGGTTCGAGGGCGTATTGGTGTTTGGACATATTGACAAGTTTTTCAGTATCGAAGTAGCCAGGCTGGACGAGGCCTTTGGTATCATAGACGCCGGCGGCCATATTGCGGGCGAGGTGGGGCGTGTGGAGGAGGATCCAGGGGTCGCCGTTGCCGCCGTCGCCGGCGAGGAGTTTGCCGTCGGGGGAGATATTGACGTGGATGGAGTTCTGGCCGGGTTCGAGGTGGTACCAGGTTTCCTGGTGGGTTTTGAGGTTGGTGTTGGCGATCCAGGCGACGCCGCCGACGCCGCGGGGGGTATTGAGCTGGTACCAGGCGGCGGAGCCATCGGGGGCCCAGAACTCGTGGCCCCAGATTTCGTTGATCATGGTGCGGGCGTGGATTTTGGTGAGGTTTGAGCCGTCGGTGTCGATGGTCCAGACGCGGTCATTGTTTTGCCAGGGGCCTTCGTGGCAATACATGAGGAGGTGAGGATCGGTGGGGGAGAACTGGAAGTGGTTGTCCCAGTCGTTGGAGGGGTTGAACTCGGTGATTTTTCCGGTAGAAGCGTCCATGGTGATAAGGGCCATGGGGAGGTGCTGTGCCCAGCGTTCGCCGAGGTTGATGCGTTGACCGGGCGCGGCGCGGACGGGCTGGGTAGCGGCGCCGCCGCGGCCGTCGAGGTAGGTGACGGCGCCGGCGAGGAGCGTTTCGTCGCAATTGACGGTGCCGATGGAGTAGTTGGGGGGGAGGTCGCCGATTTTGTGTTCTTCCCTGGAGACGGGATCGACCCACCAGACGGAGCGTTGCGCGGGTGCGCGATCGGGGGAGACAGCGTAGCCGCCGGATTGGGGGTGCTCGCCGGTGACGACGGTGCGGGTGAGGAAGATGCGGCCGGTTTTACGTCCGACGTGGATGATGTTGTTGGCGACGGTTTTGCCATCGACGGCGGAATGTGCGGGGAGGACCTGAGTGATTTTGCGGGTGTCGAGGTTGACCTGGTAGATGCCGGTGGGCGAGGTGAAGGCGAGTTCCTTGCCATCGGGGGAATAGGCGTACTGGTGGAAGTAGAGGGAGAGGGAGTTGGGTTCATCGGAGAGGCGGACGACACGGTGGCCGGTGTCGGGGTCGGTCCATTCCTTGGGGGGCGGGTTGCCATCGGAGGGGCGGATGTTGAAGGCGGAACCGGTGTTGGGGTCGCGGCCCTGTGCGGGCTGGGAGGCTGGGGCTTGGGCGAAGGCGGCGGCGGCAGGGAGAAAGGCGGCGGCGAGAAGGAAACGTGGAAGTGCCAGGCGCATGAGACGACTCCAGATGGGCACACGAATCGGCGGGAGAGGTGAAGGCCGATGTGGAGGTAACGCAGGGGATGTCGGGTTGTTGCGGGGGAGGGAAGTTCGAGCGCGGGGGAAATTTTCGGGAAGGCGGATGTCTGATTGTGGGGCGGGCGTGCATGTGGCTGATAGAGGATGGATATGAATGATTTTGAACTATTGCGGCGGTATGGGCGGGGGCGGGATGAAGAGGCGTTTGCGGAGCTGATGCGGCGGCACGTGGATTGGGTGTACAGCGCGTGCCGGCGGCAAGTGGGGGATGCGGCGCTGGCGGAGGATGCGGCGCAGGCGGTGTTTCTGGCGCTGGCGCGGAAAGCGGGGACGCTTGGGGAGCAGACTTCGATTTCGGGATGGCTGTTTACCACGGCGCGGTATGTGTGCGCGAGCGCGCGGAAGCTGCAGAAGCGGCGGCAGAAGCATGAAAGACAGGCGGCGAGCATGGCACGGGATGAGAGCGATGGCGCGGGGGAGGAGCGCTGGCTGCGGATCGAGCGGACTGTGGATGAGGGATTGTCGCGGTTGTCGGCGGCGGATCGGGAGCTGGTGATTTTGCGTTATCTGCGAGGGCTGAGCCATCGGGAGATTGGCGCGGCGATGTGCATCACGGAGGCGGCGGCGCAGCGGCGCGTGGGGCGGGCGATGGAGCGGCTGCGCGGGAAATTGCGCGGGGCGGCGCCGGAGATGAACGCGGAGGGGCTGGGGGTTGTACTGCTTGCGCATGCGCATGGCGCCGCGCCGGCAGGCGTGGCGGAGAGAGGGATGGCGGCGGTGAAGGGGGGAAGCGTTGCGGGAAAAGCGGAAATTCTTTTGAGAGGAGTGAAGACGATGAGGCGGGCGATGACGATCAAGGTGACGGGCGCGGTGACGGTGGGGCTGATGGTGGTGGCGGTGGGATTGGCGGCGCGATTGAACGGGGAGGGCTCGCCGGAGACGGCGGCGGCGGCGGCGAGCGTTCCGGAGACGACGGTGCTGGCGACGATGGATTTGAGCGGGGTGAAGGTGTTTCGGGTGAATGGGGAGACGAGCGGGGTGACATGGACGAACACGTATTCGTGGGAGGATGGGGTGGTGCAGGAGCTTTCGGCGGAGGGGTGGTCGGCGGTGCATCTGTTTCGCGGCAGGTCGGAATGGGATTATCGAACGGGGGGAGATGTGGTGCTGGAGAAGAAGCCGGAGCAGGAGGCGGGGGCGCAGACGCGGAAGATGATGTCGGAGCTGATGGCGATGCAGGGGGTGCATGGGCGGCGGGCGAAGGAATTGGATGAGAAGATCGGCGGGGTGATGTGCGAAGCGTATCGGCTGGGGGATGTTAGAGGCGGGGCGAAGAATGGCGTGGTGTATGTGGATGCGGCGGCGCAGCGGCCGATGCGGATTGCCAGCGATGATCCGGGGGCGACGATGACCGTTGCCTACGATCCGGCAGTGAAGAAGGAGTTGTTTCAGACGCCGGCGGCGACGGGCAAGGTGCAGGAGGTGGCGGCGCGGGCGTATTTTGAGAAGAGATATCCGCTGGAGCGGGCGCTGTTTCGGAAGGAAGCGGTGGGGCAGATTTTTGCGGTGCATGAGGCGGTTCAGGATGGTCAGGGATGTTTTCACCTGGTGTGTTCGGCGCGAGTGGCACCGGCGTTTGCGGGGGTGGTGAAGGATTTGCCTGACGATGAGAATGTGAATCTGTGCGAGATTGAGGATGGGGAAACGGCGTTTGCGTATCTGCGTGTGGGCGAGGTGCGGGAGAGCGGAATCCGGGTGATGTACGTGGTTGCGGTGCCAAGGCAGGCGGGGGGAGCGGGGGATCAGTGTGAGGTGCCGATGAAGATGGCGAGCCCAGATGTTTTGTTCGATCTGGGTCATGCGCCGCATGGGGACAATCAGGGGCGGGATGTGCATTTCATGGTGAGCGTGCAGAGCAGGCGGGACGCGCAGGCACCGACCGCGCGGGAGTTCGTGGGGCGGGTGTATGACGAAGTTGCGCCGCTGGTGGGGTTGACGCCGGAACTGTTCGTGATTGGCCCGGGGAAGGGGGCAGAGTTGACGTCGAAGGAGAGTTGTCTGGAATTTTTTGACAAGGAACTCGGGAAGGTTGTCGAGAATCGGTGAGGGCGGCTGCGGGGTGCTTGGGGCGATTCGGGAGGTGTGATAGGGTGATGGGAGGAGGTGTTTGATGACACGTGCTGGACGGATGTGGGGCGTGGCAGCGGGGTGCATGATGATGCTGGTGGCGGCAGGGTGCGGGAAGACGGAGGGAGGGGGGGCTGCGGCGATGGAGAAGGGGGTGACGCATGTGTATCACATGCGCGGGGAGATCAAGGCGATTGGGGATACGCCGGAGGGGCAGATCACGATTCATCACGAAGCGGTGCCGGGGTTTCGGAACACGCTGGACCAGGTGGAGCCGATGGGTTCGATGACGATGCCGTTCGAGGTGAAGAAGGGGGTGTCGCTGGAGGGATTGAAGGTTGGGGACAAGATCGCGTTTGATTGGGAGGTGAATTGGGATGCGGAGGTGCACGAGATCGTGGAGATCCGCAAGTTGCCGGCGAAGACGGTGCTGACGTTTGGGGCGGCGGCGACGGCGACGGCTACGGCGAGTGCGCCGGCGACGCGGTGAAGGGAGGTTGTCCACAAATGCACACGAATGGACACGAATAGAATTATTGATCCACAGAGGACACAGAGGGTACGGAGAGGGGACGATGACGGAGAGGAAGTGCAGGTCCGTCGTCTTCTGTGAAGTCTGTGTTCTCGGTGGTTGGCTTTTGCGCGCGATTTTTCCCTGACGCTCAAGGAAGGGAGTGAAGTTTATTTGTGTTTATTGGTGGGAATTTGTGGATGGGGCTTACGCGAATTCGGCGTCGATGGATTCGAGCAACAGATGCAGGATGACCTGGTGGGCTTCCTGGATGTGGTTGGTGTGTTGGGAATCGATGATGACGGAGAGGTCGCAGAGGGATTTGGCTTTGCCGCCGCCTTTGCCGAGGAGACCGACGACGGCGCCGCCGGCTTTTTTCATGGCGTGGGCGGCGCGGAGGCAGTTGGTGGAGTTGCCGGAGGTGGTAAACATGAGGAGGAGGTCGCCTTTTCTGGCGAAGGCTTCGACCTGGCGGGAGAAGACGTAGGTGAAGTCCCAGTCGTTGGCGATGCAGGTCATGGCGGAGGCGTCGGAGCAGAGGGAGATGGCGGGGAGGGCGCGGCGGTTTTTGTTGTATTTGCCGGTGAGTTCTTCGGCGAGGTGCATGGCTTCGGCCGCGGAACCGCCGTTGCCGCAGGTGAGGAGGGTGCGGCCGGCCTTGAGGGTTTTGATGAGGAGTTTGGAGATGGCGTGGATGGAATCGATCTGGTTTTCGAGGGTGAAGATGATGGACGCGGACTGGGCGATGTAGTTGCCGATGTGGTCGGTGGAGAGGGGTTTGTGTGGCATGGGTGATCCTCGAGCGCGCGGGTGCGGAGGCATTGTCGGGTGGGGAGGGGGGAAGGGCAAATGGAGGATGATGAGGGATGGGGGTTGGGAGCGGGGCTGCCGGCTATGGCGAGATCAAACCGAGGCGCAATTGCAGCGCGCGGGCGATGAGGGGGAGGGGGTCGTTCATGTGGAGCGCTACGGAGGTTGCGCGTCCGGCGGGAGTGAGGCCTCGCACCGCTCCATGCTCATCGAGAGAAAAGTGCTGATTCCAGTTCTGTTCCAATGGGTGGAACAACGCTGCCCACAACCGGGTCTCAGGGTCGAGCGCGGTTGTTTTGTTGGATTTGTGAAGGCTGCAGGAAGGACATTGGAGGACGAGATTGTCGGCAATGGTGAGTCCGCCGGCACTTCGGGGGAGGATGTGGTTGATGTGAAAAACGGCCGCCTGGCCGATCTGGAGGAGGCCGCAGTAGCGACAGCGCGCGGCATCGCGCGTGAATATCTGCTTGCGAAGTGCGGAAGGAATGGCCGAGAGACTCACGGAGTTGCCGTCTGCGAGAGGGCCATCGAGACAATCTGGCTGAATTGGGCCATTTGCGCGAGGGTTTCGAGTTCGGCGCTTTCGCGAGCGTCGAGTTGGCCGTCGGTATTGCGTTCGAGAAGTTCGTGCAAGCGATCGGTGAGATCAGCGGAGAGGCCGGAAATCTGCGAAAGCAGGGCTCGCGGAACGGAAAAGGTGACTGGATCGGCAAATTGGATCATTGTGCCAGTATAGCGACTCACGCATAGATGGAAAAAGGGGGTGATTAGACCCTAGCGATGAGGAGGCTGGTGTTGTGGCCGCCGAAGCCGAAGGAGTTGGACATGGCGTATTGGATTCCGGCGGCGGCGCGGCGGGCGATGTTGGGGACGTAGTCGAGGTCACACTCGGGGTCGGGTTCGTCGTAGTTGATGGTGGGCGGGAGGTGGCTGCGGGTGAGGGCGAGGGCGGTGATGACGAGTTCGATGCCGCCGGAGGCGCCCAGGGAGTGGCCGAGGGCGGATTTGGTGGAGGAGATGGCGACCTTTTTGGCGGCGGGTCCGAAGATGGTTTTGACGGCCTTGGTTTCGGCGAGGTCGCCGAGCTCGGTGGAGGTGCCGTGAGCGTTGATGTAGCCGATCTGCTCGGGGTTGATGCGGGCTTCGCGGAGGGCCTTGTCCATGGCGGCGGCGGCGCCGGCGCCGTTTTCGTCGGGGGCGGTGATGTGGCAGCCGTCGCCGGTAGCGCCGACGCCGACGAGCTCGGCGTAGATGCGTGCGCCGCGGGCCTTGGCGCGTTCATATTCTTCGAGGACGACCACGCCGGCACCTTCGGACATGACGAAACCGTTGCGGTTTTTCTCGAAGGGGCGGGAGGCCCTGGTGGGTTCTTCGTTGCGGGTGGACAGGGCGCGGAGGGCGCAGAAGGCGGCGAGGCCGAGCTTGGTGATGGCGGCTTCGGAACCACCGGCGAGCATGATGTCGGCATCGTCGTACTGGATGGTTTTGTAGGCGTCGATGATGGCGTTGCCGGCGGTGGCGCAGGCGGTGGCGGTGGCGGAGACGGGGCCCTTGAGGCCGTACTGGATGGAGATGTTGCCGGCGGCGGCGTTGACCATGAGCTTGGGGACGGTGAAGGGGGAGACGCGTCGGACGCCCTTGGCGTTGAGGACGTCGTACTCTTCCTCCATGGTGGTGATGCCGCCGATGCCGGAGCCGACGATGACGCCGGCGCGATGGGGATTTTCTTTTGTGAAGTCGAGGCCGGAGTCTTTGACGGCGTGGATGCCGGCGCAGAGGCCGTAGACGGAGAAGGGGTCGAGGCGTTTGACGGTTTTGTGCTCGATGGTTTTGAGGGGGTCGAAATCGGCGGGGGTGATTTCGCCGCCGAAGCGGACAGGGTAGGTATCGAGGTTGGCGACGCGTGTGAGGTGTTTGATGCCGGAGTGGCCTTCGAGGAGGCGGTTCCAGAAGAGGTCGAGGTCTTCGCCGAGGGGTGTGACGACTCCGAGGCCGGTGATGACGACGCGACGTTTGGGCATGGCGGTGCAGAGAAGCAGGAATCAAGAAGCAAGAAGCAAGAAGGGGTGAGCTTCTTGCTTCAGCGACGCGATTCGCGGTTCCGTCCTTTACTCCTGGGGTTTTTGTTTGGCAGCGACGGACTTGATGTAATCGATAGCCTGGCCGACGGTTTGGATTTTTTCGGCTTCTTCGTCGGGGATGGACATTTCGAATTCGTCTTCGAATTCCATGACCAGTTCGACGGTGTCGAGGCTGTCGGCGTTGAGGTCATTGATGAAGGAGGTGTCGCGGGTGATTTCGGCCTTATCGACCCCCATCTGCTCCGCCACGATGTCAATGACCTTCTGTTCGATCTCGTCGATGTCAGCCACGTTATGGCCTCCTGAAACCTGTGGAATCACTGGAAGTTGCGGGAGAGTTGCCAACAGGCCGCAATCTCCGAGCTACAGAATAGCTAGCCTACCGAAAAGGGACGTTGTTGGCAATCGGACAGGGAAACCAGCCGGGCGCTACCGGAGCGTTCGAAAAAGGGCTGCCTTGGGGCGGCGGTTCAGTTGGCGGCCTGGGTGGCGTTCTTGAGGAAGTCCGCCCCGAACTCCGCGGCGCCGCCAAGAAAGCTGATGTCGACGAGGCTGCCATTGGTAGCCCCACGGAACTCGACGTTGAGTCCCGCCGCCCGGAGATTATCTGCGAATTGCTGGGTGTCTGCATACTCCTCGCTGTAGCCGGGTACAGTGGCCAAGAGGCAGAGGGGTCCGTGGAAGCGGTGTGGGTCGATCTTCATGGGGGAGGTGTTGCGGACGAATTCTGCGCCGGCCGGATTGGTCTGGACCATGCCTTTGAAAGTGTGGGCGTAGACGTGCTCGTAATCGATCCAGGGGCAGATAGCGATGGCGCCGTGGATGCGGGGCTCCTCAGCAAGCAGGCGCAGGGCGAGGTTGGCGGCGCCGCCGGCGCCGGCGGCATAGAAGCGGTTTTTGTCGACCGCACGGGAGGCTTTGGTGACAAAATCGATGGCCCGGCGCGCGTCGATCATGCCGCCGTTGGAGGCCATGAAATCGGCGATCGCGTTGGACTCGCTGCCCATCCAGCCGGAGGTGTTGTAATCGCAGATGGCGAAACCACGGCTCAGGAGCGAATAGTCGACCTGGATCTGGAGCGCCTTACATAGCTGGTTGCCGGTCCAGGGACTGCCGGCGGCACCGGTCAGAAAGATGCAGGGCACCGGGCGCTTGAAGGAGCGCGGGGGCAGGAACAGGTCGAGCACGTGTTGTTTGTAGGGATCGTCGTTGGGGTTGAAGACCCACGTGTAGCTGATGCTGCCATCGGTATAGGTCTGCGGCGGCTCGTTTGTCAGGGCGCCGTTCTCGTCGCGAAAGCGATCCTCATCGGGAATTCCGGCGTCGGCGGGCGCTCCAGAAGCCTGAGCTTCGCGCGGCGGTCCATCGACACCGTTCATGCCGGACCCCGCAACGGCATTCCTGGCAGCGGACGTCATCGAGCGAAAGGTTCGCATGATTCCCGGGGCGGCGATGACTCCGAAGACGACCAGCACGGCGGCGATGACGCCCCCCGCGAGGAGCTTGATCGGCGGGCCGGCGGAATTGTTTGACTCGCGGCGGCGCGGGGACTCGGCGGGCGCATAGACGGGAATATCCCCGGCGACGGCTTCGCGCTCCATGGAGGCGAGAGCGGAGAGCGCGGCGAGATCGACGCCGGCATCCTGCTGTCCGGCGGAGGGCCGTTTTTGACGCGAAGGGGGCGGCGCATCAGCGGGATTTCGGACCAACACGGCTTGCCCGCAGACTTTGCACTTCAAGCGCTTCCCCGCGAGATTCGCCGAAACACGGTACTGTTTGCCACACCCTTCGCAGGACACTTCCAGAGGCATGTCTTCTCCTGTCAGGATTCTCGTATGCGGGCAAAGCACGGCATGCGGGTGGACGGAGTCCCCCGTGTCCCATGTGCATTTGCACCCGACTTATCGGCAATTACATGGTCATGCCGCCATCGACGGCGAAGACCTGGCCGGTGATGTAGCCGGATTTGTCGCCGGCGAGGAAGGAGACCATGTTGGCGATGTCCTGGGTGGCGCCGAAGCGGCGAAGGGGGATGATTTCGACGACTTTGTCTTTGATGGCCTGGGGGAGCACGTCGGTCATGTCGGTGGTGATGAAGCCGGGGGCGATGCAGTTGGCGGTGACCTGCTTGCCGGCGAGTTCGCGGGCGATGGATTTGGTCATGCCGATGACGCCGGCCTTGGAGGCGGCGTAGTTGACCTGTCCGGCGTTGCCGATGAGGCCGGAGACGGAGGAGATGTTGATGATGCGGCCCCATTTGGCGCGGATCATGGTACGGGCGGCGGCGCGGCAGGCGACGAAGGCGGATTTGAGGTTGGTGTTGATGACGTCGTCGAAGTCCTTGTCTTCCATGCGCATGAAGAGGCCGTCGCGGGTGATGCCGGCGTTGTTGACGAGGATGTCGAGGCGGCCGTGCTTTTCGATGGTTTGCTCGATGTGGGCGGTGAGGGCGGCGGAATCGGCGATGTCGACGGCGGCGGCTTCGGCGCTGTGCCCTTTTTCGGTGAGGGCTTTGATGAGCGCGTCGAGCTTTTCCTGGTTGCGGGCGACGGCGACGACGTGGTGGCCGTCGGCGGCGAGGGTGGAGGCGATGGCTTCGCCGATGCCTCGGGAGGCGCCGGTGACGTAGGCAACGCGTTTGTCGGTGGGCATGGGGGGGATAGTAATTGAGTTAATTGGTTAATTGAGTTAATTGGGCCGGCGAGGTCACGTGTGGAAGCCAAGGTCCAATTAACCGAATTCCTTAATTAACTTAATTAACTCCTTTCGTTCAAGGAACTTACAGGTTGTCAGGAGAGGCCCTCGGCAGTGGAATGATTTTCCACCGGCGCCCGGCGGTCGATTTTTTTCATCATGCCGGTGAGGGTGCGGCCGGGGCCGACTTCGAGCCAGTTCGTGACGCCCAGTGTGCGCAGGGTTTCGATGGATTGGTACCAGCGGACGGGAGCGATGACCTGCTGGACGAGCAGCTTTTTGGTGGATTCGGCGTCGGTGTGGGGTTGAGCGGTGACGTTGGAGATGACGGGGAATTTTGGGGGGTTGAAGGGGATGGGGGCGAGGACCTGGGCCATGGCGTCGGCGGCAGGTTGCATGAAGGGGGAGTGGAAGGCGCCGGCGACTTTCAGGGCGATGGCTTTGCAACTTTTGGTTTCGGCGATTTTGGCGGCGCGCTCGCAGGCGGGGATGGAACCGGAGAGGACGATCTGGCCGGGGGTGTTGAAGTTGGCGGGGACGAGGATGTCGCCCTGGGCGGCTTCCTGGCAGATGGCGTTGGCGGCGGCTTCATCGCCGCCGAGGAGGGCGAGCATGGTCGAGCCCCCCCCCGCCTGGGCCGCTTCGGCGGCGGCCTGCATGAGTTGTCCGCGGTGCTTCACGATGGTGAGGGCGTCGAGGAAAGGGATGACGCCGGCGATGTGGAGGGCGGTGTATTCGCCCAGGGAGAGACCGGCGGCGAGATCGGGGGCGCGGGTTTTTCCGAGTTCGAGGAGGGTTTCGTAAATGGCGACGGAGGTGGTGAAGATGGCGAGCTGGGCGATGTCGGTTTTGTTGAGCTGGTCCTCGGGGCCGCTGAAACAGAGGGTGGAGAGGGCGAAGCCGAGGTGTTTGTCGGCCTGGTCGTAGACGCGGCGGGCGACGCCGAAGGCTTCGTAAAAGTCTTTGCCCATGCCGACGTGCTGGGCGCCTTGGCCGGGACAGAGAAGAGCGAGCGACATGAAGGATCCAAGTGGTCAGTGGCCAGTGGTCAGAACGGAGGGGTCGGCTGTCTGGCCACTGACAACTGACCACTGACAACTACAGTTTGATGGTGGCGGCGGCCCAGGTGAGGCCTGCGCCGAAGGCGACGGTGATGATCCAGTCGCCAGTGCCGCAGCGGCCGGATTTGCGGGCTTCGTCGAGGGCGATGGGAACGCTGGCGGCGGAGGTATTGCCGTAGCGGTCAATGTTGATGAAGACCTTCTCCTTGGGGAAGCCCATTTTTTCGGTGGCCGAATCGATGATGCGCTGGTTGACCTGGTGGGGGACGACGAGTTTGACGTCGTCGGCGGTGAGGTGGCATGCCTCCATGGCGCGGCGGAGGGATTCGGTCATCTGGTGGACGGCGAACTTGTAGACTTCGCGGCCGTTCATTTTGAGGTAGTGCATGCGTTCGGCGACGGTGGCGGCGGAGGCGGGGTGGAGAGAGCCGCCGGCGGGGATATGGAGGAGCGGCGCGCCGTCGCCGTTGGCGCCGAGGTGGAAGGCCTGGACGCCGACGTGTGGATTTTCGTCACGGACGAGCACTGCGGCGCCGGCGCCGTCGCCGAAGAGGACGCAGGTGTTGCGGTCGGTGTAATCGACGACGCGGGAGAGGGTTTCGGCGCCGACGACGAGGACTTTCTGGAAGCTGCCGGTCTGGATGAACTGGGTGGCGGTGGAGAGGGCGTAGACGAAACCGGAGCAGGCGGCGTTGAGGTCGAAGGCGCCGATGTGGGTTTTAATGCCGAGGTTGTGCTGGACGAGGCAGGAGGTGGCGGGGGTCATCATGTCGGGGGTGAGGGTGGCGACGATGATGAGGTCGAGGTCCTGGGGGGCGACGTGGGCCTCGTCGAGGGCTTTTTTTGCGGCGGCGGTGGCGAGGGTGGCGGTGGTATCGGCGGGCCCGGCGAGGCGGCGTTCGCGCATGCCGGTGCGCTGGAGGATCCACTCATCGGACGTTTCGACAAGTTTTTCGAGGTCGGCGTTGGTGAGGCGGCGTTCCGGCAAGGTGCTGCCGGTGCCAGCGATACGTGCCCCAAATGGTGGCATGGACGTCGTTGCTCCGCAGGGGAAAGGGTCAAAGTATGCGGCTTGGCGGCGTGAAATTCAATGCGACCGGGGGCTTGGCAGCCAGAGCCGGGCTGGGGGCCGGGTCGCGGTGATTCGTTGCACCCGATGAGGCGGCTATTTTCCGGCGCCCATGCGGTAGTCGGCGTTCATCTGGGCGATAAGTTTCTGGGTGATGTCGAAGCCTGGATCGGCGTAAATGACCTTGCGGTTCATGATGCGTCCGAGCAGGTCCTGGGGGGTCTTGGCGCTGCTGAGGTTGGCGTCGTCCTGGACGAGCAGGAGGGCGATGCCGTTGGCTTTGCAGTATTGATTGACGGCGTCCTGGATGTGGGTGTAGAGGCGGATCATGCGGTCGCGGGTTTCGAGGGCGATTTTCTGCTGGGCCATGTTGCTGAAGGCTTCGAGCTCCATGCTTTTCTGGAGGACGTTGTCCTGGGCTTTTTTGTATTCGTCGGAGCCGGGCTTGAAGGGATAATTGGGGCTGGAGAGCTCGCCGCTGAGCTTGGTGAGTTCGTCCTTGCGTTTGCTCTGTTCATCGTTGAGCTGGGCGGTGATCTTGTCGAGCTGGGCGGTGTTGGCGGCCTGCTCGTCGAGCTTGTCGAAGACCTGGGCGAGGTTGATCACCGCGATGCGCGTCGGGGGAGGCGACTGGGCGGCCTGGGCGGGGGCAAAGCGGACCGCGGCAAAGGCCAGAGTCATCGCGGCCATGGCGGTGATGAGCAGTGAACGGGGTTTCATGACGGGCTCCATAGGAGTGATCCCGGGGGTCGCTCAGAAGGAAGCGCCCAGGGAGAAACTGACAAACTGGCTCTTGTCCTGGTGTGCCTTGGTGACGGGCACGGCAAAATCGAGGGCGAGGGGAATGTTTCCGAAGAAGGGGATGTTGATGCGGAAACCGACGCCGATGTCGGAGCGGATGGTGCCCAGGGTGATATCGCGTTCGACGGTTCCGACATCGGTGAAAACGACGCCGCGGAGGAGGTTTTCGTAGAGGGGATAATTGACCTCGGCGGTGGTGACCCAGGAGAAGTCGCCGCCGGTGGGGTCGTGGAGGGGTCCTTCGCGTGGGGAGACGCCGCGGAAGCGGAATCCGCGGAGGGAGCCGATGCCGCCGGCATAGAAGCGTTCGTAAAAGGCGGAGTCGCCGGCGGGAATGATGCCCAGGTCGGTGCCGAGGTGGAAGACGGTTTTGCGTTCGAAGAGGTCTTCGTAGAGGGGGACATACCAGTCGAAGCGGGCGTCGATTTTGGTGAACGTGAGCTCGCCGCCCATGACGCCGTATTGCTCGAGGGAGAGGGCGGTGCGGGTGCCGGTGGTGGGGAAGACGCGGGAATCGGTGGTGTCGCGGACGATGGAGGGCTTGATGGAGGTGAGGAAATGGCTGCCCTGCTGGTCGATGATGGATTGAGCGGTGTCGTTGAAGGGGCCGTTGGTGACGTCGTTGGCGGGATCGAAGAGGAAGTAGTTGGTGTCGGTAACGCCGTTGCCGTTGGTGTCGGCGACGTCGAGGATGGAGACCTGTTCAAAGCGGAAGGCGACGCCGACGGACCAGACATCGCCGAAGCGTCTGCCGAAGGAGAACATGTCGCCGATGCGGCGTTCGTTCCAGGATTCGCGTTGACGGGTGAAGTAGTAGGCGTCGTTGGTGAAGGAATAGGGGGTGTCGAAGAGGTAGGGTTCCTGGAAGGCGACGCGGTAGTTCTGGAATTCGGTGCCGGGCTCGAGGAGGATCTGGAAATATTGGCCAGCGCCTTTGAAGGATTGTCCGCGGAGGAACTCGCCGAGGGAGTGGGGGGGATTGCTGATGTCGAAGTTTTTCTGTTCGAGGGAGATTTCGCCGAAGAGGCCGGAGTTGGTGGAGACGCCGGCGCCGATCATGAAGCTGCCGGTCTGTCCCTCGGCGACTTCGACGAGGGCGTCACGGACGCCCGGTGCATTGTCCGGGGGCACGATGGGGGTGATTTTCACATCCTTGAAAATCCGTGAGGCCTTGAGGCGATCGACGGATTGGCGGACCAGGACCATGTCGAAGGTTTGATCGGGGAAGATGCGGATTTGGCGGCGGATGACGCGGTCTTGGATGTTGCTGTTGCCGCGGATGATGACGGCCCCGACGAGGTAGGGGGAGCCTTCGGTGATGGCGATGTTGAGGTTCACGACGCCGGGGGTGTCGGTGTAGGGGGTGGTGGCGTCGACCTTGGCGTCGATGTAGCCCTCGTGTCCGTAGGCGTCCTGGATGCGTTTGACGAGGGCGTCGATTTTGTCGCTTTCAGCGTAGGAGCCAGGGCCGAAGCGTTTCTGGTCGCCGAGGAGTTCGGGGGTGGAGAATATCTGGTTTCCGGTGACGATTATTTTGCCGATTTTATAGCGTGCGCCCTCGACGATGGCGAAGCGGACGGAGAGGTGGGTTTTGTCGGGGCTGTATTCGAGGGAGTAGGAGACGCGGGCGTCGAGGAATCCGCGTTTGCGATAGATGCCACGGATGGTGACGAGGTCGGCCTGAAGCTTGTCCTCATCGAGCACGCCGGTGCGAAAGATCCAGAAGCGCGGCTTGGTCTGGACCTTGAAGCGCAGGTAATCGGAATCGACGCTGGCGTTGCCGTCGAAGCGCACGGCGGTGACGCGGGCGCGGGGCCCTTCGGTGATGTGATAGCGGATGATGCCCTGCTGGAGGGCGGCCTGATCGACATCGACGCTGGCGAGGGGATAGCCCTTTTTGCGGTACATATCGGCGATGGTTTCGCGGTCGGTTTCGATGACGGCGGGGTCGATGGCGTCGCCGCCGCGGGCGACGAGGGCGTCGCGGATCTGCTGGTCGGAGAACTCGCGGTTACCGGTGATTTCGACGGAACTGGCGAGGGAGCGTTCGACGACGACGAAGCGGATGACGACGCCGCGGATGGTTCCGGTGCGGGGGTCTTGCTGGGGGATGATCTGGGGGACGACGGTGACGAAGCGGTCGAGGGCGGCGATGGAGCGGGTGTCGATATCGACCTGCTGGGCGGAAAAGGCCTGTCCTGCCTGGGAGCGGACCTGATCGAGGATAAGGCGTGCGTCGGTGCGGTTGTTGCCTTCGACTTCGACGCGGAGGATGGGGAGTCCTTCGAGCGGGCCAGTGGAGCGTTCCTGCAGTACGCCGGTGGCGCCGGGAGCGGCGCCCGGGACGCGGATGGGGGGGGCGGCGGGGGCCGAGGGGGCGGGGGAGGGGGCTGGCGTGGCGGGTCGGGACTGGGCGTGGGCGGGGGTCACGAGGGCGGCGACGACGGCGAATGCGAGCGCGCGGCATGTCCAGGGGCGGGGCGGGAGGGGGCGCAGGGCGGTGTCGGCCGTCTGGCGGGAGGGTGTGAGTCTGGGTGCGGGCATGGGCCTCTCGTGAGAACGTCACTCGTCCCCGGCGGCAGGAAGGGCCATCAGCCGGATTTGGAAAGGGCGTAGTGTAGCGGCGTTGCGCGGGGGGGGGAAGTGCCATCGGGAAGAGGCGGGAAAATCACGAGGGCGGAAAAATGGGGCCGCGGTTTCCGGTTTGCGGCACGGGTGGCGATGGAATGCGCGCGGGCGAGGCTCTCCTATAATGAATGAACCTCGCCGCTGAGAGCGGGGCGGTTCTGAGACGGTTCCAACATGGCAGAGCATCCGGATTTTGTGGTGTATCAATTGATCGGGGAGGAGGGATTCGACCGGCTGACGCGGGCGTTCTATCGGCAGGTGCCAACGGATGACATCCTGGGGCCGATGTACCCGTCAAAGGATTGGGAGGCGGCGCGTCTGCGGCTGCGGGATTTTCTGATTTTTCGGTTTGGGGGGCCGGCGCATTACATTGAGCGGCGCGGGCATCCCCGGCTGCGAATGCGGCATGCGCCGTTTTTCGTGGATGGGGCGGCGCGGGATCGGTGGGTGCGGCTGATGGAGACCGCCCTGGACGAGGCCGGTCTTCCCGCCGAGGCCGACGCCATTTTGCGGGGCTTTTTCCACGACACGGCGACGTTTTTGATCAACCAGGCGCCGCCGCCGGGCGGGGCGGGGTATGCGGGGAATTCGCTGTTTCCTGTGGCGGAGTGAGGGCAGCCGCTCACGCGACGTGCAGCAGCTTGGTCACATCCTCGCCGGCTTTCCATTTCTGATAGATCGCCAGCGAGTGCTCGATCACCGGGTAGGCGTAATCGACGGGCAGGATGTCGTCGACGACGACGCGCTTGTGCTCGAGGGACTTGTAATCCTCGAAGAAGCGTTTGATGACGGCGAGCTTGTGCGGGGGGAGCTGGTGGACATCGTGGTAGCTGCTGTATTCGGGATCGTTGACGTGGACGGCGACGATCTTGTGGTCGAGCTCTTCCTGGTCCTTCATGGACATGAGGCCAATGGCGCGGGCGGCGACGAGGGTGAGGGGATAGACGGGCTCGGCACCCAGGACGAGGACGTCGAGGGGGTCGCCATCGTCGGCAAGGGTGCGGGGGATGAAGCCGTAATTGGCGGGGTAATAGACGGCGGAATGGAGGACGCGGTCGAGCTTGAGCAGGCCGGTCTTTTTGTCCAGTTCGTATTTGTTGGAGGAGCCGAGGGGGATTTCGATGATGGCGTTGAACTGGGCGGGCAGGAGGCCGTTGGAGGGGTCGACATCATGCCAGGGCGAGAGGGCCCCATCATGATTGAACTCGGGGAATTTGGTCACGGAAGGCACTCCTGGAAACAGTGGCGTCGTTAGTAAACCAAGGCGGGGTGAAGGACGCAAGGCGGCGTGCTGCCGGCGCGGGGGACATTTCATTATGGTATGTTTCCGGCGGGTCCGTGCGGAGTTGTCATGGCGAGCGCCTCGAGTGCCATTCTTGGGAAGATGCTGGACCGGCTTTTCGCGTCGCTGGTGAACGGGCCAGGGCTGAATTGCCGGCCGCATTCGAGCCGGCAGCGGATCGATCTGTCGGCATTGTCCCGGCTTCGGGATGTGGCGCCGGAGGAATTGCTGCGGGAGCTGCTGGGGGAGTCGCGGCGCGTTCGGGCGACGGGCCGGGCGCAGCGGCCGAAGCGGATGCCCTTCGATCCGCGGCGCCGGAAATCACCGCGCATGGCCGAAGAACAGGATCCGGCCGGGACGGATCCTGCGATCGAACTCTCGGAGGAAGAGCGGCGGATTGCGCGGGAGTGGTCGGACCAGTCGTCGCTACTGTCGAAATTGCGGGCGATTGCGGAGGATGCCCGCACGTACGAGCAGGACACCGGCGTTCACGTGCTGAACATCGGCTTTCCGCTGCTGTCGATGCCGCCGGGCGGGAATGCGGGGCGCGGGTTTCTTTCGCGGCGCATCACGGCGCCGATCGCCTTCATTCCGGTGACGCTGGAGGTGAAGTCGGGCTCGACAGTGGCGGTGGAGATCGGATGCAAGGGAGACGGCGTGGACCTGGTGCGGCCGAACATTGCGCTTCTGGCGTGGCTGGAGCAACAGACCGGCAAGCGGACGCCGGAGTTGTTCGATGACAAGGAGGCGGAGAATCCCTGGCGGGAAATCCAGGAGCTGGTGGGGCATGTGGCGCGGTCGCTGGGGTTGGAGATTCCCGGTGAATTCGCGGGCGGGGAGGCGCTCTCGCGGGAATTCGCCCTGGTGCCGGCGCCGCGCTCGGATGACGAGCAGGCCGCGGGCCGCATTCTACCGGCGGCGGTTCTGGGGTTATTTCCGATGGCCAACGAGGGGTTGCTGCGGGACACGCAGGCGATGGTTGCGGGGGAATCGCTCGAGGGGCCGGTGCGATCGTTTCTGGATGTGGACGTCAGCCTGGCGGCGGCGCCGGAGGAACGGCCGGACGCGCTGGCCGGCGGGAACGCGGCGCGATCGACGCGGCGGTTTGCGGAGGAACGGCTGGTGGCGCCGGCGGATCCGTGCCAGGCGCGGGCGGCGCTAATGGCGCGGACCACGGCGGGGCTGGTCATCCACGGTCCGCCGGGCACGGGCAAGTCGCAGACGATCACCAACATCATCGGCGATCACCTGGCGCGCGGGCAGCGCGTGCTGATGGTGTGCGACAAGCGCACGGCGCTCGATGTGGTGGCGCATCGCCTGGAGCACCTGGGATTCGGGCCGCTGCTGGCGCTGGTGCATGACCCGCAGCGGGACCAGCGTGACCTCTATCGCAAGATTCGCGAGACGCTGGAGGCTCTTCCGGAGAACCGCACGCGGTCGACGGCGGCGCGCGAGCTGGACAAGGTGGACGCCGAGCTGCAGGCGCTGCACCACGATCTTTCGGGCTACTTTGCCGCGCTGATGGCCAGCCCGCCGGCCGGCCCGGCGGGGGATGCGGCGCCCTCTTTTCACGACCTGATGGGGGAATGGCTGGCGCTGCCGGATGCTGCGTATGCGCCCCATCCCGCGGCGCTGGGCGACGCGCCCTGGGATGCGGCCGGCACGCACGAGCGTCTGCTGCGCGAGCTGCTGGAGCGGGCCCTGTCGGCGAGATATCCGGGGAATCCCTGGGTGGGGGCGGCGGCGCTGCCGCTGCGCGATTACCTCGCACAGCCGGCGCAGCAGGTGCGCGCGCTGCTGGAGCCCTGCGTGGAGGCGGCGCGGCAGGCGCAGATTGCCGTGGATGCCGTGATTCCGGCGCTGGGCGAAGGCGATCTGGCAGCGCAGGGGGAATTGCGGCTGGAGATTGCGGAGCGCCTGGAAGCACTGGCGGCGCTGGATCAGCCGGGGATTCTGCGGCGATGGTCGGGCGCGACGGCGGGGCAACTGGGCAAAGCGACGAAGGTGATGGACGCTCAGTCGGGGTTTGCCGAGGCGCTGCGCAGCGGGCCGAAGCTGGATGGCGAGTTGTGGCTGGCGGTGAAAGGCAGCCCCCCCACCATTGGCACGATCACGGCGAGCATTGGGAAGCTCAACGAGTATCTGGAAATCGCGCGGAAGTGGTACGCGTTTTTGCCGCTGGCCGCGAAACGGCCGGCGCGGGAAGTGCTCACGCCGCTGGGGCTGTCGCTGAACGCCGCCAACGCGGAGCGGGCGCGGACGTTTCTCACGGCGTTGCGTGCCCGTCTGGCGCTTCAGGACCTGTGCCGCGAACTTGCCGGAGAGGGGGAAGGCGGCGCGCTTCCCGATGACGAGGCGCTAGATGCGGCGCTGCGGGCGCACGCGCAATCGATCGCGCTGCTCTCCTCGCTGCGCGGTGCGGACAGGCAGGCGCTGGCGGCGGTGGTCCACGGGGTATTGGCCGATCCGGCCACCGTTCCGGCCATCGTCACCGCCCTGCGGCAGGCGGCGGCAAGGGCGCAGGCGCTCCGGCAGCTCGAGGACGCGATGGCCGGCACGCATGTGTTTACGCCGGGATTCCTGCAGAAATTCTCCGTGGATATCCGCGTCCATCCGGATGTTGCGCCGGCGCGCCTTGAGGCGCTGGTTTCGGCACTGCCCACGCTGGAGCATATCCTGCGCATCCGCGACGCCCTGATGGAGCTGCCGGCGCCGCTGCGGGCGCCGATGGAGGGTCTTCTCCAGAAGTCCGTCGAGGCAGATGCGGGCGTGGCGGCGCTGAAGAAATCGCTTCTGGCGGCGGAAATCGCGCGGCGGCTGCGCGGGGAGGCGGCGCTGCAGTCTATGGACGGCCAGCGGCTGAAATCGACCTTCGACCGCTACCGGATGCTGGAAGACGCCAAGCGCACGCTTTCCCGGGATGCCGCCCTGCATCACTGGGTCTCGCGCCAGAAAGGCCGGCTGCTGGCGGGCACGCTGTCGCGCGTCAGCCCGCTGGGCGCCGACCTGCGGCGCCGGCTGCTGCTGCGCGGGGAACGCGCGATGCGGCTCCGCCAGGTGATTGATGTGGGCGCGGACATCCCGGATGGCGATCCGCTTTTCGATATGTGTCCCGTGTGGATGGCCAGCCCGGAAACGGTGGCGCAGATTTTTCCGCGCCAGCCGCTCTTTGACGTGGTTATTTTTGATGAAGCATCGCAATGCCGGCTCGAAGAAGCGCTTCCGGTGCTCACCCGCGGCAAGCGCATCGTGGTGGCGGGGGATCCCAAGCAATTGCCGCCGACGCGGTTTTTTGAATCGGCCATCACCGCCAGCCAGGATGATGACATCGATGGCGACCAGGGGCTGTTCGAGAAGCAGCAGGGGGAAATCGAAGACCTGCTGACCGCGGCGCTGAACCTGTCGATCGAAAACGCCTATCTCGACGTGCATTACCGCTCGCGCAATTCCGACCTGATCGCCTTTTCCAACGCGCAGTTCTATCACCACCGGCTTCAGGCCATTCCCGGCCATCCGAAAAACGCGACGCGTTTCTGCCCGCTCACGCTGTATCGCGCCGCCGGCGTTTACGAGGACAACCAGAACCCCAGCGAAGCGGAGCTGGTGACGAAAATCGTGCGCGATCTGCTCAAGCGCGCCGAGCCGCCGTCGATCGGCATTGCGTGCTTCAATCTCAAGCAGCGCGACCTGATCGTCGAAGCGCTCGACGAGCTGGCGACGCAGGATGCGGATTTCGCGGGCCGGCTGGCGGCGGCGCGGACGCGGCGCGGCGCCGGCTCCTTCGAGGGGCTCTTCGTCAAAAACCTGGAAAACGTTCAGGGCGACGAGCGCGACCACATCATTATCTCCACCACCTATGGCCCCACGCCGGAAGGTCGCTTCTTCCAGCGGTTCGGGCCGCTCGGGCGCGCGGGGGGCGGCCGGCGGTTGAACGTGCTGGTGACGCGGGCGCGCGAGGAGGTGCATCTGGTCACGTCGATCCCGCCGGAGTTTTACCGGGCGCTGCCACCGGTTCCGGAAGGGCAGACCCCCGGCGGCGCTTACCTGCTCTACAGCTACCTGCAGTTCGCCGAAATGCTCACCGCCGCCTACGCGCGGGAGTCGCAGGCGGCAGACGATCGCCCCGTCCCGGCCGCCGGGGCGTTGCCGGTGATTCCCCCGCAGGTCACGGTGCATCCGCGCCGGAATTCGCTTCCCAGCCGCTTTGCCGAGGCGCTGGCGGAGAATCTCGCGACAGCGCATAACGTGGGCAGTCAGGTCCACTGGGGCAATGACGGCTTCTGCATCGATCTGGCGCTGGCGCATCCGCACCGGCCGGACGATGTGACGATCGGCATCCTGTGCGATGCGAACCGTTATTTGAACGCCCCCGATGCGGTCGAATGGGATTTGTTCCGCCAGGGGATTCACGAATCGCAGGGCTGGACGCTTCACCGCCTGTGGACGCCGCAGTTCTTCCGCGACCCGCCGGCCGCCAGCGAGGCGATCCTGCAGGAGGTGCGGCGGCACCTGGCATCCGAAACCCCGCAAGACGCGATCGGCGTGGTGCCGACGCAAGCTCCGCAACCGGAATGACCACGTGGATGTACGCATGTCACAACCGCCGGCCGAGTCTCTTCTTCGCGTGACCGTCATCGGCGACGGCGCCATGGCGACGGTGTGCTCGAATATCCTTGCGGCGCGGGCGGAGGTGCGCGTGACGATGTGGGGGCGGAACGCGGAGCGGTTGGCGGAGATCGAGCGGGGAGGGGAGAATCGCCGGTATTTGCCGGGGGTAAAGGTGTCTCCCACGCTGCGTTTTGCGGCGGATGACGCGGCGGCGCTGAAGGATGCGGACCTGGTGTTGTGCGCGATCCCGGCGCAGTTCATTCGGCCGATTCTGACGCGGCTGGCCCCACACATTCGCGCGGGGCTGCCGGTGGTGTCGGTGTCCAAGGGCATTGAGATCGACACGCTGTGCAGGCCGTCGGAGGTGATCGCGGGCGTCCTGGGCGGGGGCCGGCGGCCGGTGGCGGCGTTGTCGGGTCCGAACATCGCGGGGGAACTGGCGCGGGGTCTTCCGGCGACGATGGTGGCGGCGGCGGAGGAGGAACACGATGCGTTCGTGCGCCAGCTTCAGGAGCTGTTCACGACGCCCTCCCTGCGGGTGTATCGGAATCACGATCTGGTGGGGGTGGAGCTGGCGGGGGCGCTCAAGAATGTGATCGCCATCGCGGCCGGGATTCTCGACGGCATGAAGGCGGGCTATAACGCCAAGGCGGCGCTGCTGACGCGCGGGCTGGTGGAGATTTCGCGGCTAGGCGCGGTGCTGGGGGCGCAGCCGGAAACATTCGCCGGGCTGGCGGGGCTGGGCGACCTGGTGACGACCTGTTTTTCACCGGAGGGGCGGAACCGGCGGTTCGGGGAGCGGATCGGCCGCGGGGAGAAGGCCGGGGAGGCGCTGGCGTCGATTGCGGGGGTCGTGGAAGGGATGCCGACGTGTGAAGCGGTGGTGCGGCTGGCGAAAAAGCAGGGGATCGAGATGCCGATTGCGGAGGGGCTGCATGCGGTGCTGTTCGAGGATCGCCCGCCGCGGGAGCAGCTTGCGGAATTGATGTCGCGGGAGCCGAAGGCGGAGCAGGAAGGCTGATCGCGCGGGGCGGAGTCGGCAGGGCGGGGCGTGCGGGACCTGCGTCTCTTTCGCCATTTCCCGATGAATCCTGAAAAAGAGAAAAAAGAGAGAAACCGCGCCCGTGGATCGTGGCACTTATGAGCAGCCGGCGTGCGTGTGCCGGCGGAGAGGCCGCTGGAAGGACGCGGCGAAGGAACCGAGGCGATCGACCACCCCGTGCGGTCACCCCCGCCTCTCACCATTCTCCTTTGCCCGCGCAAGCGGCCCCGAGCACGCATTCCCACCATCAGGAAAACGCCTGGGATTTTCGGAGATCCCCGCGCGCCCGGTGCGCGCGTGCAACTTCTTACCGCTTTGAGGTGCCGCATGAAAAATCCTTCCGCCGATCGCCGTCGCCGTCACCGCCAGAATGCCGTTGTGGAGGAACTCGAGCCGCGGTTGCTGTTCACGGTCGCCGCCGCGTCGGCCATCGAATCGATCACCGGCGCGGGGAACAATTTGGCGCACGGCGCGTGGGGCGCGGCGGGGACCGATCTGATCCGCATGACCGCCGCGGCCTATGCGGATGGCATCGATTCGCCGAACCTTGCCTCCGACCAGAGCGCCCGCACCATCAGCAACCTCCTGAACAACCAGGCCGATCCTGCGAACCCCTCCAGCGATCTGGCCACCATCGATCAAAACAGCCTCTCCGATTTCGGCTACGCGTTCGGACAGTTCATCGATCACGACCTCGATCTCACGCTCGATGGCGGGACTTCCTTCGATATCCCTCTCGGTTCTTCCGATCCTATTTATCCCGGCACCGGCAGCGGATCGCTCGCCTTCACACGGTCGCAAACCGATCCCGCCACCGGCACTTCCACCAGCAACCCCGCCCAGCAAACCACTTCCGTCACCGCTTTTCTCGACCTCTCGCAAGTCTATGGCTCCGACACCGCCACGGCCACGGCCTTGCGCACCATGCATGGCGGGCTGCTGAAAACCTCGCCCGGCGAGATGCTGCCTTATCTCAATTCCACCTACTTCACGCCGCAGCAGCTTGCCGCATTCAATGCCGCGGCGGGTGGCGAGCAGGATGGTTCCGGCGTTCCCACGACCTCGCTTTTTGCGACCGGCGACGTCCGCGGCAACGAGAATGTCGAGCTCACGGCGCTCACTACCCTGTTCGTGCGCAACCACAACAAAATCGCCGCGGTGCTGGCGAAGGAACATCCCGGCTGGTCCGACGAGCAGCTCTATCAGGAAGCGCGCAAGATCAACATCGCGGAGTATCAGGACATCGTTTACAACGAGTGGCTGCCGGCGGTGTTCGGGCAGAACGCGATGCCGGCGTACAAGGGCTACAACCCCACGATCGATCCGGCGATTTCCAACGAGTTTTCCACGGTCGCTTTCCGCTTCGGGCACAGCCTGGTGAGCCCGGACATCGACCGCGACGGGAACAACGGGCAGGAAATCACGACCGCCATCCCGCTCTCGGTGGACTTCTTCGATCCGAACCTGCTCTCGGCGACGGGGGCGGTCGATCCATATACGGGGCTGACGGGCACGAGCATCGGGCCGATTTTGAAAGCCGACGCCGACGGCAACGGACAGGCGATGGACATGATGGCCATCAGCGACGTGCGCGATCTGCTCTTTGGCAACAGCGGCGCCGGCGGCGACGACCTGGTGGCGCGCGACGTGCAGCGCGGCCGCGACAACGGCATTCCCGATTACAACACGCTGCGCAAGGACCTGGGCCTCAAGCCCGTGACCAGCTTCGCGCAGATCACCAGCAACGTCGCGGTGCAGCAGGCGCTCGAGAAAGCGTATCCCGGCGGCGTGAACACGATCGACGCGTTCGAGGGCGGCCTGGCCGAGGACCATGTGGCGGGGTCCGATGTCGGCCAGCTTTTCCAGACGATCATCATCAACCAGTTCACGCGCCTGCGGGATGGGGACCGCTTTTTCTATCTCAACGAGCATCTCAACGCGGACGAGATGAATTTCCTGAGCCACGAGAACACGCTGGCGAAGATCATCGAAGGCAACACCAACATCACGAACCTGCAGCCGGACGTGATGCTGTTCCGCGCCACGATCGCCGGCACGGTGGCGATGGCTTCAGCCAATGGAACGCACGGGGTCGCGGGGCTGCTGGTGCAGCTTAAGGATGAAGAGGGCCACGTGGTGGCGACCACAAAGACCAATGCCAACGGGGTTTACACCTTCACGCAGCAGAGCAAGGGGGCGGCGAGCGTGGACGATTCGCCGGGCTTGAGCGCGACGGGCGCGTACACGGTGACGGTCACGGCGCCGGCGGGGAATGTGCTCTCGAGCGGGCGGCTGGTGGTGGGCGCGGGGGAGGCGCATATCTATAACGTGAACTTCACGTTGCGTGCCCCGGCGGCGCCGCCGGCGCCGCTGGAGCTGGCCCGGGGTCCGCGGCAGGCCCCGCCGATCCGCCGGCCGACCTGAGCTGCCCGGGGTGTCTGCCGGAGGGAGAAAACCGTGGAGTTGCCCGCCGCTGTAGGAGATTTCCCGCAGCGGGCGGGCACATTTTTTCTAAGCGCGCGGGGGAAAAGCGCCCCATCGGCCGAGCTTTGGCGCGGAAATTTCGGATGAGGAGAGGCCCGCCGCCGCGGTCCGAAAAGATGAGCCGCATGGCCCAATCCATCCGTAATACTGCCGCGTAAGACCCATGGCGGACATTCTGGCTGCCCGACCGGCGCCCGCGTCAGGGTCCGGCGACACCTTTTTCTCTGTGGGGAGATTCCCGCATGCTTTGGTCTTCCAAGCCCTCAGCCGATCGGTCCCGCGTCCGTAAAAGTCCCGTGCGCGCCACCGGTCAACGCCGGTACTTCGAGGCCCTCGAAGAACGCGTCCTGATGGCCGGCAATGTCACCGGCTTCATCGAAGTATTCGCCCACGGCACCATCAGCGGCTGGGCCAGCGATCCCGATTCGCCCTCCAGCCCGGTTACCGTCCGCGTCACCGTCGACGGCGTCTCGACCAACGTGACCGCCAACATCTCGCGCGGCGACGGCAAGCAGGGCTTCACCACGACGGTCGGCCCCGGCACGCATACTGTTGCGGTCGCCGCCATCGACGTGCAGGATTCCACCCCGGTGCTGCTCAAGACCGGGACGCTCACCAACGCCGCCCCCACCGGCGCGGCCGTGCTGGTCGGCGGCGGCACCGCCGTCGCCGGATTCGTCACCGATGCCGACGCCACCGGCCAGGTCGTGCAGGTCGAAGTCGACGTCAACGGCTCGACATTCCAGACCGTCACGGCCAATTCCACGTTCACCGGATTGCCCGCCGGTCATGCCTTCTCAGTCACCGGCATCACCACCGGCTCGGTCGTGGACGTCTTCGCGATCGATGCGCCCAGCGGCAAAAAGGTGCTCCTGTTCAGCAACGACCGCCCCAGCCGCGGCGGCGTTGAAGTGTTCAATCGCAACACCATCAAAGGCTGGGTCTGGGACCCCGACCTGGGCACCGCCCCCGTCGATGTCGCCGTGCTGGTCGACGGCACGATCGTCGCCAACGGCACCGCCAACGGCAACGACACCACCACGCCCAACCTCGCCTCCCTCACCGGCACCGCCAACCGGCAGTACAGCTTCAACATCTCCAGCTTCGTGGGCGCAGGCACCCACAACATCATGGTCCTGGCCAAGGAAACCGGCACCTCCAGCAAGACCTTCACCATCCTGGCTTCCGCGAACGTCACCAACCCCACGCCGGTCGGGGCCTTCTTCACCGCCAACAATTCCCTCGTCGTCGGCTGGGCCGCGGATCCCGATTCCGGTGCCGACCCCCTGTCGGTGACCGTGAAAGTCGACGGCGTGACCAAGGGCACCACGACCACCAACATCCCCGTGTCCCAGAGCGTCAAGCCGCCCGGCGCCACCTACACCGCCAAGGGTTTCGCGGTGGGCCTCACCGGCCTGAGCACCGGCCCGCACTTCATCCAGATCTTCGTCGCCGACGTGCCCTCCGGAAAGCTCACGCTGGTGAACCAGGAAGAGATCGGCAACCACAAGCCGTTCGGGTCGCTGGAGGTGGTCAACCAGAGCATCGTCTCCGGCTGGGCGTATGATCCGGACTCCCCCAACCAGGCCATCAAGGTGCGCATCGTGGAGGATGGGGCCGACGAAGGCACCATTACCGCGGGCAACCGGCACACGAATCTTCCGCAATTCCCGGCGCTGGAAACGCACGGCTTCGACGACCCGACGCCGACGAACAATCTGAATGCTCTGCATACGGTGCAGGCGTTCGCAATTGATCCGTTTGACGGGGCGCAGGTGCTCATCGGGACCCTGCAGTTCTTCAACCATGCCCCGGTCGGGGCGGCGACAATTACGCGGACGGGCTTCAGTGGTTTCGCCTACGACCCCGACAATACGGCCGCCCAAGTGAAGGTGGTGATGAAGATCAACGGCGTGGTGCAACAGATACAGGTTCCGGCCAATAAGAACTTCCCCGGCGTTGGCGCTCATGGTTTCGCCGCCAACTTCACCACGCCGCTACCGTCTGGCACTTTCGTCCAGTTGTTCGCGACGGACGCAGGCGCGACAGAACGGACGGCGCTGATCGGACAGGCGACCGTTTAACGCAACGTAATGAGGCAAGTCTGAGAATGCCACGCACAGGCACGGTGGAAGCCGTGCCTGTGTTCTTTTTGCCCTTTTATCGGGAGCAGACCACTCCTAAGTTATCTGGCTAGCCCAGTTTGACGATACCAGGCATGGACCCCGGTGGTTGCGGTGCGGTTCGTATTCCTGCGCCGCGCTGCCTGCCCGGAATTGAGGATCAATTCGATGCCGTATCGTCACGCTCGGGATGCTCGCGCCCCTCGTCGCTCTGGTCACAGGCGGGACACGGCGTCTTTTCAACCTTCGCTCATGGAGCCTCTGGAAAGCCGGGTGCTGCTGTCCGCTGCGCCCCTGGGGCACATCGACGTGTTGAGCCGGTCGGTCATCCAGGGGTGGGCCTACTCGGCGGCTGATGGGCCCCAGGCGGTCAATATCCAGGTGACGGTCAACGGCTCGACCTCGACGATCGCGGCCAACGGCTATCGGCCGGACCTGACCGCGTCGCTGGGGTCGCCCTATCACGCGTTTGATTACGTGCTGCCGACGCTGAACCCCGGGACTTCCACGGTGGTGGTGACGGCGGTGGATCCGATCACGGGAATGCGGACCCTGCTGCTGAATTCCACGCTGACCAATCCGGTGCCGACGGCCCATGTCGATATTGCCAACGGCACGCGCCTCGCCGGGTGGGTGTACGATCCGGACGCCAACGGCCCCACACAGATTCGCATCGACATTGACGGGGTGCAGGGCACGCCGACGACCACGAACGTCGCCCGGCCGGACGTGGCGGCGGTGTTCCACCAGTCGAACCTGGGCTTCGACGTTTCGGGTAGCTATGCGGGGCATGTCGTCGAGGTCTATGCGATCGACCAGCCCTCGGGCAAGGCGGTGCTGATTTACACCAACAACCACCCGCCCAAGGGATGGGTGGACATCAACAACGGATTCAAGGTGGCGGGATGGGCGTATGATCCGGACGATCCGACGGCGCACGTGAATATTCGGGTGGTGATCGACGGGGTGGCGATGAGCGGCACCGACGCCTCGGCGGACGTGCCGCGGAGCGATTTGACGAGTCTCATCGGCAGTCCGGACCACGGCTATGCGGTCGATGTGCCGGGGCTCACGCCGGGGAGGCATGTGATCGCGGTGTATGCGGTGGATGCGGAAGCGAAATCGGCGGGGATCACGCTGCTGGGGTATACCTTCGTCACGGATACCCCCCCCACCGGGCACGTGGACATCGTCAACAGCACGCTGATCAAGGGCTGGGCGCTGGACCCGGACCTGGGCGCGGGCCCGGCAACGGTGAGCGTCTACGTCGATGACACGCTCTACACCACGGTGACCGCGAACCAGTCACGGCCGGACCTGATGCCTTATTACCATTCGATCGGCCACGGCTTCACGGTGAACATGAGCGACCTGGGCACGGGCTCGCACTCGATCACGGTGACCGTGCACGACGACCGCACGAGCAATCAGAATGAGATCGTCATCTACGACGATTTCATCAACAACCATCAGCCGCAGGGCAGCTTCGACAAGATCAAGAACGGCCAGGCGCTGGGCTGGGCGTGGGACCCGGACGCCCCCGGCACGGCGATCGCCGTGGATGTGTATGTCGATGGCGTGTACAACAAGACCGGGACGGCGAATGTCACGCGGACCGATCTGCAGAACGCGATCGGCTCGACCGACCACGGCTTCGCGATCGATCTGCCGGCGATGACCTTCGGCACGCACAAGATCGATCTCTATGCGGCGGAATCGCAGGGGAACGTGTCGACGCTGATCGGGTCGGAGATGGTGACCAACGCGATGCCGGTGGGCCTGGCCGAGCGGATCACTTCGGCGGGCGTGCAGGGCTGGGCGGTGGATCCGGACCGGCTGGATGCGGCGCTGCAAATCGAGATCTTCGTGAACGGAACGCTGGCCCAGACGGTCGCGGCGGGGGACACGCGGACGGACCTGGTGCCTTATTACCACAGCGCGGACCACGGGTTTTCGATGACGTTCAGCACGCCGCTGAGCTCGGGCAAAAACCAGATCGACGTGTACGCCAAGGACGCAAACAACGGGCTGCTCATCGCGATCGGATCGAAATCGATCACGGTGTAAGGCGTCCCGACGACGGAAAGCGTCTTCTTCGCGGCTCAAGACGAAAGCACGAAGCGAAGGCGTGAAGACCACGAGGGGGTTGTATCCGCTTGGCCGCACCCGGTGTTGATCCGGGCATTATTGAAAGTCTTGTTGGAGGGGAAAGCCGCGCGGAGCCAACCTCTTCGTGGGCTTCGTCATTTCGTGACTTCGTGTTTTGGTGTGGACGCGGACGGAGTGTTTCCGTTCTTGTCGCGGCCAATAGATCACGAAGCGCGCAGGGTGCGGAGGGCGTCGCGGGCGGTGTCGAGGGTCTGGTCGATGTCGCCTTCGGTGTGGGCGGTGGAGAGGAACCAGGCTTCGAACTGCGAGGGTGGGAGCATGATGCCGGCGTCGAGCATGGCGCGAAAGAATTTCGCATAGGCCTGCGTGTCGCATTGCAGGGCGTCGGCGTAGTTGCGGATGACCGGGGTCGGGGGGTCGGTGGGAGCTGCTGAGGCGGCGGCCTGGGCGGCCTGGGTTCCGGAAAGGAAAAACGGGGTGATCATGGCGCCGACGCGCTGGATGGCCAGGGGAACGCCGGTGGCGGCGGCGGCGTCGATCAGGCCGTGTTCGAGGCGGGCCCCCAGGGCTTCGAGGCTGGCGTAGACGTCGGGGTCTTCCAGCAGCGAGAGCGTGGCGATGCCGGCGGCCATGGAGAGGGGATTTCCCGAGAGCGTGCCGGCCTGATAGATGGGGCCGGCGGGGGAGATGTGGTTCATGAGTTCGGGCTTGGCGCCGTACGCGCCGACGGGCAGGCCGCCGCCGATGATTTTGCCCAGGCAGGTGATGTCGGGCCGGACGCCCAGGAGCGCCTGGGCCCCGCCGAGGGCGACGCGAAAGCCGGTCATGACTTCATCGAAGATCAGCAGGGCGGAATACTTGTCGCACAGGTCGCGGAGGCCTTCGAGATAGCCCGGTAGCGGGGGCACGACGCCGATGTTGCCGCAGATGGGCTCGATGATGATGGCGGCGATTTTGTCGCCGATTTTCTCGAACAGGGCGGCGGCGGCGTCGAGGTCGTTGAAGGGAACGATCGCGGTGTTCTGCGTGGTGGATTCGGGAACGCCCGGCGAAGAGGGGTGGCCGTGGGTGGTCGCGCCTGAGCCCGCCTGCACGAGCAGGAGGTCGGCGTGGCCGTGATAACAGCCGGCACATTTGACGATGACATCGCGCCCCGTGACGCCCCGGGCCAGGCGCAGAGCGGACATCGTCGCCTCGGTGCCGGAGTTGACGAAACGAATCATCGGCACGTGCGGCATCGCCTGGGCGATCTGCGCGGCGAGCTGCACTTCCGTCTCGGAGCAGCAGCCGTAGGAGGAGCCCTTGTCGATCTGCTTGGCGACGGCGGCGCGGACGGCGGGCGGGCAATGGCCGGCGATCAGCGGGCCATAGGACATGACGTAATCGATGTAGGTGTTGCCATCGACATCGGTGAGGCGTGCGCCCTTGGCTTCCTTGATGAAGACGGGATCGATGCCCACGGATTTGAAGGAGCGGACCGGGGAGGAAACGCCGCCGGGCATGAGGGTGAGCGCCTGGGCGAAGAGTTTCTGGGATTTGGCGTAACGCTTGGGCGCGGCGGCGGCGGAGGGCGCGCCGGCGGAGGGGGCGGAGGCGAGGGCCGGGGCAGAACCCGGGGCGGGGGCTGCGGGGGGGGGAAGGGATTTGGGACGTACGGATTTCGCCATAAGGGGCAGCATACGCGAGCGCCGGGCGGCGGCAAAGGGGATCGTGAAAAGCGCGGGTGTGGCCGTGTTTTGTGGCACGGCAACATTCTGACTCGATGCTCCAGACCAAAACATGAAGGCATGAAGGAACCAAGGACCACGAAGGTGCTGGCGAGAAATCCGCGGCGTCCCACTGAAATGGCCGTCTTTTCCAGATATATTTTTTATGGCCTTAGCGCGGGGACGGCCGGCTTGAATCACCCTCTTCGCGCCCGAAGGCCCACGGAGGGGATGCGGGGATCGGCGTTTCCTATCCTGCAATCCTCCGGCGCATGCGGGCCGTTTGTGCCCGGGCCACGCGATTCCCTACAATGGGCGGTCACGTTTTTGCGATGGCTGAGGGTGTGCATGCGTCGGGTGGTCATTACGGGTGTCGGAGCGGTGTCGCCGTTGGGATTGGGTGCGCCGGCATTGTGGGAAGGGCTGGTGGCGGGGCGGTCGGGGACGGGGACGCTCAGGCGGTTTGACGCATCGACCTTTCCCTCGCGCGTGGCCGGCGAGGTGCCGGCGTTCAAGACCACCGAGTACGTGCCCAAGAGCTATCGCAAGGCCACCAAGATCATGGCCCGCGACATCGAGCTGGCGGTGGTGGCGGCGGACCTGGCGGTGAAAGATGCGAAGCTGATCACGCGGGGAATCACGGAAGGGCCCAACACCGCGGGGTGGTTCAAGCCGAACCCCGAGCGCATGGGCTGCAACATCGGCGCGGGGCTGATTGCCGCCGATCTGACGGAGCTGGCCACGGCGATGGCCCAGGCGCGGGCGGAGCACGACACGCTCGATCTCGCCCGCTGGGGACGCTCCGAAGACCCCGCGAAGCCCTCCGGCATGGATTCGCTCACGCCGTTGTGGCTGCTCAAATACCTGCCCAACATGCTCGCCTGCCACGTTTCGATCATTCACGACACGCAGGGGCCCTCGAACACGATCACCTGCGGGCAGGCCTCGGCGGGCCTGGCGCTCGCCGAAGCGGCGCGGACGATCCAGCGCGGCGATGCGGACCTGGCGCTCGTCGGCGGCTGCGAAACGAAAGTCCACGAGATGGGCCTGATGCGCTGGACCCTGCTGGGGCGGCTCAACACGCGGGACAACGACACGCCGGAGCGCGCCTGCCGACCCTACGACCGGACGGCGGCGGGCTCGGTGATTGGCGAGGGCGGGGCGGTGCTGGTGATCGAGGAACTGGAGCACGCCCGGGCGCGCGGGGCGGTGATTTATGCCGAGGTGGCGGGGCTGGGCGCGACGGCCGGGGCCGCGGCGGCGGGATCTCCCACCGGCGTGGACGCGAGCGGCGAAGCGGCGGCGATGGCGATGAAAAAGGCGCTGGCGGAGGGACGCGTCGCCCCCGATGCCGTGAGCGTGGTTGTGCCCCCGGGCTATGGCATTCCGGCGTGGGATGCGGCGGATGCGGCGGCGCTGCGCGGCGCCTTCGGCCGGCATGTGCCGGCGGTCGTTCCCGCGCGGGCGGGCATCGGCGATTGCGGAGCCGGGGCGCAGGCGCTGGACCTCGCGGCGGCGGCGCTGATGGTGAAGCATCAGACGATTCCGCCGGCCACGAACGTCACGGCGCCCATCGCAGACCTTCCGGTCTCCATGAAGGCGGATTCGCGCCCGCTGGAATTTGCGGCGGTGCTGACCACGGCCCTGGGCGGGCAGAACAGCGCGGTCGTTCTCAAAAACGTAAGTAACTAAGTGAATTCGTTAATTGGTTAATTGGGACTCGCGATGCCATTTGTGAAATCGAACGTCCCCATTACTCAATTAACCCCGTTACTCAATTAACTCAGGAAGCCTTATGCGTAAGCGTGTGGTGATTACGGGCATGGGGTGGGTGACGCCGCTGGGACATGACATCGAATCCGTCTGGCGGCGGCTGCAGGCGGGGGACTCGGGCATCGCGCCCACGACACTGTTCGATGCGCGCACCTTTCCGACGACTTTCTCCGCGGAGGTGAAGGGCTACGATTTTGCCGGGGCGCTCGGCGCTTCCTACCCCCGCCACCGCGAGGCCGGCCGCAATACGCAGTTCGCCCTGGGCGCGGCGAAGCAGGCCTGGACGATGGCGGGACTGGAGGGGGCGAAGGTTGATCCCTACAGCGTGGGCACGTACATGGGCGCCGGCGAGGGCGGGCTGGATTTCGCCAATTACACGCATAGCGCCCTGGCGGCGCTGCCCGCGGGGGCGGTGGGCATCGATACGCGCACCTGGGGCAATCTCGCACTCAAGAGCTTCGATCCCATGCGCGAGATCGAGCAGGAACCGTCGATGACCATCACCCACCTGGCGATGGAATTCAACGCCCGCGGCCCGTCGCTCAACTGCCTCACCGCCTGCGCCGCCTCCACCCAGGCCATCGGCGAGGCCACCGAAATCATCCGCCGCGGCGATGCCCAGATCATGATCTCCGGCGGCGCGCACTCGATGATCCATCCCTTCGGCGTCACCGGCTTCAACCGCCTCACCGCGCTGTCCACATTCAACGAAGACCCCCGCCGGGCCTGCCGGCCCTTCGACGCCACCCGCGGCGGCTTCGTGCTCGGGGAAGGCGCGGGCATCGTGATCCTCGAATCGCTGGAACACGCGCAGCAGCGCGGGGCGAAGATTCTCGCGGAGGTCGTCGGCTACGGCTCCTCCTGCGACGCCTTCGCCGTCACCGACCAGCATCCCGAAGGCCGCGGCGCGATCGTGGCCATCCGCGAGGCCCTCAAAGACGCCGAGATGACGCCCCGCGACATCCAGTACATCAACGCCCACGGCACCGGGACGAAGGAGAACGATTCCACCGAAACGCTGGCCGTCAAAACGGTCTTCGGCGACCACGCCCGGAGCGTGCCCATGTCATCGATCAAGAGCATGATGGGCCACCTGATCGCCGCCGCCGGGGCGGTGGAGCTGATCACGTGCGTGCTGGCGATGCGTGACAGCGTGCTGCCGCCGACGATGAATTACGCCCACGCCGATCCCGAATGCGATTTGGATTACGTCCCCAACGCCGCCCGCAAAGCGCCGGTGGACGTGGCCATGAGCCTTAACTTCGGCTTCGGCGGTCAGAATGACACGCTGATCATCAGGAAATTCGCGGGGTAGGAAAAATGAAAATCGTGGACTTACGGCCGATGCTTGAGGTTTGGGCGACGCCCGGCCGATAGAGTAGAATACGTTCATGAAGGCTCTGATCGAGACAAATTCCTACCTCCGAGACCCTGAGATCCGGGACCGCATGTTGCGCCGCAGCGTTCTTCAATCCAGCTATTTCGAGGGCGCACGAAACATCAAGCTCGTGC
Source organism: Phycisphaerae bacterium (assembly GCA_035545015.1). GTDB lineage: Bacteria > Planctomycetota > Phycisphaerae > WQYP01 > WQYP01 > CALCHA01. The sequence continues at coordinate 34,594 of DASZZD010000072.1, forward strand.
CCTCAGCGCGTAAGCCACGTCGCAAGGCTTCTGCCAGGAAGCGCCCCAAAGGTTCATAATTCTGTCCATATCCCGCGATGACCGCCGCCAGGTAAGCACGATCCTGGCGGGACTTTCCGCGCTTGGTGAATCCATAGTCCGGCTCCGGGAACCCCGCCTGAAGCGCCATCAGGTTTGTGACCCATCGGCTCATGCGCCCGTTGCCTTCGCGGAATGGATGGACCAGAAGAAACTCTGCCTGCACCTTGGCTAAGCGCATCGCGACATCCTCGATCGCGCCATGTGAACAGGGAGTAAAGGAAACAAGGAACTCGCGTTCGAACCGCGCCATGTTCTGTTCGACAAGAAAAGCGGGTGGCCACACGAAGTTCCCCTTGGACATCTCCACGGTTCGGTAATGCCCGGCCCATGGATAAATGTGCCCGAGCCAGTCGCGATGCATGGTACAGAGGACTGCGGCCGTGAACTGTGTGCCCGGCGTTACCAACGATACGTATCGTTTCTGTGCCTTCAGCAAGGCATCCGCTTCCGCCTGGTCCATCGCGCGCTTGCTTGTGATGCCCAGCAAATTGCGCAGCACCCGGCCGCGGGAGCCCGGCTCGCTCTCGCCCTCGATTCCCGTGGCAACGTCATAGCGACTCATGCGGCGGATGATACGCTGCCAGGGCACAGGATGCCTGCCTGGGAGGGATTCGGCCTGTCGCCGAGGATGATCGCGCGGTGACATGCCGGATTCACGTTCACGGTTTCGCCAGGAAGCGCGGGCAGAAGGGATAGGGCACTTCCACCGGTTCGCCGGTCTGCGTGAGTTTGCCGGTCGTGCCATCGACGGCGAAGACCAGGGTGTTGTTGCTGTCGTGGTTGGTCACGATCAGCCACTTGCCGGTGGGATCGAATTCCATGTTGCGGGGCATTTTTCCCTTGCTGGAAATCTCCTCGATCGGCGTGAGCTTGCCCGTCGCGGCATCGACCGAAAAGACGGCCACCCACCCGTCGCTGCCGGCCACGCGGTTGGTGGCATAGACGAACCGGTTGTTGGGATGCACGAGGATTTCCGCGCCGGTGCTCGTGCCTTTGAAATCGGCGGGCAACGCGGAGATGCGCTGGATTTCGCCGAGCGTGCCCTTGTCGCCGCCCCAGTCGAAGACGTGGATCGCGCTGCCCATCTCGGTCATCAGATAGAGGCGCCTGGCGTCCCTGGAAAACGCAAAGTGGCGCGGGCCGTCGCCGGGGGTGATGTGGACGCTGGGCGGATCGTTGGGCGTGAGGGTGCCTTTTTCCTCATCGTAGCGATAGACGTAGAGCTGATCGTCGCCGAGGTCCGCCGCGAGGACGAACTTGCCGCCGGGCGCTTCCTGGATGGAATGGGCGTAGGCGTGGGTTTGCCTGGAGGGATTGGGTCCGGTGCCGACCTGCTGATCGAACGCGGTACGCTCGCCGAGCGATCCATCGGGCTTGATTGCCCAGACGCCGACGCTGCCGCCGCCATAATTCGCCGCGAGGACGTGTTTCTGGGAATGATCGAGCGCAACGTAGCTGGTATCGGGGCCGCCGGCGGAGACGGCATTGAGCGGCGTGAGCGTTCCGGCGCGGGCATCCACGGAAAACGCGCTCACCCCCCCGCCGGGCTGGCCGTTGAAAGTGGTTCCGGAGTCGCAGGTGTAGAGGAACTTGCCATCCCGGGTGAAGGTGTAATACGCGGGCGCCTGCACCTGGATGACGAACTCCGACTTACCGAGTTTGCCGGTCTGGTCGTCGAACGTGGCGCGCGAGAACCCGATCCCCGGCCCGGTGTGGTGCGAGCCGAAGAATACCCACTCCTCTGCGGCACGTGCGGTCGAGAGGGGAACGGCGAAAACGGCGGCGAGGAGGGCGGCGGCGAGAACGCGGCGCATGATTGAAGCTCCAGCAAACAAGGGCGGAGCGCAGAATAAACCGGGACCGGGCGGCCGTCCATGCGAGGGGCGGCCGCGAAGGATGGCGCCGGATCGGACGCGGAGCGTCGGGCGGATTGAGATTATGGGGAAACGGTGAGCGCCGCGCAGGAGTCGATCGCGGCGGTGCGGGGCAGGTACTGCATGTAGATGTCGGTGGAGCGGTGGCCGATGTCGCGCCACAGATATTCACGGCGGGCGAACGCCTGGCCGGCCCGGCCCATCGAAGCTCGCGCCGATTCGGCGCCCAATACGCGGCGCAGCGCGCCGGCGAGCGCGTCCACGCTCAGTTCGCACGCCAGACCGGCGCCCGCCTCCACAATCTCGGGCCATATCTGCACCTGGTCCGAGATCACCACCGGCGTCGCGGAGGCCATCGCTTCGACGACCGCGATGCCGAAATTTTCCTGGTGGCTGGGCAGGCAGAAACAGGCGGCGTCGACGAAGGCCGAGAAACGCTGATGGCCGTAAATCGGCCCGGTGAGGTGGACGCGGTGGGCGACGCCGAGTTGGCCGGCCAGAGCGCGGAGCCTGGCGGTCTGGCCGGCGTCGGGACCGGCGAGGACGAGGCGGAATTCTGAAAAGGGCTCGCCAAGCGCGGCAAAAGCCTGCAGCAGCAGATCGGGGCGCTTTTTGTGATGCAGGCGGCCGAGGAAAAGGATGTAGGGCTTGCCGTCAAGTTCCTGATGGCGGGCGTAAAAGTCGCCGCGCGGGGGAAGGTTTTCGATGTCGCGCAGAAAAATGCCGTTGGGAATGATATGCACGGGCGTGGAAATGCGCAGGGAGCGCAGGAGGTTGCGGACGTTGCGGGCTTCCTCATCGCTGGTGGCGTGAATAAAGGCGGCGTCGCGCAGGAGGCGTCCGTGCAATAGCGCGATGCTGAGGGATTTTTTGAGGCGCTTCTGATCGAGCGACCAGGGATCGAGGGTGCCGGCGGGGCGGAGGCAATAGGGCACGCCCATGCGCTGGGCCGCCAGCGTGCTGTGGATGATCGAGGTTTCCCACATGCCGTGGGCGACGAGGATGTCGGTTTCCCGTAGGGACGTGCGGGCGGCTTTGCGGAAAGGAAGGTTGGGCAGCGCGCGAATGCCCTTGCGCAGCGGAAGCAGGCGGTGCGGCAGGGAAACGGGGAACGGGACCTGCTGGATCATCGCGGAGGCCTGCTCCAGGCCGCCCACGGGACAATGCCCGAGGATCTGCACCTCGTGGCCGAGGCGCGCCTGCGCAGCGGCAAGATGGATGGCGACAGCGGGCGGGCCGCCGGCGCTGGGATGCACCACGTGGGTGACGTGCAGGATTCTCAAACAGGCCTCACAACGTCGAGCGAGGAGGTCTAACCGTGTCTTCACAATAGGCGTAAACGCTACTACGCCGACCCTGCTGTCGAGTTACGCAGGGGTGTGCGGATTGTCTTTAGCACATGATTCCCACGAGAGTTACATGCGCCCGGGCACATCCGACGCAAAGACCGTTAGATACGTATGAATGGAATCGTACCAAAGTCGCCCGGCCTGAGGGAAGACTCTACCCAGCAGCATCAGGAGATGGCAGCTTGGGCAATTTTGGTGACCACGCGGGCGATCGGGAGGGGGCTCGGTTGCGGGAGAGGCCAAGGAACCCAACGGGTGGCCTGATATCTTTTGCCTCCGGCGGTAGGACTTGCCGGGAGGGCGATGGAGGGAAAGGACGCTGCGGGGAGATGCGCGCGGACCACGTCGAGATGGAGGGAGCGGTGGGTGAGGGTGTGGCGGATGCGGCCGCAAGCAACGAGGGCGGGCACGGGGATACCAAGAGTATCGGCGAGGTGGCGGGCGAGGAGCGGCAGGTCTAACTTGCGTGTGCCGCGAGGTTTGGGCGGCGGTGCGAGGGTGGGGAATTCCCACATGTCTTCCCAGATGGTGTCCATGGGGCGGCGCATCAGGAGGACTTCGGAGCGGTCGGGGGAGTGGGGGCTGGGGCGAAGCAGGACCAGCGCAATGCCGTGAATGCGCGGGACCAGACCCTTGCGGCTTTTGATCGGCAAGTCGAGTTGCCGGCCCTCGGCATGAGCCCGGCAGGATTCGCGCAGGGGGCACAACAGGCACGCGGGGCGCGAGGGCGGCGGGGTGCAGATGGTGGCGCCGAGTTCCATGAGGGCCTGGTTGACGTCGCCGTAATGGCCTTTCGGGGCGGCAGATACGATTTCTTCGGCGAGCGTCCAGAAAAAGCCGTGGTGCTTGGGATCGGCAATGTCGCGATCATAGCCGGCGAGGCGGGCGAGCACGCGCATCACGTTGCCGTCGACGACGGGGGCCGGGCGGTGGAAGGCGATGCTGGCGATGGCGCCGGCAGTGTAACGTCCGATGCCCGGGAGGGTTCGGAGCGCCTCGACGGTGTCGGGGAGGCGTCCGCCGTGGTGCTGGACGACGGCGCGGGCGGCTTGATGGAGGTGTTTGGCGCGGCGGTAGTAACCGAGGCCGGCCCAGAGGGCTAGCACCTCCTGCAAGTCCGCTTCTGCCAAGGAGTTGATGGTGGGAAAGCGGGCGAGGAAGCGGGAGAAGTAGGGTTTGACGGTCTCGACCTGGGTTTGCTGGAGCATGGTTTCACTGAGCCAGATGGCGTAGGGATCGGGGTGGCCGCGCCAAGGCATGTCGCGCTTTGCGCGGTGGTACCACTGCAACAGGTGGTGGTGCAGGGTCGCTGGCGGGGCCAGCGGTTGGGGGGAAGGGGTGGTGGAGTCGGTCATAGCGGCAGGTCATTATAGGGGATCGGCCAGGTTGCCGCAGGGTCGTGCGAGGCAGTTGGCTCTAGCCAACCGAACGGAATCCGGACCTTTACCGGGTCTAAATATTTCCGTGGAAGCCCCACCTATAGAGGTCTAAAATTTGTTCCACCACAAGTGCCGCTGGAATCTGGTGGTTAGTTGGTGGATAAGTTGTTGCGCAAGGATTAGCTAAAGAAGGTGATTGACACCACCAGATATAGTGGTATTGTTTGCCGCGGCCTCGGGTTTACGGGTCCTTAACAAAGGCGGCAGGCCGCACGGTTCCCGGATGCGTTCCTAACCCCCGCGAGGATGCCCCTTTGTCTGCAACCCTGACCCCAGCCCCGCCGCCTTCACCGGTCCCGAGCCTTCTTCGACGGTGCACTTCCATGGGCATTTTGAGCGACACCCAAATCGAGCGGCTGGTGACGATCCGGCCTTTTGAAAAGCAGGCCAAACGCCCAGGCACGGTGAGCTTCGGCGTTACCTCCTACGGTTACGACGTGCGCGTGGGCACCCGCTTCAAGATCTTCACCAACGTGAACTCCTCGATCGTCGATCCGAAGAACTTCGACCCGCGCTCGTTCGTGGATGTCGATGCTGGCGAGCGGGGCTACATCCTGATTCCGCCCAACTCCTTCGCGCTCTGCGAGACGGTGGAGTATTTCGAAATCCCGCGCGACATGCTGGCGATCTGCGTCGGCAAGAGCACCTACGCCCGCTGCGGGATCATCGTGAACGTCACCCCGCTGGAGCCCGAATGGAAGGGCAAGGTGACGATCGAGATTTCCAACACCACGCCGCTGCCGGCGAAGATTTACGCCAACGAAGGGATCGCCCAGATCATTTTTCTCCGCGGCGAAGAAGTGTGCGCCCGGAGTTACGCGGACAAGTCTGGTAAGTATCAGGATCAGCCAGGGCTGACATTGCCAAAGGTCGACTAAAGCCGCACCGCCTGCACGTTCATCCGTGCAGGCGATTGGGCAGGCACGCGCACGCCTTCGCCGACGGTCATTCCGGTCGGCAAAGGATCATCAGAGAGAAAACCATGCGGCGAAGGAGTGCCGCTGGAAAGAGGAGTATCGCCCATGAAAATTTCCCGTCGCTTCACGAAGGCCGGTGTGGATGTGTTTTCGACTGTTCAGTGGTCGAAGCGCACCAGCCGGATCATGCACACGGATGGCACGGTGGTGTTCGAGATGAAGGACGCGGAAATTCCCGCGGACTGGTCGCAGCTGGCGACGGACATCGTGGTGAGCAAGTATTTCCGGAAGGCGGGGGTGCCGCAGGTGGATGGGGAAGGCAAGGCGATTCTGGATGAGGCGGGGAAGCCCAAGACGGGTCCGGAGAAATCGGTAAAGCAGGTGGTGCATCGGCTGGCGGGGTGCTGGACGCACTGGGGGAAGCAGCACGGGTATTTCACGACGGAGGAGGATGCGTCGGCGTTTTATGACGAGCTGGCGCACATGCTGCTGCATCAGATCGCGGCGCCGAATTCGCCGCAGTGGTTCAACACGGGGCTGAACTTTGCGTACGGGCTGACGGGGCCATCGCAGGGGCACTGGCATGTGAATCCCACGACGGGAAAGCTGGAGCAGACCAGCGACGCGTATACGCATCCGCAGCCGCACGCGTGCTTCATCCAGAGCGTGGATGATGATCTGGTCAACGAAGGCGGGATCATGGACCTGTGGACGCGCGAGGCGCGGTTGTTCAAGTATGGTTCCGGCACGGGGACGAATTTCTCAAAGGTGCGCGGGGAGAACGAATCGCTCTCCGGCGGTGGGAAATCGTCGGGGCTGATGAGCTTTTTGAAGATCGGCGACCGGGCGGCGGGGGCGATCAAATCCGGCGGCACGACGCGGCGGGCGGCGAAGATGGTTTGCCTGGACCTGGATCATCCGGACATCGAAGAATTTGTGAACTGGAAGGTGCGCGAGGAAATCAAGGTCGCGTGCCTGGTCGAGGGAATCAAGCACCTGCCCAAGGAGCAGCAGGAACTTGCGAAGAAAATGAAGTTGAAGCTGGATTACGACTTCAACGGCGAAGCGTACATGACGGTGTCGGGGCAGAACTCGAACAATTCCGTACGCGTGGCCAACAAGTTTTTGAAGGCCGTGGAAACGGATGGCGAGTGGCAGACGTTCAAGCGGATCAACGGGAAGGTGCACAAGACGCTCAAGGCGCGCGACCTGTGGGGGCAGATTGCGTATGCGGCGTGGCGCTGTGCGGATCCGGGCGTGCAGTACGACGACACGATCAACGAGTGGCATACATGTCCGAAGAGCGGGCGGATCAACGCGAGCAACCCGTGCTCGGAGTACATGTTCCTCGACAACACGGCGTGCAACCTGGCGTCGATCAATTTGATGAAGCTCTTTAATGAGCGGACGCGGCAGTTTGATTTTGAGGGGTTCAAGCATGCGTGCCGGCTGTGGACGATCGTGCTGGAAATCTCGGTGCTGATGGCGGCGTATCCGTCGCGGGAGATTGCCCGGCTGTCGTATGAGTACCGGACGCTGGGGTTGGGGTATGCGAACGTCGGGACGATGCTGATGGTATCGGGGATTCCGTACGATTCGGACACCGGCCGGGCGATTTGCGGGGCGGTGAGCGCGGTCATGACCGGCGAGGCGTATGCGACCAGCGCGGAGATGGCGAAGGAACTCGGGGCGTTCCCGGGGTTCGAGAAGAACCGTGAAGACATGCTGCGGGTAATGCGGAATCACCGGGCGGCGGCGTATGACAACCCGGCGGAATACGAGGCGCTGACGGTGCGTCCGATGGGGATCGACGCCTCGCGCTTCAACGGGAAGCATCCGAACACGGTGTCGCTGCTGCATGCGGCGCGGGAATGCTGGGACCGGGCGCTGGCGCTGGGCGAGCAGCATGGATACCGCAACGCGCAGACAACGTGCATCGCGCCGACGGGAACCATCGGCTTACTTATGGATTGCGACACGACCGGCGTCGAACCGGATTTTGCGTTGGTGAAATTCAAGAAACTTGCCGGCGGCGGGTACTTCAAGATCGCCAACGGGTCGCTGGAGCCGGCGCTGGCGACGCTGGGCTATACCGATGCGCAGATCAAGGATATTCTCACGTACGTGTTGGGGACGCTCACGTTGAAGGGCACGCCCCATATCAATCAGGAGGTGTTAAAGGCGAAGGGCTTCACGGATGAAGAACTGGCGAAAATAGAAGCTTGCCTGCCTTCTGTTTTTGAGCTGGCCTTCGCCTTTTCGCCCTGGTCTCTGGGGGAGGAAGCGATGCAGCGGCTCGGGTTTGCCAGGGACCAGTGGCAAAAGCCGGGCTTCAACCTGCTGCGAGAGCTGGGTTTCTCGAAGCGGCAAATCCGCGAGGCCAACGAGATCATCTGCGGCAGCCAGACGATCGAGGGTTCGCCGCACCTGAAGGAAGAACACTACGCGGTGTTCGATTGCGCCAACAAGTGCGGGCGCAAGGGGCAGCGGTTCATCCACCATTCGGGGCACATCAAGATGATGGCGGCGGCGCAGCCGTTCATCAGCGGGGCGATCTCCAAGACGATCAACATGCCCAATGAAGTGTCGGTGGGCGACATCGAGGAGGCGTACCTGGAGTCGTGGAAACTGTCGCTCAAGGCGGTGGCGTTGTATCGGGACGGGTCGAAGCTGAGCCAGCCGTTGAATTCGGTGTCGGATGATGATGCGTCGGACGATCAGGATGTCGATGCGCTCAAGCAGGAGAACGCGGCGGGATGCAAGACGTGCGGGGATCCGAGTCCGGCGATGGAGTGCAAAACCGACTTGGCCGAGCCGTTGAAGATTGCCGAGCCGGTGGAGAAGGTGGTGGTGAAAGTGGTGGAGCGGCCATTGCGGCGGCGGTTGCCGGACACGCGCGCGTCGATCACGCACAAGTTCGACATCGCGGGGCATGAGGGCTACATCACAGTGGGCTTGTTTGAAGACAACACGCCGGGCGAAGTGTTCATCACGATGGCCAAGCAGGGCTCGACGATCGGCGGGCTGATGGACACGATCGCGACGCTGATCTCGCTGAATTTGCAATATGGCGTGCCGGTGGATGCGATCGTGCGGAAGTTCGAGCACATGCGGTTCGAGCCGGGCGGGATGACGCTGAACCCGGACATTCCGTTTGCGAAGAGCTTTGTGGATTACATCGTGCGGTGGTTGGGGATGCAGTTTGTGCCGGGCTATCGCGCGGCGAACGCACCGAAGCGGGAGGGCCAGATGAATGCGGCGGAAACTGCCGCGGCGCTGGGGGGCGACCTGGCGGAGGCGCCTGCGGAAGCGCCGGCGCTGCCGACGGGTGGGCGGCAGATCGTCCGCGATGCGCTGGCGGCGGCGGAGCGGCCCAATGGGAACAGCAACGGACATGGCCACGCCACGGCGACGGAGCCGACGGTCGACACGCTCAGCACCGCGCTGGGCCGGCTGATGGGCGACGCGCCGACGTGCACGTGCGGCAGCATCACCGTCCGCAACGGCTCGTGTTACAAGTGCCTGAATTGCGGGGCGAGCCTCGGCTGTTCGTAATCGCCATGGCATGATGAAGGTGATCCCCCCACACGCAGCGCCCGCGGCTATCCCACAGCCCCGGGCGCTCCGCTTTTTGCGGGACATTCAGCGACGCAATCCACGAACAGCCCCGTTTGACCCGCCGGGATACGGCACGGTAAAGTGCTGTTCTTGAGCCATCCTGGGGGATGGTGTAACGGTAGCACAGCAGATTTTGGTTCTGCTTGTTCAGGTTCGAATCCTGATCCCCCAGCTTCCTTTTATGTTTGCGTCCGTCGCCGCTTTCTCTTGAGCAGCAGGAGCGCCGCCGGTCCGATCACAGCAATCGTTGAGGGTTCAGGCACGGGCACGGATACGATCTTTGCCATCACGGCACCGCTCGAATATTGAAGGGTCACGCCCATGCCGGGAGAAAGTGAAGGCGCCAGCACCGAGGTAAACGTTCCGGTGTATGGCGATTGGGTGGTGAGGACCGTGTATACACTCCCGAGTGAAGGAGTGCCGAGGAAGTTGAGGATCAGCGACCCGTTGAGCGCGGCCTGAGAGGTGGTGAGGGATCCTTTTAGCGTGGTACTTTGAATATCCAACTCGGTCACGGACAGGGTCGTGTCGGTCATAGATGTTAGCGCAATCGTAGATCCAACACCGGCATGAAGGGTGCCGCTGTTACTAAAACTGGAGGAGAGGGACAGGACGCCGCCGTTGAGAGCTTCCAATGTGCCGGTGCTGGTCGTGGTGCTGGCGCTGATCGTGAGCGTGTGTGCGGCTGTTCTGGCGCTGATGGTGCCATTGTTGAGGAGACTGGTTGGGGATCCGATGGTTCCTCCGGAGGCACCGGTGGCGACGGTCACGCCAGAGCCGATCGTGATGGTGGAACCGGAAGGGGCGATGGTTCCATTGGTTGATCCATCAAATCGCACGGTGCCGCTGCCGGTCATCGAGCTGGTGACGAGTTTGGCGGAAGAGGCACCGCTATTCAGCGAGACGGTCGCATTTTGCAGGACAAGATCGCCAGTGACGGTGCTGCCGCCATCCATGGTGAGGTCGGCGGCGATCGTGGCGTTCATGGTGACGTGGGCGTTGGAGAGGATGTGGATGGGGCCAGCGCTGGAAGTAACGGTCATGTTGGTGAAGCTGGCGCCATCACCGATGTCCACAGGGCCGAAGACGGTCTTGGCCACGTCGAAGGGATTCCCGAAGTCATGGGCGATGGCGGCGAAGACGGTTTGACCGCTGTGGGTGAAGTTGCCGAGCTGCTCGGAAGGGTCGTAGTAATCGAGAATCAGCGTGGTATTGGTAAGGGAGATCGCGCCGGTGTTGGCGAGGGGGCCTCCGAGGGTGAGGGTGGAATTGGTCGCGGAGAGGGTGGTGGAATTGCTCAAGGGACCAGTGAGGATGGCGGTGGAATCGTTGACGGAGAAAGTTCCGTTGTTGACGAGGTTGCTGACCGTGAGAATCCCCCCGTTGCTGGCGGCAATAGTGCCAGTATTGGTCACGGTGTTGCCGAGAACGGAGAGTTGGAAGAGGTTTTTGTCGACGAGGATGGCGCCTTGGTTCAGGAGGGTGGACCCGTTGTTGGCGGTGCCGATCTTTCCATCGCCAGTAAGGATGCGGATGGTGACGCCGGGGGCAATGGTCAGCGCGCCGGTATTTCCGAGCGCTCCGTTGTCGCTGTAGTTGAGACTGGTGAACCAGATGGTGCCGGTGCCGCCGAGGGTCTGTGTACCGTTGAACCCCAGGCCGGCGGATTGGTAGATCGTGGCATTGTCGAGGGTCATGCCGTCGACGACTTTGCCGGAAAAGCTGGAGGCGGAAAGATCGCCAGCCAGCGTGACGCCGTCGAGGGTCGGAATGTTATAGGAAGAAAGAAGGTTAATGGAACCGCCGTCTCCAGCGATGGTGCCCCCGGCGATGCTGCCGTCATAAAAGTACCAAACGCCGCGCGCAGTATCGAGGGTGAAGGTGGCATTGGTGTTATCGAGCACCAGTTCGCGCGCTTCGAGGCGCCCGCCGGTGCGGACGATCAGCCCGAGATTCGCGGTCGTCGTGGAACCCCACAGCTGGAGGGTGCCATTGGAGAGTTGGAGGGTGCCTTCGTTTTTCCAGTTGACACCAAAGAGGGCGACAGTGCTGTTGGGAACCTGGCTGGAGATGATCCCCTGATTGTCGAAGGCCGCGTTGTTCGTGCCGATTTCGATGTTGGTGTCCTGGCGAGTGCCGTCGTTGCGGATGGTGATACCGCTGCCAATGGTGAGGGTGGAGCTATCGGGCGTGGTCAGTTCAACGGTATCCGCCTGGTCTCCGCCGGGATTCTGCACGATTATGGAGCCGGTGCCCGCGAGCGTGCTCCCCGCGATCGAAATGCCTTGCCCTTCATGGATAGTGATGGAGTGGTTGTTCAGCGTGAGGGCGCTGGCGAAGGTGATGGTGCCATGGGCGTTGAAGTCGGAGACGAGGTCGGTGGAGATGGTGATGCCGGTCGTGGAGGTGAAGGCGGTGGAGAAGCCATAGGCCAACTCGCCGTCGACAACGACTGGCGCGCCCAGTGCGAGAACCGAGCCATTAGAGGCGGTGATGGTGGAAGCATCCGTGGAACCGGCGAGGCGGGCGGTGCCCCCCAGGTCCTTATCGAGATCGAGGGTTCCACCACCGGTGATAAGGCTTCCATTGATGGCGATGTTGCCGGCGGTGCGCGTCAGCTGCCCGAGGCCGGTTAATGTCTGGGCCCCGCCAATCACCAGGGTTCCCCCATTGATCTGGAGAGCACCATTGTTTTGAAGGGGGCTATTCACAAAAAGATAGTGGCCACTCGTGATGATGAGGGTGCCGTTGTTAGTGAGAGTGGAGCCGTCTTCGGTGGTGAGGACGGCATCGCCGGCGCCGGTGATAGCGGTAATGCCGGAGCCGAGGGTCAAGGTGGAACCGACAAGCGCGCTCATCGAAGAATTGAACTGAAGGTTCTGGGAGAGGGTGGCGCCGTTGAAGACGATCGTGCCGGTGCCGGCGAGCAAGGAAGAGCCGCTGGTGAAATGGACGCCGCCGCCCAAGTTGCCCAGTAGCAGGGTTCCACCGTCGAACGCGAGTGGACCGGTGGATTCAAGCCCGCCGGCATTGATAGTGGCGGCAAAAGTGACTCCGGAAAGGGTCACATGGCCAAAGGTGATGCTCCCCGCGCCCTGCACGCGCGCACCGGTAAGACTGTTGCCATCGAAGGAGAGCGCCCCCGCCTGCACGTCGATCTGCGAGCTCTGGATCGCCCAGCCGGACTGCACGGCGAGCGTGGCCGCGGAGGAATCAAGAGTAATGCTGTTGACGGCGACACTGGCGTCGAGGCTTACAAAGTAAGACGGGCCCGTGGCCGCGATGACGACATCGTAGGCGGACCCCTGTGGATGATCGTTACTTGGGACGACATTGCCGGACCATTTGGAGGCATCCTCCCAACTGCCGTTGACCGCAGAGGTCCATTGGTCGAGGGTGGCGGCACTGGCCTGATGCGCAAGCGGCACGAACAGGGACAACATGCCACAGGCTGCGATTTTTCGCATGTCCTTCTCTGGTAACGACTACCGCCGCCGGGTTCATCCGCTGCTGCAAGTCAGACGGCGCAACTGCACAGAACAATGAAGCATACAACAGTTTCTGGCGGACGGCAATTATTTTCGTTGGAGCGTGGCCGTCGGGGTGTAGTTCTCGATCCGGGTAAACCTCCGAGACGCGACCGTCAGGGAGCGTTGGGGGGGAGGGGGGAATGCCGCCATGGTGGATTGTTACCCGGAATAGGAACTACACCCGCCGTCGCTGAGTAAAATGCGAATGGCAACGTTGTGCACACCTTTACGTTCGCCGCACATCCGATAAACTCCGGGTTTGTTTCCCGGAGGCTCCTTCATGTCTCTTTCCGCCATCCTTCTCGCCGCGGGCAAGGCCACGCGCATGAAATCGGATATGGTGAAGGTGCTGCATCCGATCTGTGGGCGGCCGATGCTTTCGTATGTGCTGGATGCCTGCCGGGAGGCGGGGGTGACGCGGTTGTATGTGGTGATCGGGCATGATCGGGATCGGGTGATTTCCACGTACAAGGATGCGGTGGATATCACCTGGGTGATTCAGCATGAGCAGAAGGGGACGGGACATGCGGTGATGGTGGCGCGGCCGCAGATTGAGGCGAACGAGGGCGTGGGGGAAAACGATCATGTGTTTGTGCTGGGGGGCGATGGGCCGCTGATTCGGGCGGAGACGCTGATGAAGCTGGCGGACAAGCATGTGACATCGAAGGCGTCGGTGACGCTGGCGACGGCGATTCTGGAGAATCCGGCGGGATACGGGCGGATCGTGCGGGATGCGGCGGGCACGGTGACGGGCATCGTGGAGCACAACGATGCGACCGCGGAGCAGCGGGCGATCAGGGAAGTGAATCCGACCTATTGGATCTTCAAGGCGCGGGACCTTTTCACGGCGCTGGACAAGGTGCAGCCCAACAACAAGAAGGGGGAGTATTATCTCACCGACACGCTGGCGATTTTGCAGCGGATGGGCAAGCGGATCGAGGCGCTGCCCTCGGTGCCGCCGGAGGATGTGCTGTCGATTAACACGCGCGGCGAATTGGCGGAGGTGGCGCGGGTGATGCAGCGGCGGATACAGCGGATGCACATGGACAACGGCGTGACGCTGGTTTCGCCGGAGAACACGTGGATTGAATTCGGGGCATCCATCGGCCAAGATACGGTGGTGGAACCGTTTACGTGGATCGGCACGGGCGCGCACATTGCGCCGGGCCGGCGGATCCTGCCCAACACGCTGGTGCCGCCGGGCGCCATGATGGAATGAATGCCTGCTGATGTTTACCCCGGGAAAATCGCCTATGTCCGCCGCGCTTGCCGATTCGATGAAGGTATTCGCTGGCCGCGCCAGCGCGACGTTTACGGAGCGGCTGTGCGCGGAGATCGGAATTCCCGTGGGCAAGGCGCGGGTGGATTCGTTTCCCGACGGCGAATTGATCGTGAAGCTGGATGAGGACGTGCGCGGGCGCGATTGCTTCATCGTGCAGTCCACTTCCACGCCGGTGAACGAATACCTGATGGAGCTGCTTATCTGGATCGACTGCCTGAAGCGGGCGTCGGCGGAGCGCATCACGGCGGTGATTCCCTACTTCGGCTACGCGCGGCAGGACCGCAAATCCGAGGGCCGCACGCCCATCACGGCGAAGCTCGTGGCCAACCTGATCACGGCGGCCGGGGCGGACCGCGTCATCGCCATGGACCTGCACGCGGCGCAGGTGCAGGGATTTTTCGACATTCCGATGGATCACCTGCTGGCCAGCCCGGTGCTGTCGCATTATTTCGTGAAAGAGCTGCCATCACTGACGGCGGACTGCGGCGGGCTGGTCATCGTGTCGCCGGACCCGGGCAATCTGAAGGCGGCATCGTTTTACGCGGAAAAGCTCAACGCGGACCTGGCGTTCATCGACAAGCGGCGAAAATCGGCGACGACCGTGGCGATGACCAGCATCGTCGGCGAGATCGAAGGCAAGACGGTGCTGATGTTCGACGACATGATCACGACCGGGGGCACGATCACGGAGGCGTCGAAAATCCTGAAGGAGCACGGGGCGCAGCGGATCCTGGTCACCGCGACGCACGGGGTATTCGCGGGGCAGGCGGTGGAGCGGATCGCGCGATCGCCGATCGAGAAGCTGATCATCACCGACACGATTCCGACTTGCGACCGCCTGGAGCCGATTCGGGATCGGATCACGGTGCTGTCGGTGGCGCCGCTGATGGGAGAGGCGATCAAGCGCATTCACCTGAACCAGTCGGTGAGCGCGGTGCTGAAGGGGGCGCAGGGCGGGAAGCGCTAGCGCTGGTTGAAGCGGGGGACGGGTTTAATTGGTGAAATTGGGATGGAAAAGGCGCTCCTGCATTATTGTTGCTGCGCGAGGGTGGGGGGAACGATTTTGTAAGTGGGCGTGGCGACTTGGCCGGTGAGCGAGACGGTGGTGCTGACGCCGGCGGTGGCGTCCGAGGAGCCTCCGCAGCGCAGGGTGATGTCGCCGGTGGGCACGAGGCGGCGGCCGGCGGCGTCGATGGTGGCGAGCTGATAGGGAGTGATGGTGAAGGTGATGGTGCGGGATTCCTTGGGGGCCAGGGTCAGGCGCTGGAAGCCGACGAGCGATTCGCGCAGGCCGGCGGGGGTGCCGGGGCGGGAGAGATAGAGTTGGGCGACTTCATCGCCGGGGCGGTCGCCGGCGTTGGTGACGGAGAAGGAGACCTGGAGGTCGGCGTCGGTGGCGGAGGATTTGGGAGCGCCGGCGGCGGCATAGGAGAAGTGCGTGTACGAAAGGCCGTAGCCGAAGGGATAGAGCGGCTTGCGGGTGAAGTAGCGGTAGGTGCGTCCGGGGGAATGGTCGGAGGGGGCCATGGAGTAATCTTCGAAATCGGGCAGGTCGGTGGTGGCGGCGTAGAAGGTGACGGGCAGCCGGCCGGCGGGATTGGTGACGCCGAAGAGGGCGTTGGCGACGGCGGTGCCGCCATCCTGACCGGGATACCAGGCGTCGAGAATCGCGGGCACGTGGTCATTGGCCCAGGGAATGGCCAGCGCACTGCCGGCGGTGAGCACGAGGACGACGGGCTTGTGATTCTGCTGCGCGGCGGCGGTGACGCGTTTGAGCAGTTCCGCCTGGACGGGGGGCAACTCGATGGCGGTGCGGTCGCCGCCGAAGAACCCGCGGTAATCGATGTCGTGCTCTTCGCGCTCGAGGTCGGCGGTGAGGCCCAGGACGAGAACGGTGGCATCGGCGCGCGAGGCGAGGCGCACGGCGTCGGCGTAGTAAGGTTCCGGGCCGTTGGCGACTTCATCGTTCGAGGGCCGGGTCCAGCGCAACTGGATGGCGGCGTCCAACGGCTGAGCGCGTGGGCCGCGGGCGGCTCCGAATCCCCGGCCGGCGAATCCGCGTCCGCCTCCGCCGCGGCGTCCGGAACGCGTGGCCACGGGCGGCGGCGGATTGGGATTGAAAGGCTGCGTGGCGGCGGCAGGTTCCGTTGCCGTCGGACGCGTGGCGGCGGAGACATCCTGCGCCGAGGCCGGCGGGTGCAGATAGTCCACCGTCAGATGATAGACCTTGCCTTTTTCAAGATGGACGCGCGCCCCGTGCGAGCGCCGGCCGCCGAGCGTCCATTCGTCCACCAGCGGTTCGCCATCCAGATACAGCCGGAACGCGTCGCGCGCGGAAAGCCCCAGCGTGTAGGTGCCGGTCTCGGGCGGGACAAGATCGCCGGTCCAGTGAATGTAGGTGCTGCCCGCGCCGGGCATCGCGCCCGCGCCTTCCTGGTTGGCCAGGGGCAGGGGATCGCGATCGCCCTGGATGGACCAGTCGAAATCGATCTGCGGATCGATGCGCGTGCGGATCGGGCGCGTGGAGGCGGAGGTGGGATAGTAATCGCCCAGTAGGCCGTGGGTTCTCTCGGTGCCATCGGTGTAGAGCGCCGAGGAGGGCACGGGCTCTTCGAGGGGCAGTTGTTCTTCGACGAGCGGGCAGCCGGGGGCGTAGAGCACGCGTGCGGCGCCGCCGTCGGCTTCGAGGGCGTTGCGGAGTCCCTGGAGGATCGTGACCGGGCGCGCCGGCGTGCCGTTATAGTTTCCCACGAGCGCCGTGAGCGAATCGGCGGTCGGGCCGATCACGGCGAGCGTCTGGAGTTTGGTCTTGTCCATGGGCAGCGTGCCGGCGTCATTTTTCAGCAGCACCAGTGATTCCTCGGCCTCTTTGAGGGCCAGCGCATCGTGGGCGCGCGTGTCGTTGGCGGAGGGAGGCAGCGTCGCCAGCGGCACCTGCGCCGGCGGATCGAACAGGCCCAGCTTGAAGCGCGCCGTGAACAGCCGCGTCACCGAGCGATCGATGTCGGATTCCTTGAGCAGCCCCATCTGCACGGCCGTGGTCAACGCGCTGTAAGTCGTGCCGCCGTTGAGATCGCAGCCGGCCTTGACGGAAATCGCGGCCGCCTCTTCCGGCGAAGCGACCGTCTGATGGTTTTCCCACACATCCTGCACGGCGTCCACGTCCGAGACCACATACCCCTGGAAGCCCCACTGGTTTCGCAGGATGTCCGTGAGGAGGCGCGGATTGGCCGAGCACGGCAGGCCATCGAGACTGTTGTAGGCAGCCATCACGGAGTAGGCGTGGCCTTCGCGCACCGCCGCCTCAAACGCGGGCAGGTAGGTGGTGAAGAGGTCCTGGTCGGAAGGTTCCGGATCGAAGCGGTGGCGCTCAGGCTCGGGACCGGAGTGGACGGCAAAATGCTTGGGTGTGGCAATCGCGGTGAAATACTTGGAATCGTCGCCCTGAATGCCGGTGACAAACGCCACGGCGAAGCGCGACGTCAAAAAGGGATCCTCGCCATACGTTTCCTGCCCACGCCCCCAGCGCGGATCACGGAAAATGTTGATGTTCGGCGACCAGAGATCGAGGCCGGTGTAAATGGCGGTGATGCCCTGCTGGAACGCGGCGTTGTGCTTGGCGCGGGTTTCCACGGCGATCACTTTGGCCATCTGGTGATGCAGCGCCGGGTCCCACGTCGCGGCCAGGCCGATGGCCTGGGGGAAGACGGTCGCTTCGCCGTTGCGCGCGATGCCGTGGAGCGCTTCGTTCCACCAGTGGTAGGCGGGTATGCCCAGGCGCGGAATGGCGGGCGCATCCATCTGCATCTGCGCCACTTTTTCCTCGAGCGTCAACCGGCCGACGAGGTCGGCGACGCGCTGGTCGGTCGGCAGCTTGGCGTCAAAGAAGGGCAGCGAGAGCGGATTGGCGGCCTCCCGCGTGGCCGGCGTGCCGCTGGAGGGCGAGCACCCGGTGATGGCCGCGCCCGCCACGGCGCACGAAAGGGCCGCTACAATAGCCCAGCGGTGTCCCGCCCACTTGCTCCTCTGAGCCGGCGGCAACGTGCGACGCCGCGAAGAACCTGCAACTCCTTGCGGAGGCCATGTCCGAACCATCGACACCTCCCGAGACGTGATGGGGGTGTTGTACGGTCGGCGCCATCATGCGGCAAGCATCAGCGCAGCTTTCAGTGGCGGATTCTCCTCCCAAGCCCCGCAAAATTGCTCAGCAGGCGGTGGTGGGGCTCGGCCGCGTCGGGCTTGCGGCCAGGGGGGCCTTGTACCTGCTTATCGGTGTGGTCGCACTCGCCGCCGCCGGGCACCTGGACCAGGCGCGGGGACCCAAAGCAACCCTGATCGCTCTGCTGGCGTGGCCCGGCGGAAGAATCGTGGTGGGGGTGCTGGCGCTGGGCTTTCTGGCGTTCGCGCTGTCGCACGCCATGTCGGTCTTCGTGGAACATGGCCGGTCATGGCGCGCGTGGCTGCGCCGGGGCACGGCGATCTTCCTGGCGATCACCTACACCAGCCTCGCATTTTTCGCCGGCCATGTGGCGCTTTACGACGCACAACGTCCGCTTGGAGCGCCGCCCGCCGCGGCCGGTGGCGTGGGCGCCGAACTTCACGACACCCGCAGCCGCGTGGGCTACCTGCTTTCCTGGCCGGGCGGATACGTCGTGCTGGGGATCGTCGCGCTGGGGTTCGCCGGCTTCGGGGCTTATGAGCTCTGGCGCGCTCTTGCCGGGTCGGTAGACCACGATATTCCCCGCGCCCGCTGGCCCATGCGGGCGCTCTGGCGGCTGGGTATCGCTTCCCGGGGATGCGTGTTCCTGGGCGTCGGGGTCATCCTCATGCGCGTGGCGGTCAACGGCGACGCCCGCGAAGCCGGCGGCATCGGCGCGGCGCTCCGCGCCCTGGCCCAGCACAACGCCGCGCGCCCGGTGCTCCTGGCCATCGGATGCGGACTGATCGCCTTTGGCATTGTCGAGGGCGTCGCCGCCGCACGCGGCGCCGGCGGTCCCGTGCCGGATGCCGCCGCACGTTCCCCTGAGACCCCGCCGAAAACGCCGCACCCGGCGTAATTTCTCCGCGCCGCCGTCCGCCGCGCCCGGCGTTTGCTCACCTGACCCACGCTTCGCGTCATGCATGGGTCAGTCGCTATGCCCCTGGCGAACATCGTCGAATTCGTCGGACCCCACCGATCGCTGCAGCTTCTCAACTTGAAGTTCGTCGGTGTGAATGCCGAGAACGGGCAGAAAATCCTCTTCTCGCTGGGCATCATCGTCGCCGTGTGGCTGGTGTCGCTGATCCTCCGCGGGCTGGTTCACCTGATCTTTCGCGGGGTGCGCAACGAGCGCGTCCGCTTCTGGATTCGCCAGGGAATCCACCTTCTGACGGCCATCATCCTCGTCGTCGGCCTGCTTTCGATCTGGTTTGACGACCCGGGGCGATTGGCCGCGTTTCTGGGGTTCGTCACCGCCGGCCTGGCGTTCGCGCTCCAGCGGGTCATCACCGCCTTCGCGGGCTACCTGCTCATCCTGCGTGGTAAAACCTTCAACGTCGGAGACCGCATCACCATGGGCGGCGTGCGCGGCGATGTGGTCAACCTCGGGTTCCTGCAAACCACCATCATGGAAATGGGTCAGCCGCCCTCCGTGCAGAGCGCCGACCCCGCGATGTGGGTCCGCGCCCGCCAGTATTCCGGGCGGATTGTGACGGTCACCAACGCCAAGGTATTCGAGGAGCCGGTGTTCAACTACACGCGTGATTTTCCCTATCTCTGGGAAGAGCTCATGATGCCGGTGGGTTACAGCGCGGATTACCAGCGCGCGGAGCAAATCCTCCTCGACACCGCCCGCCGGCATACCGAAAAAATCTCGCAGATGAGCGAGCCGGATCTGGCCGAGCTCGAACGCCGCTTCGCCACGCGCCGCACCGAGCTTCACCCGCGCGTCTACATGCGCCTGACCGACAACTGGGTGGAACTCACCGTGCGCTTCATCGTCAAGGACCACGCCATCCGCGACGTCAAAGACGCCATGGCCCGCGACATCCTGCGCGATTTCGCCGCCGCCAAGATTTCCGTCGCCTCCGGCACCTACGACATCGTGGGCCTGCCGGAGATCAAGGTGAAAATGGAGCAGCCGCAGCAAGCCGACGGCCAGCGGCGCGGCAACGTGTCCTCCGCCGCGTGAGCGGGTGCGGCCCTCTTTTGACCCGGCTCCTGATCAAACCCCGAACTCAATATACCGCCAATTCCGCCGGTTTCGCTAAGGTTGCGCAAAGAATCACCGCCCTGCCTGCAATCACCTTGACACAAACATCCCCCGACCGCCATGTTAAGAGCGCCGGTCGCGGCGGAGCGCTGTTTTCCACCGTCTCCTGCTCCGCAACCCCGGTCTCTGGAGGTTCCCATGGCACGCCGCAAGAAAATCCTGGTCGTCGACGACGAGCGCGATCTCGTCGAGCTCATCGCCATGAACCTGCAGCGCAACGGCTACGAGCCCCTGGTCGCCCACGACGGCGCCGCCGGCCTTGAACTGGCCCGCCGCCAGAAGCCCGACCTGGCGATCCTCGATCTCATGATGCCCGGCCTTTCCGGCCGCGATGTCACCGTCGCGCTCAAGGGCGATCCCGATACCGCCGGCATGCCCATCCTCATGCTCACCGCCAAAACCGAGGAAACCGACATCATCGTTGGCCTCTCGATGGGCGCCGATGATTACGTCACCAAGCCCTTCTCGATGAAGGTGCTCATGGCGCGCGTCGCCGCGGTGCTGCGCCGCAAGGCCGCCGTCGATCCCGCCGCCGCCATCCTTTCCACCGGCCCCGTCACGATCGATGCGGCCAAGCACGAAGTCACCGTCGCCGGCCGGCCGATCAACCTGACGCCGACGGAGTTCAAGCTGCTCACCGCGATCTTCTCCGCCCGCGGCCGCGTCCTGTCGCGCAACCAGCTCATGGACAAAGCGATGGGAGCCGAGGTGTTCGTCACCGATCGCGCCATCGACGTGCACATCACCGCCGTGCGCAAAAAACTCGGGGAAGCCGCCTGGATGGTCCACACGGTCCGAGGCGTCGGCTACCGCCTGCTGGAACGCAAAGAAGACGAAATCACGGTATAAGGGAGCCCTGGCGCGGCGCAGTGCTTATCCGCATCGAGCCGGCGCCCGGTTTCCGCTTTTCAAAGCTCCGCATGCACGATCTGACCTACCTCCTCCTCATCGCTTTCTTCGCCATGCTCGCGGCGTGGCTCGCCTACCGCGGCGCCGTGCAACACTCCGGGCTCACCGGCGTGCTCCACCTGCTCTCAGCTCTTACGCAGCGGAACTACTCCCGGCGCACCGATGAACTCGTGCCCGGACAGGCCGGCGAGCTGGCGCGCACCGCCAACAAGCTGGCCGAGGAACTCGAAACCCGCGGCGCCCGCGCCCAGCAGGACAACGATCACCTGCTTTCCCTTCTGGCGGTGCTCGATCACACCAACGAAATCGCCCTGGCCACCGATAACCTCGATGTCGTGCGCTTGGCCAATCCCGCCGCCGCGCGCGTCTTCGGCCGCGGCGTCGATACCCTCATCGGCCAGCGCATCGACAACATCATCCATCACCCCGATCTCTACGCCCTCTACCGCCAGGCTTTTTCCTCGATCAAGCCCGTCTCGGCGCAGATTGCCATCCAGGTGCCCGGCCGCGCCATCGCCTGCCAGGCCACCGCCGCCACGATTTACACCGGCGCCCACTACCGCGGCACGCTGCTGCTGCTGCGCGATGTCACGGAAATCGCCAAAACCCTGCAAATCAAGACCGATTTCGTCAACAACGCCAGCCACGAATTGCGCACGCCACTGGCCTCGATCCGCGCCGCCGTCGAAACCCTCAGGGAATCCGCCGACGATCCCGAGACCGCCCGCCGCTGCGTCGACATCATCAACAACCACGCCCTCCGCCTACAATTGCTGGTGCAGGACCTGCTCGATCTTTCGCGCACGGAGGACCCCCGCGCCATCGTTCGCTCCGAGCGCCTCGACCTCCAGGCGGTCTGCGACATGGTCACCGGCACCTACGCCGTCGCCGCCAACGACAAGCACGTGCAGCTCCGCACCGATCTCGCGCCCGACGCCCGAACGCTCGTGGGCGACGAACGCCTGCTCACGCTCATCCTGAAAAATCTCCTCGACAACGCCATCAAGTTCACCCCCACGGGCAGCGTCACGATCCGCTCCTATCTGGAAAGCAGTCAGAAGCCGGCGATCAGTAGTCAGAACGAAGCAAGCATTGATGAGACGACTGACCACTGGCCACTGACCGCTGGCCACTTTGTTTTGGAAGTCGCCGACACCGGCGTGGGCATTCCCCCCGAGGACCGCGAGCGCGTCTTCGAGCGTTTCTACACCGTGAACCGTTCGCGCGGCGGCGCCGACCGCGGCACCGGGCTGGGCCTCGCCATCGTCAAGCACGCCCTCGCCGCCATGGGCGGCCACGTCGCGCTCTTCTCGGAAGTCGGCAAGGGCACCACCGTCCGCTGCATCTTCCCCCTGGAAGCGCGCACCGCGCCCGACGACTCCGCCGCCGCCAAAACGCCCGCCCCCGAGTCTGTCGCCTGATGCGTCACGCCTGCAGCGGTTCTCCCGTTCCATTTTTTGTAAACCCTGGGTGGGCACGGTCACTGGGAACGGTCGCTTTTCGTGTTTCAGGCGGCTGCAAGCTGCATGGAACTTGAGTCCGACAGCTCGACACCCGTTGCGCCCGCGTGAGTTGCACCGCTCCGCCGGGTAGACTGTTCAGGCTATGAATCAAACGGCCATCGAGCTTGAGGGCGTCACCAAGTGCTTCCGGCGCTTCGCCAGCCGCCGCGCCATGATCTCCGCCATGCTCGGCCTCGCCGGCAGCGCCCAGGCGGCCGGCCAGACCAACGGCCACCGCCCGCCCCCGCCCAAAGGCACCCGCGAATTCTGGGCACTCAAAGGCATCGACCTCGCCGTCGGACGCGGAGAAACCTGGGGCATCGTCGGCCGCAACGGCTCGGGCAAATCCACCCTCCTCCAGATCATCGCCGGCACCCTTCAGGCCACCGGCGGTTCCGTCCGCGTCGCCGGACGCGTCGCCGCCCTGCTCGAACTGGGCTCCGGATTCCATCCCGAATTCACCGGCAGCGAAAACGTCTTCTTCCAGGGGCAGATCCAGGGCTGCGGACGCAAGTTCATCGAAGAAAAATTCGACCAGATCGTCGATTTCGCCGGCATCGGCGACTTCATCGACCAGCCCGTCAAAACCTATTCCTCCGGCATGATGGTCCGCCTCGCCTTCTCCGTCACCATCGCCCTCGATCCCGACATCCTCATCGTCGATGAAGCCCTCGCCGTCGGCGATGAAGCCTTTCAGCGCAAATGCTTCGCCCGCATCCGCAACCTCCAGGAACGCGGCTGCACCGTCCTCTTCGTCTCGCACGCCGGCCATCAGATCATCGAGCTCTGCGACCACGCCCTGCTCCTCGATTCCGGCGAAAAACTTCTCTCCGGCGAACCCAAGCGCGTCGTCAGCCAGTATCACCGCATGATTTTCAGCCCCGCCGAAAAACTCGACGCCCTCCGCGCCGAAATCCGCGCCGGCGCCCAGGAAGCCGCTGTCGAACAACACGAAACCCTGCCCGAGGAAGCCCTCGGCGACGGCGAAGATCACTTCGATCCCAACATGAAGCCCCAGTCCACTCTCGTCTACCCCTCCCTGGGCGCACGCATCGAAGACGCCCGCATCGAGCGGCCCGACGGCTCGCGCGTCAACATGCTCGTCCGCGGCCGCACTTACGTCTACACCTATGACGTCCATTTTGAATCCGCGATGCGCAAAGTGCGCTTCGGCATGCTGATCAAAACCGTCGGCGGCTTCGAGCTCGGCGGCGCGGTCTCGCACCTCTATGAAAACCGCATCGACGCCGTCGACAAAAAATCCGTCGTCACCATGCGCTTCACCTTTACCTGCGCCCTTCAGGCCGGCGTCTATTTCCTCAACGCCGGTGTCATGGCCGCCGCGGGTCAGGAACCCGGACAGCCCGCCACCGGCAACGCGCCCGAAGTCTTCATCCACCGCGTCGTCGACGCCGCCATGTTCCGCGTGCAACCCGAGCGCGGAACGCTCGCCACCGGCGCCCTCGATCTGGGCTTCAAACCCGCCGTCGAAATCCGCACCAAAACTGAAATGCCCGCCGACTCCACCGAACCCGCCCCCCAACCGGAGAGCGTCACGTGAGCGACACCACGACCGCCCTGCGTCCCTTCATCCTCGCCGGCATGCATCGCTCCGGCACCAGCTTCGCCGCCTCGCTCCTCCAGGCCGCCGGCGTCGCCATGGGCGAACGGCTCTACGCCGCCGATCGCGGCAACGTCAAAGGCCATTTCGAAGACCTCGATTTTGTCGAGGTCCATCGCGCCGCGCTCCTTGGCAACGGCCTCGATGAAACCGGCTGGTCCGACCGCTGGCCCCTCGAAGTCCCCGCGGAAGTCGCCGCCCGCGCCCGTCAGCTCGTTGAGCAAAAAGCCGCCGCCGGAGGCGCCGGCCAATGGGGCTGGAAAGACCCCCGCACCACCCTCTTCCTCGACTTCTGGCGCAACCTCATGCCCGAGGCCCGCTTCATCTTCATGTACCGCGAGCCCTGGGAAGTCGCCGATTCGCTCTTCCGCCGCGCCACCGACCGCCCCATCCTCGACAACCCCCGCCGGGCGATCGACCTCTGGACCCACTACAACCGCCGCGTCATCGAGTTCATCCAGCGACACCCGCAGCAAAGCCTGTTGATCAGCAACGACGCCGCCACCGCCGACGGCGCCGCCTTCATCCGCGCCATCAACGAAAAATTCGCCGCCGCGCTGCCCGCCCCCGCCGAAAACCTCTTCGATCCCGAGGTGATGGTCAAAGAAAAGCCCGGAAGCTGGCGCGAAGCCGTCGTCGCCGATCTGGCCCCCGAAGCGCTCGAGGCATATGCCCGGCTTCAGGCGCTCGCCGCCATGAAGGGCCACGATCCCGCCCCCGCCATCGACCGCCGCGCCGCCGCCGGGCAGCTCATCGCCGAATGGGCCAACCAGCGCGTGGCGCGCGTGCGCGTGAAGGAACTCACCGCCGCCCTCGACGGTCTCACCGGCAAGTACGGAAAGACCTACGCCGAAGTCGTCGGACTGCGACGCCAGGCCCTCCGCCAGGCCGCCATCATCAGCGCCGCCGTCGAAACACATTCCCGCCCCCAGCCCGCCAGGGGCCTTACCGACGCCATCATCGGCCGCTGGCGCACCGCCCCCGCCCCCGTCTGGGAAACCGCCGCCCTCCGCACCGTCCAGGCCGCCCCCGACGAAGAGAATGCCTACCCCGATACCGCCTTTGCCGTCCGCTACGTCTTCGCTGGCCCCTTCGACGCCGGCACCTACACCGCCCGCATGCGCATCGACCCGCCTCCCGCGCCCGATGTCCCCGCGGAAATCCGCCTCGGCCTGTGCGATCTCTCCGGAAAGGAAATCGCCGGCGCCAGCGCCGCTCCCGCCCCCGATGGCTCCGTTTCCTGCCAGGTCCTCCTCCCCGCCGCCCCCGAAACCCCCGAAGGCGCCATCACCCCACGCGCCCATCTCGGCTGCCTCTCAATGCTCCCCCACCTGCGCATCACCGAATTTCACATGCAGCGAACGTGATCCAATTGCCCATTGCCCATTGCCCATTGCCCATTGTCCATTGCAACGCACCGCCCCCCCTCCAATCAATATGGCATTGGCGATCGGCAATACGCAATCGGCAACGCCCTCACGTCCCCGTGCTCACCAGCGAGCCCGGCGCGTCCGATCCCGCCGCAGGCTCCGCCCCCTCCTCGCCGCCCGCCTCCGCTTCGCCCCCGCTCTTGGCGCCCAGCTTCCGCTGCAAGGTCCGTACGCTGATGCCCAGCGCCCGCGCCGCACGCGTCCGGTTGTTGTTGAATCGTTGCAGCGCCGCCGCGATCGCCCGCTCTTCCAGTTCCGCCAGCGTCATCGTCGACAGCGCCTGATCCAGCGACGCCCCGGTCGCCCCCGCCGGCGCCTGCACGCCCGCGCCCGCCGCCCCCGCGGCGCCGCCCGCCGATCCCGCCCCGACCGGCCCGGTCCCCGCCACTTCGCCCGGCGCCGCCGGTGCCCCCGCCGCCACCGCCGCCCGCCCGTTCGACCCGTTGCGGATAAACGCCGGCAGATCGTCCACTTCCAATTGCGACTTGTCCGACAACACCATCATCCGCTCCACCACGTTCAGCAGCTCACGCACATTCCCCGGCCAGTGGTACTGCTGCAACGCGTCGATCACCGACGGCGAAATGCTCGTGATCTTCGTCCCGTTCTGCTCGTTCACACGGTCCATGAACCGCTTCACCAGCAGCGGAATGTCATCCAACCGCTGGCGCAGCGGCGGCAAATCAATCGTGATCACGTTCAGCCGATAGTACAAATCCTCCCGGAACGTCCCCTTGGCCATCATGTCCCGGATGTCCCGGCTCGTCGCCGCCAGCACCCGCGTGTCCACCTTGATTTCCTTGTTCCCCCCCACCGGCGTAAAGGTCCGGTTCTCCATCACGCGCAGCAGCTTCACCTGCAACGCCACCTCAAAATCCCCGATTTCATCGATGAACAGCGTCCCGCCATTGGCCTGCTCAAACCGCCCCATCCGCCGGTCCGTCGCCCCCGTGAACGCCCCCTTCTCATGGCCAAAGAGCTCCGATTCCACCAGCGTCGCCGGCATCGCGGCGCAGTTCACCGCCACGAACGGCCCATCCCGCCGCGGCGAATTCTGGTGAATCGCCTGCGCCACCAGCTCCTTGCCCGTCCCCGATTCCCCCAGGATCAGCACTGTCGAAAACGCCTGCGCCGATCGCCGGATCAGTTCGAACACCCGCTGCATTTGCGGGCTCCGGCCGATGATGCTCGACAGGCTGAACCGCTCGTCCAGCCGGTTCTGCAGCTCCCGCACCTTGCGCGATTCCTCGCGCGAACGCGCCATGTTCTGCAATGACACCAGCAGCTTGTTCGGATCGATCGGCTTGTTCATGTAGTCATACGCGCCCGCCTTGATCGCATCGATCGCGATCTGCGTGCTGCCGTGGCCGGTGATCATCAGGAACATCGTCTCGGGCTGCTTGAGTTTCCAGTGCCGCAGCAAATCCATCCCCGAGACATCCCCCATCTGCAGGTCCGTCAGGACGAAGTCGATCGCTTCGTCCATGTATCCCATCGCCTTGTCGGCGGAGTCGGCGGTGTGCACGTGATAGCCGGCATCCGTGAGGAGCCGCTGCATGCTTTGCCGTTCGTTGGTGTCATCTTCCACCACGAGAATTTTATGAGCATTGCCTTGTGCCATGAGTAATCCCCAGCGCTGGGCCCGGGCGAATGGACAGCCGGGCGGAAAATCAGAAATCGATCACGATGGGAGAAGGGAAGAAGCGAGGCAGGAACCCGGGCGGGAAGCCGCCCGTCGCAGGTCTGCCCCACAGAGGCCAGCTCAGTCGTAGAAGCTGGATACCGCACTTCCGAAGCTCCCACCAAAGCTGACTACCGGCAAGACGCGTACCAACGTCCCATTTTGTCAGATTCCCCAATCTACCAGCCACAATCTTGACGCATGCGACATTATACCGCCGCACGATGACATAGCAGATGCGTCAAGTTGTCGCTTTTTCTGTTGGAACCATCTCGGCATGAACGCGCCGGTGAAAGTCGGAGACCAGCTTCTCTGCATCAAAGAGGGAGGAGTCCAGTCCGTCCAGCGTTTCCTTGTCCAAGACGTCGCCATGCATTCGCCGGAGCAAATAGGCGTTTATTTTCGCCGCATTAAGGGCGTTGCTAAGGTCGTGGAGGTACTTGCGGATGTCGTTGGTATTCATGCCTGCTCGCTCACCGTAGGGCCACCGCACGCAGGCCGCCCGTGACCTTCTCGAAAAAAAGCCGCCCCTCGGACGCTCACCGCCGCGCGCATGAAGGGAAGATGAGCAAAAAAGACGCCACGGTCAAATTTCACAATCCCCTCTCATCTTACCGGACCTGCGCACGTGGCCCGGTCACTCCGGCCCGGCGCCCGCGCCAGCCCCGCCTTCCGCTGACGCTCAGCCGTTGGTGGCTCCGCCTGCAGCGAGAATTTCCCGCGCCCCCCGACGTTCCAAGGTCTGCAGCAAAAGCGGCCCCAGCGCTTCAAGTGCCGCGATCTCATCCTGCTGGGCCATCAACGCCGCCCGCGCCATCTGCCGGCCGTCTGGCGTCGCGACCAGCGCCCGCACAAGGTATCCGGGCTGCCGCCGCCCCTCGACCACGTCGCGCGGCTGCGCGACCACGCCGATGGGCGCCAGGCAGTTCCCGGCCAGGCTGGCGATCAGGCCGCGCTCCAGCGACAGGCAGGCCGCCGTAACGCGATCGTGAATCCTGGCCAGCACTTGCAGCAGGGCGGCATCGGCGCGCCGCGCCTCGATCGCCAGGATGCCCTGACCGGCGGCGGGAACGAATTGGTCCGTCTCCAGCGGCATCGCTTCGGGCGGCCAAAGCCCGGCGCGGCGCAGGCCCGCGGCGGCCAGAAAGGTGCCGGCGATTCCTCCTTCGCCCTGCGCGACCTTTCGCAACCGCGTATCGATGTTGCCACGAAGGGGAGCAACGCGCAGGTCGGGCCGTCGCGACAGAAGCTGCGCCTGGCGGCGCAACGACACCGTGCCGACGAGCGATCCCGGCGGAAGGTCGTCGATCGAGACCCCGCCACGGCCGATCCACACATCGCGCGGGTCCTCGCGCGCCGGCGTGGCGGCGATCACCAGCTCCGCCGAGCGCTCCACCGGCAAGTCCTTGGCCGAATGAACCGCGAAATCCGCCGCGCCCGAAAGCAGCGCCTCATCCAATTCTTTGACGAACAATCCCTTCCCCCCGGCATCCTGCAGCGGCCGATCCGCCTGGCGATCCCCGGAAGTGGTGATCGTCACCAGCTCGATGCTCACGCCCGCCGGCAGGTGCGGGCGGAGCAGCTCGGCCACCTGCGCCGATTGCGTGCGGGCGAGAAAAGAACCCCGCGTTGCGAGGCGAAGGATCGGCGGAAGACTACCCATGCCCGGATGATAGGGCCGCAGCGCCGTTTCGGAAAACCACCCGCCCGGCGCCGCCGTCTCTCTCACGGCTTCAATTTCTTCTCCGCGTCCTGCAATTCCTCTTCCACGTATTTTTCCAGACGCATGAACTCGATGTGGCCGTCGGCAAATGCGACGTTGACGCCGGTGTCGGGCTGGTTGGCGTGCTCCCAGATCGTCGGCGTCTCCGAGGGCGAAAGCTTCTTGAGCTGCTCGGCCGTCCAGGGGTGATAAACGAACGTTTTATCCGTCAAGTCGCGCGGCGAGGTGAGCAGGCGCGCATCCGAGATGAGTTTGTCATCCACCAGCGTCTGCAAGGTGGGCGGGTAATCGCCCTGGTGGCTGCTGGCATAGGCCAGGCATGCTGTCATCAACTCCTTCATTTGCGAGGCCGCCTTCACGCGCAGGGAGATCTCGCGCTGCATCTGAAAATCAGGCACCAGCAGCGATGCCACCGTGCTGGTCAGTTCGTCGCCTTGCAGCCGGAGCGAAGCCGTCGATCCGGAAGGCGTAAAACTCAGGCGGGTCAGCAGCGTGCGCAGCGTGTCTTTGGTCTTGGGAGCGGGAATCTGGAGTTCGTCGGTGAACCAGGGGGTGGCGGGAATGGAATGCATCAGGTTGTTGAACGCGGTCGCCAGGCGTGCGGCCGCAGCAGGATCGGTGGCCGAAAGCGTCACGGTGACCTGCGGCTGCGGCGGCAGCGAGAGCGCGGCGGTGGCGGCTTCCAGGCCGGTGGTGTAGTCGCTGCTGGATTGCCCGCCGAGCGATGGCGGCAGGTGGAAAGGCATTTCGGTCAACACGCGCTGCGCATCGTGGGAAAGCAGCCCGACGACCTGCACGGCGGCGCCTTCATCGGCGGAAAACGCATCCGTGAGCGTGCGCGATTCCGCGGGCGAGGCGGAGGGCCGGCGCAGGCGCGCGATGATTTCCGGCGAGCTGATCGCCAGGACATTCCCCGGCAGCACCGTGGGTTGCGGAATGCCCGTGCTTTTGTCGAGCCCCATCGCGGTGTAGAGGGCATTGGCGGCCGCGGGATCGGCGCCTGCGGGCAGGGGCACGAGCAACGCGCCGGCCAGCGACACGCCGCCCATCGCGGACATCGCCAGGTCGGTTTGATCGGAGACCACGTAAATGTGCCGGATGCCGATCTGCTTGAGCCGGACGAAATACAGGTCGAAAGCCGTCTGAGCCATGGGCAGGCTTTTGCGGGCATCCTCTGAATGAGGGACGTTGGCGAGCAGCGTGTCGATGAAATGAAACAGGGCCGCGGAATCGATGCGGTCGAGGTCCACGTGGGCGACAAGGAGGGTTTGGGAATCGGTGTACGGCGCGAGGAACGCGGCCGTTTGCTGCGCGGTCTGGGGGGACGGAGCCGCAGCTTGCGGGGCGGGAGTCTGGCCGAACAGGGTGGCTGCCGAAGCAAGCAGGGCGGTAAACAAGAGACGCTGGCGGATCATGGCGATTCTCCGTGAGGATTAGCGATCCGGAAAGAAACGAGGAGTCTGTTCATGGACCGGTGAGTTGATAGATCAGCGTGTCGCGAGCGGCGGGGTCTTCGAGCGGCACCGACGTAATCGTGACGCCGCCGTTTTCCACGCGGTAATCGAACGGCCTGGCGGTCATCGGATCGTTGGGTATCGGCAAACCCAACGCGGCCAGATTCGCGGGCAGTTCGTGATGCTCGGCGGCATAAGCGCGCACGCCTTCAACCGCCTCCAGCGCATCCAGCGTGCGGTTCGTGTTGGCGTTGATGAATATCGCCCGATCCAGCGACGGCAGGAAGATGCGCGCCAGGAGGTTCGTGTACATCCCGCCCGGCTGGCCGAAGTCACGCTCCGCCTTGCGCAACGCCGGCAGCGCCACCGCCGGCGGCAGGTTCACATAACGGAACGTGCGGTCCATCGAGGCGTCGAAGGAATCGGGAAAGTAACGGCCCAGCACCTCGGCAACGGGCATCTTGTCCACGTCCTCGGGGCTCAGGTGCTGACGCTCGATGAGGTATTGCTTCGCGGATGGATAGATCATCAGCGCCAAGCCCGTGGCCTGCAGTTGCTGTTCATAGGTCTTGGGAGGTTCGACATCGCCGCCCGATGAAGCCGACTGGAAGCCCGCGACGAAGCGAGTCCAGCCGGCGACGGTCAGCGGACGCGCGCGCATCTGGCGGAGTTCCGGAATGGAGAGGTATGCGGCATCTTTCTCGAAGGCCAGCGCCCGCGGCATATCCAGCAGCGGTCGCGGCATGTACGCCAGCGGCCAGAAGAGATTCGGCGAGCCGTCGATACCGAT
Source organism: Phycisphaerae bacterium (assembly GCA_035545015.1). Lineage (GTDB taxonomy): Bacteria > Planctomycetota > Phycisphaerae > WQYP01 > WQYP01 > CALCHA01. The sequence goes on from DASZZD010000072.1 coordinate 66,045, forward strand.
CCATTCTTCCACCTCCCGCGTCATGGCGCCGGCGATGGCGGCGCCCACCAGCGTCTGGATGAGCGCATGGCCTTCGCCCGTGTGCCGGGCGAGCGCAAATCCAGTCTGGAGTTTTTCGACGGCGGCGGCGAAATCACGATGCTTCAGGTCGAGACGGATTGCGACGGTGAGCACGTTTGAAAGCTGGCGTAGGAACGAGAGGCTGGGCAGCGGCGCGTCGAGCCCCCGGTTGAATACGTCGGTCTGCCAGTCCACGTAGTCGTAACGCGCCGCCAGACGCAGTTGCCGCAGGGCGTGGTCATAGTTCGCCAGGATTTTTTGCGCGGCCTTTTCGTCCAGGTCCGCGAGGGGCTCCGTGCGAAGCGTCTCCAGTTCATCGGCTTCCGCAGCGGTACGATCCGGCGGAATCATCTCCACAGCGGCCGCATAACCCAGGGCCGCGTTCCCGGCGTGCATATCGCTGGCCCGCGGCAGCAGGTGATATTGCAGGTCGGGCGTCTGCGGAGCGGATGGGTGCAGCGGAATGATGACGCGTGTCGGCTGCTGACCGGTTCGCTCAGGCCACGTCGTCTGCGCACAGGCCGTCCGCGCAAGAAGCGTCCCCAGCATGCCAGCCGCAGCGACGCAGCCGATCCGCAAGGTCAACGACCACTTTTGCCCGCCCCCATCCCTACGTAAACGATGTGTGTATGTCATGACCGAAATCCTTTCGCGTGTCCCAACAGAGGATGGAGCTGATAACTTTCCGGCAACGGATCGGCGGCCGGAATACCCGTGGATGGCGGCAGGTCCGGCAGCGCGTCGGCGCCGCGCGAGAGAATCAGGTTGCGTTCCCGCAGCGCCGGCGACGGCTGCGGCAAAAAGTTCGACAGCAATCCGGCGAGCACCGAATCTCCGGCTCGGGGAGCGTTCTCCACCGCCTGCACATTTTGCGGCGCGCCAACATCCCCTCCCGGCCCGCGCGCCTCGGAACTATTCCCCGGCGTCGCTTTGGGAGCGTGCGGCCATAAGACCAGCGCCACGCACGCCGCCGCCGCCCACCCGCCAAACGTCCCCGCGCCCCACACCCACCGCGCACGCTTCGCTCCCGAAAGCCCCGCCGCACGCCCCGCTTCAAACAGCATCCGATCCCGATCGATCCCCGCCGCCGCCGGACGCACGCCCGCCAACCGGCTCTCGAACGCTTTCAGTTCCTCAGGCAATTCCCCCCCTCCTTCGTTCATCGGCTCTTGCATGGCGACTCCCATCGTGTCTTGAGTTCCTCGAGCGCCGCGCGATAGCGCTGGTGCACCGTCGACAGCGGCAACGTCAGCAGTCCCGCGATCTCCGCAAACGTCGCCCCCGCCCACACCCGCAGCGTGACAATCTCGCGCTCCATCGCCGGCAACGCCGCCAGCGCCGCCTGCACTTCCGAAACTTCCAAGCCCGCCTCCACCGCGGGCTCAAACAGCGGCCGGCGCTCCTGCCCCGCGACAGCATCCCGTTCGCGCCGGCGCTTCGCGCTCTTGATCGCATCGAGCGCCGCATTCCGCGTGCACGCCAGCAGCCAGGCCCGCGGATTCGCCGGCGCTTCCGCCTGCCCCGCCAGCCGCACGAACACTTCCTGCACGACATCTTCCGCCAGCGCCCCTGGCAGCCAGTGGCGGGCATAAAGCACCAGCCCCGCCGCATGCGCGTCAAAACATCCCGCGAGGAATTCCGAATCAATCCGCTGCATGCATTTCCCGTTCGGGGGCCTCTGCATTCAAGACGACGCCGGAGAGGCAATTTCCAGAAATTTTAACAGCCGGCGTCCGGTGCAAGCCCGCGATACGCACAGCGCGGATATGATCAGTCTTTGCACCGCCCGTTTTGATACCACGGAGAACACGGAGAGCACGGAGAAAACCCCAGAATCAAAAAAACTCCGTGTCCTCCGTGCTCTCCGTGGTTTAATCTGGGTTTCCGAACTGCTTATGCCGATCGCCAGTCCCCGAGGATCCCGCATGAACATCGTGATCAAACGCCTCGACCCCGACCGGGTCGCCGAAGGACTTGCCCAGATGGGCGGCGCGCCCGACGACCTGCGCGAATGGCTCGCCGAGATCGACGCGCGCTACGCCCCGCCCGGCGGATGCTTTCTCCTGGCCGCCGACTGGAATCCCCCGCCCGGCGAACCGCTGCTGCTGGCCGCCAGCGGGGCGTTCCGCCGCATCTCGCCGGAGATCTGCGAAGTCCGCCGCCTCCTGGTCAAAAAAGCATTCCAGGGCCACGGCCTCGGCAAGCTCATGATGCGCGCCCTCACCGACCAGGCCCGCGCCGCCGGTTATACCCGCATGCGCGCCGAAGCCCCCGCCGCCATCCCGGCACTCGTGAGCTTCTACAAGCGCGAGGGTTTCAAGGAAGTCAGCGCCTTTCGCGTCGCCACGCTGGAAGAACTCGAAGGCCGCGTGTTCCTCGAACGCCCGCTCTAACCGCCGATGCCCCCCGCTCGACGCGCCCCCAATCCAATCATCATCTTCATCCTCATCTTCATCTTTATCTTCATCTCCGTAGGACCGGGGCGAAGATGAAGATGACGATGAAGATGAAGATAAAGATTACGATGAGACCCATGAGCGACGCGCCGGTACTACCCTGGAACTGGTTCGACTTCGCGCAGCCCCCGCGCGCGGTGCCCGACGGCGGCCTCAGCGCCGTGCCCACCGTTGAACAGGGCGGCGCGGACCTCGTCTTCTCCATCGCTCCCGCACGCCGCACACTCCTTTTCAAAATCCTCCGCCGCTCCGCCACCTTTCCACAAACCCCGCGCCCCCTCCTCGTCCTCCTCCACGGCATGGGCCTCACGATCAGCACCTTCCACGGCATCGCTCCCTGGCTGCTCGCTACGCATGATCTCCTGCTCCCCGATTACTCCGGCCTCGCCTGCGCCCGCGCCGGCCTCTCCCCTAAGCAGAGCGGTTGGACTGGCCGCCTCGCCGCTCACGACATGATCGCCGGCATCTTTCACCTGCTCGACGCCCTCCACTGCCCCCGCGCGGATTTCGCCGGCAACAGCCTCGGCGGCGGCATGTGCCTCGTCGCGGCGCTCGCAGCGCCCGAGCGCGCCGGCCGCATCGCCCTCTCCAATCCCGCCTGCTACCCGCAAACCCTTCCGCGCACCTATCGCTGGGCCCGCGTTCCATTGCTCGGCGAGCTGCTGATGGCCACCACGCGCCCGGAAAAATTGATCGGCGGCGTCGAATACATCGGCTACGTCGACAAGCAGCGCTTCGAACCGGAGCTCCGCCAACGCTATCTCCGCAACATGTCCTGCCGCGCCAACCGCTTTCGCCTCATGCAGATGATCCGCGCCCTGCCCGGCCACGAGCACGACACCGCCGGCGCGCCCCACCTGCCGCGCCTGCGCCATCTCCAGAACCCCGTGCTGATTTCCTGGGGCCTGCAGGATCCGCTGCTCGCCCCCGGCGCCGGCGAACGCCTCGCGCACGACCTGCCGCACGCCACCTATCACGCCTATCCCGATCTCGCCCACATGCCCCACGAAGAGGCCCCGCACCGCCTCGGCCCCGAATGGTCCGCGTTTCTCAACGCCCGCGCCTGACGCTCGTGGCATCGGCGTCCCGCCGATGTTCGGCCGAAGCCGATCCGCTGAAAACATTCCTCGCCGATCCTCGCCGGCTCCGCAGGCGCCGTTGCACCCATCCTCTCCCCCCGCTACAGTTTCTCCATCCAAGGGCGATGGAGTTCGCCTGAACCGCTCCCCGGTCTCCCCCACACCGGCGGATGCTGATAACTCCTGACCGCGCCGCGGCAGGATTTTTTGCCCGTCTCTCCCGACCCCGGCCGGTATCCCTGGCCGGGGTTTTTTCGTGGAGCGTCGCCCGTGAAAATAAAGCTTCTCCAGTTCTTTTTCGTCGGCGCCGCAGGAGCGCTTGGCGCCATGGCCCGCCTCGGCGTCTCCCAGTTCTTCAGCCGCTTCGGCTTCACCTTCCCCGTCGCCACCTTCCTCATCAACATCTCCGGCAGCCTCTTCCTTGGATGGTTCTTCGCCTTCGCCGCCAATCGCCTGGACATCAGCGATTACCTCCGCCTCGCCATCGCCACCGGCTTCGTCGGCGCTTACACCACCTTCTCCACCTTCATGGTCGAATCCGACGGCATGCTTCGCGATGGCGCGTTCTGGCGCGCTAGCATCTACATCATCGGCAGCCTGGTCCTGGGCCTCCTGGCCGCCCGTGTCGGCTTCGTTCTGGGACGCCACCCATGACCGCACCTCCGCCACCTTCGCCCCGCACGTCGCTGCTCGGTGAGCAGGTCCTCCTGCGCGCCTACCTGCTCACCACCGATTCCACCCACGCCACACCCACCTATGAACGCCTCGTCCACCGCGCCTCCAGGTTCGGCCTCGCCGGGGCAACCGTCCTCAAAGGCATCTACGGCTTCGGCGCGCGCGGCATCATCAAACCCTCCACCTGGCATCTGGCCAATCCCCTGCCAGTCATCGTCGAATGCGCCGACACCCCCGACCAGATCGCCCGCTTCGTCCAGCAGGAAATCGACACCCTCCTCTCCCACGGCCTCGCGACCCTCGAACGCGCCGCCGTCCTGTTCTATCGCCACCGCTCAAGCCAGCTCCCGCGCCCGCCCCTCGCCCTGCGCGGCCCCATCCCGGACCTCTCCACCCTTCCCCCCATCAACGCCCCCATCCACGGAGGACCCGCCATGAACTCTCCCGCCGCCGAAGATGGCATCCTGCTGCGCGTGTTCATCGGCGAATCCGATGAAGCCGGCGGCAAGCCGCTCTACGAAACCCTCGTCGCCCGCGCCCGCCAACTTGGCCTGCGCGGCGCCACCGTCCTCCGCGGCTCCATGGGCTTCGGCGCCAACAGCGTCCTGCACACCGCCAAAATCGTCGACCTCTCCACCGACCTGCCCATCGTCCTTGAAATCGTCGACTCCGAGCAAAAAATCCAGGCACTCCTCCCCGAGCTCGACGCGCTCGTCCACGAAGGCATGATCACCATGGAATCGGTGCGCATCCTCGCCTACCGCCACAATCCCGCCGACGCCCCGCCGGCCCGGCAGTCATGACCGGTGCCGCCTTGGCCCCATCACGCACATCACCGCCGCGTCGGAAATTCCCGCGGACGCTCGAACTTCGACGCCTGCATCGGAAAACCCCGCTCACCTCCGTCGGCCAGCGAGAGCGTCCCCACGTACCGCACGATGTTGTTGATGATCAGGAACGGGTTCATGATCGCCGAGATCATGCCCCACCACCCGGTCACCAGCGTCAGCCCGGTCAGCTTGAAGAAAAAGTGGCGCGAGCAGCGTTTGCACAACGCCCCATCCACCGTGCGCATCTTCCGCATGAACAGCATGCCGATGTTCTGGTAATACCGCACATGCTTCGTGGGCGCATTGCATCCGCAGGCCTGGCAACGTGACATGAGTCTCCTCCCGTGTGTAGAAGTGGTGTGCGGGAGAATACCCAATGCCTCCGCCCAAGGGAAGGAAAATCTGGCGACCCCTCCGCACCTCCGGTGACGCCCCGCTTTGCCCCCGCACCCCAACCCCGTACGCTACCCGCGTCTCGCTTTGCAAAGGCCCGCCCATGCCCGACGCCCCGATCCATTCCCTCGCCCGCGGCAAATTCCTCGAACTCGTCACCGCCAACGGCTGGGAGTTCGTCCACCGCATCCGCGGCCGCACCCCCGTCGCCATCGCCGCGCTCACGCCCGAGAATAACGTCCTGCTCATTTCCCAATACCGCGCCCCCCTCAACGCCCTCTGCATCGAAATCCCCGCCGGCCTCGTCGGCGATCATTCCGAACACGAATCCTGGCAGCAAGCCGCCGCCCGCGAACTCCTCGAAGAAACCGGCTGGAGCGCTTCCTCCTTCGAGCTCCTCTGCCACGGCCCCACCTCCGCCGGCCTTACCTCCGAACAGATCATGCTCGTACGCGCCCGCGAGCTCGTCAAAGTCGGCCCCGCCGCCGGCGACGGCTCCGAACAGATCACCCTCCACGAAATCCCGCTTGCCGACGCCCACGCCTGGCTCGACGACCACGCCCGCCGCAACATCCCCATCGATCCCAAGGTCTACGCCGCCCTATATTTCCTTTCCCGCCCCGCCCCCAGGTAAGCGGTCCGCCGAAGCACGAGCCTCCCGCTGCCCCCCCCGCCGCCGACCCCAACACCGCCCCCCCTCCTTCAGCCCGGCCCGCCCGGCGGTGTCCGCGAGCGGTTCTTGTCGATCACCGCAAAAAGGATCAGCCCAAAGGCCACCAGCCGCGGCACGTACACCAGCGGATGCCCCGGCTGCTCCGGTTCCGCGGTGAATCGATTCACCGTCAGCATGAACAGCACGTTGTTCAGCCCCAGAATCGCAAACGCGACCGCGAACAGCACGAACAGCCGATCCTTCGTCCTCAGGTAAAACCGCACGAACAGCAGCGCCGCCACCAGGCACAGCACGCAGACCGCCCCCGACAAAAACGAAAACCAGAATGTTGACACCGTCGGCATGCGCAGGCCCCGCGGAAATTCAATCGGAATCCCAAATCAACCCGAACACCAGCAGCCCCAGCGCCGCCAGGTACACCAGCCCCCGAGGCAGACGCAAATCCACCGTGGACGGCGGCGGAAACACCACCAGGTCCAGGTACAGCAGAATGTTGTTCACCGCCAGCAGGCAGAAACACAGCGTGCTCCACAGCAGAATGCTCGCCCGCGTGCGATAAAACGCCCGCCCGAGCAGCACCGCGCACATGATGCTCGTCAACGCGCAGAGGATATAGACAATTTCACCCATTCGGATTGTCTTTCCGTGGATCCTGGCGAAAACGAAACGCTTCCGAAAACGCCCGCACCTTGTCCGGCGGCTTGGCGAAAATCAGACCCACCACCGTCACGCGACGCACCAGGTACGCCTGGGCGACGGCCACCGTGTCCGCTTCCAGTTCCGGCTTGCTGGGGTTGTAACGATACCGCGCACCGGCATCGTCGGGCGTACGCCGATCACGTTCCGCTTCCGCATCGCTCAGACGCACCGCCAGCCCGCTGGCCACCAGGGCCGCAAGCTGGGCCTCCGCGCCTGCCGTTTCGATCCGCAGCTCGCGCGCGATGTCCGCCGCAGACCAGCTTTGATTGACATTCGTGTGCAACAACAGCAGGGTCTCAAGTTGGGCGACAGAACTGATGTAGGTGGCAATGAACCGCTTCACGCGGTCGCTGATGCCTTCGTCACTCACGCGGCCGAGTCTCTCCGATGGGAACTCTCAGGGCAAGCACAACCCGCTGCAAGAGCTGTGCCCCGAGGCCGCGAATCCCACCCCCTGCATCCCCCTGACACCCCAAGCCGCCCACAGTAGCTCTGAAATGCCTTCCCCTCCCCGGTCACCCCGGCACGTCACCTGCTGCGCCAGGATGTCGTGCCACGACAAGTTCGCCAGAGCTATCTCTGGACATTGTGTCGCTCCTCAACAGTCCAGTTGGGGAAAAACACGCGAAGCCCGCTACTGGGCTGCCTTTTGCATGCCGTCTCAGTTACGCCTTTATTAGTCACTCCGCTCATGCATGCTCCAGGAGCTCCCCCATGACCGATATGTTGCGCTCCCCACGCGACGCCGCCAAATCCGCGCCCGCAAAAAATGGCGCCAAAAAGCCCGCCCCTAAACGCCGCCATCATGATGATGGCAACGGTGCGCCCCTCCCGGACAGCTCTAACGGCACTGGCCACATGCCGGCGGCAGGGGGCATCAACCTTCCCCGCGTCAATCCCGAAAGCACCGGCCTCGACCGCCGCGAGCTGCTCGCCGCCCTCACCGCGCTCAAAAAAGGCGACTTCACCGTCCGCCTGCCCATCGGCCTGGAAGGTCTCGACGGCAAAATCGCCGACGCCTTCAATGACGCCGTAGAGCTTAACCACCGCTTGGCACAAGAGTTCGATCGCCTGAGCCGCGTCGTCGGCAAGGAAGGCCGCATCTCCGAACGCGCCTCCATCGGCCACGTCCAAGGTTCCTGGGCGATGAAAATCGCTTCCGTGAACGCCCTCATCTCCGACCTCGTCCACCCCACCTCCGAAACCGCCCGCGTCATCGGCGCCGTGGCTAAAGGTGACCTCTCTCAAACGATGGCCCTCGAAATCGAAGGCCGGCCCCTCCAAGGCGAATTCTTACGCACCGCCAAAACCGTCAACACAATGGTCGACCAGCTCTCCTCCTTCGCCTCCGAAGTGACCCGCGTGGCCCGTGAAGTCGGCACCGAAGGCAAACTGGGCGGCCAAGCCAAGGTCAAAGGCGTCGCGGGCACCTGGAAAGACCTCACCGACTCCGTGAACTCCATGGCCGGCAACCTGACGTCGCAGGTGCGTAACATCGCCGCCGTCACCACCGCCGTCGCCAACGGCGACCTTTCCAAAAAAATCACCGTCGACGTCAAAGGCGAAATCCAGGAACTCAAAAACACCATCAACACCATGGTGGACCAGCTTCGTTCCTTCGCTTCCGAAGTGACCCGCGTGGCCCGCGAAGTGGGTACTGAAGGCAAGCTCGGCGGCCAGGCTGACGTGAAGGGTGTCGCCGGCACGTGGAAGGATTTGACCGACTCCGTGAATTCCATGGCGGGCAACCTCACCGGCCAGGTGCGCAACATCGCCGCCGTGACCACCGCCGTCGCCAATGGCGATTTGTCCAAGAAAATCACCGTCGACGTCAAAGGCGAAATCCTCGAGCTGAAAAACACCATCAACACCATGGTCGATCAGTTGAACTCCTTCGCCTCGGAAGTGACCCGCGTGGCCCGTGAAGTGGGTACCGAAGGGAAGCTCGGCGGCCAGGCCGAAGTCCGCGGCGTGTCGGGCACCTGGAAAGACCTCACCGATTCCGTGAACTCCATGGCCGCCAACCTCACCGGCCAGGTGCGCAACATCGCCGCCGTCACCACGGCTGTGGCCAAAGGCGACCTCTCCAAGAAGATCACCGTCGACGTAAAGGGCGAAATCCTCGAACTCAAAAACACGATCAACACGATGGTCGATCAGCTTTCGTCGTTTGCCGCGGAAGTGACCCGTGTGGCCCGTGAAGTCGGCACCGAAGGCAAGCTCGGCGGGCAGGCCGACGTCAAGGGCGTCGCCGGCACCTGGAAAGACCTCACCGACAACGTCAACCTCATGGCCGGCAATCTCACCTCTCAAGTCCGCAACATCGCCGACGTCACCAAGGCTGTCGCCAACGGCGATCTCTCCAAAAAGATCACCGTGGACGTCAAAGGCGAAATCCTCGAACTCAAAAACACCGTCAACACGATGGTGGACCAGCTTTCATCGTTTGCCGCCGAAGTCACCCGCGTGGCCCGTGAAGTGGGCACCGAAGGAAAGCTCGGCGGTCAGGCGGAAGTGAAAGGCGTCGCCGGCACCTGGAAAGACCTCACCGACTCCGTGAACTCGATGGCCGGCAACCTCACCGTCCAGCTCCGCGACGTCTCCAAAGTCGCCACCGCCATCGCCACCGGCGACCTCACCCAGAAAATCACCGTCGACGCCCGCGGCGAAATCCTCCAGATCAAAAACGTCATCAACACCATGGTCGATCAGCTCTCCTCCTTCGCCGCCGAAGTGACCCGTGTGGCCCGTGAAGTCGGCACCGAAGGCGAACTGGGCGGCCAGGCTGACGTCAAAGGCGTCGCCGGCACCTGGAAAGATCTCACCGACTCCGTGAACTCCATGGCCGGCAACCTCACGGCCCAGGTCCGTAACATCGCCGCCGTCACCACCGCCGTCGCCAACGGCGACCTTTCCAAGAAAATCACTGTCCCCGTGAAAGGCGAAATCCTCGAACTCAAAAACACCATCAACACGATGGTCGATCAGCTCAACAGCTTCGCTTCCGAAGTGACCCGCGTGGCCCGTGAAGTCGGTACGGAAGGGAAGCTCGGCGGGCAGGCCGAAGTGAAAGGCGTCGCCGGCACCTGGAAGGATTTGACCGACTCCGTGAACTCGATGGCCGGCAACCTCACCGCCCAGGTCCGCAACATCGCCGCCGTCACCACCGCCGTCGCGAATGGCGACCTCTCGAAAAAGATCACCGTCGACGTCAAAGGCGAAATCCTCGAGCTGAAAAACACCATCAACACGATGGTGGACCAGCTTTCGTCGTTCGCCGCTGAAGTCACGCGTGTGGCCCGCGAAGTCGGCACCGAGGGCAAACTGGGCGGGCAGGCCGAAGTCCGCGGCGTCTCCGGCACCTGGAAAGACCTCACCGACTCCGTGAACTCCATGGCCGCCAACCTCACCGGCCAGGTGCGCAACATCGCGGCGGTGACCACGGCCGTCGCAAATGGCGACCTCTCTAAAAAGATCGCCGTCGATGTCAAAGGCGAAATTCTGGAACTCAAGGAAACCATCAACACGATGGTCGATCAGCTCCGCTCCTTCGCCTCCGAAGTAACCCGCGTGGCCCGTGAAGTCGGCACCGAAGGAAAGCTCGGTGGCCAGGCCGAAGTCCGCGGCGTCTCCGGCACCTGGAAAGATTTGACCGACAACGTGAACCTCATGGCCGCCAACCTCACCGGCCAGGTCCGTAACATCGCCGCCGTCACCACCGCCGTGGCCAACGGAGACCTCTCCAAGAAAATCACCGTGGACGTCAAAGGCGAAATCCTCGAGCTCAAGGAAACCATCAACACGATGGTGGACCAACTGAACTCCTTCGCCTCCGAAGTGACCCGCGTGGCCCGTGAAGTGGGCACCGAAGGCAAGCTCGGCGGTCAGGCTGAAGTCAAAGGCGTCGCCGGCACCTGGAAAGACCTCACCGACAACGTCAACATCATGGCCGGCAACCTCACCAACCAGGTCCGCGGCATCGCCAAGGTCGTCACCGCCGTCGCCAACGGCAACCTCAAACTCAAACTCACCGTCGACGCCAAAGGCGAAATCGCCGAGCTCGGCGATACCATCAACTCCATGATCGACACCCTTGCCACCTTCGCCGTCCAGGTCACCACCGTGGCCCGTGAAGTCGGCGTCGAAGGAAAGCTCGGCGGCCAGGCCAACGTCCCCGGCGCCGCGGGCACCTGGAAAGACCTCACCGACAACGTCAACCAGCTCGCCGCCAACCTCACCGCACAGGTCCGCGCCATCGCCGATGTCGCCACCGCCGTCACCCGCGGCGACCTCACCCGCTCCATCACCGTCGCCGCGCAAGGCGAAGTCGCCGCCCTCAAAGACAACATCAACGAAATGATCCGCAACCTGAAAGACACCACCAAGAAAAATAACGAGCAGGACTGGCTCAAGACCAACCTCGCCAAGTTCTCCCGCATGCTCCAGGGCCAGAAAGACCTCCTCACCGTCGGCCGGCTGATCCTCTCCGAGCTCGCCCCCGTCGTCTCCGCGCAGCAGGGCGTCTTCTACATGATGGACAACAGCAAGCCCGACGAACCCGCCCTCCAGCTCCTCGCTTCCTACGCCTACAAGGAACGCAAAAACATCGACAACAAGTTCAAGCTCGGCGAAGGTCTCGTCGGCCAGTGCGCCCTTGAAAAGGAAAAAATCCTCCTCTCCACCGTCCCGCGCGATTACATCACCATCACCTCCGGCCTCGGCGAAGCCACCCCGCTCAACATCATCGTCATGCCCGTCGTCTTCGAAGGCGCCGTCAAGGCCGTCATCGAGCTCGCCAGCTTCGAGCACTTCTCCGCCACCCACCAGGCCTTCCTCGATCAGCTCACCGAATCCATCGGCATCGTGCTCAACACCATCGAAGCCAACATGCGCACCGAGGACCTGCTCAAGCAGTCCCAGTCGCTGGCCAAGGAGCTCCAGAGCCAGCAGGAAGAGCTCCAGCAGACCAACCAGCAGCTCGCCGAAAAGGCCCAGCTCCTCGCCGAGCAGAACGTCGAAGTGGAACGCAAGAACAGCGAAGTCGAACAGGCCCGCCAGGCCCTCGAGGAAAAGGCCAAGCAGCTCTCCCTCACTTCCAAGTACAAATCCGAATTCCTCGCCAACATGTCCCACGAGCTGCGCACGCCGCTCAACTCGCTCCTGATCCTTTCCGATCAGCTCTCCAAAAACGCCGAAGCCAACCTCACCACCAAACAGGTCGAATTCGCCCGCACCATCCACTCCTCCGGCAATGACCTGCTCAACCTCATCAACGACATCCTCGATCTCTCCAAGATCGAGTCCGGCACCGTCGTCGTCGATGTCGGCGAGCTGGTCCTGCGCGACCTCCACGACTACGTCGAACGCACCTTCCGCCACGTCGCCGAGAACAAGCGGCTCGACTTCGAAATCAACATCTCCCCCGCCCTTTCCCGCGTCATCCACACCGACGCCAAGCGCCTCCAGCAGATCATCAAGAACCTCCTCTCCAACGCCTTCAAGTTCACCGAAAAAGGCAAGGTCTCCCTCCGCATCGATTACGCCGACCGCGGATGGAACACGGAAATCGATACCCTCAACCGCGCCAAATCCGTCCTGGCGATCTCCGTCACCGACACCGGCATCGGCATTCCGCCCGACAAGCAGGCCATCATCTTCGAAGCCTTCCAGCAGGCCGATGGCTCCACCAGCCGCAAATACGGCGGCACCGGCCTGGGCCTGGCCATCAGCCGCGAACTCGCCCGCCTCCTCGGCGGCGAAATCCGCCTCTCCTCCGTCCCCAGCGCCGGCTCCACCTTCACCCTCTACATCCCCTCCAACTACGTCCCCGCCAAAACCGCTTCCCCCCGCCGCGAAATGGAAGCGCCCTCCGCTCCCACCATCGCCTCCCCCGCCCCCTCCTGGCAGCCGCCCGAGCCCCAGCTCATTCTCCCCGAGCCCTCCCTCTCGCGCACCGACGCCGACGCCGCCCTCGCCAATCAGCTCTCCGACGACACCAGCAACCTCCTCCCCGGCGAGCAGATGCTTCTTATCGTCGAAAATGACGTCAACTTCGCCCGCTTCCTCCTCGACACCGCCCACGAGCACGGCTTCAAGGCCGCCGTCGCCACCCGCGGGGCCGTCGCCATCGGCATGGCGCGCGAGCTCAAACCCGCCGCCATTACCCTCGACATCAACCTCCCCGACATCGACGGCTGGCATGTGCTCAACCGCCTCAAAGACGAATCCACCACCCGCCACATCCCCGTCCAGATCATCACCACCGAAGAGGAATACCTCCGCGGTCTGCGCATGGGCGCCATCGGGGGCCTCACCAAACCCATCAAAACCAAGGAAATGCTCGACGCCACCTTCAACCGCATCCGCGCCGCCATCGACTGCACCCAGCGCCGCGTCCTGCTCGTTCACAAGGATGACGCCGAACGCGCCACCCTCGTCGACGCCATCAACGGGCCCGACGCTGAAATCATCACCCACGCCGGCGGAAAGGATATCCCCGCCATGCTCCGCGAGCAGCCCCCCGACCTCGTCATCATCGACATGGATATCCAGGAGCCCCGCGCCTTCGACCTTGTCGATGAAATCAAAGAGGAACAGGGCTTGCACGACCTGCCCCTGATTTTGTACAGCCACCGCGACCTGTCACGCAAAGAGGAGATCCACGTCAAACGCCTTACCCAGAGCAGCGTCGTCAAGGATGTCCGTTCCGTCGAACGTCTTGTGGATGAAGTGAGCTTGTTCCTCCACCGTCCGCTGGAGAAGATGCCAGCGGAGATGCGCGGACGCATTGAGCAGCTCCACTCGACCGCCGCCGTCTTGGGCGGACGAAAGGTCCTCATCGTCGATGACGACATCCGCAACATTTTCGCCATGACCAGCATCCTCGAACCCCACAAAATGGAGATCGTCTCCGCCGAGACCGGCAAGACCGCCATCGAAATGCTCCAGAAAAACCCCGACATCGACGTCGTCCTGATGGACATCATGATGCCTGATATGGATGGCTACGACACCATGCGTGCGATTCGCAAAATTACCCGCTTCCGCTCGCTGCCCATCATCGCCTTGACCGCCAAGGCCATGAAGGGCGACCGCGAAAAGTGCATCGAAGCCGGCGCCTCGGATTATATTTCGAAACCCGTGGACACGGCACAGTTGCTCGCGACCCTCCGGGTGTGGTTGTATCGTTGATTCGAGATTTGCCCCGCCCCACCTCGGCCGCGAGGCCGGCGGGGGGGGTGAAGAAGGTAACGGATGGACGCACAGGAAAAGGTCAGCATCCTGCTCGTCGATGACCGGGCGGACAAACTCCTCGCGCTGGAAGCGGTGCTCGCCGACATGCCCCTGGAAATCGTACGCGCCACCTCCGGCCGCGACGCCCTCCGCTGCCTCCTCCAACGCGATTTCGCCGTCATCCTCCTCGACGTCAACATGCCCGGCATGGATGGCTTCGAAACCGCACAGCTCATCCGCCAGCGGCGGTCCACCATCCACACCCCCATCATCTTCGTCACCGCCTACAGCGATGAAGTCTTCATGGCTCGCGGCTATTCCCTGGGCGCGGTCGACTACATCCTCCAGCCGGTCGTCCCCGAAATCCTCCGCTCCAAGGTCCTCGTCTTCGTCGATCTCTATCGCAAAAACCGCCAGGTCATGGAACAGGCCGCTTGGCAGCAACAGCGCGCCAGCCAGCTCCAGAAACTCGCCTCCGCCTCCGTCGCCATCAACGCCGCCAGCTCCATGGCCCGCACCCTCCAGATCATCACCGATTCCGCCCGCGATGTGATCGGCGCCCACCAGGCCATCACCCTCTTCCGCATGGAAAGCGACACCCAATCCGCTTCCGCAAACACCACCCACGCCAACCGCCCCAAATCCCGCGCCTTCACCAGCTTTTCCGACCGTTACGCCGAATGGCGCGGCCGCCCCCTCCAGTTGGATGCCGCCGCCGATTCCGCCATCGCCACCGCCCGAACACCCACCCGCCTGAGCGCCTCCCAGCTTCCCCATCACCCCGACTATCCGCAGATCCTCAAAATGGAAGCCGAGCAGGAAATCCCCCCCGTCCCCGGACTCCTCGCCGCCCCCCTCGTCGGCCGCGACGGCCGCAACATGGGCGTCATCTACCTCGCCGACAAAACCGCCGGCGATTTCTCCGCCGATGATGAAGCCATCCTCGTCCAGCTCTCCCAGATGGCCTCTGTCGCCATCGACAACATCCTCTCCGCCGAGGCCCGCGAAGCCAATCGCGCCAAAGACCAGTTCATCGCCGTCCTCTCCCACGAACTGCGCACCCCCCTCACCCCCGTCCTCGCCGCCGTCACCAGCCTGCAGGGCGACAAACGCCTCCCCGCCGACGTCCACGACGATCTGCGCGTCATTCGCCGCAACGTCGAGCTCGAAGCCCGCCTCATCGACGACCTCCTCGACCTCACCCGCATCAGCAAGGGCAAAATCCAGCTCCACATGGATGTCGTCAACGCCGGCGAGCTGCTCCGCCAGGCCGTCGCCATCTGCCAGCCCGACATCGACGCCAAATCCATCGAGCTCTCCTGGGAAGGCGACGCCGGCCTTCCCACCGTCAAGGGCGACGCCACACGCCTCCAGCAGGTCTTCTGGAACCTCGTCAAAAATGCCGTCAAATTCACCCCCCCGCGCGGCCGCATCGAAATCCGCGCCTGGAACCCCACCGAGGAAACCTTCGCCGCCCAGATCTCCGACAACGGCATCGGCATCGAAGCCGAAGTCCTCCCACGCATCTTCACCGCCTTCGAACAGGGCCGCTCCACCATCACCCGCCAGTTCGGCGGCCTCGGCCTCGGCCTCGCCATCTCCAAGGCCCTCGTCGAACAGCACAAAGGCTCCCTCACCGCCGCCTCCAACGGCCGCGGCCGCGGCGCCGCCTTCACCGTCACCCTCCCCGCCACCCGCGAACAGCCCGCCGCCGTCCCCTACCCCGTTCCACGCCTCGTCCCGCAATCCGCCCACCGCACCATCCGCGTCCTGCTCGTCGAAGACCATGCCGACACCGCCCGCGTCATGACCAAGCTCCTCCAGGGCTGCGACTACGACGTCACCTGGGCCGCCTCCGTCGCCGAAGCTCTCACCTCCGCCGCCGCCACACGCTTCGACGTCCTCGTCTCCGACATCGGCCTGCCCGACGGCTCCGGACACGACCTCGTCCGCGAACTCCGCTCCCGATACCCCATCCTCAGCATCGCCCTCTCCGGCTTCGGCATGGAACACGACGTCAAACGCTCCAAAGACGCCGGCTTCGAAGAACACCTCACCAAACCCCTCAACTTCCAATCCCTCATCGACACCATCGAACGCCTCACCGCCTCCCTCCACCA
>DASZZD010000073.1:0-17332 GCA_035545015.1 Phycisphaerae bacterium
TGGGGGGGATATGGGAGAAGGGGGTGGTCATTGTTGGTCCTCCTCGGGAAAGTGGTTTGGCTGGTTCAATTTGGGTGGGAGGATTATACCGGACAATTACCTAACTGAATGGTTGGGGGGAAAGTTTCCGAATTCTTTGGGGGGTGGTTTTTGGGGGGAGGGGTTAAGGATAAGGAAGGGCAACGGGCATGCCCATGGGGCCCCTGCCCCAAGGGCATGGCACCCGGGCCTTCAAGGTTGGGGGAAATGAGAATCGGTGGGAGGTGGGTGATGCCGATAATATGAGGGTTATGACGGTGACGGTTTCAACTTCGGGGCGTGCGGGGGGGCGTGGGGTTGGGGTGCGGGCTGGCGGTGCGGGGCGGGTGGGGGGGTTGCGGGGGGTGACGTGTGGGTTGCATGTGGTGGTGGTGGTGCTGGCGGTGATGTCGCTGGGGACGAATCGGTTTGATTTGTGGGTGGACTTGCGGGGGTTGCCGTGGGTGGTGGGGGAGTTGTTGAAGATTGTGTGGGTGGGGTGCACGCTGGTGGTGCCGCTGGCGGCGGGTCCGGGGCTGGGGTGGATTCGGGGGCGGTGGCGGCAGCGGGGGTTGGCGGAGGGGCTGGTGGGGGTGTTGTTGTGGCCGACGTATGGGGTGATGGGGTGTTTGCTGGCGAATTCGGTGTGGTATTACGAACTGCTGCGGCATGATGGGATTGACACGAGGGTGCCGGTGCCGGTGACGGGGGTGGTGTTGGTGGTGCTGGGGGCGTGGGTGCTTTGCGTGCGGGAGTGGGTGCGGGTGAGTAAGGGGCTGGGGGAGCGTGCGCCGGCGGGAGTTGGGGTGCGAGTGGGGATGGCAGGGGTGGGGATTGTGGCGGCGGGGATTGGGGGATTTGTGATTTTTTTGTATGGGTATCATCGGGCGGTGCCGGCGGGGGGGGTGGATGTGGCGATCGTGCTGGGGAACCGGGTGCGGGATGATGGGACGGCGTCGTTGACGCTGGCGGGGCGGGCGCGGGTGGCGGCGGATTTGTATCGGCGGGGATTGGTGAAGCATTTGTTTTTATCGGGGATGATTTCCAAGCCGGCGGCGGAGGGGTTGCCGGAGCGGAATGAGGCGCGGGCGATGGAGCAGGTGTGCCTGGCGGAGGGGGTTCCGGAGGAGGCGATGACGTTGGATCCGGTGGGGGTGAACACACGGGCGACGGCGTTTGATGCGAAGCGATTTATGGATGCGCATGGATACAAGACGGCGGTGGTGTGCACGTCGGATTATCATTTGTTTCGCAGCGTGATGGCGTGCCGGGAATCGGGGATCGATCCGGCGGCGGTGGGGTGTGTCGGCGAAGTGGACGACACGGGGAGGGGATGGCGGTGTGCGGAGTTGATGGAGACGGTGCATGAGATGGCGGGGGTGGTGGTGTACGCGGTGGATCCGGATTATCGTTTGCCAAAGGCGTATGTGATGCAGTTGAAGGCTCCGCGGGTGGTGGTGAGGAAGTCATCGAACACGCTGGAACTATACGATGGGGGGACGCTGGTGAAGCGGTATGCGTGCATTACGGGGAGCAACGCGGGGGACAAGGAGAAGGAGGGGGATCGCAAGACGCCGGTGGGGACGTTTCACATTGTGTATAAGAATCCGGAATCGAAGTTTCATTTGTCGCTGGGGCTGGACTATCCGACGGCGGAGGATGCGGAGCGGGGGCTGGCGGCGGGGGTGATCACGGAGCAGCAGCGGGACGATATTGTGACGGCGCTGGGGAGCGATTTGTCGAAGGCGGAGAATCAGAAGAAGCTGTGGTATACGCCGCTGGGGGGGGAGATATTTCTGCATGGGCATGGGGAGGGGCGTGCGGGGACGGCGGGTTGCGTGGCGTTATCGAATGGGGATATTGAGGAGTTGTGGGCGGTGTTGCCGGTGGGGACGGAGGTGCGGATTGAGCCGTGACTTGTAAATGGCCACGAAAGGCATGGCGCGGCGGGGCCGCAGCCAGACAACCACGGAGCACACGGAGGGCACGGAGGAACGACGACGATCCCCCCCCTCCCCGCCGACGACGACGTAAATGGCCACGAAAGCCACGAAAAGCACGAAAGTTGGATCCAGGAATTTTGTTGCGGCGCGAAGGATTGGCGCGATAGTAATACGAAAAACACGAAGACGGGAAAAACTGGAAAAATTGGTTGAACTGGTTCAATTGAACAGCGAACGAGAGGTGATTTGTGAGTAGCGGTGCTGGGTTGGCGGAGAAGGAGTTGGTGTTTGGGGATGTGGAGCGGGAGATGGGGGTGACGCGGCAGGTGTTGGGGGCGTTGCCGGCGGAGAAGTTTGGGTGGAAGCCGCATGCGAAGTCGATGAGTTTGATGCAGTTGGGGCTGCACGTGGCGACGTTGCCGGGGTGGCTGGAGAGTGCGCTGGCGGGGGACGAGCTGGATTTTGCGCATGCGCCGCGGCCGCCGGCGAAGGTGGATACGACGGCGGAGCTGGTGGGGATTTTTGACAAGCATGTGGCGGGGATGCGGGAGGCGATGGCGAAGTTTGACATGGGGAACTGGAACAAGATGTGGACGATGCGGAATGGGGAGCAGGTGTTTACGGCGCAGCGACGGCCGAAGGTGGCGCGGGTGTGGTGCTTGAATCACCTGGTGCATCATCGGGGGCAGTTGTGTTTGTATTTGCGACTTTTGAATGTGCGGGTGCCAACGGTTTATTTCAATACGGCGGATGATCAGGAGTGGGTGTTTGAGTGAGGGGACGGTGCGAACAAGGGAGGGGCTTGCTCGTACAAGGAGGAGGTCGTCCGTGAGGTGCACATGGCCCGTGATCCGCGAAAGTGGAACCGCCGCGACGCGTTGATATTCAGCCCGCTTTTCATTCTTCCGATTCTCTTTATTGTTCTGGACTGCTCCGGCCTCCTGTTTCCCGTGGTCGGAAAGCAGGCGTCCCTCGTCAATGGCATAACTCACGATCTCGGAATTACTGTTCCCGCGTCCCTCCATGTCGAACACGCCGCCCGTCTTGCCACGCGGGATCCCGCGTACTTTTACGCCTGCTCCATCGATCCTGCGGACATCCCAGCGTTCGTCGCGCTTTTGAAGGCGGCGTCATACTACGACGAGTCCGCGTCTCAGTCCGACAAGCGTTTCAGCATGGAAAAGACGCCTGCCTGGTACGACCCTGGATCTGCGCCCGACGTCTCGACCATCAAATTCGACATCCCAGCCAAGGGAGACCTCTCGGCGTCCGGGTATTGGTTCTTCCTCTCGCCCTCCGCGCATAAGGTCTGGGTGTACTGGTTTTCGACGTGATGGGTGGTGCGGCGGCGGATTCCATTGGGGCGAGCGCTTCAGCTGGTCGGGCCGCGGGCGAAGGTGGCGCGCATCTGGGCGTTGAATCACCTGGTGCATCATCGGGGGCAGTTGTGTTTGTATTTGCGGTTGTTGGATGTGAAGGTGCCGACGGTGTATTTCAATACGGCGGATGATCCGTCGTGGGTGTTTGATTGACGACGGTAAATGGGCCGCGAAAGGCACGAAGGACACGAAAGAATAAAGGATTGAAGGAGTAAAAGAGGGGCGGTGAGGAGTTGTTTCCTGTCAGGGGAGGTGGGTGAGTTTGGGGTCGAAGCGTTGGGCGATGGGCATGCGGCGGCCGAAGCCGAAGGCGCGGGAGGTGACTTTGAGGCCGGGGGGCATTTGTTTGCGTTTGTATTCGGAGAGGTCGATGAGTCGGACGACGCGGTTGACGGTGGCTTGGTCGAAGCCGCTGGCGATGATGTGGTTGACGGGTTGTTCCTGTTCAACGTAGCGTTCGATGATGGCGTCGAGGATGTTGTAGGGGGGGAGGGAGTCCTGGTCTTTCTGGTTGGGGCGGAGTTCGGCGCTGGGGGGTTTGGTGATGGTGTTGTGGGGGATGGGACCTTCGGGGAGGTTGCGGGTTTTCTTCCAGTGTTCGTTGATGTAATGGGCGAGGTCGTAGACCATGGTTTTGGGGACGTCGGAGATGACGGCGAGGCCGCCGCACATGTCGCCGTAGAGGGTGCAGTAGCCGACGGCGACTTCAGATTTGTTGCCGGTGGTGAGAAGCATGTTACCGAATTTGTTGGAGAGGGCCATGAGGATGTTTCCGCGGAGGCGTGCCTGGATGTTTTCTTCGGCGAGGCCTTCGGGGGTGCCGGCGAAGAGGGGGGCGAGGGCGGCTTCCATGCCTTTGTGGGGGGCTTCGATGGGGATGGTGTGGAACTGGATGCCGAGGCGTTGGGCGAGGGTGGCGGCGTCGGATTGGGAGTGGTCGGAGGAGAAGCGGGAGGGGAGGGCGACGCCGAGGACGTTTTGGGGGCCGAGGGCTTCCGCGGCGAGGGCGGCGACGACGGCGGAGTCGATGCCGCCGGAGAGGCCGAGGACGACTTTGGAGAAGCCGCATTTTTTGGTGTAGTCGGAGAGGCCGAGGAGGAGTGCGGCGTGGATGGAGGCGATGCCGGAGCGAGGCGAGTGGTCAGTGGTCAGTGGCCAGTGGTCAGAAGGGGGGAGATCGGCGATGAGGAGGTCTTCCTGGAAGTCTTTGGCTTGGGCGATGATGGCGCCGTGGGCGTCGAAGAGGACGGAGTTGCCGTCGAAGATGAGTTCGTCGTTGCCGCCGATTTGGTTGACGTAGGCGATGGGGAGGTTCCAGCGGCGAGCCTGATGGGAGAAGAGCTTGTGGCGGTATTCGTTTTTGCCCAGGACGAAGGGGGAGGCGGAGATGTTGAAGAGGAACTGGGCGCCGGCGTTGGCGAGTGCGGCGATGGGGTTGAAGTGGTAGAGGGGACGTTCGAGGAATTTCTCATCGTTCCAGAGGTCTTCGCAGATGGAGATGCCGACGGGGACATTGTGGATGGGGGTGAGCTCGACGTCGGGGCCGGGCTCGAAGTAGCGGGATTCGTCGAAGACGTCGTAGGTGGGAAGGAGGGATTTGCAGCGGCGTGCGAGGACCTGGCCGTTGGAGACGACGGCGACGGCGTTGTTGAGGAGGCGCCCGGCGGAGCGGGTATTTTTTTCGGCGAGGCCGACGACGGCGACGATGTCTTTGGCGGCATCGGCGACGCGGGCGACGGCTTCTTCGGAGAGGGAGAGGGCGGTGGGTTTGAGGAGGAGGTCTTTGGGGGGATAGCCGAGGATGGAGAGTTCTGGGAAGAGGATGACGTGGGCGTTCTGGGATTTGGCGGCGGCGATCATGTCGAGGTGTTTTTTGAGGTTGCCGGGGATGTCGCCGACGGTGGGGTTGATCTGGGCGAGGGCGATGCGCATGAGGGGCTCCGAAGGGGACAAGTGCGTTATTGTAGTGGGAGATGGGGCGGGCGGAATGGTAGGGGGGGATCAGGAGGCGCTGCCTGGGGTGGGGCTGGGGGAATCGTTCGCGGCGAGTGGTGTACGGGCGGCGATGAGGAGGGTGGTGAGCCATTGGACGTGGGGGAGCGGCGTGTTGTGGAGGAGGAGGAGTTCGGGGGCGTGGGTGAAGGTGATGCGGAGGGCGGCGCGTGCGGGTTTCCGCGGGTTGGGGAGAGGGGCGATGGCGGTGATATCGGCGTTGGGCCATTGGGCGTTGAGGGGGGAGAGGCCGGTTTCGACGATACGGAGCGCGGCGGGGTTGGCACGGATGTGGGTGGCGCGGCGGAAGGGGTTGATGCAGGCACGGACGATGACGTAGGCGAAGAGGGCGATGATGAGGGAGACGACGGCGCGGATCACGGTTTGGAAGGGGGTTTCTTCGTTGCCGTTGAGGCGGGCGAGTTCGTGGAAGGCGATGAAGGCGGCGGCGAGGGAAGGGAGGATCATGAGGGATTGGGCGAGGAGTTGATGGCGCGGGGGGATGTCGATAAAGAGGGAGCCGCCGTCGATTCG
Source organism: Phycisphaerae bacterium (assembly GCA_035545015.1). GTDB lineage: Bacteria > Planctomycetota > Phycisphaerae > WQYP01 > WQYP01 > CALCHA01. Next base: position 5,867 of record DASZZD010000073.1, read on the forward strand.
GCGTCGCCAGTGACAGCCGGTCGGGGGCAGGATGTTCATGAAGGCGGGCAGGGTGCTGTCGAGGGCGAGGGCGGAATGGAGGGGGGGCAGAAGTGCTTCAAGCTGAGCATGGGGGCGTGCGAGGAAGATGACATCGCCGAAGTCGCGGTGGATGAGGACGAGGACGTGAGGGCGGAGGATATTGTGGCGTGCGGAGGCGCGTTGGATGCGGAAGCCGAGGATGGCGGTTCTGTCCCAGTGAAGGGAGTGGATGCGGGTGAGGGTGCGCCAGCGGAGTTCGAGGGTTTTGGCTGAGATGTTGAGGGCGATGGGAAAGAAGGAGGGGAAGAGCTGCAGGGCGGTAACGAGCAGGGAGATGACTCCGAGGGAGGCGGGTAGAAGGAGATCTATGGAGGAGAAGCGTGAATGGGGGATGCCGGCGAGGGCGGGCCAGGCGATGAGGGCGACGCGAGGATGATGGCGATGAGGGGAGGGATGAAGAGAGCGAGGAGCGTTCGGGGCATGGGGCGGAGGAGGAATTCGGTGGTGTCGGCGGAGCGCAGGAGCGTGATAGCGCCGGGGAGGGGTTGGGAGGCGTATGGGAGTGCTGGGGCGTCGAGGGTGGGTGGATTGGACATGAGGGGAAGTATAGCGTGAGGTGGAACATGGTTGGATGCGGGAGTGATCGTGTCTTGGAAGCCGGCGGGGTGCCCCTGGCGTGGGGGAATCCGGTGGTGCGGCTGCGTCGGATGGGGATTGACAACTTTTGGTGGAGCGGAAACAATAGGGGCAGCAGGAAGGGGTTTGGGGGATGGCGTGTGGCACCTTTCGTGGAGGTTGTATGAAGTTTTCGCTGGGAATGATGGCGCTGGCGGTGATGCTTTTGCCGCTGGGCGGTTGCGAAACACTCACGATGACACCGGCCGAGCACATCAACAAGTATGCGCACGTGGTGGACACGAACCTGAAGGAAATTCCGACGGATATCGATCGGGAGCTGCTGCTGGATCATCCGTCGTGGATGGCCAAGGCGCCGATTCCCAACGAGTGAGGGCGGGGGGGTGTGCGTGGGGAAGAGATTTGGCATCCGCGGCTCTGGCGCTCAGGGCCGCGGATGTTGTTTTTGCGTGGTTGGCGGGGGTGGCATGGGCGGGGCGGGACGGATTGGGAAAGGGGCTATCCGGGAGGTCTTGCCCAAGCGGGGTTGGGGCGCGGATAATCGGCGGAAAATTGAAAGGGAGCCGGCAGACGATGAGGCGCATGATCAGGATGGGCGGCGGGGCGGTGATGGCGGCGTGGTTGGCGATGGGCGCGGGCGGGTGCGGGCTGTTCACGTGGATGCGGGGTTCGCCCGGGGGCGTGGGGGGGGAAGGGGGGCGCTCGGCGGCGGTGGATTTGTATTTGAAGGGGCAGTTGGAGGCGGAGCGTGGGGAACTGGATCAGGCGGTGGCGGCGTTAAGCAAGGCGATTGAGAAGAACCCGGACATGACGCTGGCGCTGGAGGCGCGGGGGGATGTGTACAAGCGGAAGGGGGATTACGAGAAGGCGGCGAGCGATTTCGAGCGTGAGACGGTGCTGGAGCCGCACAATTTCAACGCGCATTATGAGCTGGCGTTGATGTATCAATATTTGAAGCGGTTCACGGACGCGGTGGCAGCGTATCAGAAGGCGGTGGAGATTAAGCCGCTGGACCGGGACGCGAACATGAACCTGGCGGTGGTGTACACGGAGATGGGGCAGCCGCTGCGTGGGATACCGTATGCGCAGCGGGCGACGGAGGGGGGCGGGGATGCGGAGAGTTATGCGAATCTGGGGGTGATTTACACGAGCGCGGGCTATACGGATCTGGCGATGAACGCGTTCAAGAAATCGATCGAGATGAACAGCCGGCAGCCGGAGGTGTACACGAACCTGGCGCAGCTTTACATGCAGGCGGGGTTGTATGAGCTGGCGCGGAGCACACTGGAGGCGGCGCGGGACCTGGCGCCTTCGCCGGTGGTGTCGGAGCGGCTGGGGCTGGCGTATTACAAGCTGAAGGAATATGGACCGGCGCGTACGGCATTTGCGGCGGCGCTGCGTGAGGATCCCAATAATGTTCCGGCGCTTAATGGGCTGGGGGTGGTGGCGATGACGGAGTCGCTGGCGGCGAATCCGCCAGACTTGGATGCGGCGCGGGAGGCGCTGGGGTACTGGGACAGATCGCTGAAGCTGAAACCAGATCAGCCGGCGATTCGGCAACTGGTGAACAAATACACGGGCAAACCGTAGGGAGGAGGGGGCGCAGGCGGCGGCCTAAGATGAGGGGTCTTGCGGAGGCCGAAGATGCACGTGGCGATGGCGGAACCCGGATTGGCGGCCGGCGCGCGGGGGTGGGGGCGGGGAACGGCGGGGGAGCGTGGGGGAGGGAGGACAAGCTGGGCGGTGGGATTGGTGAGTTCGGTGGCGGTATTTGTGGCGCCGCGGTGGGCGGGGCGGCGGTGGGTGGGGATGAATCTGCCTGGGGCGATTGCGGTTGCGTGCGTGCATCTGGCGTGCGGGGCGGTGTGGTTTTTGGGGATGATGGCGGCGATTTACGCGTGGTTCGTGCCGCCAACTTCGCGCAGCGCGCCTCCCTTGCGGGATGAATTGATGCTCAAGGGGGGGGACGTTTTGCGGGACCTGGAGAAGAGCTGGATGTCGCAGGCGCTTCCGGATCGGATTACGGAGGTGCTGGCGGTGTGGGTGATGGTGGGGCTGACGCTGCTGGTGGTATTTTTCATGGTGCTGCCGCTGGTGGCGCGGCCTGGGGCGAATCGGGCGTGCGTGCGGCATGTGGCGCGGGCGGTGCTGCTGGGGACGGGTGCGGTTCATATCTGGGGTGCGATGTACACGGGGATGTGCATCTGGTTTTATCAGCATCGGATCGAACAGCATGAGACGGCGGTGCTGTCGCCGATTCTGGCGGCGTTTTGCGGGCTGTCGCTGTGGCATCTGATGGCGCTGGTGCGTGCGGCGGGGGTGGAGTATCGCCGGCCGGAGGACTTGCCGCAGGCGCGCGATCCGTTGTGCGATTTTTGCGGATACAACCTGACGATGGCACCGCTGAGCGGGAGGTGTCCGGAGTGCGGTCGGCAGGTGATCGAATCGCTGGGGGAAAACACGCGACCGGGCACGCCGTGGGAGAGGCGGAGGAGCCTGGGGATTTTGCGGGCGGTCGGGGGGCAACTGCGCATGCTGATCGGGTCTCCGCGGCGGCTGTTTTACCAGACGCCGGCGCTGGCGGGGCAGCGAGCGGCGCATGGGTGGCTGGTGGGGTCGCTGCTGGCGGTGGGGTTACTGGCCGCGTGGATCGTGCCGGGGTTTTATCTGATCGACTGGCTGGAGTTTTCATGGCGCACGATCTGGGGTGCGGCGGCGATGGGGGTGATCTGGGCGTTGATGGCGCTGATGATGGTGGGGATCGAGACGTGCGGGGTGGCGGCGTTTTCGCGGATGCGCGGGAATCCGATGGCGCTGGGCACGTCGTCGAAAGTCACGGCATTTGCGGCGCCGCTGATGCTGGCGTGGGTGGTTCTTGGCGGGGTGCAGTTGCTGGCCGCGCAGGCCCTCACGCCGTATGTCGAGCATCATTTCACATCGTTCCGCGTGCAGCAGGGCTTGCTGGCGGGGTCGCTGGCGGCGGCGCACATCGGGGGGTTGTTGTGGTTTGAATTGACGGTGTACGGCGGGGTGCGCGCGGTGCAATATGCCAACAAATGAATCGAGGGGGAGGAAACGGGCACGCCAAGGGGGGCCGCGGGTTTTTGGGTGCGGCCATTTTTTGAGGCAGTCAATCGTGGCATTGGCGTCTCCGCCAATGGCGGCCTGGAGGCCGCTGTGTCCGGAATAAATATCCGCGCGCCCGGGGCGCATCGGCCCTGGGCCGAACATCGGCGGGACGCCGATGCCACAAAAGATGGCCACGCCCGGTTTTTGCCGGCGCGTCCCCGGCCCTATCCGGCGTCATCCGGTCGCTCTATACTGGCCGACCCCACGACTTGCCAACTTCGGGAGCGTTTTTGCATGCAGCCACTCGCCCGTCTCCGAGCAAACATGGAATCGGTGTTTTTCGGAAAGAGAGCGGCGGTGACGCAGGTGCTGGTGGGGCTGATCGCGCGCGGGCACGTGTTGATCGAGGACGTGCCGGGGGTGGGCAAGACGGTGTTGGCGCGTTCGCTGGCGCGGTCGATCAACTGCAATTTCAATCGGATTCAGCTCACGCCGGACATGCTGCCGTCGGACATATTGGGGGTGTCGGTGTACAACCAGGAATCGAAGAGTTTTGATTTCAAGGCGGGGCCGATATTCGCGAACATCATTCTGGCGGACGAGATCAACCGGACGACGCCGCGGACGCAATCGTCGCTGCTGGAGGCGATGAACGATTATTCGGTGACGATCGACGGCAACACGATGACGCTGCCGGCGCCGTTCATGGTGATCGCCACGCAGAATCCGTTTGAATTCGAGGGGACGTACCTGCTGCCGGAGAATCAGCTCGATCGGTTTCTGCTGCGGGTGTCGCTGGGGTATCCGGAGCGGGACCGGGAGAAGGAGATCCTGAAGCAGCAGCCGGGGCGATTCAAGCTGGAGCATCTGGACGCGGTGTTGTCGATCGATGAGGTGACGTCGCTGCAGGGTCAGGCGGCGCAGGTGAAGATCGATGCGTCGCTGCTGGAGTACCTGATGGATATCGTGGAGGCGACGCGGAAGGAGGAGCTGCTGCACGTGGGGATTTCGCCGCGAGGATCGCTGGCGCTGATGCAGGCGTCGCAGGCGCTGGCGCTGGTGGAGGGGCGCGATTACGTGACGCCGGACGACATCAAGGCGATGGTGGCGCCGGTGTGCGCGCACCGGGTGATCACGAAGAATCCGATGGCCAATGGCGATCTGGCGACGGCGACGCGGGCGCTGGAGCAGATTCTCAGCCGGATTCCCGGGCCGGTGTAATTCGGCGCGCCTTCGAGGACCTCAGGCATGATGCGATTCGGCGGCAATGAAGTGACGGCGGCGGGGGTGGCGTTCGTGGCGATCATGCTGATCGTGCTGCTGTCGGCGATCAACTCATCGAGCAACATCCTGTACATCATTCTGGGGGTGCTGGCGGGGATGATCGTGGTGTCGATGGCGCTGACGTGGGTGGGGCTGCGCGGGCTGGCGGTGGTGCGGTCGCTTCCGGATCACGCGATCGCGGGCGAACCGGCGGAGATCGAGTACCGTGTGGCCAACCGCAAGTATCTGTGGCCGACGTTCGCGCTGCATGTGGCGGAGGCGGGGCTGGACCGGACGTTTTCGCCGGCGGCGTTTTTCGTGCACATTCCGGCGCGCAGCACGGCGCAGTCTTTCGCGCGCCTGGTGGCGCCGCGCCGCGGATTGCTCACGCTCTCGGGCGTGGAGCTGCGCAGCTCTTTTCCGCTGGGCCTGCAGGTGCGTTACCGGGAGATTCCGGCAGCGGGGCAGATGGTGGTTTATCCGCGGGTGGGGACGTTGAACCGGAAGGTGGCGGTGGCGTATCGCGAGGCGGTGGAATCGGGGACGATGACGTCGAACCGGCGTGGGGGGAATGACGAGTTTTACGGGCTGCGGGAGTATCGGCCGGGGGACAACATCCGGGCGATTCACTGGCGTTCGACAGCGCGCACGGGCGAGCTGATGGTGCGGGAGCTGACGGCCAATGCGCCGCCGCAGCTTATCGTGGTGCTCAACGCGCGGACGTGGCGGGAGATGGAGGGCGGGCGGGAGCAGGTGGAGCGGGCGATCGAGCTGGCGGCGACCATTGCGTGCGACGGATTTCTGGAGAATTTCGCGGTGGGTCTGGGGATTGCGGGCGCGGACACGGCGGCGCCGGCGCCGCTGATGGGTCGCGGTGCGCGGGCGGCGGTGCTGCGGAGGCTGGCGGTGCTGGATGTCGAGGGGATACGCGCGGAGACGCCGCTGCCGTTTCCGAATCGCCTGGCGAGCCGCGCGGAATGGGTGATCGTGAACCTGCGGCGCGGCGATCCTTACAAGGATTTGCTGGCGGGATCGACGGCGTCGCGTGCGACGGTGCTGGCGCTGGACGATCCGGAGGCGGCGCAGTGGATCCATTTCCTGTCGGCGGCGGACGCGGCGCGTCTGCTGCGCGATCCGGCGTGAGCGGGGCCGGGCGGGGACATGCGGGGTTGGCAGGGGGGTGCTCGTCGCCGCGGTAAAATGGCGACGGCCGATCGGACCTTTGAGCGGGAAAGCGGGCGATGAAGTGGTTTTATCCTGAGCATCATGCGTCGCACGCGCCGGTGTGGTACGTGGCGGACGGCTGCGTGCGTCCGTGCCCGGAAGTGCCCGGGCGGGCGGTGTCGATTGCGCGGGCGCTGGCGGAAGCGCCGGGGATGGAGCAGGCTTTTTTGCCGGCGGTGGATTCGTGGCCGGCGATTCGGGGGGCGCATGACGGGGGGTACCTGGATTACTTGCGCACGATTTACGATTTGTGGACGGGGGAATTCGGCGCGTGCGACGTGCTGCCGGACACATTTGTTCCGCCGGCGATTCGCGGGCGCGTTCGCCGGCCGGTGAAGCCCGCGGCGCAGGCCGGCTTTTATGCGTTTGACATGGCGGCGCCGATCGGGGCGGACACGTGGCAGGCGGCACTGGAATCGGCAACGTGCGCGTGCGCGGCGGCCCGCGCGGTGTACGGGGAGGCGGCGGCGGCGCATGCTCCGGGGCGCGCCGCCTATGCGCTGTGCCGGCCGCCGGGCCATCACGCGGGCCGCGATTACTGCGGCGGATTCTGTTTTCTCAACAACGTCGCCATCGCGGCGGAGCATCTCCGCCTTGCGGGCGCGGCGCGGGTCGCGATCTTCGATGTCGACTATCACCATGGCAACGGGACGCAGGATATTTTCTACGCGCGGCCTGACGTGCTGTTTGTTTCGCTGCACGCGGAGCCGGACACGCAGTATCCTTATTTCTGGGGACATGCCGAGGAGATCGGGGAAGGCGCCGGGGAAGGATACAACGTGAATTTCCCGCTGCCGCGCGGATGCGATGCATCACGGTGGCTGGACACCGTCGAGCGCGCCCTCGAGCGCATCGGGCGGTTCGAGCCGGAGGTTCTGCTCGTGTCGCTGGGCGTCGATACGGCGGCGTTCGACGGCGTCGGGGATTTTCGGCTCGGGCTCGATGACTTCGGGACGCTCGGCCGACGGCTGGCGAGCGCGGGGGTTCCGACGGCGTTCGTTCAGGAGGGGGGCTACAACGTGCAGAAAATCGGCGCGGCGGTGGTTGCGGTGCTGGGGGCTTTCGAGTCGGGGTGATTCCCCTGGACCCGCCTGATGGCGACGGGGGGGGGGATCAGGCGCGCGGCTTCTCGTGGCCGTGCCTGACAGTGACGCGCAGGAGTTGGCGGATCTGGAGTTTCCGTTCGTGGCGGAGTTTGTGCCGGCGGGAGACGACGGCGACGCGGCGGCAGAGGGCTTTGTCCAGGGTCGACATGAGCGACGGTTCCTTTTGCGCAACTTCTCCAGACGTTCGTCCCTGAACGTACGCCAAGCACGCTCGGTGCGTGCCTCGACCCCCCCCCTCCCCACTCCCCGCTCCCGCCCCCCCCCACTACCGCTCCGCGGCCCTCCGTCGGAGAGGTCCGATAAACGTGGAGTGTTGGTTGGGCCTGAGGGGGCGCTATGGGGGGCACCCGTCTATTAACGGATGAGTGCGGCTCCGAGTTCCCGCAAAATGGAAATTCCCTGGTCCAATTTTGCGTCGGCGGTGGCATAGCTGAGGCGGAAGTGGGTATCGCGCGCGGAAAACACGTTGCCCGGGATAATTAGGACATTTTTCTCGATGGCGCGGGCGACGAACTCGGTGGCGGAAATGGCGGGCTGGCCGGGTTTGGAGGGGATTTTCGGAAAGACGTAAAAAGCGCCGCCGGGCTGGCTGATTTCAAAAAATTCTCCCAGCCCCGCCACCACCCGGTCGCGTTTCCGCCGGTAGGCCTCGATGTAGGGCCCCATGTCGACTCCCCCGCCCCCGCCATGCCCCGTCGTATCGCCAGCGACCGTGTCCAGCGCGGCGTACTGCACCATGGAGGGCGCGCAGACGAAGGTGTACTGCTGGAGCTTGGTCATCTGCTCGATCACGGCCCGGGCTTCGCCACTGGCGGCCGCATAGCCCAGGCGCCAGCCGGTCATGCCATAGGTCTTGGAGTATCCCTTGAGGAGGATGCACTGTTCGGGCAGGAGCCTGGCGATGGAGTGGTGCTGCTGGTAACAAAAGGCGTCGTAGATTTCGTCGCTGATGACCAGCAGGTGGTGCTTCCTGGCGATGGCGGCCGCCGCCTCGAGTTCCGCCGGCGAGAGCGCGATGCCGGTGGGATTGTTCGGCGAGCAGATGATGAGCATCTTCGTGCGGGGGGTGACGGCGGCCTCGACGCGCTGGGCATGGAACCGGAAATCGGGATAGGAATCGACGGCCACGGGCACCGCGCCGCACATTTTGGGCAGATGTTTGTACATGACGAAGTAGGGATCGAGAAACAGCACCTCATCGCCGGGATTGAGCGTCGCGAACATGGCGAGCATCAAACCCGCGGACGTGCCCGAGAGAATCAGCGCGGCGGGATCGTTCCATCCGGTGTCGCGCGCCACGGTTGCCTTCACCCGGTCGATCAAAGCTGCGACGCCCTGCGTCGGCGTGTAGCGGTTCTTTCCTGCGCGAATCGCCTCGATGGCCCGCTGTTTCAGGGGCTCGGGGACATCAAAATCGGGCTGGCCGATCGAGAGATTGATCGGGTCCTTCAACTTCGCGGCCAGGTCAAAGACCTTGCGAATGCCCGAGGCGTCAATCTCCAGCGCCCGCTGCGCGATAAAGGAACCCATCATGACCATTCTCTCGTTTCGCTCGTGGACAGAATAATAGGCGCGCCGGTCCCGCAAGACATTCGCTACAAATGCGTGCGTATGTCACGAGCAGCCGCCTTCTCACGATCCCCGCTCTCACGGCCGCGGCGTGTCTGCGGTTGCCCCGGGGGCGAGCCACTGTACCCCACGCGCCTCACCTTGGCGAGGGAGCCGAGGTGGGCGAGCGCTGCTCGAGCCCCGGACAGGCCTCGGCAAGATTTCCCTGAACGGCCGGCCCATTCCCCGCCGCCCAGGCGATTCCGCCCATCAGCACCTTCTGGAAAATGTCGCTTTCCCACACATCCTGGCGATGGCCCATCGAGGTGTAAAAGACGCGTCCCCTGGCGTGCTGGCGCGCCCACGTTTCCGGATAGGGCGCCCGCTGATACTGCCACTCCCGTTTCCCCGCCGCGTTTTTCTTCATGCTCCCCGTCTCCTGCACCAGGATCACATGGAGGTCGGGCGCCAGGTTCACCAGCGAATACCACTCCTCGTTCATCTGAAAATTCTTCAAATCGCTCGCCAGCGGAGCGCCCCCGTCCACCACGCGGATATCCGCCATCTGCTGGGATCCGTGACCCAGGAACTCGCCGCCGAGCATTGCAATGTAGGGATCGACTTCGTTTCCGCTCGCCGAGCGCACCACGCGATCGTGCGTCTTGCTGTGAAAGGTGTCCGTGGCGGAGTGAATCCCCACGAATCCCTTGCCGTCGGCGATGGCTTTCAACAGCGCCGCCTTGGCCTCCGGTGTCATGGCGGGCGTGGTGTCGGATCCCTTGAACCGGGTGCCCGCCGGTTGCGTCAGGTCGCCGGTGGTGTAAAACACGAACACATCGGTCGCCGCGATCCGCTCGGGCGTGAAAATCGTTCCGTCTTTGCTGATGTCGACGGCATATCCCGCCTGTTCGCCCCACATTTTCAAGAGCTTCTCGCCGAAGCCCAGCGTCTCACCCCTGGCCGGCGTCACCGCGGCGTGCGGAAAATCCTGCGATCGGGTGAAAAACAAAATCCGCTTCCCGGCGGCCGCGCTCGCGGGCTCGGCCTTGAGCAAGCGCGTCCAGGGCGAAGCCGCGACCAGCGCCGCGCCCGCACCCACAGTCTTAAGCATCATCCGCCGGCTCAAACGTTTCATGCCGCACCTCCATGCACATGTAACGCCGCCGCCCCGCTCGGCATGCACCGCAACCCGCGCCCGGTTCACTCACCCGTTGATGCGTCCCTCCCACGGGCTGCTCGCCGTGGCATATAACTTTCGTGGAATGCGTCCCGCCCGCGCCGCATGCCAACCTGCCTGCCATGCATGCCGCATCGCTACGGCCATTCGCACCGGTTCCTTCGCGCCGGCGATCGCGGTGTTGAGCAGCACGCCATCGACGCCCAGTTCCATGGCGGCGGCGACATCGGAGGCGATCCCCACGCCCGCATCCACGATCACCGGGAACGCCGCATCCTGTCCCTTCAATTCCTCCAGGATGATGCGGATCGCATTGGGATTCAGCACGCCCTGGCCCGATCCGATGGGCGATCCGGCCGGCATGATCGCGGCGGCGCCGGCCTCCTTGAGCCGCTTGCAGAGCATGACATCGTCCGAGCAATACACGAGCACGTGGAAGCCTTCCTTCACGAGCGTCCGGGTGGCGTCGAGGGTTCCGACCGGCTCGGGCAGCAGGGTTTTGGCGTCGCCGAGCACTTCGAGCTTGACCCAGTCCGCGCCCTGATAGTCGGAGTGCCGGAGGAGTTCCCGTCCAAGCCGCGCCACGCGCACCGCATCGTCCGCGGTGAAGCATCCCGCGGTGTTGGGCAGGAGCGTGTAGCGTGCGGGATCGATGAATTCCAGAATGTTGCGTCCCGAGTGCTTGTCGAAAATGCGCTCGCGGCGCACGGCGACGGTCACGCAATCGGCGCCCGACAGGTCGTGGCATTGCCGCATCAGCTCCAGCGACGTGTACTTCCCCGTGCCCACGATCAGCCGCGATGCGAGCGTGCAGGGCCCGATCTTCAGCGGGGGAAGCGTGTCTTGAGCGTTGAGGGCGGAATCCTGCGCGGGTGCGGAAAGCGTCGTGGTCATGAATCAGCCTGCAAAAAAAGGGTGGCAACGGTGGGAAGATGGCGTGAAACGGCAGGGGGGCGGGGGTGCGACTCACCCGCCGCCGACCATCACGACAATTTCGACCGTATCCCCCGGCGCGAGGCGCGTCCGCGAATGTTCCTGGCGGAACACCACTTCCTTGTTGCGCTCGACCGCATACGCGGGCGTTTTCAGATGTCCGGACTGCTGGCGCATCTGGACCAGCGAGGCGACCGTCGCGTGCTCGGGAATTTCAAAGGGTTGACCGTTGAGGGTGATATTCATGCCTGAATTATAGAACCCATCGCACCCCCATTAAAGCGTTCCGACTTCAGCACGAAGGCGCGATGGGATGAAGGGCCACAGCGCTGCGAAGCTGCAACCAAGAAACCACGGAGCACACGGAGTGCACGGAGGGACGACGACGCCTCCCCCGCCGACGACGACGTAAATTGGCCACGAAAGGCACGAAAGACACGAAAGTTGTGATCTGGGAATGTTGTTGCGGCGGGAAGAAGTGGCGCGATT